>NZ_CABHOU010000024.1 GCF_902168175.1 uncultured Chitinophaga sp. | reverse complement strand
TTTACGCTATTTGCAGTGATGGCGACATGATGGAGGGTATTTCTTCGGAAGCCGCTTCTATGGCCGGTCATCTGCAACTAGGTAACCTCATTTACTTCTACGACGATAATAATATTTCTATCGAAGGGGATACGGGCATCACTTTTACAGAAGATGTGGCTAAACGTTTTGAAGCTTACCATTGGCATGTGCAGGTAGTAAAGGATGGCAACGACCTCGAAGCCCTCTCGCAAGCCGTACACAACGCCATCGCAGAGAAAAACCGTCCCTCGCTGATCAAAGTGCGCACGCACATTGGTTATGGCAGTCCCAATAAGGTGGATACCGCCGGTGTACATGGCTCCCCATTGGGCGCCGACGAAATTAAACTGGTAAAACAAGGCTTCGGCTTTAACCCGGACGAATCGTTTGCGGTACCGGAAGATGTATTTAACTACTACCGCGAGGCGGGCGATAAAGGCCAACTGCTGGAAAAGGAATGGAACGAACTGTTTGCCGCGTACAAAAAGAAGTACCCCGAACTGGCCGCTACCTATCTCGAAGAAAGCAAAAATGAACTGCCTGCTGAGTGGCAACAAGACCTGCCGGTGTTTGACGTGGTAAAGGGCGGCATTGCTACGCGTAAAGCGTCTGGTAAGGTGCTGAACGCCATCGCTCCACACTTGCCCGCACTGCTGGGCGGCTCGGCCGACCTTTCGCCTTCTACGGACACGAACCTGGAAAAGTATACGTCCTTCGGCCCCAACGACCGCCTGGGCCGTAACTTCCACTTTGGTATCCGCGAACACGCGATGGGTGCGGTGTTAAACGGTATGGCCCTGTTACCGGGCACCATTCCGTACGGCGCTACCTTCCTCATATTCTCTGAATACATGCGCCCGCCCATCCGCCTGGCGGCTATCATGAAAATACGCCCCATCTACGTGTTTACGCACGATAGCATTGGTTTGGGCGAGGACGGTACCACGCATCAGCCTATTGAACAATTGGTATCACTGCGTTCGATCCCGAACCTTATCGTAATCCGTCCGGCCGATGCAAATGAAACTGCGCAGGCCTGGAGGGTGGCGATCGAACATAAAACGGGTCCGGTAGCCATTGTGCTTACCAGGCAAAACCTGCCGGTAATCGACCAGCAGCAGTATACAAAAGCAACTGAACTGGAAAAAGGGGCGTACATCGTATCGGAAGCACATGCCGAACCGGAACTGATACTGATGGCCACTGGTTCTGAAGTACAGTTGATCATGCAGGCACAGGCAAAATTGAAAGAAGAAGGTATTGCCGCACGCGTGGTGAGTATGCCTTCGTGGGAGCTGTTCGCTAAACAGGACGCATCTTATAAAGAGAAGGTGTTCCCCGCGAAACTGCGCAAGCGTATTTCTGTTGAAGCTGGTTCCACACTGGGTTGGAGTAAATATGTGACGGAAGATGGGGTGGCTATTGGTATCGATACCTTTGGCGAATCGGCCCCGGCGGAAACGCTGTTTAAACACTTCGGTTTAACCGTGGAAGAAATTGTTAAAAAAGCAAAAGCATTAAAATAACCAGATGGATTCATCGAATGTAAAAGTACTGTTCCTGGACGTGGGCGGTGTATTACTCACCAATGGATGGGGGCACCAGTCGCGGGAAAAAGCGGCGCAGTTGTTCAATATCAGTTACCCGGAAATGAACACCTTACACGAGTTCATTTTTAACGTGTACGAAATTGGCCGCATTACGCTGGACCAGTATCTCGACTTCACCGTATTTAATCACCCGCGCGACTTCACGAAGGAGGATTTTAAATCTTTCATGTTCTCCCAGTCGGAAATGCTATCGGATATGCTGCCATGGCTGATCGAATGGAAACAGTCGGGCTGCGGATTTCGTATTATTTCCATCAATAATGAAGGGAAGGAACTAAATGATTACCGCATCAAAAAGTTTAAGCTCCACGATTGCTTTGATGCGTTTGTATCGTCGTGTGATGTGGGCATGCGTAAACCCGACCCTGGTATTTTCCAGCTGGCAATGGGTATTGCACAGGTAAACCCTGAGCAGTGTTATTACTTCGACGACCGGGTAATGCTTACAGAAACCGCGAAGGGGCTGGGTATTAACGCCTTCCATCATACCGGTTTCGAAACCAGTAAAAGTATCATAGAAAAGTTATAATCGCCGGGAGCCCCAGGGCTCCCGGTTGTTTTTTATGCATGCTGCAAAAAAAGTATTAGCTTCCGAATAAGAAGTTAAAACCCGGTGAATATGACAGCAGAAGAAAAAAGACTGGCGCAGCATTATGATCAAGAGCAAAACTGGCTGAAATGGGGGCCTTATTTGTCGGAACGGCAATGGGGTACGGTAAGGGAAGACTACAGCCAGGACGGCAATGCCTGGAATTATGTGTCGCACGATATGGCCCGTAGTAAGGCCTATAAATGGGGAGAAGATGGTATTGCGGGCATCAGCGACGATAAACAAAAGCTTTGCCTGAGCCTGGCTCTCTGGAACGGCAAAGATCCTATCTTAAAAGAACGCCTCTTCGGCCTCGCTAACGGCGAAGGCAACCACGGCGAAGATGTTAAAGAACTCTATTATTACCTCGACAATGTTCCTACACATTCGTATCAGCAATACCTGTATAAGTATCCTCAGCAGGCGTTCCCTTATAACTGGCTGGTGGAGGAGAACCGGCGGCGTAACAAGCAGCAGCCCGAATTTGAACTAACGGATACGGGCATATTTTCCGAGCAGAAATATTACGATGTATTTATCGATTACGCCAAAGATGGCCCGGATGATATCTACATCCGTTATACGGTGTTTAACCGTGGCCCTGAAGCGGCTTTGCTGCACCTAATACCGCAAATCTTTTACCGCAATACCTGGTCGGCCCGCGTGCTGGAACAAAAGCCGCTGATTACCTATTCTGGCAATGGCACACTTGCCTTAACCGGCGGCGATGCAGGCAACTACTTTTGTTATGCGGATGGCGATCCCACTTTTCTGCTGACTAACAATGAAACCAATCAACAACGCCTCAGCGGCCGTGTGAACCACTCGCCGTACGTGAAAGATGCTTTCCATGAGCGTATTGTGTTTAACAATACGGCAGCGGTTAATCCTGCGCAGGAAGGTACCAAAGCGGGCCTATGGTACCAATTGAATATACCGGCGGGTGGCAGTGCCGAAGTGCGTATGCGGCTGGTGAATAAGCAGCAGGATAAACCCCTGTTGCAGTTCGATAAGGTGTTTGCAGACAGGAAACGCGAAGCCGATGAGTTCTATGCCATCAAACAGGAAAAAGTAACCTGTGAAGATGAGAAGCGTGTACAGCGCCAGGCCTGGGCAGGTATGTTCTGGAACAAACAGTTTTACAGTTACAATGTAAATCAATGGTTGCACGAAGACCCCGATCATATTCATTGCGAAGATTATAAACGTAACGGGCGTAACAGCGATTGGAAACACTTTGTAGCGGAAGATATCATCTCCATGCCCGATAAATGGGAGTATCCCTGGTTTGCCGCCTGGGACCATGCTTTCCACGCCCTCGCTTTCGCCCCGCTCGATCCTGATTTCGCAAAAGATCAGTTGAAGTTGTTCCTGGAGGTGAGGTATATGCACCCTAACGGCCAGTTACCCGCATACGAATGGGATTTCAGCGATGTAAACCCGCCCGTTCACGCCATGGCGGCTTACAAAGTGTTTAAGGCCGACTGGGCCATGAAGGGCAAGCCCGACTATGCTTTTCTCGAGGGTATTTTCCAGAAACTGCTGATGAACTTTACCTGGTGGGTAAACCGTAAAGACAGCAATGGCAACAACATATTCGAAGGTGGTTTCCTGGGGTTAGATAACATTGGGATCTTTAACCGCAGCGCGCCCGTACCCGGTGGCGGTTATCTTGAGCAGGCCGACGGCACCAGTTGGATGGCCATGTACTCGCTGAACCTCACGCAAATAGCGATGGAGTTAGCCCTGTACAACCCGGTGTATAAATCGATGGTAACCAAGTTCTCCGAACACTTCCTGTATATCGCAGGCTCCATTACCCATATGGGAGAGGAATCGCAAGGTTTGTGGGACGACCAGGACGGCTTTTATTACGATGTACTCCGCCGCCCCGATGGCTCCTGGGACAGGCTGCGGCTGCGTTCCATCGTGGGCCTGATCCCAATGTATGCCACCATCCTGTTCGATACGCCCACATGGGAAAAACTGCCGGACGTAAAAGAAGAACTCGACCGTTTCAGTCAGCGCCGCCCTGACCTGGCAGCGCTGGTAAGCCGCTGGAAAGATGAGAACGGGGATGAGCAGCACTTAATGTCGTTACTGCGTGGTCATCGGTTAAAACTTTTATTAAAGAGGATGTTAGATACTACAGAGTTCTTATCCGACTATGGTGTCCGGTCTCTCTCTAAGATATATGAACACCAGCCCTATGCGTACTTCCTGAATGGCGCCGATTATTCCGTACGGTATGTTCCCGGCGAGAGCGAAACCAATATGTTCGGTGGTAACAGTAACTGGCGCGGCCCCATCTGGCTGCCGCTCAATTACCTGCTCATCGACGCTTTATACAGTTTGCACGATTACTACACCGCCGACTTCCGGGTAGAGTACCCTACCAATTCCGGGCAATACCATTCACTGGCCGGGATAGCGGCAGCGTTAAGCGCAAGGTTGAAAAAGATATTTTTAAGAGATGAGAAGGGAGAGCGGCCCGTATTTGGTGGCGATCCCCTCTATAACAAAGATCCTCACTTCTCAGACTACATCCTGTTTTACGAATACTTTAACGGCGATAACGGCAAAGGCCATGGTGCCAGCCACCAAACCGGCTGGACGGGGCTTATTGCTGTTATGGACACACTGTGCCGCATTCACTAAACTTAAAGCTTTGCAGGATCAATAAGCTTGGGCAGCCATACCCGGAAACGTGAGCTGCTGTCGAGCGTATTGCCTGCCGAGGCGTAGTCGCAGAACACCAGCGAGGTGCCGGGTGCGCCGCCTTCTCTGTACGATTCCATGACTACGGGAGCGTTTACACGCAGCCATATGTTGCTGGTGGTGCCGGTTACAGGAGTGAGGTTGATGTATCCATCTTTGGCTACGGCCGTCAGTGGCATATCGCTATCCGGTCCGCCCAGCCTTGCATCGCGAGCAAGCAGCAGCGGCCCGCGGGTAATGGCGATGCGACGGTCTTGCTCGTGAACGCGGCCGCGCATATCCAGTTCGAGCGTAATACTGTCGCCGGTTTTCCAGGTGCGGTTAATGGCGAGGTAGCTGCCGGCTTTGGTATTGTTCACTGCTTCTCCGTTCACCGTTACGCTGCTTTTAGCGCTCCATTCGGGTACACGCATTTGAACGGTGAAAGCACTGGCCTTTGAAGGTTGCACGACGATAACCACTTTACCGTCTACAGGGTAGTTCGTTTGTTGCGCAATTACTGCTTTAACGCCGCCGGGTAAGGTTACATCGTATTTACCAGGCAGGTAAAAGTTGATGTGGAGGCCCTGTGCGTCGGTCATTACGGCGGTAGAGGGCAGGGTAAATAAACCACGCGGCCCGCTGGCTACGCAGCAGTTAGTGCCCATGTGGCATTGCTCGCTGCCTTCCATACGTAAACCGGCAAGCGGTGTATACTTAGCCCAGTCGCTGCCATCATTGGTCATGGAGGCCAGCAGGGCGTTGTAAAATGTTTGTTCAATAGCGTCTGCATACTTCGCATCGCCGGTAAGGCGTAACAGTTGCTGGCTTAGTTTGATCCAGGTGGCGGTTACACAGGTTTCCTGGTAATGTTTCATCGGTAAGGTCTGGTAAGCCTGCCCTCCGAACCAGCATTCCACCGCCGACCCCGAGCCCGCCAGGTTTATTTCGGTGCGACGGATATTGTCCCAAGTAACTTCCACTGCCTTTTTGTAAGCGTCGTTGCCCGTCACCCTGTACAGTTCCAGCAGTCCTTCGTAACACGACATCATCTCGTACGCTTTCTGCCCATTGTCCCAGCCAAACCACTTGTTAGGGGCAGGCTTTGGGAAACGTTTGGCCACATCGGTATTGCTTTTAGTGATCAGTTGCAGGCCACCCGGTTGTTCCCATTGTTGTACGATACGCTCGGCAAAGTCGAGGTATTTTTTGTTGCGGGTGCGGGTATATAATTGTACAACAGGCTCCAGTACAGAACTGGCCGCCATGCCCTGGTAGTTGCCCTGTTTAACGATCTGCACCTGCTTATCGTTCAGTTCCTTCATCAGGAAGTCAGCCTCTTTTACCGCCGCCTGCAGTGCTTTTTTATCATTGGTGATATCATAATAAGCCAGCAGGCCCAACATGCAGTACTTACGCCCCCAGATGTCCCATTGCTGGAAGTGTTTATCGTAGGCATAGTTGCCAATGTAACCATCCGGGGTTTGGGTGGCTATGAGTTCCTTTACGGCTTTGTCCAGCAGTGCCTTTAATTCGGGCGTAGGGCGGTACCGGTAAGCCTGTACGGCAGACGTAAACCACTTTCCCCAAAATTCACTTTGCCAGCACCTGTCCTCCGTTCGTTGCTTAAAAGGCGCTACTAGTTTGTCCACATCCTGTGCGAGGATGCGATGGTCGTAGGAGGCATTGAACTTACCGGCTGTATACCCGGTAAGTTGTTGTTGGTAAACGGGAGTAAGTACATCGGGCTGCTGTGCCAATACAGAAACAGGCAGGGCCAGGAGGAAGAGGAAGCGGTACATTGACGTGGATTTGTAATGGAGAGTAAGATAGGAAAAATTTGGTTGGATGTATATATGAGAGTGTGGTGTATACACCGCCGTGATGGGAGGAGCGGGGCTTCGCCCACTGTTGTTACAGCCGTTGAAGGGAGTGACACAACGGCGGCCCGATAGCCTTCCTGCTGTTTGTTCCTAAAAAAAATCCTGCCGTAAAGCAGGACTACCGTTCATATATCTCCAGCGGCAATCCATCTGGGTCCGTAAAAAATGTAAACTTCTTTTTTGTGATCTCGTCCACACGCACTTCTTCAACGGCCACGCCAAGCTGCTTAAGTTTCTGGGCTTCGGCCTGTACATCGTCGACCTCAAAGGCGAGATGGCGTAAACCCTGGGCTTCGGGGCGTGAGGGGCGGGCAGGAGGGGTGGGGAAAGTGAACAATTCGATCATATAGGTGCCTGCCAGTGCCAGGTCCAGCTTGTACGACTGCCGCTCGAGGCGGTATGTTTCCTTGATAATTTCAAAGCCAAGTACATTGGTATAGAAGGCTTTGGAACGCTCGTAGTCGGAACAGATAATGGCAATATGATGAATTTTATTCAGCTTTAACATAGACAAACCCGTTGGTAGAAATCCCGGCAAAGCTAAATAAATATTCTTTGCTGGCCGGATTATTGTGGCGTGGAAACGTATGAAAAATAAGAAAGCTGATATCATTACGGAGCTGGTAACGCTCATTCAGAAAGGAAACGCGCATGTTTCGATGGCGGATGCAGTGGCGAAATTACCGGCGGAGTTAAGGGGTAAGAAGGTACAGAACCTGCCTTATTCGATCTGGCAACTGGTGGAGCATTTGCGTATTACCCAGTGGGATATTGTGGAGTTCTGTATTTCCGCAGATCATAAAAGCCCCGACTGGCCCAAAGGGTATTGGACGGCTAACAAAACCGAGGTGGATGATAAAACCTGGAAAGCCTCGCTCAAACAAATTGAGGAGGACCAGGAAAGGTTCTTTAAACTATTGAAAGAAGCGGGCGACGACCTCCTCACACCGTTCGAATGGGGAAGCGGACAGTCGCTGTTCCGCGAAGCGGTGCTGATTGCCGATCACAATGCCTACCATACAGGCGAAATACTTGTATTACGCCGGCTTATGGATGCCTGGGATTAACGTCTACGTTCACCTGCTCACCGTACTCGGCCAAGGCTTTTTTCAGCTCTTCCTCGTTCGTAAGATCAAGGCGCAGTGGCGTAACCGACACAAAACCATTATCTACCGCCCAACGGTCGGTGCCTTCTTCGGCAGGTTCAAGCGGGGTTACGGTAAACCAGTAGTGCTTGCGGTTCATCGGATCTACGCCTGGAACAATAGTGCCGTCGTACAATCGTACCGACTGCCTCGTCCAGCGAATACCCTGTGCATCTGGCGGGAAGTTTACATTATACAGGCTGAGTCCTGGTTTGTCCAGCAGCAACTGCAGTACTTCCACTACATAAGGTTCCAGTGCTTCGAAGTCAGGTTCTGTTTTGCCCACCGGTGTGCTCAGCGCAATACCTTTTATGCCCAATAACACGGCCTGCTTGGCAGCGGCCAGCGTACCCGAGTGCCACATCCCGTTGCCCAGGTTAGGCCCCATGTTAATGCCCGACAGTACAACATCAATATTGGAAAGATGGGTACCCAGCGCCACACAATCGGCCGGTGTACCGTTTACACGATAAGCCTCAATGCCCTCAAATTGTATGGGCGATTTCTTATAGGATAGCGGGCGGGAATGCGTTACTGCATGGCCCATAGAGGATTGTTCCACATCAGGAGCCACCACCTTTACTTCTCCGAAACGGGAAGCCGCTTTGGCCAGGGCCGCAATGCCCGGACTATAAATGCCGTCGTCGTTTGTGATAAGTATCTTCATACCCATTCAGGCTTCCAATATCATGCCACCGACTTGGCCCTCTTTTTGCCAAACGCTAGTATATGAAACAACCAATGAAAACTGTAAACTTATTGCATAATCCCAAAGCTGGCGATAAAGAACATTCTGAAGATGATTTGATTAAACTGATCGAAGCCACCGGATTCAAATGCATTTACTCCTCCACCAAAGAAAAAGGCTGGAAGGACATAGCCCCGGAAGTTGATTTTTTAGCAGTAGCAGGTGGCGATGGCACAGTACGAAAAGTAAGTGTGGCCATGTTATCGGGCGAAGCGGGCGATAAAAAGAATTACCCCATCGCACTGCTTCCCAAAGGAACTGCCAATAATATTGGTAAATCATTGGAGATAAGCGGGACGGAAAAGGAGATTATAAAATCGTGGCGCGATGAGCATGTGCGTAAATTTGATGTGGGTAAGATCAGCGGTTTTGCAGAAACAATGTACTTCCTGGAAGGCTTTGGTTTCGGCGTATTTCCCAAACTGATGAACGATATGCGTGATGGTGCCGATAAAAAAGATGTGTCGCCCGAAGAACGTATCGACAATGCCTTACACGTACTGCACGATATTATCGACAACTACAAAGCCAAACCCTGCCAGTTGGTGATCGATGGTGTAGATCATTCCGGTAATTTTTTGCTGATAGAAGTAATGAATACCCCATCGCTTGGCCCGAATCTTGATCTGAACCCTTCAGCCAATACAAATGATGGCGAGTTTGAAGTGATACTGATCGCGGAGAACCAGCGGGAAAAGTTTGCCACTTATATCTGGGATAAGATGAAAGATGGTAATACGCCCTTCACGTTCTCCACCCTTAAGGCAAAAGAGATCACACTTACATGGGAAGGCGTTCACGCACATGTAGACGATGAAGTGATCAAAGATGTAAAAGGAATCGTTTTTGAGATCCGCGTAAAAGAAGGAGCGATAGAATTCTACGTACCTGGCATACAGGACGGCATCGATAAAAATTAACCGATACACACTGGATACATGTAAATCAGGCGTTGCAAAAGGCAGCGCCTTTTTTCATTTTAACAATTCCTAAAGGTTACCTTTCGCCTGCGTTTTGCATAAAGAAGAAATATCCCATTATGCGCAGTTCATTGTTTTACTGGGCAGCAGTACCGGCATTTATGCTGGTGTACAGTTGCCAGGCTGGCCGTTCCTACGCTCGTGACGAGCAGGTACAAACAGTATCGGATTCCACAACAGTCGCTCAAAGAGAGCACAACATGCTTTCCCTCACTTCCGCTGAACGAAAGCGAATACGCAGCGCAGATTTTCGTTGTCGCGTAAACAACGTACAGCAAACATCCGAACGCGTAGAACGTTTAGTACGTTCGTTAAACGGTGTCGTGGAAGAAAGTACACAACAGAACGAGTACCGTTCTTCTAAAGACATTCGTTACAAACCGGATTCGATTAAACGTGTACAACTTTACACCACCACGTCTAATATCCGGTTACGTGTACCCGTAACTCACCTCGATTCGGTAGTGTACACACTGTCCGCACTCTCTTCATTCGTCGATGCCCGCAAGCTTTCCGACAAGGATGCTTCACTGCTTTACCTGTCGAATGAATTACAAAACGAATCTACCCCGGCACCAGTACTCGCGCCCACGCGCAACGACAAGGCAATAGACATGAACGCCGTGCAGGCTGATAAAACCGCCGAAGCTGTTCACCGGAAAATCGAGAACCTGCAGATTAGGGAGGACGTAGCTTATTCGACGATCACACTGCAACTTTATCAACCTGAAACGGCGGATGTGCAGGTGTTGGTGAACCCTGATTACGTAACCAGTACGCCGTTCGCCACGGCTTCCCTTAATGCACTGCGCGATGGAGCTGGTGCTGTTTTGGGCTTCGCTGTTGTGCTTATTGCGTTGTGGCCATTATGGATTTTAGCTGGATTAGGGTATTGGGGATATAGGAGGTTTGGGAAGAAGGTGTTAGCGGGGTAAATATCTCCCCCCTCCATCCTCCGGTAAATTTTTCTAAATTTGCCCCAGACCGGCCTACGTCGGCTCGACCAAAAAACTATGGAATTGATGAATGAATCGACTTACCAGGCTGCCGGTAAGATTTCGGGTTTAGTTGAAGATCACTTTTTAAAACATATAGCCGTAGCGGAAGAGAATGGGGAAGAAGATCTGGCCGCGGTACCCTCAGCGAAGATCATTGAAACGATGATCGATGTGGCCTTTTGGGCCAGTTTGCGGAAAGAAGAGGGTAACGAACCCCGTATATCCCTGGCATTTCTGAAACCCAGCCAGGCTGGCCGCCCGCTGTTATTTGAAAAAAAGCTGGCCCTTACGCCCAAGGTGCTTACCAAACTGGCGCCCGGTGTGGAACGTGCTGGTGTATACGTGGGCGTATGGTACGAAAACGGGGAGCTTTGCATTTGGGGAACTACCATCAAACTACCTAATTATTGTTTTGTATTGGATGTGTCGGAACCCGGACTGCTGGTGGTTAAACACCGCCGCATCATTGGCCTGGGTAAGTTCGCCAACGTGGCGGTGCTGAAGGGCGACCAGGTGAAACTGGTAGATGAAGAAAGTGCGACCCTTAACGATACGCCGGCCATACTGGCCTCGCTGCTTGGCCATAATGCGTCGGGACAGTGGAATAACTATGTAAATGTACTCATCCAGATTGCCGTATCCATGCGCGCCCATAGGCACGGAGGCATCCTGCTGGTAACGCCTTATGGCTCTGATACCTGGAAAGAATCGATCATACACCCGCTGCAATACCGGATAGAGCCGGCCTTTACGGGTGTGGCGGACCTGCTGCGGCAAGACAGCAATAAGGTAAGCGAAATATACTGGCAAAATGCGCTGCGCCGCGAGGTGGAGAACATTACCGGGCTTACTGCTGTAGACGGCGCTACCCTGGTAAATGACCGCCACGAACTGCTGGCCTTTGGCGCAAAAATTATGCGCGCCAGCCGCTCGGAACCTGTAGAACAGGTGTTGTGGATGGAGCCGATCGTAGGAGGGCATCCCTCCCTGATACATCCGTCCAGCATAGGTGGTACCCGCCACCTCTCTGCCGCCCAGTTCATACACGACCAAAACGACTCTATCGCACTGGTGGCTTCGCAGGACGGTAACTTTACCATCTTTTCCTGGTCGGCCCAAACGCAAATGGTGCAGGCCCACAGGATCGACAGCCTTTTATTGTAACATGATTGATGGAAGGGACTGGCCCGGAGGTATCATATGCTTCCAGGCCAGTCCCTTTGCTGTTACACAGCTGTAGCAAGCCATTTGTACCAGGTAAGTATTAGGAAGATATTAGCATTGTACTAGAATTATATTAGGATTACCCAACCTGTACTAACGGATTGCTAACAATGTGCACACGCTTTGCCTAACCCCGCAGGATGATCTGAAAACCTGTTTAGAATTGCCGCCGCGCTCCATTAACAAACGACAAATACGACAAAAACGACAAAAACGACACGCAATTTTTCCATGCTGGGGCGAACGTATAATATTGTGAAAACAAGGCGGCTTTGCCTCGTTATCATTCACCAAAACATACGATCATGTACGGAAAAAATATACGAAGAAGGCTGGAAGATGCACTGAGCGGCCTAACGGTCATAAAGGTGGCCGATGGTCTTAAAGTACGCCGCAAGCGCGGCCCCAAAAGAGAGCAGGTACTCAATGCGCCCGAATTCGAAAACTCACGCAGCAGCCTGTTCGAATTTACCAATGCCAGCAGAGCAGGCAAAGTCCTGCGTGATGCACTATGGGAGGGTATACGTCGGGCTGGCGATACCCGTATGCACCTTCGGTTAACCAGTGCAATCTGCAAAATAGCTAAAACGGATTTGAAGAGCGGGCTGGGTGAACGTAACCTGCTGGATGGTGGCGCGCATCAGTTACGGGGATTCGAATTCAATGGTAATTGCTCGCTGGGCCGAACGTTGTATGCGCCTTGTAAAACAGTTACTGATCGGGGTAATGGTACGGTAACGGTGACGGTGCCTGCCTTCTCCCCGCAAAGGGCGGTGCGCTGTCCTGCTGGTGCCACGCATTTTATATTACATGCTGTTACGGCGGCGGTGAACTTTCATTCAGGGAAGTCGTTAAAGGCTCATGTTGCATCTGACCTGCTGGATGTAAACGCGCTGAAAATGGGTGATGTAAAACTGGAGATGCAAGTGCCGGGAGCGGGTAATCTGCCTCTGTTCACAGCATTTGGGATATACTTTGTGCAGGTGGAGCACGGACACGTGTATGATCTGGAAAACAGGAAGTACAACGCTTTGCAGCTGGTGGATGTAAACGTTGTGGAAGAAGGGGAGGTGCCAGAGGAGGAAGAAGAAGAGGAGGTACATCCGTCCGCAGAAAGGCCTGAAAGTGGCGGCCAGACGGGCGGACGGATGTATGTTCCTGAATCAGGTGATGATATAACTGGTTACCGGGTCAGTTTCTTTAAACCTCTTGTAATCTCTACTTTCCGGAACTCCACCTCGGAGCCTTCGGCCTGCAGTGCAATATTGCCTTCGCTTACGGTGCAGTTGGTGCCGTGGTTGACGAGATCTCCATTCACCCAAACCTTTACCTCGTTACCCAGGCACTCGAGTACCATGGTATTCCATTCGCCTTCGGGCTTTTCGGAATTATCGGTAAGGTTCTTAATGCGGCGTTCTTTGCCGTCTACAGCGCCCCAGTTGGCTTTAGGGCCGCGGCGTGATTCCATGTCGGGTACGGTGATATCTTCGCCGATACACCAGAAGTCACCGGCGTTTTTTGTCATGAGCTGTGCTTCTATCGACTTAGGGAACATGCCGTATAACACCCTTGGGGTGGAGGCGTGTACGAGTACGCCGCAGTTACCGGGTTTGGCGGCAAAGCGGTACTCCACCTGCAGGCGGTAGTTCTTGTAAACAGAATCAGTAATGATGTGGCCTTGTGGATTGGCAAGACTTACCAGGTATCCATTACGGATGATAAAAGGGCTTTGGGCCGTAGTATCCTTATCCAGCGCGGGTACATCGATGTGCCAGCCGGAAAAATCTTTAAAGTTGAACAGGCTGTAAGTTTGTGCTTTAGCGGCGGTAGTAGCCAGTAAAGCGAAAGCTGCCAAAAGTAAGGGCTTCTTCATAATGTGGGTTTGTGGTAAGATAGAGATTTTATGGAAGTTTAGCCACCAGTTTTTCGGGCATGTACTTCAATGCGGTGTAGATCAGTTTCCATTTGAAACCGGGAACGATCGTGAAGCCGCTGCCTGCATTGACCACTGCGCTGGCAATGAAAGAGGGCTCCAGCATCAACGACTCCGGCAGGTTCAGTCCTGCCGTCATCTTACTGCGGATGTAGCCGGCCACTACCACGTTAACGGTAATACGGCGGCTGAACAGGTACTGTCGTAACCCGGCGAGGTATTGGGTAAAGGCGGATTTGGTGCTGCCGTAAATAAAATTGCTCTTCCTGCCCCTTACGCCCGACAGCGACGAAAGGCCGATAATCCGCTCCAGCCGGGTGTTCTGTTTATCCATGGCAATAATGTTGATAATGGATACGGCCCCGGCGTAATGCACCTGCATCATCCTGAAACTACCTTCCCAGTCGAGCAGGGCCTCTTCGTTATGTTTGAGGTAACCGGCAGCGTACAGCACGATGTGCGGCTTCTCCGTCAGTTGTGCATAAAACGCAGCGTGACTGGCAAAATCGGCGGCATCGAAGTAGCGCACCTGTACATGCTGAAGGTCCGCTGTAAAGCGCTGTAACTCATCGGTGCTGCGGCTTGCGGCAATTACATGGTAGCCTTTGGCGACGTACTGAAGCAGGGCTGCTTTGGCAACGTCGGAATTGGCACCGAGGATTAGAACGGTTTTAGTTTGCATGTCAGTCGTTTAGGGTGGCAAAGATAGAAAATAACACCACCTCGCGATAACATCGTGTTAGGAAAGTAGCATCGCGATCCTTATTTTTAGCCATCCTATTAAAACCCTGTCTATGAAAAAAGTATTGATCCTGTTGTTATCCATCGTAGGCATGGCCTGCCAGAAGCCGCTGCCACGCGAAAAACAGAACGAAGAAAAAAACCGGAAGGTCCTCATGAAAAACGGTATACGGTTCGAGAGAGCGTATAATTATGAAGCCGGCGATACGGTGCATGGTAAGTTGGTGTCTGTATCTGAATATGATGAAAAGGGCCGCCTCACACGCAGAATGAACATGTCGGATAATGGACGCGGGCCTGTTAACGCTGTGGAGGACTTTAGCTATAATAAAGACGGAAAGGTGGAGGAAGTGTTGTATAAAACAATGTTGTTTATCAGTAAGATAAAATATGTGTATGATGCTGCCGGCAATAACACCGAACGTAATGTGTACACTGATTCTGTACTCGAACGCCGTATTTTGATGAGTTACGACAAACGGGGAAATATTGCTACGATGGAGTCGCTGAAAGAAGACAAGATCGATTACCGGATGGAATATACGTATAATGATTTTGATGAAGAGGCATCGTCGAAACGCATCGATGCCAGTGGAAGCGAACGTTCCAGTTCGAAATTGCTGACACGTACCGATACCAGCATGCGCTGGGAGGTGCGCAGCGAAGATGGGGCTACACAGGTAGAAAATCTGCTGGACAAAAATGGTAATCTTATTTTGATAAGAAATTATAAAAACGGGGTTATCACCGGTCAAACGAAGTACAGGTATGATGCGGATAATCTGCTCATCGAAATTCACCAGTTAAGCGCAAACAACGAGGAGCAGCTGACACGTTTTAAGCGCAGCAAAGACTAATAAAACTTTTATGAAGAACAGGTACATTTTATTTATTCCACTGTTATGTGCAGCTTCCACGTTAAAGGCACAGCAGCCGTTAAAGCTTTGGTATAACAAACCCGCCACTGCCTGGCAGGAAGCGCTGCCCGTAGGTAATGGCAAAATAGGGGCGATGGTATTTGGTAAGCCGGAAGATGAGTTGCTGCAACTGAACGAGAGCTCGCTGTGGAGCGGTGGCCCGGTGAAAGGTAATCCAAACCCGCAGGCTGCTTCGTACCTGAAACCCATACGCGAAGCGTTGTTCAATGAAGAAGATTACTCCAAAGCCGACCAGCTGACGCGTAAAATGCAGGGACTCTATACTGAATCGTTCCTGCCGCTGGGCGACCTGATGATACACCAGAACCTAAAAGGCGCTACGCCCTCCAACTACTACCGCGACCTGGACTTTACCACCGCTGTAGCAAAAACGACATTTAAGGTCAACAATATTACTTACACCCGCGAGGTATTTACATCTGCCCCGGACAATATTATGATCGTCCGCATCAGTGCTAATCAGCCTAAAGCGATTACCCTGGATGTGGCAGCAAAAAGCCAGCTGCGTTACCGCTTATCTTCCAATGGAAGTAATGAGCTGGTGATGAGCGGAAAGGCGCCTTCGCATGTAGATCCGAATTATTACAACCCGAAAGACAGGGAACATGTGATTTACGAAGAGCCGGGCAGCTGCAATGGCATGCGTTACCAGGTGCGTACACGTGCAACTGTAAAAGACGGTAAACTACTGGCCGATACGTCGGGTATTCATATCAGCGGCGCTTCTGAAGTGCTGTTGTATGTGGCTGCCGCTACCAGTTTCAATGGATATGATAAATGTCCGGATACAGAAGGTAAAGACGAAAAGGCGATTACAAAATCGCTGGTGCAAAAGGCGATGCAAAAAGGTTACAAATCGGTGTTTGCCGCGCACAAGGCCGACTTCGCGAAGTATTTCAACAGGGTTAATTTTGAAGTAGATGGAGAGAAGCCGGTCAATGCCCAGCCCTCCGATGAACGTTTGCAGACCTACGCCACTGGTGTGTCCGATCCCGGACTGGAAATACTGTACTTCCAGTATGGCCGTTACCTGCTGATATCGTGTTCGAGGCCGGGTAGTCCGCCAGCGAACCTGCAGGGCATGTGGAACAAAGAATTACGTGCGCCCTGGAGTTCAAATTATACCATCAACATCAATACCCAGATGAACTACTGGCCTGCAGAGGTAACTAACCTCAGCGAAATGCACCAGCCGCTGCTCGACTGGATGCAGCATTTGTCGGTAGTGGGCAGGCGTACGGCGAAAGAGTTTTACCAGGCCAACGGCTGGGTGGCCAACCACAACTCCGATATCTGGTGCGAGGCTAATCCTGTTGGCGATGTTGGTAATGGTGATCCTACCTGGGCGAACTGGCCGATGGGGGGTAACTGGCTTGCCCGCCACCTGTGGGAACACTATCTGTATACCGGCGACAAACAATTCCTGGCCACCAAGGCGTACCCGGTGATGAAAGGCGCGGCCCAATTCAGTGCCGACTGGCTCATTAAGGATAAAGATGGTTTCCTGGTAACCGCCCCATCTACCACCCCAGAAAATAAGTTTAAAGATAAAAACGGGAAAGGGCAGGGCGTGTCGGTGGCTACCACTATGGATATGTCTATCATCCGCGACCTGTATACCAACCTGCAGGAAGCTAACCGCATACTCGGTCAGGACCCCGCGTTCGGTACTAAACTGGGCGAAGAAATAAAAGCGCTGTACCCATTTAAGATTGGTTCCAAAGGGCAGTTGCAGGAGTGGTACAAAGATTTTCCGGAAACAGAACCAGAACACCGGCATGTGTCGCACTTGTACGGCTTACATCCGGGTACGCAAATCACGCCAGAACAACCAGCTTTGTTTGCTGCTGCCAAAAAAACACTGGAGTTGCGTGGCGATGGTGGTACCGGCTGGAGCAAAAGCTGGAAAATCAACTTCTGGGCACGTTTGCTCGATGGCGATCATGCGCATATGCTCATCCGCCAGCTGATGAAGTACATGCCGGCGACCGGTAACGGTGCTGGTGGCACTTATCCAAACTTCTTCGATGCACATCCCCCGTTCCAGATAGATGGTAACTTTGCCGGCACGGCCGGTATGGCCGAAATGCTGTTGCAAAGTCATCGCCAGTATGAACCAGGACTGTACGAAACACACTTGCTGCCAGCCCTGCCATCGGCATGGAAAACAGGCCGTATTACCGGGCTTAAAGCACGTGGTAACATCACGGTGGATATCAGTTGGGAGAATGGGAAGTTTAAATCGGCGAAACTGGTATCAGTGAATGGTGGTAAACTGGTGGTGAGGGTGAATGCACCGGCAACCGTAAAAGGTGTAAAATTTGAACAGGGGCCGGATGGACTGATGCTGCTAAATGCGACTAAAGGAGAGGCATACACGATATTGCCTAAATGATAAAGGGAGAAGGCCGTTGCAATGTAGCAACGGCCTTCTCCCTTTTATTTCAAACCCAGCAACCCGGGTAAATCGTGCATACTATAAAACACCTGCGCCCCTTCTTTCTTTAATTCCACCGGGTTAGAATGTTTCGCGTACCCAAACACCTTAAAACCTCCGCTCACACCAGCAGTAACGCCCGCCCTGCTATCTTCCACTACCACACAGTCTGCAGGCGCAAAGCCCATTTGTTTGGCCGCGTGCAGGAATATGCCCGGATCTGGTTTCCAGCTATTGATATCGTAGCCGCTGTAAATGCGGTCGCCGAAGTAAGGCAACAGGCCGGTAAGGTTCAGGTTCAGTTTAATCTTTTCCACTGGTCCGCTCGATGCTACGCAAAACGGTATCGAGAGGCTGGAAAGTAATTCTGGTATACCGTCTACAGGTAATACCTCCGTTTGAAAAACTTTATAGGATTGCTCCCGGAACGACTGTTCGAAGTTTGACGGGAACGGCGAGGCGGCCTGTGTTTGCAATACGTTAAGTACATCCCGCAGGCGGCGGCCGCTGAATTCGTCCACAGCCTCGGTGAAGTCCTTGGTTACGCCATATTCGGCCGTCATATCGAGTAACACTCTGATACCGATCGTTTCACTATCTACCAATACGCCATCACAATCAAAAATGATACATCCAGGTTGAATCATAAGTAGTCTGCTTAATTAAAATATTAGGTTCATTAGCTTTTACAGGCAGGGGGATGCTGATATGCGTAAATATATAAAATTCTGGCATTTATAGGGAAAAGTTTGAAATCATGGGTTAGATAGCGCTGATCCGGGGGCGGGTTATATATACATCTTTAAAGACAAAATGTTTTAAGAATGATCGCTGAGGTGTTAGATAAATTTCAAAATGTGTGTAATGCTGCTAACACCAACAACACAAAACAAAATAGATTTAATGAAGGCAGGATTAGCAAATTAGCAAGTATCGTTATCAGTGTATTTTGAGAACGTGTTGTATTTTTTTGATTAGAAAAAACGTTAACTTTATTGAAGTGATTAAGTAATAAAATAATGGTGAACAATACAATTACGATATTAGTTGCGCTTGTTTTTATAACAACAATGTCTATTCCTCTTTTCAGAATCCTGAAAAGTAGGTTTGCCCGGGTAAAAAAAATCAGGATTCAGGGAAAAAGCGGCGAAACTGCCGAACTTGACCTCGAAAGGAAAAATGATGTAAATGCTGTAATTGATTTTGCAGATATACTCCTTGGTCTAAAATAGTTTTTTTGGTAAAAGCAACACCTCAAACGTCCTCAAAAAAGACGATTTCCAATAACGTAGATAATATAGCCGGTGCCGGCGGCGGAATGGTTTTATTAAGCCTGGCGCAAAATTTACCTGATAGTAATGTTTTTAAGTCATGGTTAATTATTTTGGCACCTGTGCTTACGCTCGCTATAAAATCGTTATGGAATATTTGTTCTCCCGAAATATCATTTATCATTAAAAAATTCAAAACCAGAAAAGCAAGAATCAATTTGTTAACCCGGATTGACACCTTATTAAAAGATCCTGATATCAGTGAAGAAAAGAAAAAAATGCTAAGGGATAAAAGCGAGCAGGTGAGACTTTCGGTTATCGATGAACTTA
>NZ_CABHOU010000023.1 GCF_902168175.1 uncultured Chitinophaga sp. | reverse complement strand
ACCATCATCCATCCACATCCATGAAAAAAGTATATACCACCCCAGGGTATAAGCAACGCCATAACCGGCGAAGCAAAAAGTCCGTCCGCCGCAGGAAGAAACAGTTGGTTTCGCGGCAGCAAAAGATGAAACGAAAGCAGCGGACGGCCTTCCGTCCGGCTATAACAGTACGACCGCCATTACCGGCGCCTGGCGACCTGCGACTGTTTCATCATCCGGAAGCCTGTTTTCATTTCTTTCGAAAACTCCGGAGAGAAGAGCAGCAAAGCTTTGAGAGTAGCGGACCATATGTACGGGCATCGCTTGCAGCTGTTGAACTGATAGATCATGCCTCGATCAGCATCCTGAACGCAATTACTTACGACCTCAGTTACCAGGGCATCAGCTTCCAGGGCGAGTTACCTGCCGAGCCATCCTGCAAACAGTTCATCATTGATTCGGGATTTCTGCACAATATGCACGATGAGGCAGGCGTAGCATTCCCTAAAATGCCTGGGTCTGACATCTTTTTCTTCGAACGGGGCTGCGGCAAACTCTCGTTCCAGGATATTGCAAAAGTCACGGAAACGATGGTGAACGTGGCCGGCCATCTTGGCGACGAAACGGCGAAATGTATGCCCATACGCACGATCATGCTGGAGGTATTCGGCAATTCAATTGAATGGAGCGGGGCACGGGAACAACAATGGTTGATGGGGCTTAAATACGAGGAAAACCGCGTGGTGTTCACACTTACCGATGTGGGCCAGGGCATCCTGGAAACATTGCAACGTAAGTTCCTCAAACAAATAGGGGATGTTATTCATTTCCGGCAGAAACACAACGTGCTGATGCGGGCTTTCATGCAGAAATACGGATCGGCCACCGGCGAGCAAAACCGCAACAAAGGTTTGCCCTATGTACGCCAATGCTTTGAAAAAGGCTTTATCAGTCACCTGAAAGTAGTCACCAACAACGTCATCCTCGATTTTAGTGACACTTCGCAATCCAGGACCATCACCCGCAAAAATGCCCAGTTCGACGGCACCTTCTTCCAATGGGAAATGACGCCCACCTCTCTGCTTAACATTAAAAACTCCAGATATGTACACGCTAAAAATTGCTGACAGCTTCACCCCCTTTCCCGGTCTTCGCCACTGCAACATCAGCGATAACTCCGGCGAAGAATTTTATCACAAGGTGTTGAACCCGGCTTTTGCGCAGCAGGTAAGGGCGGAGCAGCCTATTACCATTGACATCGATGATTCGCAGGGGTACGCTTCCTCGTTCCTCGATGAAGCCTTTGGCAACATGGTCTACGACTTCGGTCTGGAAACAGTGCGACGGTATGTGACCATCACTTCAGAGGAAGAACCACATTGGAAAGAGATGATAGAGGAGGGAACTTACCTGCAGTGGGAAGAACGGCGTAAACAGGGCAAAGCGCCGAAAGTAACGGAACAACACCCTGCATGGTACCGTATTGCTAACGGCGAATTAAAACTGGCAGTATGGGAAAACTAGGCACTGTTGAATGGATATCCATTATTGACATTACTACCTTCATTGGCGGCACTGTTGTGGGATGGTATATACACCGCCGCATCACGAACGGCCGGTTGCAAAAAGAACACCTGGCAAAGGAAATCAAAAATATACAAAAGGAATACGCCGCCACGCTCAACGACTTGTTCACAGACAGCTTCCGCCCACAGACGGCCCTTATCTGGTTCAGGCTGATCAACATACAGGTACGTAACATCATGAAACAGCTGAAAGAAGATTACGGCATCGACGCCGATAAGCTAAGTCCTTACCAGCAGGACCTTCGGGAGCTGATCACCAATAGCCCTGAGTTTAATACTCAATATACCGCTATCGGTATGCTTAAAATATCAGAACGCCTGCGCGGCGAGCTGCTCTCATTTCAGTCGGCACACAGTCACCTGTTTAACGAGATCATCCGGGAAATCAACAAACATTAGAGGGGAAATGGTCTTCCCGGTGGCAGGGGCGGTACGCCCCTCCTGCCCATGGCCTTTTTGATAAGGCTGCACGCGTAGTTTAAGGCCGATGCGAGGTCGCCGTCGGAGCGGTTGGTATCGTAATCGGCGGTGGTGAGGCCGAGCAGGTCGGTGGGGAGATGAAGGTCGGTGTTTCTTGGCTTTACGACGAAGCAGCGTTCTTTTCCGAGGGTACCGATGAAGAGTCCGAGTTCGAACACTACGTTATCACGGGCCACTTTCTGTTCAACGTTCCTGATCGTAGCGATATCGTCGGGCGAAAAGATGAAGATAGCGTAGTCAAAGGTTTTGGCCTTTTCTATGAGTGCATCGAGGGTGTTATCCGAGAGATGGAAGATGCCGTTGCGCCAGATGGCGACTTCGGCGGAGTGGTCGAGGTTTTCGTTGATGGCGTCTGCGATGGGGAGTGACTCTACGGAGGAGCCGATGAAGATGCGTGGTTTTTGCATGGCGTATTGTGTTTGGGGATGGGGGCGAAGGTAGGGAATTTTAGACTTTTGAGAAAAAGGGAAGCCCGCACGGGCGCGTGCGGGCTTCAACTGTAAGCAATATTTTGGTATCTGCAACTACAGCGAATAGAAATCTATCTTTTTCATCATATAAAGGCTTGAGAAAGTGGCTTCCGTATCGTTAGCTACTCACAAGATTAACCAGATAATCTAAGTAATTAAATCCACCTACTCCATCCCATTTACCACTCGCGTTAAACAAATTCACTATTGCTATAAATTCACTTTTTAGTCCCCATTCTCCCACGGTTGCTTTATCCAATATCAAAAAATTGTACCTAAATAGGTCTTCTGTTGAATCTGAAGTCAACAACCCGAATGTAATCATATTTGCAGGATTACCGATAATCTCACCACTAGTGGAAAAACCCGATTTTAGGAGTTGTAAATAATCATTATACTTTCTCAAATATAAATACGCTGTTTTTCTCAACGGATGTTGATCTAAACATTGAATGTGCATACCATTGTCGCTAAAAATAAATAGTGCATCTTTTTTATTATTTATAAATGTTGGAAATAGGATATACTCCTTAGTTTTGTCAAGTACCGCATTACACAGCGGACATTTGGTAAATCCTTCAAAAACAATCGCCATGTCAATTTGGTTTTCTTATAACAAATGGTATTCGGTTGAAACCCTCAACGATATACTGCTTACTTTGATTCAACAGTTTTAAAGCATTAAAATCGGCCGCACTTGGTCCGGTTACATAAGGATGAGTATGTCCGTATAATATCGAGATTTCATTCGCTGCGAATTTAATTCCATCACGTCCGCCACTAACTAACACCCTCGCACCCGGTGCAACACTATTAGCACCAAGCTTAACAACGGCATGCTCAGCAGTATAAGCATATGTTCTGTCTACAGCAGTCTCAATAACATCTGCAATTTTCTCGCCCTTTCTAATTTCCCTCACAATGTTCATAGGGAGCACATTGTCTCCACCACTTCCCACAATTACAGATTGCGCAGTTTCCTGTGATGCGAGTTGGGTTGCCTTTCGTGCAGTTGCTCCCTCCATCACGCTCGCGAACTTTCCAAACAATCCAGCCACTTTCCCCAAAGGAACAGCTGACGCGATGCCAAGTGCAGCCTCCCCAGTATTCATTGGCCGCCCCGTTAAAATATCCTTCCCTGTAGCCAAAGCTTGAGTCCCATTTACTCCTATGTAAAGAGGATTTAAATTTTGGTTGAATCCAACAGTGAATTCATTTAATGTCCCCGACAAGTATTGACCTGCAAATTCAAAAGCGGACCCGAAACCAGTCGGCCTAGTTAAATTATACTCCCGGCCTGTAACAAGACCAACTTGCTTAATAGGATCCCCTGGACCTCCCGGCTCATCCCCAAGAAAATCACTATACCGTAAAGGATTATCATAATTGGAAACATATGGACTCCACATTTCCATACTTTCCGTCTTCGGGTCAACCTCCCACCACCTGCCAATCTGTGGGTCCAACTCTCTAAACTTTGCATCGTAGTCTTCTAGTCCCAAATCTCCAATCCTCTCTATCCCATTGTATTTATACCGATTTTCCAGAGGTCCAACCGCCTTCGTCGATACCCCACTCATCGTCAACCCAAACGGATAATAATGCGTCTCCTCCAACACAGCCCCTTGCTCCAGCACAACCGCCACGTTATCAAAGAACACATCCTGCGCTGTTTCGTTGCTCGTGTAAACATACAAAAATCCACTCTCCTTCATTACTATCTTATCCGCCGCCAGCGTCTGCAGCTGATCAGGCGACTCCTGCACCTGCCTAACACCACTGTTATCCTCCACTAATTTAAACTGATCGTTGAATAATGCAAAATTTAAATAAGCTTTCGGACGATTCAAAGATGGCTGATTACCTGCATCTTTCTCTTTCAGACGCTGGTATTGATTACCAGTAAAGTCATCATTAAATGGCGTGCTGTTTCCAGACCGCCCTGCACTCGCGTGCGCATCTGTTGCGGCCGTACCGCCAAAAGCCTGCACCAACGCCACCGCCATATCAGCAGCAGGCGTTTGTGTCTTCGGCTGCTTATTACCTATCGATTTGTAGAACGCTCTTGCTCCAATAGATACCGTATCGCCAGCCATTACTTTTAACACCAGCGAGGGGCCGATACGCCTGTCCTTGCTGCTACCGTTCAACTTAGCCACGTAGCTATTGGCACCGGCACCCTGGTCCTGCGGATAACCCACCGGCTTGGCGGTGCGGGTAGCTTCGATGTTAGAAAACAAGGCTGTTTCTTTGGCAGCCTGCTGTGTTTCCATCGTAGCCAGGTAAGTTCCCTGGTCGTTATGCTCCGTCAGTACCATCCGTACGTTACCCAGGTGATCTTTCACAAAATAGTCGTAAGTCTGGGTGGGCGTACTGCCCGCAAAATCCATACGGATACGGCCTTCCTCGTGGTTAATTAGTTTCAGTGCATCATCCTCATAGATCATACCGGCGATGTAATCAGTAGTACTGATCTTAGCAGGCGTTACGGTTTGGTCGTTTACGATCTTACGGTGTTTAATGCCGGCTGCATCATATACATAGTTGATGGCGCCTTTATTGGTGATGTTAATCTGGTCAGGAAGATTCAGGTAGTTATACAGAATCTGGCTGATGCCTTTGTTGCCGTCGGATATCATATTACCGGCACTGTCATAAGCATAATCGATCTGGCTGTTGGCTATTAACTCTTTAAAGTCACCCAAGGTGGTGCTGGGGTTATTAAAGATATCGGTTACACCCAGCAGTTTGTTGCCGTTATTGCCGTAGTTGTAACGAAGATCGTCGATCTGACTGCTGCCCCCTCCGGGTGTCATGCCCCATTGCTGCATACGAATGATGTTACCGTTGGCATCATAAGCAGTGGTGTGATCTACCCCATCTCCCATCTTCGCATCAAAATTAACCAGGGGATTATCAGCCCAGGCACCTCCGGATTTATCCTTAAAATCAGCATCCATCAGGCGATTAGATGCATCATAACGGAAACCGTAGGAGCGGGCGACCTGGTTAGCACCTTTCCATTTGATACCGGCGATGTTGCCGTTCAGCTGGTTGGTCTGGAAGCCATAGTCGTAGTTCAACTCCTGACCAAAGTAATGACCGGAGCCGTTATCAGCGACATAATCCTTATTGATACCTTTTAACCAGCCACGAATGTTGTAATCATAATTAAGCGCCTCCAATACAGAAGTGTTCTGCCTGTGGAAAGACTTGGTTTTTAGCTGGCCCAGTGCATCATACTCATTATCAGCAATGACTACCTCTGTGCCGGCTCCTGCCTTTTTGGCTATTTTCAGCAGGCGGCCGGCATCGTCATACTCCATCCTGGTAAGGACGGTCATTTGAGGACTAACCGTACTGCGAGGGTTCTTATGCTCCAGCTGAGTGGCGAGTATTTTACCCTCAAAGTCGTACCAGTTCGTGCTTACATCTACGCCGTTAGCTGCGTTATCGGACAGCACCTGTTTTAAGCGGCCTTTCTCGTCATAATAAGTGGTAGTCGTAAGCCAGGTATTGCTGCCGTCCAACAGCTTCACTTTATTACCTGTCACCATACCTTTAGTCTGAACAGTGATGGCTTTATTGTCAGTAAAAGGCGAGCCTAATACCGGCTGAATAGTGGTGTAAGAACTGCTGTTCTTTTTACCTTCATACTCGTAATTATCGTAGTAAGTGTAAGTAAGTGGTTCCAGCTGGTTTTGATCCAGGTTAGGCAAAGGATTGCTGGCCAGAATGGTTTGTGTTTCGATGGTACCGGCAGCATTTAGTTCTGTTTCAAATGCAATATTATCCGCATGCTCGAAACCGGGATTGAACACAATTTCATCCACAGCTTTGTAAACCAAACGGCCGTCGTGACTATTCACCGTAAGTGTAGATGGAGCGGGAATGTTGTAGGTAACAGAACTCGATCCGGTTGACGTGTTCATGGCTGCCTGCAAAGTAGCAGTACTTGCATTGGTGGCATACAGTGCTGTCATTGAGGGGCGGTTCAGCTCATCATAAAACGTTACCAACCATTTCCCCTTCTGGCGTAATCCACCATCCTGGGTCATCACCAAACGGTCGCGAATATCGTATACCATGTAAACAGGATCTGCACCTGGCACCTGCTTCAGGACCATGCGGTTGCGGGCGTCGTAAACGTAACGGAAACAGAGTGCTGATATTTCCAGGTTGTTTGGAAACGCCCAGGCATTGCCACGTAAAGAATTAACCATCTTCGGAGGTAATACAAAACGCAGGTTACCCAGATCATCGTACACGTAATAAGTGGACAACCAACCGTCGTAACCAACTCCGGCAGTTTGGCCCACCTGTACTTTTTTCAATATAACCTGACCTTCTTTGTTTTTATATTCCTCCACTTTATGCTGCGCTTCGTCGATCGTTACGTTTTTAAACAGCAGACCGGCAGCATAAGGTGTACTACGGGCTACCGGTGCGGCCCCGGGATCTAAAGTAATATCCCAAATCCTGACATCATCGTTTGCTGTATTCACGAGGTATTGCTGGCTTACACCATTTCCTGATCCCGCCCAACTATTACCAGGCGCCATTGTCTTAATGGTACGATTAAGCGGCGAAGACTCAAAATCAGTTTTACCATAGAAGATAGACTCTCCGGGGTATTGGGTACTATAAAATGTAGCCGGCTCTGTAAACGGAGCTGTTTTAAACTGCCCGTTACCGGTATGCGACTCATACGGCAGGTACTTATATATCTCACGACCGTAAACATCATATACTATCGGCGCTACGATGTCTTTACCTGCTGGAGAAATGCCTTTTGCAACGGACTGCAATGGCCGGCCAAGGCCATCCAGGTATTGCGTACTTTCTTTTACCTCAACAACTGAATTAGACACTGGTATTACGCTGGGATCCGTAATGGGCTTCGATGGTTGCCAGGTACGCACATAGTTGATTTTCGTACCGGTCGGGTAAGCACCTGGAGCAACAACCGGAGTCGCCGCTGGCTGTGCGCCGGGAACCGGTGCATTCTGGGCCACGGCAACCACGGAAAGTAAAAAGACCGGGAAAACAATGAGCAAAGCCCTCATATAAGTATCTTTAAATATGATCTTATTCATTTGTCTGATTGATTCAAAACGTTACTACTCGCTAAACCTATAGCTGAATTGCTTGATTATGGCCTTTAGTTTCCTGTGCCACAATCCTCCGGCTGTCCGGAATAACTATAACAGATCATCTTCAGGATATTGCCATTATGATCTTTAATAAGCGACAGCCTGCCCTTACTGTCATACTCATAAAAACGGGTTACTCCGTTAGCATCCGTTTCACTCGTGGCACCAATCATCGGTTTATATGTATAGGTAAGCACCTGCGCTTTAGTAGCCGCCAATCCGGTACGTATTTTATTAAGTTCCGTCCGGATTTGCGCATCAGTATATAACTGGGCATTATCGAGCATAGACTGACTAATGAAGCCTTGCACTACAGCAAAGCTGCTACCTACTACCTTCGCTACCGGATAGCGGGAGTTATAACCCCAGAGATAAACTTCCATTACATCATCTGCCCTGCGCTGTTCGAGGATGTTTCCATTATTATCATACAATCCCATTTCCAGCGTCTTTTCCAGGGAATGATTTTGAGTAGAAGTATAAATAGATGAAGGATAAATACGTGTACCCGAGAAGTTCGTGTACTGTTGCTGAACCGTTTCCATTACTGTTTCCTGATTGTACCGCCGAACTTCCACCGGCTGATTAATTCGGTTGGCTGTTCTCAATGAGCTTAATATGGGCAGTTGTCCTGATGGCAGGTTGGTTAACGAGCTGGTTTGAAAAGGATAGTAATACTGCATTTTAACAAGCGTATTTTTACTATTGAGTCGCGAGTCCTGGCTTTTGTAATAATTTGTAGGCTCATAAGCAATATTGGTTCTCGAAGCAATGTATTCTCCCGGAACGTCGGGATTAAATACGGTATCGATAATAGCAGTCTGTTTACGCACGCCGGCATAGATGTCGTACGTGAGGTGTGCAAACGGATCGGTAGTGTAGTATTGATAATTGAGTAAAGGGTCAATACTGCTATTAGCGTTCACGAATCTCATGAACGTTTGCGCAGCCGCCACTGTATCGGTGTAATAATCTGTGTATTCAAAAGCTGTTCTGTTCACCAGATCAAACGTGCCATTTTTATATCGGTATTGCGATACAAAGCTGGGCGATACCTCTTTCCAGTCAGTACGATGGTCTGTCTGCAATGGAGTCATGTACATCCACATTTCATTTTTAGCACTATTAACGTAGTTATATACTGTTTTTCCAAGGGGCACACTATCGGGCATGGAAATAGCATATTCAGCAACGTCCTGGTAAATAACACCGGCTCCTGAAGAAAAAGACATGTCCAGGTGAGGTTTGGAGTTGACCGTTGTTACTTTGGTAAGAAAATCTATCGTCCCACCTTCAGCTGTTTCAGAAGCCCGTTGTGTCAGGATCAATTGCTGCGACATGAAATTTTTATCATAATTCTGATAACGGGTACGGCCTGTACCATCTTCCTGCCATCCATATTTATATACCTTCATAAGGGAGTCTCTTCCATCGCCGGTGGCATACTTTATTTGTTTGATGCGTACGCCACCACCAAATACGGCTTCAGAAGAATAAGATGCGCGATACTGGTTATTCTCAAAAGTAAATTCAGCATGGCCACCGGTAGGATAATGCAGCCTTTTAATAATACCGGGAATTACCGGGTATGGGTTCGCTGTTTCCTGCTTACCGCCTATTTCCAGCCACATCGGCGAACGATAATTAGCACCGGTTACGCCGGGACTGCCGCTAATGTCCGTCAGCGCTGAATTCCAGCTATAGTTGTTTACCAGATAATACATCTTCGGCACTGTAAACTGCCTGCGATTATTAAAGAAGCCCCAAAAATCGGTATTAAAACCACCATAAATGCCGATTGAGCCGGCGTTATAATCCATTTTATAGGTAAGTCCATTCACCTTAACAGAATCTAACCCATGCCGAAAATAGTAACTGTTATATTGAAGCAATGGCTGGTCCGCAGGGCCATGTTGTAACTGATGCTGGTACAAGACGGCATGTTTCGTCAACTGGGAAGTTGACCCTGTCCTGCTGGAAAGTTCAACACTAGCTAACTGAGTACCGGAATAAGTAAGCCTCACTTCTCCACCCTTAAATGTTATCAGGGTAAGCGGCCGGTAATCAGTAGCATTAACAGATAGAGCGTCTTCATTCGGAGCATTGGACCCATAATTGAAAATACTCCATGCGTAATTTTGTGCCGGGGTCCCCACCGTCTGACCTGTCATAGACGCAATATCAGCCCCTTGACCAATGGGTGGCGGCGTAAAATCGACTTCCAGTGGCACGTTGTTCAGCATTGAATAAACGAGTTCAGGACGCATCGCTTCGTCCCCAACGTTTATTTCATTCGAATAATAGCTTCTTACAGTATGCGTAGGCCATGTTTCACTCAAGCCAGGATTTACGAACTCAGGGTATTCGGTGATCTTCCACCTGATATTGTAATATGGTATCTGATCCACGCGTGGGGTGCCATAAAAAAACCGGACCGTATCCGATTTATCGAATGGAATGATCTCCGATACCCGCCAACCGGTCAGCACAACGTCTGACGACGCCGAAAACTCGGTGGTAAGTGCAGATCCCGTTGAGTATTTGCCAAACTTATAAATCGTTCCATCATCATCCGTAATTACGAAACTGTTATTCTCCGGATGTGATACTTTGATGGCCTCATAGGGCAGGGTTACAAAATTGCCGGAATGATCGTATATGAAACGGCCGCTCTTCGAGAGCAGAGAGTAAAAGAAATCATCAGGCTGCTGATCAAGAATATTCTGCGAAGCCGGCACCAGGTATTGAGGTGTGGTTGATCCAAATTGAGTATTAGCCGGGAAACCAGAAGTTGGTCCATCCACACCGCCTTTAACGGCCCTGGTAACGCCAATATTCGGCGTCAGGCTCCAGCCCCACCCAGCCACGTTGGTGGCTGAACCAGGTTTAAGACTACCAACATGATAATTTAGTTTAAATGGCAACACGCCCACCCTTGTGGGCACTTCGAACAAAGGTATTTCGATGGAGGGAGCGCCCGTCATATAGTCAACGGGATAACTCTGGTACATTGCAATAGCCTCCGCATCGGGCGATGCTGACGTCATGCGGCCGAGCGTTTGTTTGCCAGGGGCAATTGTTTGCGCATTCAACCCAAGCCCTGCTAACATCATTAAAAGTAATAGGGTAAATCGTTTCATCTTTTTAAACATTGTAATCATTAGTTACTTTCTGTCTGTATTAGTTTATCCGCTTTAAGCTTTTCAACATCCTTTTTTAGTATGGCATTTTCCATTATCACATCATCGATCTTCTTCTGCTGCTGAATAAGGTACAAGGTGAGTTCTTCCACTTTTTGCAGAAGTTTTACATTCATATCACCCAAATCAACTCCATCAGCTTTCACTTCAGCGTCGGTAGGTATCTCCGGCAAATGATGGTGCGCCTTAATAAAAGCCTCCAGTTCCGGCAACGACCGTAAGTGATAGTCCTCATTAAATACAAAATCGGCCCAGGTTTCCTGATTGGTCACCTTAATTTTCCGCGTCCCGATTGTTCCATTCACAGTAAGTTTATAACCACTGGTATTTGTGGCACCTATGCCCACATTACCATCCTCCGCGATCCTAAATAACTCCGCCCAGCTGGTTCCGCCATCAAAACGCCGCACCCGGAATATATTTCGCTGGCCATCTGGAATTCCACCTGCCCGAAGATCTACGGATTGTCCCCAGAAGGCCCGCCAATGATAAAAACCACCGTCATTTGACATCAGGCCATTGTAGCCCATCAGGCTTTGTAAGGGATTATCGATATTAGGGTCCGGGCTGCCGCTTACGGTTCTGGCATCCAACGGAGCATTTTCGACCAAAACCCCTTTGCCACCTAACACATGCAGTCTTGCCAAGGGCGTTAGTTGCCCTATCCCCAAATTGCCATTTTCGTCCAGCTGCATTCGTACAAGTGGTAAATCATTGTTAGCAGTCGCAAAAGCAAGACTTCCACTGGGATGCGTACTAATATTGCTGGTTATTTGAGCAGAGATGAAAGCGATCCCCTTTTTGCCTGGCGCATTCCCCGCCATCCAGCTTACAGAGCCAGCTGACCCCGTTAAGTTGGAGCCAGTGCTTAAAATGAGATGTGACTGGCTGTTAGTCACCGTATTCGGATTCCATATCTCCAATACCTTATTGTTTCCACCGTGGTAGTATGAGGAAGGGGATGACGTTCCTAAACCTGCATTCGCATTTCCCAGGTTAACGTCCTGCGCATTGGCATAAGGAGCAAAGTGGCTTGTAAGCAAAGCAATTAGCAAAATTCGTTTCATACTATAGATAAGATTATAAAGAAGTTTAAAAATTATGCCCTAAAAGGGAGTTAGGGCTATGTGAGATAGATGTATACTGGCTGGAAAGTTGTACACTGGCGCAGTTTTTCACTTCCGCGGGTTGTGAGCAATACAACGGCCCCAAAAGCAAAGGAACAGTTAAGCATCATGCAGCCATCATTCTTATATAAAAGATTATATTCGGTTTAAAGAACTTCGTATCGGGCAAGTGTTCAAATTTACCTGGCCAACACCGGGGCTACCCTCCTTTCCAAATCCCTTAATGCGCTCTCCAGCTTTACGCGTTGGGAACGCTCTTCTATCAGGTAAAGGGTTAACTCTTCAATCTTCAACAGCAGCTTTTTATTAATCTCTGCCACATCCAAACCATCATTCTCTACAGCTTTTGCTGAAGGCACTTCGGGCAGATGTTTATGTTCCTTTATAAACTTAGCTACCTCCTTTAGGTCGGGCAGCACGTATGAACTATCAAAGACGTAATCTGGCCAGGTGTTGGCAGGCACATTTGTGACTTTTATTTTCTGCGCGGTGATGGTGCCCGCGACTGAAAGTTTTGCGTCGGGCGTGCGCGTACCAATGCCGATATTACCATTCTGCTTAACATGAAGAGCCACGGCAGCCGATGCATTGTCATGCCCATTCCCCATCAGTAATGACCATTCATCGGTCATGGGTTGCCAGGTGTTTACAGTGAGGTCGTTACCGGTATTATTGAGCGCCTGCCATTCGGATTGCACGTTAATAGAACGAACTTTGATGTGTACGTTGACTGGATCAGACAGCACGCCATGGGTAGCTTTGGCACGTATCCTGAAGCGGGAATATCCATAGAACGAATTACAATCCACGGTAAAATTATAAACATTTGTTTGTATATAGCCATTGCTATTGATACGCCCTGTCTCCCGCCAAACATCGGGATTAGAATGGGATACACTAGCCAGGTGAGTAGCAGCGGCAGCAATATTACCCCTGGTGTACGACATGGATACTTCATAATATCCGGAAGCACTTGCATCCAGTGGAACAACGCGCAAGAACTCTATGTAATCTCCGACTGAGAAGTAAGCAGGAAAAACGACAGAAGTTTCATAAACATCAGCCAGGGATTTTTTCGGCGCGCTATTGGCTGAATAGGCAAAGAGGGAAATGCACACGGCAACCGCGCATAACAAAGCGATTCTTTTCATGGCAAAGGGTATGTATTAAGGTCTATATAGGTACTCCAATGTCGAGTTAACAATTATCGGGTAACAATTATATCGACAATGCAATTTTACTAATTATTTTAGGAAGATGCAAGTTTATTGGGGAGAAATTTGTGCTATATTATTTCATTAGTGCCGTAAGAATAATTGGTTATGTTGAGGTGTGAGGTCCTTTCTGACTACGGCCTTTTTGACAAGGCTGTGGGCGTGATGCGAGGTCGCCGTTGGAGCGGTTAGTACAGTAATCGGAGGTGGCGAGGCCGGGCAGATCTGTGCTTCTTGGCTTTACAATTAAACAGTGTGCTTTTCCGAGGGGCGTCGGCCTGATGGTGGCGATATTATCGGTAGAGGAAATGAAGACGGCCTAGTCGAGGTTTGGGCTTTTCGATGAGTGCGTCGTGGGGCTACCAGAGAGATGAGGATGCCGTTTCGTCAGATAGTGACTTCGGCAGAGTGGTCGAGGTTTTCGTTGATGGCATCTGCGAGGGGAAGGCTTGGGGCAGAAGAACCGATGAAGATGCGTGCTTTTAGTATGGTTGTTCTGGTGTATTTGGGATTGGGCGAAGGTAGAGTAAATTTCGATTGAAGAAATATTGAGGCCCGCACGAAATGGTGTGGGCCTCAATATTCAGTTTAACATTTCCAATATTTATGATCCATCTAAGGAAAGATACAATGCCAAAATATTGCCTACATAGCTTTGTAAAATGCAGCCCGTACTTCTCGTCCTTTCCAGTTCAAAACATAATGAAATGTGTCATTGCTAAAAGACTTTATTGAAACATTAAACGTATCGCCGACTTGAAGTAAATCCTGGCTATCAAGCATTTTAATAACCAACGAATAATCAGTACAATTTCCCCAATGAACTTTAGACCTGGCAACTATTTTACCATCAACATAGTCTACCTTCTCAGATCCATCAAATATAAAGTATGCCCGTTCGCCCATGTCATCACCAACATTAAAGTATTTGTCGCCGTGTGTTATACGTTTTTGAACACAAGTTATCCGATTACAACTAATCATTACAAATCCTAAACAACACGAATAAATCAACAAATGCATAACTATTAAATTTTTATACTACTTGTATTCGCCAACCATAAACTTCAACTCCTATATCAATGTTCCAACTCTTAATCACGATTTACTTAATACTCCTTTATTCACCAACTCTTTCATCTCGTCAATTAACTCCCTTGTCCACGGCAAAAAAGGTCGTTGAACAAAATATGTTCGCCTTTTAACATCAATACGTATCATATTTCTATAATACCTCATAGTAACATCAAGCATTACATTTACTTTTACGTCTTGTTTCGGATGTACCACCACTTTAATTTTACTGAAATGTAACGTTTCTATTTCAAGATTACCATTGCCGTCATCGTAAATTTTATACAACACGTTGACCGATGTCTTCAATCCATGAACAATAACAGGGATTAAAAAAACAGACATCGCAATTACCACCGCAAACCTGAATCCGTAATTTATTAAAGCCAGCAATAAAAAAAAGGAATAGATAAGTAAAAACCATCTGACTGAACGCCAGAAACGCATTCCAAAACTACAATTCCGATCACTAATTCCGATAATTTCTGTTCGCATTATTTAAATTGGAAAGTTACTACTTCGCTTTTTCAGTTTCTTTTTTTTCACCCGTTATCCAATTGAGCACCTTTTCGAAAACACTTTTGCCGCCAGTATATGTATCAACAACAATATTAGCTTTGTCAATTGCCACTATCGGCAGAGGCAGTCCCACCTCGGGCTTACTCAAAAATGCCTTCATTCCTCCGCTCCACGTTTCTGCCAAGCCGCCCAAATCTTGAAAAATACCATTTGTATTTGCACCAGTAACGGCACCCACTAGTTTATCTGCAGCAAGCCCTCCGGCCTCACCAACTCCCCCTGGCAACACATCAACATTGGGATTATTTGGATCTATTATTTTTGCAACATCACTGGTTACCGCAAGTCCCAAAGCCGGGAGCCCCAGAATGATCCCTGCAGGCCCACCAAAAATTATCCCAGCAGTAATACCAGTATACTTTACCCCCGTTGCAACTCCTTCGGCAAATGGCTTCAAATTAGCAATTGCTTTGTTAGCACCCTGCTCTACATTTTGCACTGTTGTCGATGATATGCCAGAAGATTTCCAAAGTTCTGCCTTAATAAAGGCTACTCCTTCAAGACCTTCCAACTCAACATGTGATGTTACCTTATTCTCCGAAAATGCATATGGCCCGTTATGTACATAATCATTTGCTAAAGGGTCTATTTGTACAAATCGGCCAATCTGCGGATCATGATTTCTCCACTTAAAACCATACCAACCAAGTCCAAACTCATCATCCAAAGGTTGTCCCTGAAACAATTGTTGCTTATTAACTGGGTTATACACGGCTTTATTAGATATCCCACTCATCGTCAACCCAAACGGATAATAATGCGTCTCCTCCAACACAGCCCCCTGCTCCAGCACAACCGCCACATTATCAAAGAACACGTCCTGAGGCGTTTCATTGCTCGTATAAACATACAAAAATCCACTCTCCTTCATCACAATCTTATCGGCCGCCAGCGTCTGCAGCTGATCCGGCACTTCCTGCACCTGCCTAACACCACTGTTATCCTCCACTAATTTAAACTGATCGTTGAATAATGCAAAATTTAAATACGCTTTCGGACGATTCAACGAAGGCTGGTTGCCAGCATCTTTCTCTTTTAAGCGCTGGTATTGATTACCAGTAA
>NZ_CABHOU010000022.1 GCF_902168175.1 uncultured Chitinophaga sp. | reverse complement strand
TCCTTATTGCCTGTACTGCTTCGTGCAGCGCCGAAAAGTCGGCCCGTGGCTGAAAACTATCAATTACTTCTGTTTCCATCTAGTTTGTTTTTAAATAAAAATGGTAAATACTTTTATAGAATGCTTTTAGTTCGTCGTCGGTAATACTGCTGGAAAGCCTGATGTGGTCCACCATTCTTATCATCCTTTCCACCTCTTCCTCTTTATGTCCCGATTTACGGGAAAGGCGATGGATAAAATCAACGTCCAGCACATTCGTGTTAAGGTTGTATTGCGTACGCACAAACTCCAGCAGATGCACGATCATTTTATTCGCCAGGTTCAGGTTGTTGTGATGCGCGAAATACAGCTTACCCAGGGTTTTCACAAACTCCAGCGAAGTATTTACTACCGGAGGTTTGGGTGGAATGATACGCTGCCTGCGCTTGCCTTCGAACACCGCAAACAGTATCAGTAACAACAATGCCAGCAAAAATGCCCATCTCATTGACGGGTAGCGCATCAGCACCTGCCAGTTAGAAAAATCGCCGCTCTGCGGGGCATTAAGGTGTTTATAGTATTCGTCCCAGAAAACGGCACCTATACCAGCACGCATATAAGCCATCATGTGCGCGAGCGCCTGTTCGTTGCTCCCCGTATTCAGAAAATAGTTGGTAAAAATATAGGGATTGAGTGATACGAATACCTGCCCGTTACCCCGCGTTATTCTCACAAAATTAGCCTGGTGGCGGTCATCCTCTCCGAGTACCGCACTCACCGCAGTATCGAGCGAAGCGAAATGATTATAGCCCATGCGGCCATCATAACTAAAATCAGACGGCCTTAAAGCCGGATTTACAAAAACCTGCGAGCCGCCTTTGGAAGCGCCCGTTACATCCATAGAATCGGTAAAGCCGAAGGTATCCATGAAAAGGGAGTCAATTGATTCTGCGGCTACAAACAACTGGTTGCCCGCCTCCACATACCTTAACATATCGGCCACATCCTGCTCGGAGGTGTATATATGCTTACCTGTTAAAATATACGCACTGCCGTCCGAGCTGCTCATATGCGTATCCTTACTGTAAGTTTTGGCAAATGGTTTAGTGACCACACGTAAGGGCAGGCCGCCGAAGAAGCCGGGCAACAATTTGTAGGCAACATATCCGCCGTACACACTTTTATCGCGGTAGCCCAGCGAGAGGCGGGCGTCAGCTTTAAACTTCGTCCGTTTGCTGCCCTGGTTATTATACCCGATAGCGATCATCATTACAATGAACACCAGCGCGGCCAGGCCAATTATCGTATAAATGAATACTTTCTTTTTCACGCCCTTACCTTAATTCGTTTTTAAATGCCATAAAGCGGCCATACAAATCATCAAATTGCTGGTTGTTGATAGTAGTTTGTCCATACCAAACATATTCATAAGCCAGCGTGAGCATGGAAAATGGTTTATACCAGTTCGAACTGCGCATTTCGCGGAGGTAGTCAGCATTGGTTTTATCGGTAGCTACGGCGATAAGTTGCTTTTCCTGTAGCTGTTCCAGCGTTTGCAGGTACAGGTAGCGAACGGCCTGCCTGAAGTTTCCTTCCGCAATTGCCTTACGCGCACTGGCCTCAAAATCAATGATCACTTCCTCCTCTTCTGTTGCTGCGTCTTCAGGCTTCACCCCTTTCTTTCGGGTGCCACTGCTGCGCAGAAATGAAAAGTCGCTGCCAGATATATATTTATAGATGGCCCATATCAGTAAGATCGCCATTAGCCCTACAAAAATCCAGAAAAATATCACCATTAATCCTGCAGCTCTGGACATAAAAGCCGCCCAGGCCCCACTATTAATTTCTCTTGGTTTAGGTTTACTTTCTTCTTCGTATTGCAAAGACTCATCTTTCCTCAATTCGCGCAGTACTTCCAGCGAGGCGTTGCGGGGAGAAATTTGTTCCGGGCGGTTAGTTTCACCGAAGGGGGCGGCAGTATCCCGCAGGGTATGATTAGTATTATCACGCAGCAGTGCTTCCCAGGTATCGTACGTTTTTTCGGCATCGGCCTCCTCGCTGTCTTCCTCCTCCACTTCCTCGTACACGGGCGTAGAGGTATCCTGGTCCATGATGCTTCGTTCTTCGGTACTCAGCAAAGCCGTATCTACCTCAATACCTTCCAGCTCCTGTGCGCATACTGCCATGGGCAGCAGCACGATTGGCAGTACGAGGTATCTTTTTATATTCCTTAGTATTTTCATTCCCAGCTATACGTTTGCTTTTTCCGGTTTCCCGTTCTCGTTTAGAAAATATCCTGCGCGTTTAAGTTGTAGCGGGTACAAAACAAAGTACCAGATCATGAATACCAGCGACATGGCAAGAATACTTACACATAGCCATACGGGCATTTCCTGTGCGCGGCGGGTAATAAAACTCTCCAGGAATGCGGCAGCAATGAAAATAGGTATCAGTGCCACGATGATCTTCACCCCGTCTCTCGCGGCTTTTTTAAGTGAATCTACCCGCTTGTGCGTACCAGGAAAAAGCAGGCTATTGCCCATTACAAGTCCGGCAGTACCTGCAATAACGATCGACGATATTTCCAGCGTACCGTGTATCCAAATCGTTAGTATCGACTGAATACCGAGCCCCTTTGCAAAAAAGTAATATTGGAAAGCGCCCAGCATAATTCCGTTAGAGGTTAACAGCCACAGCGTACCTGCCGAGAAAAAAATACCACCGATAAAACAGAGCATCGAAACCCTGATATTATTATAGCCTATACGCATCCACATCACCCATTCGTTTTCTGACTTGTATACACCGAAAGGGTCGTTGTTAGCGATATTACTTTCAGTCGTATTCACGTATTCATCTCCCAATACCCCTCTCACAAACGTTTCGTCGTGTGCGGCCGAAAAAGCGGCAATAATGCAGAAAAGCAGGAAGTAACAAAAGGTGAACAGGAAAACGCGTTGGTATTTGGCGAATAGCAGCGGCAGCTCAAGGGTGAAAAAACGGCCTATCCGCCCACGCTCCCCGCGGGTGCTACTATAGATACGCCTGTAAATAACGGCAGCCATGCTGTTAATGTACCTGGCAGAGCTGTTTCCGCTGTAGAAAGTTTTGGCGTAAGCGAGGTCGTCCAGCAGGGAAGTGAAGCGTTCCGCCATTTCATCCGGATCTTCTGTGGGTTCCTCCTGGTACTTCTTCCAGCGGTCGACATTTTTCTTAATAAAGAGGGATTCTCTCATGGCATCACATAAAATTACAGGCTACAAATACTCCGAAATATAATATATTTAATTCTGATTATGACTTCGATAAAAATACCTACCGCATTTAACATCGACCTTGAGTTTGAGTCGGCCGATATGGGCAAGCGTTTTTGGGCGTATATCATTGATGTGGCCATAAGGTTCGCTTACTGGCTCATCCTGACACTACTTCTTTCGTGGGCGTTTGGTGGCATCGAACATAAGATGGCAGCATTCCTGGAGTATGTACTTGTGCTGATACCCATTTCGTTATACTACCCTGTTACCGAATTTACGATGAAAGGGCAGAGCATCGGAAAAAAGCTGATGAACATTAAGGTCGTAGGCATGCAGGGCAATGAGCCCAGTATCAGCCAGCACCTCATCCGCTGGTTATTTCGCCTGATAGAATCGCCACTGATGATACTGTTGTTGTTTGCATTGATTGGCAGCGGCGCCTACGACCTCATGGCCTTTACATCACTGATCACTGCACTGATATTTTTTATGCCGCTGATCGTAATCAGCCGCTCTTCGTTGAAACAACGGCTGGGCGACATTACAGCAGGTACCATCGTGATCAATGTGAAACAAACCCATTCAATACAGGACACTATCTTCCGCGAAATATCTGATACCGGTTATCAACCTAAATTTACCCAGATACTGCGCCTTTCCGACAAGGACCTTAACAAAGTGAAGGAACTATTAGACCGGTCGGTGAAACATAATGACCACCTGCTGGCGGCCCGGGTTGCACAACGTATCAAAGAAGTGCTCCACATCGAAACCGACATGGAGCCTATGCATTTTATCGAAACATTATTGAACGACTACAATTACCTGGTTACCCGGGTTAAGGGGTAAAAAAGATTACTTGTTCTTTACTACCGTCGTGTTGGTCCACTTGTCGTGCCAGGGCGTGCCGAAACCGGAGAATGCTTCAAAAGGAACAATGCGGCAAAGGCTTCTTTTAAAAGCATCGCCCCAGGAAAGCTTTTCACCATTGAGGGTAGTTGCTTTTGTACCGGTAATGAACTTACCGATAGAACGGCCGCCGGTTGCGCCTTCTATAACGGTATAATAAAGCAGGAAGAAAATGATACCTACAAAATTAGTCGTTACTGAAAAGCTGCCTTCTTCGGCTGCCAGGGTTGCACCGAAGCCAGGGAGTGTGAGTGCAAGTATAACACCACAAATAAATATCACGATATAAGCGCAGATAAGATCTACGATAAAATTGGCGAATCGTTCGCCTCTGCTGGCATCCTGATGCACCACAAGATTATCAAGATCGGATGAAAACTGCGACAGTCTTTCATCAGTAGAATAGGGAGAATTTTGTTCCATAAAGGTTTAGTTACGAGTGTTAGGTATAGTTAATGATTACTATTTATTTTTCACTACGGTTGTACCCGTCCACTGATCGTGCCACGGCGTGCCAAAACCGGAGAATACCTCAAAAGGAACAATGCGGACAAGGCTGCGGTAAAAGGCATCGCCAAATGTGAATGGCTGGCCATCGCGCCTGACAGCTTTAGTGCCGGTCAAAAATTTACCGATAGAACGGCCTTTCAGCAACCCTTCCATCAACGTATAAAATGCCAGCATAAAAACCGAACTCAATACCACACTCGTAAACCAGGTATCCCATGCAAACTCCTCCTGTTCGAGGAACGAGCGGCCGTAAATAACCGCAAAAAAAGCACGACTGATCACCGAGGCTATAATTACATCGATAATGTAATTACCAAATCGTTCGCCTCTGCTGGCGTCGTGCTGAACAACTAAATCGTCCAGCTCGTCTGAGAAACCCGAAAGCTCATTACGGGAATTAGGGATGTTTGTTTCCATATAGGTTAAGTTTCAATGACCAATAATATAATAAATATAATTAATACTCAAATGAAATTGATGTTAATTCCTGTTTTTTACGCTCCGGGCTGGTACTAAACCACTTACCAGGCGACTTCCTTATCAATATAACATCATTTTACGGTGAATTACCTGTTAGCTGACTGGATAAAGACTTGTAATTATTATTTTTAGCGCCATGTGCAGATTTCTTTGTGGTGCCAGGAGCATCTTTACAAGCCTGCTGCTTTTACCGGCAGCCTTAACAGTGAACGGACAAACAGTATTCCCGGAACAATTAAATTACGTAAGCCACCGCACCGGCGATAGTATTACTATTGATGGAAGGGCATCGGAAACTGCCTGGCAAAAAGCGCCATGGAGCGAAGTCTTTGGCGATATTGAGGGTAGTAAAAAACCGCGCCCTACTTACCAAACAAGGGTGAAAATGTTGTGGAACGATGATTACCTGTTCATTTTTGCAGAACTGGAAGAGCCGCATATACAGGCCAGTCTTCGCAAACGCGACACCATCATTTACCACGATAACGACTTTGAAGTATTTATTGATCCGAATGGCGACACACATCAGTACTATGAAATTGAAGTAAACGCGTACAATACCATCCTGGACTTGTTTATGGGAAAACCTTACCGCAACGGCGGCCCCGCAATGATTACCTGGAATGCAAGAGGGCTTAAAAGCGCCGTACATCATTACGGCACTATAAACAAACCCGGCGACAATGACACCGCCTGGACTGTGGAAATGGCTATTCCATTTTCCGCATTAGGCTTTTATAACTGGAACCTTCGCCCGCAGGAAAACACCCGCTGGCGAATTAACTTTTCGCGCGTGCAGTGGGACTGGGATGTGGTAAACGGCAGTTATGTAAAACGTAAAGGCAAAAACGGCCGGCCGCTGCCAGAACATAACTGGGTATGGTCGCCACAGGGCATTGTAGATATGCATGCACCGGAAAGATGGGGCAACCTTTGGTTCCGCGCACAGGATAACAGTAACGTTGCCGCCCCGCTTCCGGAAGATGAAAAAGCACGTCGCCTGCTTTGGGAAGTGTACTATAAACAACAGCAATACCGCCGGCAAAAAGGCAAATACGCCACCAGTTTGCAGGCGCTTAGCCTGCCTAACATCGTAAACGGCGGCGGCGGTAAGCAGTTCGATATAGAAATGGAAGCCATCAGCCGCCAGTTTACGGCGAGGGTGGAATTACATAACAGCCAGCTCACCTGGAGTATAGACCAGGAAGGCAGGATTACCAACGACAAATAACCGTTATGAATAAACGCGACTTTCTTAAATCACTGGGCCTGGGTAGCCTGGCACTTGTACAACCATCGCTGCCAGGTGTAGCACAAAGCACCCGGCCCGCGAAAGCGCCCAAAGTATCGCACCGGGTATGGATAAATCCTGATCATAAAGATACCGAAGTGCAACTGCGCGAACGCTACAGCGCCTACAGGAATGCAGGTATCAGCGACCTGTTTTTCGAGGCCGACAGCGAACCGCATTACCGCATTGCACGCGCACAGGGCCTTAAAGCCCACCGCTGGATGTGGACCATGAACCAGGGCGACAAGGACCTGCTGGCGGCTCACCCCGACTGGTATGTAGTTAACAGGAAAGGTGAGTCGTGCGCCACCCAGCCGCCGTATGTAAACTATTACCGCTTTTTGTGTCCCAGTAAACCAGCAGTGCTGGAACACCTCAAAGCGCAGGTAAACAGTATTCTTTCCAGGAAAGAAGTGGATGGCTTCCACCTCGACTACATCCGTTATCCGGACGTTATTCTTCCTGTAAACCTTTGGAGCAATTACAAAATTGACCAGTCGAAGGAATTGCCCGAGTACGACTATTGCTATTGCGAAAGCTGTCGTAATGCGTATAAATCTCAATACGGCACCGACCCGCTGGAGCTGGAACATCCAGATCAAAGTCCGTCATGGCGCAGATTTCGTTATCAGCGAATTAATAATGTGGTGAACACGCTGGCCAAAGTAGCGCATCAGCATAAAAAACCTATAACAGCCGCCGTATTTCCTACACCCGAGATTGCGAAACGTATTGTTCGCCAGGATTGGGTGAACTGGGACCTCGATGCCGTAATGCCTATGATATACCATGGTTTTTACCGCGAAAACGTAAGCTGGATAGGCGATGCGGTGGACGAAGGCGTAAAAGCCCTGCAAGGCAAGTTCCCGCTGTACGCCGGCCTGTTTCTCCCCGACTTCGGGGGCAACTACGAAGACCTCGACCGGGGTATAAAACTGGCGGTGAAGAATGGCGCTGCGGGGGTTTCTATTTTTGGTGATGTAACGCCTGAAGTGCTAAAAGTACTGGCCGCGAATAAATAAACGACTTCCAAATAACAGGCAACAGCGCTCCCCGTGGGCGCTGTTTTGTTTTTACTGCTTATATTGCCGGCTCATTCAACCCGGCCCGCCATGAAAAGATTATTCTTTACCGTTTTAGCAGCATCCGCTTTTACCGCATGCAAACAACATGTACCTACTGCGCTTGATGTACAGCAAATCAAAGGTCCTGTGAAACAAACCATTGAAACACCTTATGCCACCAGCTTTCGCAATGGCGACTGGCAGAAAGACGGTTTAATGCCCGGTCAGATGTCGATGACGTTTAATTACAACGAAGCCGGGGAAGATACCTCGTACGTGATGGCCGATCATGAAGGAACGACCATCATCCGTTATGTTTCCGAATTTGATGATAACGGCGTTTCCACGGGAGGACGATCTTATAATGGGGATGGCAGGCTGGAAAGTATAACCATGGTACAACGTTACGCAGCCAACAAACTTCCGCTGGAGTACACCAGCTACTCCGCCACCAGCCAGGATACGTTCCGCAACGTGAGTGAGTTTAACGACAAAATGCAACTTGTACATATAACCATCTACCACCAGGAAGCCGAAGTACTGTACGACGAACGAATAGCATTCGGGGAAAAGGGTATTCCGGTTAAACGCACCGTTACCAATTCCGAAGGAGAAAAGAATGAAACAGCGTTCGAGTACCTGAATTTCGACGAAAAGGGAAACTGGATCAGGCGTTTGGAGAAGGGCAAAGACACCGTATTAAAAGAGCGAAAGATCACTTACTACAAATGAAAAGGGCGGCCAATTGGGCCGCCCTTTTCATTTTATCTTACTTTAATAAACGTTTTTGTTTCGAACTTGTCAGCATGCCGCAGCGTAACCAGGTAAACACCGGGAGGCAGGCTACTGATGTCGATCGTGGTTTCGTTAGCCCCTACAACCAGGTCTGTTATCAGGTTAATGGTACGTACGCCAGCCATCGTAGTCACGGTAATCGTCCATTTGCCGCCGCCAGTCTGCACAATTGTTTTCAGCTTGATAAAGTTGGTAGCCGGGTTTGGCACGAGGTCCATAGATTTCAGTATACCTGGCCTTGTATCGATTACCTGGCAGTTAACGCGCCTGATTGTTTTGGTGGCCGTTGCGGCACAACCAGCAGCATTGGTGTACACATAAGTAAGGGTAGATGTTCCCACACCCAGGTTCGCAAAATTCCACTCGCTGCCTGTTACGCCCTCACCACTCCAGGTACCGCCGCTTACATTGGCAGTAAGGGTGATCTTTCCTTCGGAGAGGCATACAGAATCTTTGGTTGTAATCGTTACCGCTGGCAGTGCATTTACCGTTACATCGAGGGTAGCTGCGGCCGTACAACCGCCCGCACCGGTTACCGTGTAGCTGATCCTGCTGGTACCTGCTGTTACAGCCGTAACAAGTCCGCTGTTGCTGATAGTGGCTACGCCATTTGTTGCGCTGCTCCAGGTACCGCCCGCAGTAGCATGTGCCAGCTGAAGTGTAGTACCTGCACATAGTGCATTACCGCCCGTGATGGTGGTTAACGCAGGCAGGTTGTTAACGGTAATGGTATGTTCCGCAGTACTGCTACAACCCTGAGCATTCGCTATCGTGTAACGGATGGTAGCTTGTCCTGCCGCCACACCACTTACCAGCCCGGCAGTATTGATATATGCTATATTGATATTACTGCTGCTCCAAACACCACCAGTTGCTGACGTAGTAAGGGTCGTTTCGCCGCCCACACACACCGCATTTGCACCGCCAAGTGTGGCCACAGCCGGCAGCGCGTTTACGGTTACTGTTTGTGTACCCGATACTGCACAACCGCCTGCATTAACAGCAGTGTAGGAAATCGTAACCTGCCCGCCGGCATTACCCGTTACCACACCATCGATAACCGAAGCCACAGCGGGGTCGGAGGAATTCCATGTACCACCCGCAACAGACGGTACCAGTGTGATACTACCGCTTACACAAACCTGCGTGCCACCGGTAAAGGTTACTGCGGCTGGCGCTGCATTTACTTTTAAAGGATGTCTTACGCTGGCCGAACAATTGTTCGCATTGGTTACCGTGTAAGTAATAATGGCATCGCCGGCGCTCACGCCCGTTACTTCGCCACCAGCCGAAACGGTAGCAATACCGGTCAAATTACTGCTCCATACGCCACCCGGGGTATTGTTAGTAAGTGTAGCGCTGTTGCCTGCACAAATAACATTTGTACCTGTTGTACCAGTTACAACCGGTGTTGCACGTACAGTTACAGCAACATCGGCAGTGCCGGTACAGCCATTACTGCTTACGCTATAAAATATGCTGGTGCTGCCTGCAGTTATGCCGGTTACCAGGCCATTGGAAACAGTAGCAATGCCCGCGTTATCGCTTGTCCAACTGCCACCGGCAACCGTGCTGCTTAACGTAAGCGTTCCATTTTCGCACACCTCAGTTCCACCGCTAAGCGTACCAGCGGAAGGCAATGCGTTTACTATAATATTATGTGTTGTAGCGCTGGTACAACCCGCAGCGTTGGTCAGTGTGTAAGTGATAACCGCGCTGCCGGAAGCAACGCCATTTACAACGCCTGTATTGCTGATTGTTGCCGCAGCGGTATTGCTGCTGCTCCAGGTACCACCTGCTATTGTTGCTGTAAGTGTTGTATTGCTACCTGTACATACTGCTCCATCACCTGTAACAGTTGGAGTTGCAGGGTTGGCATTAACCGTAACAGGCACACTCACGTTATTGCTGCAACCTGCGCTGGTTACCGTATAAGTTATACTGACACTCCCTGCTGTTATACCATTTACCACGCCGGTAGACGCACCTACTGAAGCAATAGCCGTATTGCTGCTGCTCCAGCTTCCGCCAGGTACACTATTGCCAAGCGTGATCGTATTGCCTTCGCAAACCTGGCTGCTGCCGGTAATATTGCCTGCGGAAGGTTTTGCCTGTACAGTAACAGGATAAGCCGCATTATTGCTGCAACCCTGCGCGTTTGTAACTGTATAAATGATATTTACATTGCCGGGTGTAACTCCGGTTACAGTACCAACTGCATCCACTGTTGCAGCCGTGCTGCTGCTGCTCCATATACCACCGGCCGGAGTAGCGCCCAGTACGATGGTGCCGCCTTCGCAAACCGCTGCAGCACCAGTAATAACGGGCACGGCTGGTTTCGCATCCACCGTAATAATATCTGTATAAGCATCACTGCAACCTGCGGCTACAGTAAGCGTATAAGTAATGGATGCCTGACCGGGAGCAACGCCGCTAACCACACCCGTTGTTGCATTAACGGTGGCTACTGCGGTGTTGTTGCTGCTCCATACGCCGCCGCTTACGGTATTAGCCAGCAACACGGTGCTACCTTCGCATACTGCGCGGTCGCCCGTATAAGCCGGTACCGTTACCGATGTATTTACGGTTACTTCCAGTGGTGTGTTGTTTACACAGCCATTAGCATCTGTAATCGTATAAGTAATAATAGTAGAGCCGTTTGTCAAACCGTTTATCACGCCACTGGAAGCGCCAATGGTTGCCACGACTGCATCGCTGCTGGCCCAGGTGCCACCGGTAATGGCATTACTAAGCGTGGCGCTGGAACCAATACATATCGCATTGGACCCGGAGATCGCCGGCACTACAGGGAGGCCGTTCACGGTAATATCTTTTGTTTCTGTAGCAGCGCAACCATTGCCATTTGTATAAGTATAGTTAATGGTCACCGTTCCCGCAGCAATGCCGTTTACAACACCTGCCGCATCTACAGTGGCAATAGCCGTGTTGCTGCTGCTCCATAATCCACCCGCGGTAACGTTGGACAAAGTAATAGCAGCATCTGCACAAACTTCATCGGGGCCGGTAACAGGCGTTACTGCGCCCGCAGGATGTACAGTAAGTGCTTTGCTACCGCTCGCGCTACAAAATCCGTCGTTGATGGTATAGGTGATCGTAACGGGGCCTGCGGTTATACCGTCTACGTTGCCGCCATTGTCCACAGTGGCAATGGCTGCATCGCTGGTGGTCCAGGTGCCGCCGGCAGCAGGACTGCTGAGTGTAATCTGTGAATTAACACAAACGGCTGCCGCACCGTTTATCACTGGCACTGCTGGCAGCGCGCGCACTTCCACTTCGAAAGGCGCGGAGCCCGAGCAGCCATTGATATCAGATACGGTGTAGGTGATAGTGGTAATACCAACTGCCTGTGAGGTTACCGTTCCATTAACCACCGTTGCAATTAACGGATCGGCCGAAGTCCAGGTACCGCCGGGTGTAGGGTTTGCCAGCGTAGTAGCAGCACCGATACAAATATCGCGGGTACCGGTAGTTGCACTGATAGAGCCGGGTGTATTAACAATGATATTATGTGTAGCTGTGCCGGTGCAACCACCGCTGGTTACACTGTAAGTAATCACTACAGAACCGCCGGTCACCCCGGTAACCAAACCGGAAGCATCTACGGTAGCAATGTTCACATCGCTGCTGCTCCACACGCCACCGGCCGTAGCATTGGCCAGCTGCGTGCTGGCGGTACCGCAAACAGTAGCATCGCCGGTAATGGCGGCTACGGTGGGCGAAGGATTTACAGTAAGGGCAATTGTATTCGAAGGCACCGCACAACCGTTATACAGGCCGGAAACCTGCAATTGCGCAGCCGCGGTGGGTGAGTAGGTATAAGTAACATCGGCAGTGCTGCTTAATACATTGTTGTCTGCCTTAAATTCAAACAAAGGATAAGCAAAACCAGATGTGGCCGTGAGCGTGATGGGCGAACCAGCGCAAATTTCAGTAGCGCTCGATGCCAGTGTTACCGGCAATCCATCCACCACCAGCTCTAAACCCGGTACACCGAGTGTGCCTACTTCGCTGATAATTGCGCCATCCATACTGATTGCGTAAAATGGCTGGGCTTTCACGTTAATGTTGCTATAGGCACTGAGGGGTAACGCCCCGGCCGTCGCCTTCATAGCCATACCAACATAAAAATCTTGTCCGGCAGTGGGTTGAACCGGAGCATCAAACTCGAAATATTTTATTGTGCCTACATCGCCGGTGGCTATTACTAGTTCCGGCGACTCGTCCAATATCATTCCGCTGGCATCCAGCAGTACGCCGTAAACCGTTCTGCCGGCCGAATTGGCGTCGGGAGACAATTGAACCCTTACGCCTTTTACCAGTACCGGGGTAACGGGCGGTGCTGTGAACTTAGCGGCAATAATACCATCGCCAGCCCCGTAACTCAACGGGGTGCGGGCCAAATCTGTTTCGTAATAACGCATATCGCCACACTCCACATTTTGCGTAACCGACTTTGCATTATTGGAGGTATTCTCATCCGCCGCAAGCGTAACAGTAATCGTTTGAGCACCACTCACATTGGTTGGCAGCGAGCTAAAGTTCACACTTGCCGATTCATCTGCAAGCAGAGAAGGAATAATTTGTGTTTCGCTATAAGGATTAGCACCGGTTACTGTAATGGTTACCGGGATATTCACCTGGTCCAGCTTACCACGGTTATGTATAACTGTAGTTACGCTGTTACCGGGATTAATAAATTTATTTTCGGTAGAACGGTCAAGCAACAGGCTTACCACGCGCTGATCGTTGTTGTACGGGTTGTCGAACCCGAGTAACAACTGGGGGCGGATAGTAGACAGCGACCCCAGGTTTTCAGGAGCGGTGGTGGTATTACTGGAAGCATACATTAAATTGCTGGTAGCATCTGTTATAGCTCTGTAGCTGGCGCCAGTAGTCGCATAGGTGCTACCTACATATTCATACGCCACGTACATATTGCCTCCTGAATAAGTAAAGGGCTGCGTTAGCGCACAAGTCACCTCACCAGGCGTACCCAATCCTTCTGGAATATTGTATACATCATTGTAAACTTCCAGCATACTGGCAATGGCGGTACTCCAGTTAGCTGACTTATTAGTAACCTGGTTGTCGCTGGTATTCTGAAGATAGAATTTCATATTGCCACCGGCAGGTGCGTTGGTACCACTGCTATAAGCAAAACTCATTTGTGCAATAACGGTGGTAGTAGATACATTCACCAGCTCGGCGGCTTTTAATAAAATAATGCCGCGAAACACACGATGGTTATCCGCACCGCTGGGCGCCCTTGTAGTAGAAACATTCGGTGCATTTTCAGGCACCCTGGCCACTACAAATGCCTGACCAAAGGCCTCAATACTAAAAACGGCTATAACAAGAAGGAGTATAATTTTCTTCATCGGCTTTCTTTTACGGTAATAACATGGAATGAAAAATCCCCCGGGAGTTCCGGGTCCACACGCCAAGTTGGGGCGGAGAGCATTATGTAATACTGCATAGGTTTATTAAATGAGTAAAATCAACTAATTACACTTGCACACCCGCGTGCAAAACGTTAGTCTTGGCATAGTTATGGTCAAAATAATTAGTTTCGGGGGAGGATTGATTTTAGAAAACTGCCTCAGAATCAACTTCTTTTACAAACAATTAAAGCCAAAATTAAGACTAATTTGATGTATTACCGCTAATATTTACCCTCTTTCACAAGCTACTGATCCACATTACCTTACCAAAAGGCCGTTCTACGATGGTATTTACGTCCATTTCCTGCCTTCCGATCTGTAAAAAACCAGTTTCTATCTGCCAATAGTATTATATCAACATAAGAACCCGGCTGTTACCCCTGCTGATATGCTCAATTCAGCCGCAGTAAACAAATTGCCCAAATTGGGTATACCTGCTAACATCTCTTCAAATGACAACACTCTACGTCGCCGAACCTCTATACTCCTATGCATGATCCTGTAGGAATCCATGCTGTATCTTACGTTTATCCTTCGTAGATCCTAGGTTTATCCTAGGTTAATTTTAGGTATTTAAGCCTAGAATGAACCTAGGATAAACCTAGAATGAACCTAGGATGAAGCCAGGATCTGGCTAGGATGGAGCCGGGATGTATACGGAATCAAGCTTAGCACCCTTATGAATACTGATGTGACCGGCACACATTGATATTGATGCCAGCGATGGAATGTCAATATCCACCGGTAAGCGGATGAGGGGGAACGTGCAGAGCGCCATTTAACGGTTAAATTGTAATTTCATGCCCATGCACAATTTGCTCCTGTTAGAAGATGATGTGAACCTGGCGGCCGATATTAAAGCCCAGCTGGACCGGGAAGGCTTTCACGTGGAAGTCCGGTACGATGGGCAGATGGCCGAAAAAACGGCGCTGCGCCAGGCGTTCGACTGTATTATACTGGACATTAATGTGCCCGGTAAAAACGGTTACGAGGTATGCCGCGCCATCCGGAACAATGCCATTACCACCCCGGTAATTATGCTAACAGCCTTCGGCGAGGTGGAAGATAAGCTGGATGGGTTTGACAGCGGGGCCGACGACTATCTGACCAAACCCTTTTATTTCCGCGAACTGCTCGCCCGCATTAAGGCCTTGCTAAAAAGGGGCGGGGCGCATAGTGAAGCCGTAAAAAGTATCAACATAGATAATTTAAATATCGACCTCGATAAAAAGCAGGTTAGCCGTGGAGGCCAGCTGATCAGGCTTACCGGGCGGGAGTTCAATATCCTTTCCATGCTGGCCGCCAATCCCGGGCAACCCTTCTCCAAAAAGGAACTGATAAATGCCATATGGGGCACTTCTGTAGAAGTAAATACCAATACCATCGAGGTTTTCATCAATTCGCTGCGTAATAAGATCGATAAAAACCAACCGGTAAAACTTATTCATACCCGCTTCGGTTTCGGGTATTACATCAGCAACGAGCCGCATGAAGCTTAGAAAAAAAATACTCCGCTCCTTTTCCTTCTTCTTTATATTGATACTGGGCCTAACGCTGGCCAGTGTCTATTACATTTCTGCGCTTAACCGCCAGCAGGAGTTTTACCAGCGGATCAAAGACCTTAATACCACGGTACTCAAATTACTGTCTACCGCCGAACGTATTGATAAAAGTCTTATCGACAACTTTGACGAAACCACCATTTACACGCTGCACGACGAAAAAATATTACTGTTCGACAGTACCGGTAAAAACATTTATACCAGTATAGACGATGCCAAAATACCTTACGCACGCAGCCTGGTACGCGAACTGCGCGACAACGGCCGGCACGAAATATTGAACAGCGAAGGCCAATTCGACATCGTAGCACACATCATTTACCACAACGGCCACAAATACTTCGCAATCGGAAAAGCCTACGACAAGGCCGGCCGCGACAGCCTTAACTTCCTGGGCTGGCTGCTCATCATCATCTTCCTCATCTCTCTTTCACTTTCATTTTTTGTAACGCTGTTTTTGTCGAAACAAATTACCAGCCCCATTACATCACTCACCAGGCAGGTAGACCGTATTTCGGCCACCAACCTGGAGAAGGTGGAAGTGCCGGGCAGCACCGATGAAATAGCCTCGCTGGCAACAGGATTTAATAATATGCTCACCCGTGTAGACGAATCGTTTGCCTACCAGAAAAACTTTATCCAGCACGTATCGCATGAACTAAAAAATCCGATAGCTGTATTGATTTCCAATATAGAAAGAGGGCTGAACGAAGACAAGCCCGATACCTGGAAGCAAAGTCTTGGCTTTCAGAAAGAAGGATTGATGCAGATCGCCGGCGTGATCAATACGCTCATAGAAATCTCCCGTTATCAACAAACAACACCGCAGGTATTTACCGATCGTGTGCGGATAGACGAGCTTTTGTTCGAATGCACCGACGACCTGCAGGTCGTTTATCCATCCAGTCGCTTTGGTTTTAACACCGCCGACAATATTACCAGTGCGGCCGACATGGAAGTGGCAGGCAATGAAAGAATGCTGAAACTCGCCTTCTACAACCTGCTTAAAAACGCCAGTGAATATTCAGACGACAGTTCCGCATCCATTGAAGTAATGAAAAACGATGGTGCTTTACAGGTACGTTTACTCAATAATGGCGCTACCCTGGCGCCTGAAGAACAGCCTTACCTCTTCGGCTACTTCTTCCGCGGCAGCAACAGCCGGAACAAAAACGGTATTGGTCTGGGCCTGGTAATGGTGGCCCGCATCCTGCAACTGCACGGGGCTTCGGCGCAATATAGCGTAGAAGATGGGAAGAACTGTTTTACGATAAAACTTCCGTCTTAAGCACATCTTTATCCCTCTTAAGGAAATCTTAAGTTGCTTCTTGCCAATATTGTGGCATGAAGTATTTGCCGTATATCATGTTGCTGGCAGCTCCCTTTACCGTTAAAGCGCAAAGTTCTCTTTCGCTTACGCCGGAGCAGGCCGACAGCATCTTTCTTAAAGAAAATTTACTACTGCTGGCGGAGCAGTATAACATCAGCGCTCAGGAAGCACTGATCATTCAGGCCAAAGCCTATCCTAATCCTAACATCTCCGCCGAACTACACACTTACGATACCGATAACCGCAAAGTCTTCCTCATCGGGAAGAATGGCGAAAAGGTGTTTTCCTTTGAACAACTGCTGTTGCTGGGTGGTAAACGTAAAACAGAGATTGCCATTGCCCGCCAGCATAAAGAACTGGCCGTGGCGGAGTTTGAAGAACTGTTACGCAGTTTGCGCCTGCAACTGCACAGTAACCTGCTTTCGCTGTATCAACAACAAACCGTGACCACACATTACGACAGGCAGTTGAAAGCACTGGATACGCTCATCACCCGTTTTGAGGAACAGGCGGCGAAAGGCAACCTGCCCTTACAGGAAGTGGTGCGGTTAAAGTCGGTGTACCTAAAAATCAATAACGACCGCTCCGAAATGGCGGCCATGGAAGTTGAGGCGCTAAAAAACCTGCAATTACTGCTACAAAAAACCACGCTTATTTATCCCACTATCGCTGCCAACGCCTTCGACAACCTGCTGTTGCTGAAAGATAACGACGAACTGTACAACCTGGCCATGCAACACCGGCCGGATGTACAGCAGGTAAAAGGGCAACAAAACATTTCACAGTTGCAGCTATCCCTTGAAAAAAGGCAACGTGTACCCGATGTAACGCTTAACCTGAGCTACGATCAGTTGGGTAACGCCTGGCGCAACCAATATATGACGGGTATTGGCATGCCGCTACCGCTGTGGGACCGTAACAAAGGGAATATCCGCGCAGCGGAAGCCGGCGTAAAGGCTGCTGCTATCTACGGCGCGCACAAAACATCGGCGGTAAGGGCAGAAGTGTTTGCCTCCTGGCAAAACATGCAACGCAGCATACGCGAATACAGCAAAGTAAAACGACTGTACACCAACGACTTCGACGCTGTACTGCAAGGCATTAACAGCAATTTCCAGAAGCGTAATATTTCGATACTTGAGTTTGTAGACTTCCTGGAGTCGTACAATGAATCGCTTACCGAGTTTGAACGCGTTAAGAACCAACTCGCCCTTGCCGCCGCACAAATTAATTATGTAACCGCAACAAATGTTTACTGATAAATGAAGTACTTATTATACACCGCGCTGCTGGCCGCTATGGCCGGCGGATGCAAACCGCAGCCACAGCATGAGGAAAAGGCATGGAGCTTTTCGCTGAGCGATAGCATGATGGCCCGATGCGAATTTGCCGTAGCCGCTATATCTGATGTGCGTAATGAATTGAAACTTTTTGGCAAAGTAGCCGCCGACAACAATCGCCTGGCCCAGGTTTATCCATTAGTGGGGGGAAATGTGATGAAGATAAATGTGGAGTTGGGCGATTATGTTAAACAAGGCCAGGTATTAGCAGTGGTGCGCAGTGGCGAAGTGGCCGACTTCCAGCGCCAGCAACTGGACGCCAATGCCGACGTTGCCCTGGCAGAAAAGAATTATCAGGTAGCAAAAGACCTGTACGAAGGCAAACTGAATTCTGAGAAAGATGTAACCGCCGCCGCCAAAGAGCTGGAGAAAGCGAAAGCGGAGCAGGCAAGAATTTCTGAGATCTACCACATCTACAGCCTTAAAGATGGTTCGATCATGAACATTACGGCACCCGGCAGTGGTTTTATCGTATCTAAAAATATTAACCAAAACGAACAGTTGCGCAGCGATAAAACAGATGCACTGTTTTCTATTGCGCAAATAGATGAAGTATGGGTATTAGCGAATGTGAACGAAACCGACATTGCCAGTGTGGCCGTGGGTTACGAAGCGGAAATAAGTACGATGAGTTATGCAGGCAAGGTATTTCATGGTAAGGTAGACAGGATTTTTAATGCGATAGATCCTGATACAAAGGCCATGAAACTGCTGATACGCATACCCAATAAGGAACTGTTGCTGAAGCCTGAAATGAGCGCCTCGGTTAAACTACTGTTCTCGGAAAATAAAAAACTGGTAGCCGTGCCTTCGTCGGCCATCATTTTCGATAAGAGCAAAAACTGGGCGATGGTGTTTAAAGACCGTAGCAATATCGAAACCCGCCAGGTAAAGGTGTATAGCCAGGTAGGCGATGTATCGTACATCGAGGCGGGCCTGCAGGAAAATGAAAAAGTGATTTCCCGTAACGGAATTATGGTGTATGACGCATTAAACGACTGATCTTTCCCATGAACAAATTCATAAAAAATATTATTGCCATATCGCTCCGCAATAAACTGTTCGTATTCTTCTGTACCGCCATACTGGCTATTGCCGGCTGGATCAGTTATATGAACATCCCGCTGGAGGCCTTTCCCGATGTAACCAATACGCAGATAGTAGTGGTAACGGAATGGAATGGCCGTAGTGCAGAAGAGGTGGAGCGTTTTGTGACCACCCCGATAGAAATTGCCATGAACTCGGTACAGAAAAAGGCGAACGTGCGCAGTGTAACCATGTTCGGCCTCTCTGTTATCAAAATCATTTTTGACGATAATGTGGAAGACTTCTTCGCCAGGCAACAGGTAAACAACCAGCTACGCAACGTACAATTACCCGAAGAGGTGGAGCCTGACGTACAGCCACCATACGGCCCCACCGGTGAAATTTACCGGTATGTACTGAAGGGCGACAAGCGTGACACCCGCGAACTGCTCACCTTACAGAACTGGGTGATCGACCGGCAGTTGCGCGCTGTACCCGGCGTGGCTGATGTAGTAGCCTTCGGCGGACAGGAGAAGATTTATGAGATATCGGTAGACCCGGTAAAACTCCAGAAATACGACCTTACGCCGCTACAGGTATATGAAGCAGTGACCAAAGCCAACCTGAACGTAGGTGGCGACGTGATAGAAAAGAATGGACAAGCCTACGTGGTACGGGGTCTGGGGCTACTTAACACCAGCCGCGATATCGAAAACACCATCGTGGCTAACTACAATGATAACCCGGTACTGGTGAAGAACATTGCCGCCGTTGCCGAAGCCAGCGCCACACGGGTGGGACAGGTGGGTTTAAATGATAAAGATGATGTGGTAGAAGGTATTGTGGTGATGCGGAAGGATGAAAATCCGGGTGAAGTGCTGGCCCGCGTAAAGGCCCGCATCAACGAGATCAATGCCAACGTATTACCACACGATGTGAAGATGGAAGTGTTTTACGATCGTGATAACCTGATGGAGTACTGCACGCAAACCGTGATGCACAACCTGGTGGAAGGTATTGTTTTCGTAACGGTAATCGTGTTCATTTTTATGGCCGACTGGCGCACTACGCTGATCGTATCGATTATCATCCCGCTTTCGCTGCTGTTTGCCTTTATGTGTTTGAAGATGAAGGGCATGAGCGCCAACTTATTATCGTTGGGGGCGGTAGACTTCGGGATCATCATTGACGGTGCGGTGGTAATGGTGGAGGGACTATTTGTTGCGCTCGACCATAAGGCCCACAAGTTTGGGATGGAACGGTTTAATAAACTATCGAAACTCGGTCTTATTAAGAAAACGGGCGCCGGGCTTGGTAAAGCGGTGTTCTTTTCTAAACTCATCATCATATCGGCCCTGTTGCCCATATTCGCCTTCCAGAAAGTAGAAGGAAAAATGTTCTCGCCACTCGCCTGGACATTGGGTTTTGCGTTACTCGGCGCACTCCTGTTCACGCTCACACTTGTTCCGGTACTGGTATCGATATTACTAAGGAAGAATGTGCGCGAGAAGAACAATCCTTTCGTCAACTTCTTTAATTACATCGTTGGTAAAGGTTTTGCCGTAACGTTTAAACATAAACGCGCCAGCGTAATAATATCTGTAGCGGTATTGGCACTGTCGTTGTTCTCCACCCGCTGGCTGGGAACCGAGTTTTTACCACAATTGAACGAAGGAGCCCTGTGGGTGACGGCCGAACTACCGATGAGCCTTTCGTTACCAGAGAGCGTGAACATGGCCAAAACCCTTCGCCGCGACCTGCAATCGTTCCCCGAGGTAAGCAGTGTATTGTCACAAACCGGCCGATCGAACGATGGGACAGATCCTAACGGGTTTTACTTCCTGCAGTTCCAGGTAGACCTGAAGCCGAAAAAGGAATGGGACAGAAAGATAAGTGTGGAGCAGTTGATTGATGAAATGGACCAGCAGTTAAGTCACTACCAGGGCGTTTTGTACAACTACTCACAACCCGTTATCGATAACGTAGCGGAGGCAGTAGCAGGTTTTAAGGCAAGTAACGGTATAAAGATTTATGGTGATGATCTTACCAAACTGGACGCCCTGGCCGAAAAGGTAATGGCCGAAGTAAAAGATATCGAAGGCATTAAAGACCTGGGCATCCTCCGAAATATAGGCCAGCCCGAAATAAGCGTATCGCTGGATGAGGAGAAGATGGCGATATACGGCGTACAGAAGGCCGATGCGCAAAGTATTATCGAGATGGCGATAGGTGGTAAAACCGCCACAGAGAAGTACGAAGGCGAACGGAAGTTTCCCGTGCGCATCCGTTACGAACAGGAGTATCGCAAGAATGAAGACGACATCATGCAATTACGTGTGCCTACGATGCGGGGCGAAAGTATTCCCCTGAAGGAAATTGCCGACATGGATAAAGTAACCGGCCCGGCCTTCATTTACCGCGACAACACCAAACGTTTTATCGGTATTAAGTTCTCCATCCGCGACCGTGACCTGGGCAGCACTATTGCCGAAGCGCAGGCACGTGTAGCAAAAAGCATCGAATTACCTGCTGGCTACACCATTGGCTGGACCGGCGAATTTGAGAACCAGGTAAGGGCAACGGCACGTCTTGGACAGGTAGTACCCATCAGCTTAATCCTGATATTTGTGCTGCTGTTCATCATGTTCGGCAATATCGGCGATGCTTCGCTGGTACTCGCCAACGTACCCTTCGCATTGATCGGAGGCATACTGGCCTTACACCTGGCCGGCATCAACTTCGGCATATCGGCCGGCGTGGGCTTCATTGCCCTGTTCGGGATATGCGTACAAAACGGGGTGATCCTTATTTCCGAATTCCATAATAACCTGAAACAACGACTGGCGCTGGTACCAGCTATAGTCGAAGGCGTAAAAACAAGAACACGACCAGTAATTATGACCGCTTTGATGGCGGCACTGGGTCTTACGCCCGCCGCACTCAGCACCGGTATTGGCTCAGAGTCGCAGAAGCCCCTTGCCATCGTGATCATCGGAGGATTAGTGTCGGCTACGATCTTCACCCTGTTGGTGTTCCCGGTGTTCTATTATTGGTCAGTAAGAAAAAAGCATGTGAATATATAGAAAGGTTGTGTTGTGCAGATTGGTTTTAGTAGTGTGGTTGTTTTTAATCAGGTATACCGGGGGATTTCTCCCCCGGTTTTTTTTGTTTATAGTCTTGGATCTACAGGTTCACTTTCCAACGCCAGCACGCCAAATACACAGGCGTGTACTTTCCGCAGCGCTTCTTTCTGAACAAAGTTTTCCAATCCCTCTAACCCTAAAACAAACTCACGCATAGCCAGCGAACGTTTGCCAGATAAACCGCGTTGTTTAAGACGGATCAGGTTTTCGGGAGCAGTATACTCTGGTCCGTAAATGATACGCAGGTACTCCCTACCCCTGATCTTTATGGCAGGTTGCGCTATGCCGCGCGGATGCTGGTGAATGAAGTCGTACGGTTTTACCACCATGCCCTCACCACCTTTAGCAGTAAGCTCCAGCCACCATTGTAGCGCGCTGTTTACATCAATTTCATCTTCGAGGTGTAACACACGATAGTTAGTAGCCAGTAACACCTGTTCATCGCCACGGCAAACACGGGCAATAGTTTCCATATGCCATTCGTGATCGCGGCTGGTGTAGGTTTTTCCTGCGGTAGCCAATAAATGGAACGGCGCCAGTTTGTAATCGGCAATGCTATTTACCGGCCAGCAGTACTGGCGGTAGGCATCGGTAAATTGCGCGGCCTGTTGTTTACGTGTACTGTACTTCTCCAGCAGCGGTACAGCACTGGGGTTACGAAGGGCGGTCTGCTGCAAAGCCTGCACCGCAATATCCATCGCCCTGCCAGAAGCCGCGCCTACCGATGCATATTGCGTTTGCAACAAACTTTGCGCCTTGGCGCTCCAGGGCATTAACTCACAATCGAAACAGGCCCAGTCTGTATTAAACTCCTCGTAGAAACCGGTTGTTTCCAAAGCCAGGTTCAGCCGTTGCAGTAATTCCTGCTCTACGGCCTTATCATTAAAATAAGCACGACCGGTACGGGTATAAATCGTACCTATTCCTTCGCCGGTAATGCCAAAAGCTTCCTTCACCGCCTGTTCATTCTTTGCTACGATTACTACAGCGCGGGAGCCCATATGTTTTTCCTCGCACACCACTTTCGTTACGCCTACGCCTTTGAAGTAGGAGAACGCTTCCTGCGGATACTCAAGATAGTCTTCCAGTTTACTCGTTTCGGACGGACTCATGGTAGGTGGTAAATAAATAAGCCATTGGGGATTAATAGCGAAACGGCTCATCACCTCAAGAGCGGCAATACTATTCTCCTCGCGCACGGTCACATTCTGGCCGAAACGTGTTTCGATAATTTGCTTACCGGTAAAGTCGGCTATATCCAGCACATCGTCGTTGGCCTGCTGCAGCGACAATGGCACTGTACCTGAGGGCAACAGCGGCCTTGCCGATACTACGTACACTTCTGCCGCAGGTACAGACACCAGTTCCCTTTCAGGATAACGCAGCGCTGTAAGATGGCCGCCGAATACACAACCAGTGTCTATATCGATCGTACGGTTCAACCATTGCGCCTGTGGTACTGGTGTATGGCCGTATACCACCATGGCTTTACCACTATATTCACTCGCCCAGTTGTACCGTACCGGCAATCCGAATTCATCTATCTCGCCAGTCGTTTCTCCGTACAAACTAAACTCCCGCACCGCCCCCGATCCCCGGCCGTGCATTTCTTCACGCAGGCCGGCGTGGGCTACCACCAGCTTTCCATTATCGAAAACGTAGTGGCTTATCAACCCATCGAGAAATGGTTTTAATTCTTCTATGAATGCTGCCGGCTCCTTCGCCAGTTGTTCCACCGTTTTTTCAAGACCATGACGCACCTGCACATGTTTGCCATTTAACCAGCGAAGCAGTTTTACATCGTGGTTGCCTGCCACGCAATAACCGTTATCGGATTTAACGATATCCATTACCAGGCGTAATACCGCCGGTGTAGCCGGGCCACGATCGCAAAGGTCGCCGAGGAATATTGGCTTACGCCCTTCGGGATGGCGCCATACGCCCTGCTGCGGTGCGTAACCCAGCTTCGTAAGCAACAATACCAGCTCGTTGTAACAACCATGTATATCCCCAATAATATCGAACGGACCTGTTACTTCTTTTTTGTTGTTGTATAGTTTATCGCGTTCGATGTGGGTAATCGCATCTATCTCCGCCTGACCGCGCAGTTCATGCACGTGCCGGAAACCTTCCAGTTTTAACCGGTGGATGCTCCGCTTAAGTTGTACCCACTGGCGGTGCAGGGCATGACCCGGCACCTGCCTGTCTGTACGGGCGGCACTGCGTTCATCGAGTACTTTCTCCGGCTGGTTCATCACGATGGCTACCGGTAATACGTGGTACTCGCGGGCCAGCGCTACCCATTTCTTCCTGTCATCTTCCGAAACGTTGGTCGCGTCTATCACTGTGAGTAGGCCGTTCTTCAAACGTTTAGAGGCAATGAAACGCACCAGGTCAAAAGCATCGGTGGTGGCGGAGAGGTTGTTCTCATCATCGCTTACCGCAGCACGGCACGCATCGGATGATACTACTTCTGTGGGTTTAAAGTGTTTGCGTGCAAAGGTGGACTTGCCGGAGCTGGAAGCTCCGACTAATAACACCAGTGACACTTCTGGTATATGTAATGTTGTTTTATCTCGCATAAAAAGAGGTCCTTATCTGCACCAGCAGCTCTTCCGCCTTTTGCTCGTCCGGAGCATCGGGCAGATCGCTGATGGCATACAGCTTTTCTATTTTGTCCATTTTATCTTCCACCATTTTCATCAGTTCAGCGTATTCATATTGTCCGTGCCGGATTTTCAATAAGAACTCCCTGTCGTTACGGTAAACGTTCACCTGCCGTTGTGTGGCTATTTCTTCAGCCATACTTAAAAGGCGGATGGTGTGCATCATGTTTTTAGCATCGTAGCCCTTGCCGTGGCTCTGCGTGCTTTCGTACCGGGCTTGGTTCCGTTCGGCTACCCATTGATGGTAGGAGGCATACTCGCGGCAGTATACGGAATACCCGTCCTTATTAAAATTCATCACACCCAGCGGTTCGAGACCTTTAGGCACGGTGCTTACCTGCACATCATTAGCATCAGGGCCGGATACGATGCCTTTAAACCAGGTATCGGCTGGCAACTGCTGATGATGATACAGCATGTATACATCGCGAAAGTGATCTACCTTTATCAACCCACATTCTTCCTGCTTAAAACCTCTATCTGTCAACCATTCACGAAGCGGTACGCTACCGTTACCTGCTATCATGTAACAAAAGTCGGCTACCGACTTTCGCTCGCCATCCATCGGTTTATTGATCATTTTATTTAGTCCGCCAGCCTTTTTGATCTGCGTTTTAGCATATCCGGCAAAGGTTTGCAGGCACAGTTTCGATAAAAAGTCTTCGGGTTTGATAAGATGCATCAGCGGATGTTTATACAACACCGCTTTATCCGGAGAGTTAAGCAGTTCGAGGATATTCGGATTGTTTTTACACAACAGTTCTACGAAACGGCCGATCTCAAAGTACACCTCATCGTTACTTTCATTACTCACCTGGTCCGTATATCCCATACCAAACAACTCCTTTTCCGGCAATACGAATATGCCTTTCAGGTCAGTGTCTGAAGTGGGCACCTGCAGGTTATAGGCACGGCTGCCGCTGATGCACTTCATCAACAGGTGGCCTGGCTCTGCGGTCAATTGTTCAAAGGTCATGATGCATATATTTTCGGAACAGTTCATCCAGCTCCTCCGTTGTATGTCGTATGGACGGGAGGGCGGATGCCTTTTCTTTACAATTATTCAATGTTTCCTGCAGCCAGTTTTGTAACAGGGGGATGGGCGTTATCAGCGCCTTCTCGTCCGCACCTGCCTTCACTTTCAACAGGGTGTCCACCGCCTGCTGCCAGGGTTCGTCCTGCACCAGCGTACGTAGTATACCAAACTCCATAGGTGGCACTTCCTGCTTCTCTATTATCCACAAAGCCGCCAGGGCAGGGCGCAGGGCGTAGAAGTATTTTTTGATCTTTACCTGCCCGCCCTGCAAATCGTTCTCCAGGGTATTAAAAGCCATCGACAGGTAATGATGACAGCCTGCACGGCACGAGAAATACTTTGGCATCAATGCTTTTAGTTCGTCTACGAACGCGTGGTTACCATCGTACCATACGGGCGACTGCAACCACTCGTACAAGGGTGCATTGGATTTAAGAAATAGCTGCAACGCCTTTCGCAAGTCCCAGCCACCGATGTCCAGCACTTCGTTTACCGGAAGTTCTATCACATCGCGGCGGTCGGCGATGGACAGGTAATCGGAGGTACGGCGGGTATATATAAAGCGTACGTCGTAGTCGCTGTCGGTGGAGGCAAAACCCCAGGCCCTGCTGCCCGACTCGCAGGCATACAGCACCTTTACTTTTTCATGCACTGCTGTTTCCAGCAACTTTTCTATTATCGTCAGTTCCATTATTCTTTCTTTTTAAATATCGCCATTTGCGTTAGGGCGCCTATTTCTGCGTCCTCTTCACCAACGGCTTTGTACTGCACGGCATAACCGTATTCATTCCCCAGCCTGTCGCCCCAGTTACGGAACTGCTCACGCGTCCATTCGAAGCGGTGGTCGCTGTGGCGCATGTGGCCACTGAACAGGCTCTCGAATTTAACGTTGTATTCCGCATTCGGGGTCGTAATAATTACATGAGCCGGTCGCGCATATTCAAACAGTACTTTTTCCAGGGTTGCCAGCCGTGGCTCGTCCAGGTGTTCTATCACCTCCACCAGGGCAGCAGCATCCATCCCTTCTATTCGTTTATCGCGATAAGTGAGGGAGCCTTGTACCAGCTGGATCCTTTCCTGCTGCGACAGTGGCAGCCGGTCGATCTTCAACTTTCTCTGCGTTATTTCCAGTGAGCGGTAACTCACGTCCATACCCAGTATCTTCTCAAACTGTTTTTCAGGAAGCAGCAGGCGTAATAGTTTGCCTTCGCCGCAGCCCAGGTCGGCCACGCTTTTAGCGCCTGTAGCCAATAGTTCGTCTTTCACCATCAGCAACCGCGCATCGTGTGCGCGCATCCTTGGCGCAACCACTTCCGCCTCTACTTCAGGCAGCTCTTCCTTCAACAACGACTGTATCGCATCACTTATCAAAGCTTTATGGTGGCGCAGGTACCGCTGTACGATCAGCTCCTTCGCAGGATGCTGATCTAACCAGGCCTTACCTTTCTCCATCAGCTTATCCACCTCTTCTTTCCCAACCCAGTAATGTTTATCGTTGTCGCATACCGGGATAAGAATGTACAGGTGCGATAACAGCTGCTGCATCGTAACCGTGTTCACCAGCGTTACGTCGAAGTAACGGCTTTCGCCCCACGCGGGGAACTTTTCGTCGAGCGGCAGGCGGGTGGCAATAATGGTATAACCCAGTGGCAGGAACAAATCGTTCAGTAACGCTTCACCGCCACGCACAGGCAATACCGGCAGCCGTATTTCGAACGGCATGGGCGTAGCAGGCAGTTCCGGGCGGTCTTTACAGCGACCATTAAGGGCCGATGAATAAGCTTTTGCGATAGCAGCACTCATAAACGAACTGGCCACGTACGGGCGGTCGTTTACATATTGCTGCAGGGCAAAATCATTTCCTGCGGGACCATTGTCTTTGCGCACCAGGCCAACCGGATCTATATCTAATAATAAAGCGGCCGTACACCGGGTTTCCGACACCTCGGGGTAAAACACGTGTGCAATACCGCCCGACAATTCCACCTGTTGGGTTTTATCGGGACGTTTATGCAAAAGGTATCCCAAGTCCGTAGCGGGCTTGTGGGTTGTTGTAATCGTGAGTAACATCTTTCTAAAAATAAAAATAACTATGGCATATTATGCCTTCTTCTTTCGTGTGGGGGTAGCTGAGAGGTGAACAAAGGTAGAATTTTTTAATAAATATCAATCCATCTTTTCCTCCAGCAACTTCTTCAAATGGAGTTTTACCGCAGGCCACTCCTCATCAATAATAGAAAAGTACACGGTATTCCTGTACTGCCCGTTCTCCATCACTTTGGCTTTACGCAGTACACCTTCAAACCGGCCGCCGATTTTGGCAATGGCTTTTTGAGATCGTTTGTTCGTATCGCCGGTCTTTATCTGTACCCTTACCATGCGCAATGTTTCAAAGGCGTAGGTGAGCAGTAATTGTTTACTCTCCAGGTTAACGGCCGTACCCCAATATTCGGGCAAATACCAGGTATAGCCGATTTCCAGGTTGCGGTGTTTAGTACTGATGTCGAAGTACTGGGTACTGCCTATCAGTTTACCGGTTTCGTTCAGTCTTACTGCAAAAGCGTAATGGGTACCTGCCTCGCGACCGTTGAAGCTCTTCTCGTAGAGTTCCACGAAGTTTTCGCGCTTCGCATAGTTCTCGGAATAGAATTCCCAAATGCGCTCATCTTGCGTGAGGGCTTCCAGTTCGGGGAGCAGGGGTGTTTCCAGCGGCTCAAGCGTTACAACGCGGCCGGAGAGTGTGAGGGGGTGTGTAATCATGTTGGACATAATTTCGGGGGTTTCCGCTATTAAATTACGGAATTTGCCCGAAAAAGAAACTGCGTAACCACCCGTGGCAGTTACGCAGTACATCCCAGCTCAGCACAAGATCACAGGTATTTTTTCTGTTTGAGGTAGTCTACCCAAAGCACATAAGCCTTTGGTGCCAGGTGAATCCCATCTACAGTAAGCGGCGTTTTAAGATCACCGTTCGCATCGGCAAATACATCGTTATGCAAATCGGCATAAGTAGCGCCATAACGCACCGCCAGTGCTTTAATATTATTATTCAGTTCGATGATGATCGCCTTTTTGTTTTTCAGGTATTCCGCCTTCAACACCGCATCGTTCATGGGCAGTACGCTCTGTGCATATATCCTGGTTTTGGGAGATAACTCCTTAATGCGGCGCAGGATGCGTTCGTAGTTGTTGGAGATAACTGCTACAGGCAGGCCACGGCCAATATCGTTAATACCGATATCGAGGAAAAGTTTCGAAGGTTTGCTTAGCAGGATGGTATCCAGCCGGGCGAGTACGCCGAAGCTGTTGTCGCCGCCAATACCGCGGTTCACAATGGCTTTGCCGGGCAGCAATTCGTTCCACTGCGCACGTTCGGTAATACTGTTGCCTACGAATACAATAACGCCTTTCTGCACGGGCAGCGTGCGAAATATCTCCATGCGGCCCTGGTAATAGGTGTTAGCATAACTGCTGTCTATCTTCTTTTCGGCCTGTTGTGCAAACGTGGTACCCGAAGCAGCCAGCATCAGCAACATAGTATATATCTGTTTCATGATGAAGTTTTCTTTTTAAAAGATGCGGCCACGACGAAACGTGGCCGCCGTTCCAAATTAATAACTATCGCTTTATCTGTGGTAAACTTTTATTTCTTTTTGATGATGATGGCGCTCATCACAGCGCGTTCGCCCGCAGCGTCCGAAGGTTTCACGGTTTGCTGACCGTTTACCACCAGCGCTGTGGAGCCGCCACCGTCAAGGTTAATAGCACCTGTACAACCCATGCTTTTCATCAGGTCGGCTGTTTCCTGTAAGTTCAATCCTGCACCGCCGGCGCTGTTATTACCTTCTACGGCCAGCACTACTATTTTACCTTTTGCGGTGTACCCAATCGCAGTACGGGCACGCGATGAAGTGTTATCAATATCTATCAGTTCTTCTTTATCTGTTATCTTCACCACATTATTATAGATAAGCATGGGCGAACCACCGATCGCCGAACTCACCATCCACTCTGCACCGCCAGCGGGAAAGGTGGCTGAGGGTACAGGCTGCGGTTCTTTATTCAGTTCATTAGCGCTGGGAACGGGATAACTATACACCGTACCATTGCCCGCTCCTACATGATACACCCAACTCACCTGCGGCACGCCGGCACTTGTTAATCCAAATGCAGCGCGGGTCGGATAATATGCCGTACTCACACCATTATAAGCACGGTTCAGCGAACGGATGTTCACCGCAGTTACGGTCCCATTGTATTTCACCAGGCTGTAGGAAACATTGGTGCCGAAAAAGCCGCCATTGATACAGGCGTATTTCGTTCCGCCTTCTTCCGAATAATAAATGCTGGGCTTTTTGTTCTTATCAGATACCACTGGTTTAAACTCCGCTACCGCGGGATCAAACACCACACAGTACGCGTTCATCGCTTTACTGTTAAATGCGGCGGTGCGCCTGTACACTTCCACGCCTTCTGGAAAGTTGGTCATCAGCGTGGTGGCCTTTGTCCATTCTGCGGGTAATTTGATCAGTGTGTCTTTGGCAGGCGGCGTTACCACCGGAGGCTCAATGGGCCTCGGCGGACCGGTGTAATAATCTTTGTCCTCAGAGCATGCTATGGATAAGCAGGCCGCTGCCAGGTAAATAGCAACACGTTTCATGAAACGATCGGGTATTAAACAAAAGAGGCAATGGTTACGCACCATTCCCCCTTTTCGTAAATGAAGTATTATGGCTTCGTGCCTTCCTTAATCGCATCCCAGAGTGGTACTTTCAGCCTGTTGTACTGCGGTGCGTACACGTGCACCACATCAAACAGCATTACACCGCCGGAGGTTTGTGATAGGATGTATTTAATGGCTTTTGAAATTTCACCGGTGTTTGCCCATGAAATGTTACCCATATCAATACTGCCGTAAAGTGGCATCTTGTTTTTAGTGATGTACTTGGTGCCATTAATCGAACCCTCAATGCTCCACCAATGGTACTTCATGGCGGCGGTAGCAGGATTATCGGCGAGTCTTATCTGGGTGAAGTAATTACCTGTCATCAGGTGGTCCAATGTTTCGCCGTAACCTGTTGCGCCATAACCCGGGTAAGCCCAGTCGAAGCGGATAGCCTGGTCATTGAACGGATCATACTCTTTGCTGGCCCAGTTTACGCCTACATAGTAATAGGTAGTGTACCATGCACCCACGTATACGCCGAAGGTTACGTTAGGCTTTACTGACTTCACGGCCGCACGCGCTTTTTCGAAAAAGGCCTGTATCACGGAGCAGCGGTATACCAGCCATTTCTGGTAGTACTTGCCGGTGACGTTCGGTTGTACCTGGTCGCCGCTCATTTTCCACGAGGCCACGATATCTGTCGGAAATTTCATCTTCCCGGCATCGGTATCATTGTACTTTACTTTCAGCCAGTTGATAAAATCTGTTTTAGAGAAGTCGGAGAAGTCGGCGTGGATGTCAGTATAACGGGCGTAATCGAGAATAAACCCGTCTATATCATATTTGCCTACGATCTCTTTAACGATGTTGATTACGCGCTCCTGCACCACGGGCTGTGCTGGATTCACAAACCCGTTTTTACCCATGGAGGTTACCGGTACACGGTTGCCTGCCGCATCACAAACAATCGATTCGTACTTGCTCCTGAAATCAGGATCGTCGAACAGTTTGCCTGAAGAGCGGGCACCATCGCCTTCTACGAACGTAACGATGGAAGCGTATACTTTAAACTGGCGTTTCCTGGCCTCCTGCACCATATAGCCCACGTAATCCACACCAGGGGTAATGGTTTTACCGTCCATGGTCGTGATCTGTGTGGCGTAGGCGCTGGGGTACATGGTGTAACCGGAACTGCCTTTTACATCTATCACCAAACCATTTACACCGACCATTTTCAACGTATCCAGCACGCGGTTGATGCCTGCGGTATCGTTTAACCGCCCGTAAGTGCCGAATACGTTAGAGCGGGCGTCTACCCAGGCCACTACATTGCGCTTGCGCACAGTGTCCACTTCTGGTTCGGGCTCGGGCCGTACCGGGCCGCCACCTTCTTTTTTACTGCAGGCGGCGAACAGGAACATTACTGCCGTACACGCTGCCAGGAAAGAATATCTCATCGCGATAGTTTTAAGTTAGATCTGCTTATTTCGCATAGTTGGTAAACTCATGCCCCATCAAACCTGCATTGGTCAACAGGCTATACACCTGCATACGTTCGCCGTTGTTGCTAAAGCCAATAGCGATGTCGCCCGTACCATTGCCATTGGTGTCGCCCTTCAATTCTTCGTCGGAAACAAATGGATTAAAGGTTGGATATACCGCACTGGTAAACAGGGTACTGATCAGCGATGTATTAGTTACATCGAACAGGCTCAGTCGCGCGGCACTGTTACCGGAAGCGGCGGTGTATTTCAGGATGGCGAGGTAGTTGGCGTTGTTGAACGTGGTGTAGTTCATTGGCATGTGATAGGTACCAAAAATCCTGGTATCGTTCGCAAAGCCTGCCAGCCTTGTTTGGGTGGCGCCGTTTATGAAACCTATTTCAAACTGGTAGTTAATGAAGTAGTTCGCATTGGCATCGGCCGATACTGGCTGCGCTTCGGCGTAAAAGCCGAGGTGACCAGGTGTACCGGTGATAGACTGGTAAGTGAGTACTTCCGGGTTATTATTTACGAGTACCCCGTTCGCTACTCTCCAGCGGTAAATAGTGTTCGACTGTCCGGCAGGGGCCATGATCACTGCGTTCTGACTAAGATCACCGAACACGTTTACCCTGCGGCCTACGCCACCGTCCAGCGTAATAGCGGCCGGGTTGGTGTTTGTCCAGTCTACCAGTTTCACCGGATTGGTATCTAAAGGACCATTGTATTTGTATAAAATGAACTTCGCGTTCTTGGGCGCCCATGAAGCAGCCAGCAATACGCCCTTGTTATCTTCCGCCATCTGGAAAGAAATCTGCGTGCCGAACGGATAGTGCATATCCTGCAGGTAAGCACCGGTAAACCTGTTGTACACGCGATAGTTGGAACCGCTGGCCAGCCTTCTTACCAGTACCAGGTAGTCGCCGCTCACGGCTATGCTCACGTCGTTGTTGGTTACGAAACCTAAATCGGTAGCTGTTTTCATAAACAGTTTACGGGTAATACCTACGCCGTACGGCTGTTTAACCGGCTCCTGTGCCTTCAGGGTGTATGTTCTGGCTACACCGTCTACTCCGGTAACAGCAAATGTCTGGTCACCTGCCGTGAGGTTGATGGCCGCTCCGTCCGTAATAGAACCTGTAGAATGCGGGTTGATCTCGTAGTTGAGCGTGGCATTGCTGATGTCCACACCTGGCACTACATAGAATATCACTTCTCCTGTAGCCTGTATAACGCCTTCTATTTCCTGGGCGGCCCCGTCGGCAGTAAAGGCCAGCGTTACTTTACGCAATGCGTAATCGCCTACCTTTTTACCTACTACCACGTACTTCTTCGTCAAACCAGTGCCGGAGCGTACAGTCAGATCAAATGGTTTGGTAAGGTCCATGGGTACGCCAATAGAAGGTGTCAGTTTTGCGTCGGTAGGAATAGTACCGCGCAGGATCACTTTTGTAAGATCGGTTTCGTCCTCAGAGTCTACCGGGTAATAATAGGGTATATCGAAGTAAATAGTGTCTTTTGTTTTGGAGAAGCGGGCCTCGAATAAACGCTCGCGCCCCATTTCAACTTTAGTACCGTAAATGTCGGCCAGGTCGTTCATATCCTTGGGCGTTACGGCATCGGGCTTGGCGCAACCGCTAAACATAACGCCGGCGCAAGCTGTAAATATGATGGTAGATAAAATGTTCCTCATGATAATAGTTTTGCGGTGTTAAAAATGCTTACCAGGGTTTAATCTGATCAAGACCTGTGTTAGCCTGCAATTCGTTGGTGATAATAGGCATGTAGTACATTGCCTTGATAAACTGCCTGTCCGCATCATCTGCCTCCACTACTTCATACTTAAATGTTGCGCCGTTAGGTGTTACCTTATGGCCATGAAACCTTACCGCGTTCAGCACGATGTGCGCTTTACGCCAGCGGCGGAGGTCCCAGTAACGGTGACCTTCGAAAGCCAGTTCCAGTTTACGTTCATGCTCTATTGCCACCATCATCTGGTCTGCATTTACAGCATTAGTTACCGGCACATTCGCACGGTCGCGTACTACCTTCAGTGATGTACGGGCACCTTCAATGTTATTGATCTTTGCTTTTGCTTCTGCATTGATCAGCAATACTTCCGCATAACGCATCTCGTTCCAGCTAAGGGTGCTTTTCAACTGCACGAAATTGGTGGCTTCGGGCGTCAGCATCTTCCGGATATAATAACCTGTAACAGTTGTTTTAGGATCGGTGGTGCTGCCGTACTGCACAAAACCTTCTACAGAACCGGGTGTAGTATTAATGGTACGCGCTTTCCAGGACGCACCGTTAAACAGGATGGACGCACCGAAACGGAGTTCCCTGTTCTGGTAAGGATTAGCCGCATGTACCGGGTTGTTCCAGTCAAACTTGGACCCGTCGGACATTTCATATTCATCTACCAGTTCGGCGGTGGGTACGCCATATACTAAACAGTTATCGGGATAATCTCCTTTAGGTGCAAAACCGAGGTCGTGGTTGTGCGTAAGACCCGGTGCTACGTAATCGATCTTAAATACTGATTCTTTGCTGTTCTTGTTGGTAAATGCAGCAGCGTACGAATCTTCCAGTTTATAATAACCTTCGCCCGCCAACTGGATCACAGAGTCGGATGCAGCAGCGGCGTTGGTGTAATAAGTGGTTGCATTCGCATTAGGGATACCGGTAAGCTCATCATCGTTATACTGCTTCTTGTCGTAATCGGCTACGGAAGCTGCGTACAACCAGGTACGGGCGAGCATGCCGAATGCTGCACCTTTGGTGGCACGGCCGGTACCAGTAGTAGGCCATGCTTTAGGAAGGTTAGCCGCGGCATATGCAAAATCAGCCGCGATGAACTTATAACACTCATCTTCGGAAGAGCGGTTGCGTTTGTAAGTGCTGTACTGATCGATGTTATCGAGCAACACCACACTGCCATGCAGTTTAACCAGCCATAAGTATACATAACCACGCACGAAACGGGCTTCTGCCTCATAACGTTTCTTTGTATCCTCATCTACCTTCGCATAATTTGCCAGGCCGTTCAGAAACTCGTTCACCCTGCGGATGCGCGAGTACCCTGCCTGCCAGTAGTTCAACTGCGGACCAGCGGCGTTTACCCTGCTCGCATCTGTGGCCAGTATATTCACCGTACCGTTGCCGGATACGGTGGAGGTATATTTCATGATATCGGTAAGTGCATCGGTAGCATTGCTGTAACCGATAGGGAACTCGCCGAATGCGAAGGTTTTGAACTCGGCATATAAACCGATCATATACAGCTCCATGTTTTTCGGATTGGCAAACATGCTCGCCTCTGTATACCTGTCTGGCGGTGTAACATCTATACTACACCCGTTCATCGCCGTCATCGCTCCTGCCAGCAGGCAGGCTCTTTTTATATTGAGGAGTTTTTTGATCATCATTACTGCAAGTTTTAGAATGTAACATTTACACCAGCTGTATACATGCGCTGCTGCGGATAGAAACCGTTGTTCACGTTAGGCATTTCCGGATCGAGGTACTTCAGCTTGTCCCAGGTAATAAGGTTAAAGCCGGAAGCATATATCCTGAACGATTCGATTTTCGCCATTTTCAACAGGTGCTTAGGCACGGTGTAACCCAACTGCGCTGACTTCAAACGCAGGTACGACCCGTCGCGGATCCAGCCGGAGTTGATGTGTGCGTTGTGTGCAGAGAGTGATGCTTTGTAAGCTGTGAGGCGCGGGAATTCTGCGTTAGGGTTCTCGGGCGACCATGCATTTTCTACCAGGAAGTAAGGTGCGTTACCATAACCATAGAAAGGTTTGGTAAAAGGGGTGTTATCATCTACACCGCTCGTGCCGCTCGATCCTTCGTAAGTACCTGCCAGCGATACGTCGCAAAGCGCAGCACCCTGTAATAAGGCAGTGAAATCAAACTGGCCATAACGCATGTCGATGTTCAAACCATACATCAGTTCGGGCATATTGCTGCGGCCAATTACGGTGAAGTCGTCGGTACGGGTAATGCGGCCATCGCCATTCAGATCGCGGTAACGGAAGAAACCGGGTGCTACCACACCACCACTTGGAGAAGGTGCGTCCAATGCTTCTTTCCAGTTCTGGTACATGCCATCTGTTACAAAACCATACTTAGTGCCCACAGGACGACCAATAATGCTAAGGTCTGCAGCTACGCCCGAGTTTTGTGCGCGGCGTAATACTTTATTACGTGCCCAGTTAAAGTTACCGGTTACGCCATATTCAAACTTGCCAATATTGTTACGGTGACGGATCTGCAGGTCTATACCGCGGTTATCCATAATACCGTAGTTAAACGATGCCGGCGCATAACCACCCATTGATAAAGGCACCTGTGTACCCGGGTTGTCGAGGATGTCGCTGGTTTTTTTGTAGAAAAACTCTACGTCCAAACCGAGTTTTCCTTTATAGAAAATCGATTCGAAACCACCGCTGTACGACATCGCTGTTTCCCAGTGAATGTTCACATTCGGAGGCGCGCTGGTGTATAAAGCTGCTGTTGGAACACCGCCAATCACCATCACGGGGCCATCTGTTAACATGTACGTTTGCATGTAAGAGAAGGCCGCAGTGTTATCGTTACCCAGGCGGCCAACGGAACCTTTCAGTTTAATAAAATCTACTTCAGGAAGAGTATTGAAGAAGTCCTCTTTGCTTACTACCCAGCCTAAACCCACTGCAGGGAAGGCTGCCCAGCGGTTCTCTTTCGTAAAGTTTACGGAAGCATCCCAACGGTTAGCGATTTCAAGGAGGTACTTTTCTTTGTAGTTATAGTTCAAACGTGCAACCAAACCCGCCCTGGAGTTGGTGATACGGCTGCTGCCTGTTGGCGATATCCAGTCGTTGGGATCGGTGCTGCCGTAATCGATCTCCTTAATATCTGTTAACTGGAAGTTGCTGGCACCGGTAGAGAAAATACTGCTACCAGCCTGCGACCATTCATACAACAATAACGCACTTACACCATGATCACCAAAGGAGTTGTTGTAGTTGATGCTCGGCTGAAAAGTTTTGCGGTAGTTCTGTCCGTACGACTGGCGCAGCGAGTTCTTCGTAACACCTGGCTGCGTAAATATCGGCGTCCAGTTACCGGTTACCTGGTCGCGGTCGCGGCCCATCATGTTATAGTTCGTTAACCAGCCTTTATTTTCAGTACTTGTTTTATCGTACGCAGTGAGCAATTTCACTTCAAGTCCTTTTACATAAGGCACTTTCAGCGTAGCGTTTACCTGGCCCTGGAACACGTTCGACTCGCTGTTCTGGTAACCCGATTGTTCAACCGCAGCAATGGGGTTTATCCATCCTGCGTTGCTGTAATAGGCTACAGGCAAACCATCCGGCGAGTACATCGGCATATTCGGCAACATACGCACCGCCTGGTAAAAGGGGTTCATGTAAGCCGTGTTATCCGGCGAAATACCAGGCGTTCTGCCCTGCTGCTGGCGTGCACCAATGTTCATCCCTACAGTCAGCAGATCGCTGAGGTCGGCCTGCACATTTGCACGTACGTTGTAACGTTTAAAGCCTGTGTTCTTTACCACACCATCCTGGCTTAACATACCTGCGGACGTAAAGTATTTTACTTTATCCGTACCACCTCTTACTTCCACGTTATGTTGCTGAGAGTAAGCCTTATTGCCCGTAAGCAAACCGATCCAGTCGGTGTTACCCAACATCGGGTTGGTGTTAGTACCGTTCCTTACGGCATCTATCTGCTCCTGTGTGTAAGTATAAGGGACCAGGTTCAAACCGTTGTTCTCCCGGTAATCGTTATCCATGTCCGTACCCTTGTTATACCATTCCATATAATCCGGCCCGTTCAGGAACTTCGGGAAACGCGTGTTCTGATTGCGTGTAACTGCGCCGCTGTAGCTAACTACCGGGCGTTGGTTCTTACCCTTTTTTGTAGTGATTAGAATAATACCGTTCGCAGCCTGCAAACCGTAAACAGCAGTCGATACTGCGTCTTTTAATATCGTAATGGATTCAATCTCGTTCGGGTCCAGGTTGCTGAACGACGGACGTTGCACATCATCAATAATAATAAGTGGAGCAGCAGCACCGTATGTGCCTGTACCACGAATGCGTAAGGTGGCATCATCCGCTCCGGGGCGGCCTGATTGCTGCAGGGTGGTTAAACCCGGCAAACGGCCCGACAACATGTTCGTTACGTTCATGGCAGGCATTTGTTTCAGTTGCTCACCGCTGATCTGCGATACAGAGCCAACCACTGTAGCGCGTTTCTGCTGGCCGTAACCCACCACCACTACCTCACCGAGACCGGTAGAGCTTTCCTGCAGTGTTACCTGTATGTCTTTGTTAGTAGGCACCGTAAGTGTAGACGGTGTATATCCCGTCATACTCACTGTAATCGTTACCGACGGGCCGCTGGCGTTGATCCGGAAAACACCGGTAACATCTGCCGCAACAACCGCTTTCGGCTCCTTTACCTGTACGGTAGCGCCGGGTAATGCTTCACCTTTCGCATCCTTAATGGTGCCTTTCACCACTATCGATTGCGCCGACAATGCCCCCAGCTGCAAAAAACTCAACATCATGAGCAATAGCCTGCGCATGGCTTTTAAAGAACGTGTTGACTGATTCATAATAGAATTGATGTTTATTAAAATTTCGGTTGATCTTAATTAGTTGTCGGTTTTCGTAAACAGCCGTTTTTTTGCAATAGCATCGCCAACCGGTAGCTGCATACCGGCATTTGTTGTATTAAGTTTATTGCCTTTCGGCCGATTGATGTTAAAGCGGAAACAATAGCGGTGGTTGACCCTGCATTGTGCCCCTGTCAGAAATTCATAACGGTTCCCTGGTATTCATAACAGGCTTTTTAAAATGCCACGTCCGGTAATAGGTATAATTATATATAGTTACCAGCTCCTCTTCCTACTTTTCAATTTATTTTAAAAACTAAGATCAATATTAAAAAATATTTCTCTTACATAAAAGCTTTTTAAAAAATTTATTTAACAAGTGTTTGATCAACACCCGGCCGCCGTTGTGTCACTCCCTTCAGCGGCTGAACAACACTGGGCAGGGATGGCCAAACGCTGTCGCAAACACACCCGCGTGTACTAAAACATGCCTCACCGTCCGCTCATCGTCCGCTCACGTACCGCTCAGGTGCCGCTCACCTTATATCCATCTTCCATGTTCCTTATATCTAAGGTGTATGTATTATCCTGTTTGCAGGGCATAACACCCTTAGCCCGCAACAATTGGGATGTATGGTGAAGCTATACCCTGAAGGTTGATTTAAGTGGGCCCCAGGATAATACTTATTGCACGTTTATGCCGAAGTAATTCAGTTAAACTGGCAAAATCTGCTAATTGGTGCATGTTTGTGCCGAAACAACCCGCAAAAACTTGCAAATACCCGATTTATCACTTAAATTAGAAAGGTCAACCAAAAAAACTCCACTAATATGATGCGACTTCTACCCCCATTGCTGTTTTTCAGCTTCCTGACCATTTTCTGTTCCGCCCAAACTGCTCCCAAACGCGAGCTGCGCGGCGCATGGATTGCTACGTACGCCAACATCGACTGGCCTAACAGAACGCAAACGCCCGCACAACAAAGGGCTGCGTTCATCAGCATTGTTGATCATCATAAGGCTACGGGCATTACCTCTTTATATATACAGGTACGCAGCCAGTGCGATGCATTATATCCAAGCAGCATCGATCCCTGGAGTGCAGACTTAACAGGCACGCAGGGCGTGGCCCCAGGCATTTTCTGGGACCCTATGCAGTTTATGATCGACGAATGTCATAAACGCGGTATCGAGTTCCACGCCTGGATCAATCCCTACCGCGCAGTGGCGAACAGTAACAACCTGCCCTCCTTCGCCTCATCGCATGTTGCCAAACAACATCCCGACTGGCTGCTGAGCCAGGGCACATTACGTGTACTCGATCCCGGTATACCGCAGGTGCGCGACTACATCACCAGCGTAATTACCGATATCGTGAGCCGCTACGATGTAGATGGTATTCATTTCGACGACTATTTCTATCCACCTTCTGCAGCGGCAGGAGTAACACCTTACAACGACGACAGCACCTACAATGCCGATCCACGCGGCTTCACCGTTCGCGGCGACTGGCGCAGGGATAATGTTACCATGCTCATCGGAAGGTTGTACGATACCATCAAAACACTGAAACCCTGGGTGAAATTCGGCGTATCGCCATCGGGCATTTACCGCAACAGCACCAATCCCGAAATAGGTACTGCTACCAGTGGGCTTGAGCATTACACCACCCTTTACGCGGATACGAAGAAGTGGCTGCAACAAGGCATTGTAGATTACATTATGCCGCAGGTGTACTGGTATATGGGCCAGCCCGGCGCTAACTATAGCGTAATCGTTCCCTGGTGGAACAACAATGCTAACGGTCGTCATATCTATATTGGCCTGGCCGGTTACAAAGTAAACGATCCTGCGCAGGGCGTTAACTGGGCAAACCCTTCGCAGATCCCGAACGAAGTGAGGTTTAACCGCACGTTTAGCAATGTGTACGGGCAGTCGGTATACAATACTTCCAGCATGCGCGTAACCACCAAACTCGGTTTCCGCGATTCACTGCGACTCGACTTCTACAGCAAACCCGCGCTTATGCCCAACATGCCATGGCGCGATAGCATTGCTCCTGATGCCCCTTCAGCGGTTTACGCTTCTCTCTCCGCCGCCGACTCCGTAACGCTCACATGGATGAAACCTTTGTTTAACGGCGATGAAAGTAACCGTGCAAGGCAGTTCGTTGTGTACCGTGGCACTACTCCTCAAATCAATACAGACAGTGTCGCTAACATTCTGTCCATCACCAGTACAGATACGACCACGTTTACGGATAAAACTATTTTACCAAACACGACTTACTACTATCTCGTTACTTCACTGGACCGTTATCACAACGAAAGTATCATCTCCAACATCAGCGCTAACCAGGCCCCGGATATATTGTGTGCAGGCGACCAGGTATTACCGCTGGATAGTAACTGCACCGCCACACTACCAGATTACACTTCGCTCGCCCTCGTGAACGACACTACTGGTGTTACGCTTACACAGCAACCACTGGCAGGCACGCTGCTCGCATCGGGCAGTATTACACAGGTAGCACTTATTGCGACCAATGCCGGCGGCAAGGCCGACACCTGTTACTTCAGTGTTAGCACAGTAGATTCCTTAGCGCCGGTAATTACCGCAACTGCCGCTAACAATGGCACTATTACCGCAGGTACTGCAGCAGGTAAATGTTTACTTGTGGCCGGTAAACAATTCGATATCACCGCCGTTGACAATTGCTCACCAACACTTACATACAGTTATACGCTTACATACGGAGGTGTTACTTCGCAACCAGTTAACAGCAACAGTCTGCAAGGCGTAACCTTCGCCAAAGGCACTACCACCGTGAACTGGAGCGTTAGTGATGTGAATGGCAACGTAGCCGCTTACAGCTACAACGTAGTGATTGCCGACCAGGAAAAACCTGTGATCAGCAACCTGGTTGTTACGCCACCAGTACTCATTCTGCCAAACAACCAAATGAGGAACGTAACCCTGTACTACAACACCAGCGACAACTGCGGTGCCGTAACTACCACTGTAACCGTAACCAGCAACGATCCTAATGCAGGCAACGACTGGGAAGTAACAGATGCTCACCATGTGAAACTGAGAGCAGTGCGTAGCAATACTGGTCAGTACAGAGTATACACCATCACCGTAACCGCTACCGATGCTGCAGGCAACACCAGCACGCAACAAACACAGGTATACGTGTTACAATTCATCTATGGTCTCGGCGAACTGGTACCAGGCACTATCGACGTACAGGCAAGGCCTAACCCGTCGGCCAACCAGTTCACCCTGGTAATGAAGAGCAAACTGGGTATACCGATGAATGTAAGGGTGTACAATCTTTCCGGAAGAATTATTGAAAACCGCAATAACGTAGCTGCAAACAGCACCATTACCCTTGGCGCCAATTACACTGCCGGTGTATACTTCGTAGAAGTAACGCAAGGCATAGGCAAACAGGTAATCACACTGATAAAACTGTAGCTGCAACATCTTGATTTTTTCTTCTTGCTTAACTATGCACGGGCTGGCCCATAAGGGCCGGCCCTTTTTTTTGACAACGTTGGATAACGAGTTCTATCGCAATGGCATTCCCCTCGCCGTCATTGCGAATGGGTTGGACTGCTAACGCAGCGATTCTTCGACCCTCGCGCTTTTCACTGCAACTAGACTAAATCGATAGTTTGCCTCACTTCTTACCAATGACAATCAGGTTGGACTGCTATCGCTGAAATTATTTGGCCCTCACGCTTTTCACCGCCACGAAGACTACAGCAACATTTTGCTTCACTTTGTTACCCTATAAAGCAGAGAAGCAACCGCCCAAACAAGTGTCCACGGCTGAAGGGAGTGACACAACGGCGGCTAAATAGCATTACTGAAGCTTGTTCCTAAAAAATATTTTCATGATTAAAAACGTAATTCATCTATTTGATAATTACTGGTTTAATGCACATTTCTAACGCGTAACATTACACGTACTTTTAATTATTTTATAAAAAATATTTGTGAGAATAAAAAATATCACACATCTTTGCACTGTTAAAAAAATCATAAAAAACATGTCACTATTCATTTTACATACAGCGCCAAAGAACCAGGATAGCCGCACAGGCTATATGGGTTGCAGGGCAGGTTATGCAAAAGGATAGTATAAAAGACTAATCCGATATAACTGAAGCCCTGCAAGAGATTGCGGGGCTTTTCTTTTTTATTGACCTTTAAAAAAAACAGCATGCAATTGCGACAGAGTTACATATGCATTAGCCAATGGAATGACAAACAAACGTTTGGCAACCGGGAAAGTTATGCGCATTCGTTTGCACCGCTGGGCAATAAAGAACTGAAAAAAGACATACGACCTTTTTATCACCACACGTAGGTAACACTTCGTGCAAGGATTAAAAAACCCGGTCGTATCAAATGCGACCGGGTTTTTTATTTGATCTATTGTAAACCCAAAATGTTCCGTAGCTCAATGGTCAGAGCACCTGCCTTATACGCAGATGGTTGCTGGTTCAAATCCAGCCGGAACAACATCTGTTGTTTAACCCAAAATTGGCCCGTAGCTCAACGGTTAGAGCACCTGTCTTTTAAACAGGGGGTTGCTGGTTCGAGACCAGCCGGACCAACACTTTTTTGATCTGTTGTTAAAGCCCTATTGGCCCGTAGCTTAACGGTTAAAGCGTCTGCCTGATACGCAGAAGACTGCTGGTTCGAATCCAGCCGGGCCAACAGCAAAACAAACATGGTGCTGATAGCTCAGTGGCAGAGCACCCGGTGGTGGGCCGGGGGAGCAGGGTTCGAATCCCTGTCAGTCACCCAACATACGGCCGGTAGTTTAATGGAGAGAATCTCACGCTACGAACGTGCAGGATGTGGGTTCGAGTCCCGCCTGGCCGACGACATAAAATAAAATCACAGCCGGTGGTTTAATGGTTTAAAATTTCATGCTTTGACCATGAAGATGCAGGTTCGACTCCTGCCTGGCTGTCTTGATCAACACCCAATAAATGAAGTCATGGAACAGCGTAAAAGCTGGCGCAGGCTCAATGGAACGATCATTAACATGCCCATCCGCGAGGAAGTAAGACTTGCGCTGATGGCCGAGCAGGAACTCGGGCATGCGATGAAAGTTTGCATTGGTACCGACAGCCAGGTAAAAGGCAGGTGTACGGAGTTCGCCACCGTAATCGTATTTATCCGCAAAGGAAAAGGCGCGTATATGTACATCCAGAAAGAGGACGTGTATCGCAAAATGAGTATCAAAGAAAGGATGCTTGAAGAAGTTGCGAGAACGGTGAATATCGCTTACGAACTCACCAGCCTCTTTACCGCATTTAATGTAGATATGGAGGTGCATGCAGACATTAACACGAACCCACTTTTCAAAAGTAACGATGCCCTGAAAGAAGCCATGGGTTAAATTATGGGGATGGGGTTCGATTTTAAGGCCAAACCCTACGCGTTTGCCAGCTCCAGCTGTGCGAACAAGGTAGTACAATAAAATACTGTGCGGTGTGTACACAGCACGAACGATGCTTTCAGATGAAAGCCGGGTAAGTAAAAGCAAACGGCAAGTCCGCGCGTAGTTTAAAAGAAACTGCGCTCTGCAACGGTAGTAACCGGTTGTATACAGGGAACCCGAAGCGCCATTGCCCATCATCTATGGGTCGGGAGTTCGATTCTCCCCCGTTGAAGAACGGTAGCTCAGTTGGTTAGAGCAATAGACAAAACCAGGTTCGATTCCTGTAACCCTCCGGGGTAGCTGGTAGCACCAAATGGAGATTTGAAACCTCTCATGTAACAGAGTACGCCTCTCTTAAAAGCGGCGAAAAAGGACCGGTGTCCTATTATCCCAGTTTACCCGGCAAAAGGCCGGAGCCGAAAACACCCGGTACCTCACCTGCAGGGATGCAGGCACATGTTAGGACTAGCGTAGGGCAAGCCACTTTATGCGGGCAAAAGGCCCGTGGTAAAAACTTCCCTTACGCTACCCGGCATGTTCGCTTCCCTCCGTGTGGTAAAGGTGGAAAGGGATGCAGGTCCTGTTTTTTAACCCCTTAATATTAACCGATGAAAAGAATAACAATCAATGCCTGGCAAAAAGGCCTGGTATTTAAAGAAGGCGCATACCGACGTATGCTGAACGAAGGCAACCACTGGCTGGGCCGGAAAGATACTGTAACCGTTTACGATATGGCTCAACCCTTTGTGACAGGTCTTGAACTGAATATCCTGTTGAAAGATGAGGCAATGCGCGATGCACTGCATATTATCGATATAAAGGAAGGCCAACTGGTACTGATGTACGAAAATGGCCTGATAAAACAAGTACTCTCCGCCGGCCGCCACGCCTTTTGGAAAGGACTGATGGACTACCGGTTCGTATGGGTAGATACCACGAAAGTGGAAATCACCGAAAACATCGACAGGGCTACGCTTGGCAACAAACTGGTATCGCAGCATGTACGTTCTGTTACCATCAGCAACCACGAAAAAGGATTGCTGTTCATAGACGGAAAATACGTGCAGATGCTGGACGCGGGCGTGTACCACTGGTGGACGAATAAAATGTCGCTGCAGGTGTTCATGGCCGACATACGTCAGTTGCAAACAGAGATCACCGGACAGGAAATATTGACCCGCGATAAAGTATCGCTGAGGATAAACGCCTGGGCGCAATACCACATCGCCGATATAGAAAAAGCGATGCTGGAAATAAAAGAATACGACAAACAACTGCACGTAAGACTGCAATTGGCGCTTCGCGAACAAACAAGCGCCTTAACGCTCGACGAGTTGATGGAACGTAAAGACAGCATGGATAACACTTTACTGGCAGCGATAAAAACCAGCGACCTTGGGATCATGGTGACCGGTTTCGGCATAAGGGACGTGATATTAACCGGCGATATGCGCGATATCATGAACCAGGTATTAATGGCTGAGAAAAAAGCGCAGGCCAACACCATCATGCGCAGGGAAGAAACTGCGAGCACACGCAGCCTGCTTAACACTGCCAAACTGATGGAAGACAACCCAATGCTGTTCAAACTAAAAGAAATGGAGTATGTGGAGAAAATAGCCGAAAAAATAGGCACGCTGAGCGTTAATGGCGACGGCGGCATAGTAGACGGTCTCCGTAAAATACTTACAGGAAAATAAATTTTATTATCTCTTCTAATTTCGTGTGGAAGCGGGCTGGCTCTTTTGGGCCGGCCCTTTTATATTCCGGAAATAACGATATACGCACCCAGTTCAAAGAACCCGATATCAGTATTGCAGGCATTAAACAGGCAGCCACTTCTGAAAACCTCAAAGCGATCATCACTAAATATTCAAAGGAGCAGCCCGGGAACGAGTAATTATTGGGCGGGCGTTGTTACCACCTCGTCGGTCGTTTTCAGTTCGGAAGAACCTTTAATAGTATAAGACCACCCCATGATAGCAATAGGAACGGCCACCAGTGCCAATAATACGGCCAGAATATCCTCCCAGGTTTTTTTATCCTTTACAAATAACGCGGAGATAAAAGCGATCAGGAACACCACTGTGCATACAATAGCTACAGAAAGCGTAAGAATAGACGAGCCAGATGCAAGGGCGTAGATAATAAATGCTCCGCCACAGCCGGCTGCAGCAAGCAAGAGTTTCGTAATGTTCTTCATAACTATATTTCGATATCAGAATTGGGTGGCGAAGATAATACATGAAATTTTTGCAGTCAACCCATATCCTGACAGCGGCGGCTTTGGATAATTGGTTTAAGCAGTTATCTTTATAAAAAACAACTCATCCCCACTGCGCCGGTGCCGGCTTAACAAGGGGGCCGGCCTTTGTGAGGGCCCGTCACAAATGCAGGAGCTCGTCCACGATAAAGAATTGTTCCGTTTGGTATCCGAAGGCGACGAAGCTGCCTTCCGCCGCCTGTTTAACCTGTACGTACCTAAATTTTTGCCCGCCGTACAACACCTTACCAAAAACACCGCCGTTACCGAAGACGTGCTGCAGGAAGCCTTTCTTAAAGTATGGCTAAACCGCGACAAGTTGCCGGAAGTGGAACATCCGCGGGCCTGGCTGCTCAAAATCGTCTACTACCAGTGCTTTTCCTTCCTGCGCCGACAGGCCGTACATGAAAAGGCAATGGGCATCATGGCCGAAAAGCCGGAAAGCAGCAGCATGGAGGACGATATGGCCTTCAATACCCTGATGCGTACCGTATCGGAAGCGGTGCAGCAACTGCCGCCACAGGCAAAACGCATTTACCTGTTAAGCCGTGAGGGAGGATTAAAGATAGCGGAGATTGCGGACCAGCTTAATATTTCACCGAACACGGTAAAGAACTCCCTGGTACGCTCGCTACAGTCCATCCGCCAGTACATTGAACAGGCGGGGCACTTTTTACCACTTTTTATCCTGTGGATGATAGGCCTGTGACTCCTTAAAAAAATATTTTTCCTCCTGATAGGTCCTATTGTTCCACTTGTGCGTCTGTAATAGTATGGGCTCACCCATTCCACGTTTCTGACATTCTAAAAAGGTACAAATTGGAACCTCGCGAACGATTTGCATATCTGGCCGCCCGGGCCACCAGCCATTCCGCCACCGCCGCCGAACTCGATGAGTTATGCGCCCTGCTGGCCGCTATGCCCGCCGAAGAAATTCCGCCACAGCTGGATTTCCTGCTCCGGGATGCTGCCCCCGTAGCATTCGACGCCGCCCATTGGAACAACATTGCCACCCGTATACTGGCAGCCGACAGGCCTGCTGCCGCTAAAGTAATTCCTATCCACCGCCGCAGCCGCTGGATGTGGGCTGCTGCCGGAGCAGCACTAGCTATCACCACGGGTGCTTACCTGTTTAAGTCTGGCCAGGCAACCAACGCCCCGGCTATCGCGACGCAAAACACCACACCGCTTATTACCCCGGGCGGCAACAAAGCCACCCTCGTACTCGGCGATGGCTCCAGCATTTCGCTGGACAGTGCCGCTAATGGCGCGCTTAGCCAGCAGGGAAATGCAAAAGTGGTGAAACTCGCCAACGGACAACTGGCCTATCAATCCGCACAACAATCATCTGCCCAACCTATATTATACAATACCATCGTAACACCACGCGGCGGCAAATACCAGGTGATGCTGCCCGACGGCAGTAAGGTTTGGCTGAATGCAGCCAGCAGCCTGCGTTACCCTACCGCTTTTAACGGTTCGCGCCATGTAGAACTTACCGGCGAAGCGTATTTCGAAATAGCACAGGATGCAGGCAAACCTTTTATCGTAACAAACGGCAGCACCTCGGTAGAAGTGTTAGGCACCCAGTTTAATATGATGGGGTATGCGGACGAAACATCGACCAACACAACCTTACTGAGCGGTGCGGTAAAGGTGAACGGACAAAAAATTACACCCGGCCAGTGCGCCAGCATCAACCATAATAGTGGCAAGCTGGAAGTAATAAACAATGTGAATACCGAAGCTGCCATTGCCTGGAAAAACGGGTACATCCAGTTCGAGGGCAACGACATCCGCTCGGCCATGCGGCTGATAAGCCGCTGGTACGATGTAGCGGTGGAGTACCGGGGCCATGTGCCTTCGCACTTCCGGGGCACTATTCCCAGCAACGTACCGGTATCCGAAGTATTAAAGATGATGGAGATGACCGAAGAAGTAAAATTTGAGATCAGCGGGCGAACGATCATTGTATCGCCAGGCAAGTAACATATTAACCAGCTAAAATTCCACGTATTATGAGTCCCTGACAAAACTATGCTCCTACCATACGGGCATAAAAAACCGGGAGTGTTCGCACCACGCCCGGCCGCATTAAGGTCCGTAACTGACAATCGTTTTCGGCAATCATTAATTATTTACCCTAACCATACAAATGTATGCAAATGACGCTTTTTTCCCAAAGCGGGCCTTCGCGCGCCGCCAGTGGTAAAAAACATTTTCCACGCTTATTAGTAAAAACGTTACTGATCATGAAATTAACGGTGCTATTGATGACCATTACCATGCTGCAGGTACACGCAGCAGGTTATGCTCAAACAGTGACCCTCGCTCACCGTAACGCCCGGCTGGACAAGGTGTTTTCCGACATCCGGAAACAAACTGGCTACAACTTTCTCTATACCGATGAGCAGTTATCACATGCAACAGACATTTCGGTAAAGGCCACCAACCTGCCGCTGAAAGATGCACTGGACCTCTGTTTCCGTAATCAGCCACTTACCTACAGTATTAATGGGCAAACCATTATTATTAAACGGCGCGAAGAAACGGTGGCCCGGGAAGTGCGTGTTACTGAGGATATTACCGTAACGGGCAGAATTACCGACAGTAAAGGCGAACCGATTCCTGGTGCCAGCATCCAACTAAAGGGTACATCTAAAGGTGTGGTGACGAATGAAAACGGGCAGTATAGCATTACCGTACCCGCAGCAGACGCCGTACTCATTATTTCCTCACTCGGCTTCGACCGCCAGGAGGTGATCGTGAACGGAAGAAACGCCATCAGCCTTACCCTTAACACTATTGCATCCAAAATTAATGAGCTGGTAGTAGTGGGATATGGTGAACAGAAACGCGGTACGCTTTCCAGTTCCATTACATCTATTTCCGGCAAAGAATTCCAGGAGCAACCCGTAAACCGGTTCGACCAGGTATTGCAGGGACGCTCGCCCGGTGTAACGGTAACAAATGCAACCGGTGCGCCCGGCGGCAGCGTACGTATCCGCATTCGTGGTTCCAACTCTATTAATGGCGATAATGGTCCGCTGTATATCGTAGATGGTTTTTTCGGCGCAGAGTTTTCTTCCATTAACCCGGAAGATATTGAGTCGATACAGATATTAAAAGATGCTTCGGCAACGGCCATTTTCGGCAGTCGTGGTTCCAATGGAGTGATCGTAGTAACGACTAAAAAAGGAAGCAAAGGGGGCTTGAAAGTGAACTTCACGACCCACCTGTCTTCCTCCAGCGTTATTAAGAAAATGGATTTGCTGAATGCAGGCGACTTTGCCGAAACTGCCAACGCCCGTGCGCAGGCAATCGGTACTACAGCCCCCTTCTCCGAAGCACAGATCACCGACTTTAAGGCGAAAGGCGGCACCGACTGGCAGGATGAGATTTTCCGTACTGCCATTGGTCAGCAATACATGCTTAACCTGAGCGGCGGCACGGATAAAGGCGGTTACTTTATTTCCGGCGACTACCTGAACCAGGACGGTGTTATTAAAAACTCTTCGTTCAAACGTTACACCCTTCGCTCTAACATCAATGCCCGCATGACCGACAAGTTATCGGCATCGTTAAACATCGTAGGTATTTACACCGCCGCTACGAATATAGATATACCGGCCGATGGACCTCACAGTCCGTTGGCACAGGCTATTACCTGGTCGCCCACCTTACCGGTGCGAAATGCGGCTGGTGCTTACACCGCAACAGATCCCATCAGTTCCGTGTTCTTTAATCCTGTTGCCCTTACCACCGACCAGCTGGCCGTTACAGAACGTATGCTGGCCAATATGATCGGCGGGTTTAAGTATGAGGACATTGTACCCGGACTTTCGTTAAACCTGCAATACGGCGTTAACTATCTTGGGTATGACAATAAAGCCTTCGCCGGGAAAGTGGTAAACAGCGGCAGCTCCACCGCCAGCCTGCGCAACAACCGGGAAATAAGATTACAAAACACCAATACGCTGCACTACGACCGTAAATTCGGCGATCATCATCTTGACCTTACAGGTGTGGTAGAATACCAGCAATCGACCTACAACTATATGTCCGCCGGGGCGAGCAACCTTACCTACGAGAACTTTATGTGGAACAACCTTGCTCAGGGTACAGCAGGCATACCTAACTCCGGTTATTCCAAATGGTCGCTGTTTTCACTGGTCGGCCGCGCTAATTATGCATTTAAAGATAAATACCTCGTATCCGCAGCGCTTCGCCGCGATGCCTCATCAAAATTCGTTGGCGACAATAAATACAGTTACTTCCCATCTGCATCAGTAGGATGGGTAGTGTCTGAAGAAGACTTTATGAAGAGCGCCACCACCCTCAGCCTGCTCAAAATACGCGGCAGCTGGGGAGCAACGGGCAGCGAAGGAGTAGGGGCCTACAGCACCTTCTCCGCATACTCCAACCGCGTGGGTTCTTTCAACAACAGCACGTCTGTTACTGGTATTGTGCTTAACAACATCGGCAACCCTGAACTTAAATGGGAAACCACCGTACAAAAGAACATAGGTATTGAAGTAGGCATACTGAACAACCGCTTTATGTTTACTGCCGACCTGTTCGTGAAAGACACCCGCGACCTGCTGCTTACCGAAACATTGCCCAACTACCTGGGCGGCAATCCTATTACCCGCAACGTGGGCGAAGTACAGAACAAAGGCGTGGAACTGGCCCTGGAGGCGGTGGTGATAGACAAGGGCGATTTTACGTGGAACAGCTGGCTGAACTTCTCTTACATTAAAAACAACGTCGTATCCATCGGCAACAGCGATATTATTTTCGATGCCACCCGTAAGATTGGTGGAGGCATGTCGCTGCAACCGGAGTTTGTGGTAAGGCCAGGCGATCCGCTGGGCTCTATCTGGGGCCTTACCTACCTTGGCACCTGGAAGCCCGGCGACGAAACCAAGGCCGGCGTATTTGGTGCTAAACCCGGCGATGCAAAATATCTCGATAAAAACACCGACGGTACCATTGATGCAGATGATTATGATGTAATCGGCAATGGCGTACCTACCTTCTCGTTTGGATTTAACAACACCTTTACTTACAAAAACTTCTCTCTCAACTTCCTGCTGCATGCCCTTACAGGCTTCGATAAACTGAACTACAATAATGCCGCCACCATGTACCTCGGCGGCGATGCGAGAGAGGCGACCAATGTGGATATCAAAGACCGGTACATTCCCGGTGTAAACGAAACATCGAACATACCAGCCTTCAGTTCCACCAACCGCAACTTCACCCAAAGCACACGCTTCCTCGAAAGCGCCGACTTTTTGCGGTTAAAGAACCTGAGCCTGTCGTACACCATACCCAAGGCAAAAATTGCGAACAAAGCCGGCGTTAAGGTATTCGTTAGTGCCACCAACCTGTTTACCATTACCGGTTACAGCGGCATAGATCCCGAAGCTAACAGCGCCGCCGGTGATATAAGGCAGGGTATCGATTACGGTGCATATCCCAATTCTAAAACCTTTACCGCAGGCCTTACACTCAGTTTTTAAATTGATAAAAAAGATCTTACATGAAGAAGCTATATATCATTGCAGCAATATTTCTCGCTACCGGTTGCAGTAAACAATTAACAGAAGAACCCCAGGGCCTGGTTATTGGCTCCGAAGGTTTAAGCAGCGAAGCCGGACTGGAAGCCGCGCTCACCGGTGCTTACGGCAGCCTGCTGGTGCCATGGGAAAGTGGTTTCACAACCGTTAGCCAGATAGCCATGTGCATGGGGGGCGACGACTTAACCACTCACCCCGGTTCCAATAAAGAAGAATTCCGGGAGTATGACCGCTTCTCTGTTTCTTCCCTGAACAGCCGCATGGTGCCCATATGGCGCGGTTGTTACAAAGCGATACAGTCTACCACCAACATCATCAACAATTATGCAGGCGTAACCGATGGCAACGAAGCCACGATCAAAGTGATAGTAGGTGAAGCCTATTTCGTTCGCGCACTTTGTTATTATTATCTCACCCGTTTCTGGGGAGCAGTACCTATCATTCCATCAGAAAAATACAGTTCAGAATATCTTACGCTCGGTAAAAGTCAGCCTGCAGAGGTGTACAAACTCATAGAAGCTGATCTTGCCAAAGCCGAAGAATGGGTGCCCAATACCAGGCGTGCGCCCGGCCGGCCTAACAAGGGTGCGGTAAAAGCTTTACTGGCAGATGTGTATTTAACCGAAGGCGGATGGCCTATTAAAGATCAGAGCAAATATGCACTGGCAGCAGCCAAGGCAAAAGAAGTGATCGACAATAAAGCATTGTACGCGATTGATCTTTACCAGGGTGGTTTCCTGAAAATATTTGCAGGCGGCACCTCCGAAGATGTATTCGCGTTTTATACCCGTGGCCAGTGGATTACTTACAACTCCTTCTACGGCCTTTCCACCATGCCCGAAGACGAAGGTGGCTGGAGCGACTTTTTCCCGGAGATCAAATTCTTTAACGACTTCCCTGAAGGCACGAGGAAAGAGGCTACGTTCTCCACATCCTTCGTTGTAGCTGGCAATACCATTCCCTGGCAAAACACCAGCACCAAACATCCGTACTATAAAAAGTTCACGATACAGTCTGGCACTAAGGCTACCTATATGTCCAACAACCCAATAATCATGATACGTTATGCCCACGTTTTGTTAACATACGCAGAAGCGCAGGCACGGGCGGGCAGTGCGCCGGACGATGCAGCGTACACAGCGCTGAACGCAGTAAGAGCGAGAGCTGGTCTTACGCCACTGTCTGCCTTATCGCCCGCCGATTTTATTAACGCAGTAATAGACGAACGCAAATGGGAATTTGCGGGAGAGTGGAGCCGCTGGTTTGACTTAGTGAGATTAGAAAAAGTAGAAGAAGCCAATGCCGTAAAAGATCCGGCAGATATGGCACCCACCGGCGCCATTACCAAAACCCAGTATACACTTCCTATCCCTGGTGCAGATGCCCAGGTGAACCCGAATTTGTAAATACAGTTGCTTTCTTCATTTTTTGTGAGCGGGCTAACCCGGCCCGCTCCTGCCCCGTAAGGCAGTACCCATCATTTGTTCCACGCAGGCGAAAATTTTATAGAAAACAGACAGGCACAGGTTCCATTATTAATTCACGTTTTTGAAAAAACCCTCGTTATGAAAAAACAGATCACCACACTCATGATGGTGCTTAGTTTGCTGTTTGGCGGCAAACTACAAGCCCAGTTCCTGCTCCTCGATGATATGGAGGGGAACGGCCCATGCTCGGGCAATTGGACATCTTTTATCGGTAACCCCGGAACTACAGGAAGCATACAATTTAATGTAGCCAATCCCAGTATTTCCGGACTAAATCTCAGCGCACATGTAGCGAAATTTACGAAAGACACCACCTGCTCCGAATGGATGGGCACAGGATGCACACTTCCCGACTCCTTTGACCTTAGCAAGGCTAACACCTTTAAAATGCTGGTGTACAGCAGTCTTAAAGAAGAAGTGCTATTTAAACTGCAACCCGGCGCCGACTACACAAAGGCAGTTTACTTCACTTATAAAATTAAAGCGGCCAATACCTGGGAAGAAGCCACCTACGACTTCTCCAGCGTTAAAACCCGCAAAGACTTTAACCGTATTGAAGTACACTTTATGGACGGCCGTAAAACCAACGGCACCCTGTATTTCGATTATGTACTGGGCCCAAATCCCGTTAACATTACCGTTGATACCGCACGTATCGCCATGGGGCAGGAAAACGGCACCGTACTCACCGCCAGATTATACGGCGGCACCTTTGACCCCGCGCTCACCAAAAGCAACTGGGTAGTGAGCAATCTGCCCGCAGGCGTAACGGTAGACAGCATCCTGAGGGTGAACGACACTACCGCGCAAATTGTACTGGCAGGCAACTCGGCCGTTAACTACTCCCGCAGCAATGTAACGATCACTGTTGCCGGCTCAGAACTTACCGATAACAACCTGGCCAGCTACGTGGCGAAAGGCCTGGTATTAC
>NZ_CABHOU010000021.1 GCF_902168175.1 uncultured Chitinophaga sp. | reverse complement strand
TGTGTTGTTCGCAGGAATCGGATGTAGCAATAAAAGATTATTGCATCCTCTACGATTTACAAAAAAAGTGTGAAAACACATTTTATGCCTTTCGCACTCACTTCATCAAGCTTGAAATAAAAACGCCACCCACGAAGGGAGGCGTTATCTCTTAGTCCTAATGAAAACCTATAAACTGTAAATATTGCCAGGGGTAAATTACATTTTGATAAACTCCACTCTCCGGTTGTTCGCCTTACCCAACACTGTTTTGTTATCACCAACCGGAACGGTAGCGCCTTTGCCATCGGTGGACAGCAAACTGCCATCAATCTGGAAGTTCGATACGAGGTAGGCTTTTACGGCCTCTGCACGTTTCTTTGACAACGCAAGGTTAGCAGCAGCATTGCCATCGGCGTCGGTATGACCAACGATCTTTACTTTCATACCGGCGTTATCGGCCAGTACCTGCGCGATCTCTTTAAGGGTGCCGTGCGAGGTGGGTTTGATCTTGTCCGAATTCACATCGAACAAAATACCGGTGGTGGAAAACTTGCCCGTGGTTACCAGCTTCGCGCGGGTATCGGGCAGACCAGTGGATACTTTTATGTTGGAAAGGAGATAGGAGAAATTATCATCGGGGAAACCGCCGGTGGTTTCGGTGCGGAAGAAAATCTGGTTCAATGGTACATTGGTGTTGATCGCACGCGGAAGATCGAATGCCTTCTCTTCATTGATCCATATCCTTAAACGGCTGCCCTGTACGGAGATGGCGTAATGTGCTACCTGGCGAAGGGTTTCGTTGTATTTAGACAATTTCCTTTCTGCCATAAAGGTTTCCTTCCTGTCTGCATAACTCCTTAGCACCGACATGGTGTTCTCGTTTGCTTTGGGATCTATTTTCAGTTGGAAAGAACTAAGTCCGTGTTGATAACTGAGTAGTGGGTTGCCTGCAGGGTCGGCGGTGCCGGAGGCCAGCATGCCAATGGTGATCGGAGGAAGGTAATACCCGGTTTTGGGCACTACATTCAGCAATACGTCAAATTCTACGGTGAAGTTGGCGCCGTAGTCCTTTGCCTTGGTGCCGGTGAGATACAGTCCGGAGGAAAGGTGCAGCCATTTGCTTTTATCGTCCAGGGAAACAATGGCGCCATTGGCGTTGGTGTTCCAGTTTACGGGCAGTTCACCTACGGCATCGGAAGCAAAATCTTCGGCGTAGATCACTTTCTCGCCGGGCACGAAATCGAACTTGGAATACGTTTCGATCCGCTGCGCTGGTACCGTGTCAACTGGCTGCCATAAAGCGGCAGCCAGGGAGAGCATAATGAATGTTTGCATTGTATTTGGGGTTATACGATGCAAAGCTACCATCCACCGGCCCCTCAAACACCGGTAAAACGACTAAAATTGAAAATTCAGTGGTTCTACTTAATACTGGTCGGCATCAATGGAAAAGGAACCGGATATATCTCCTTTATATTCGGGTTGCTCTTCCACCCAGTTCAGCAGGAACTCGAAGCAGGGCTCCAGGTCTTCCCCTTCTTTTAACTGCCCGCCCAGCACACTCACTTCGTACCAGCCATTTTCCAGTTCTATCGTAGCCCGCTGCAGCCTGGCAATGTTCAGCGGCGACTCGCTGGTGAAACGCCTCAGATAAGGCATGGTAAACAAGTATATACGCCCGTGCTGTACACGCAGGATATAACCGTCTTTCCGCAGCTGCAGATCGTTGCCATCCTGCTCCAGTACAGGCGTACCCGATAAGTTGAAGATGATGGTGTAAGGATAATTGTTGACCCTGGCAAGCGGTATCATTATGCCCTGTTGCACCACCCGGTCGCCGGTTTCTTCTGTAGTAAACTCGGTCAGCAGGTCGTCGGGCAACTGGTGTTGCTGTTTATAGTCCAGCAGCAGTTGGGTGTCGGCCAGCAGGAAGTAGTCTACCAGGTCGTTCAGAATTTCATTAAACTTGTAAATAGCCATACGCGAATTTATTTATTATTTTTACGCCCCCGGTTCTCCCCGCCAAAAAACCGGCCCCCAACGGAACATGAAATTATATGCCACTTTAATACTCCTGTTGTTCGCCTCATTACGGGCAACCGCACAGTCGCCCAAACACGTTGATACGTTATTGCAACAGGCGCAAACTTATGCTGCCAAAGGCAATACAGACTCTGCCGAAATCGTTTTTCGCCAGGCCGGTGCCATGGCTAAAAAGCTGGACTACACCGATGGCTTATTCGAATATACCGGTAAATACGCAAACCTTTTATACATACAATCACGCTACCAGGAAGCGATGGACGTCAGTCGCCAGCAGCTCGACCTCGCCCAGCGCACCAACAACAAAAAGAAAATAGCACAGTCGTATAACAACATCGGTTTGCAATACCAGTCGCTGGGCGACCTGCGCACGGCGGCCGACTATTACATTAAAGCCCTGCAACTTTCCGAAGAACTGAGCGACCCCGTGAACCAGCAGAAATACAACACCAACCTCTCATCGGTGTTTTACGACATGCGCGATAAGGAGAAGAGCCTTTATTACGCCCGCAAAGGCTACGAGGTAGCTGTGGCTATTAAAGATACCGGCCGCATCACCCGCAGCCTCATTAACGTGATCATTAGTGAAGTGCTGAACGAGGATTTTACGGCGGCCATTGCACACTCCCGCGAGATTATCGATATGGGCAGCAAGGCCGATCCGGATGCATTGATGACGGCTTACAACAACCTGGGAGATATTTACCACCGGCTCAAAAAATACAACGAAGCGCTGGTAAACTATCGCCGGGCCTTGTCGCTGGTGCAGGAAACCGGTGCGGATGGCTATACTTCCTATATCTATTTCGGCATGGCCAATTCCTATACCGGCTTAAAAGACTATTTAAAGGCAAATGAGTATTTTAAGCTGATGGGTGATTGGGCGGAGCGGGAACTGCCGAAGGCCGATCTCCAGGATTATTACAAATTAGGAGCAGAGCTGAAAGGCGCATTGGGCGAATACAAAACGGCGCTCGACTTCTCCAACAAATACACCGTACTGCACGATTCCATTACCAACGCCAGTACACAAACCGCCGTACATGAAATGGAAACCCGCTACCAGACGTCGCAAAAGGAGAAGGCCATTGCACAGCAGAAACTGAAAATAAGCGATCAGCTAAACGAAATAAGCAGGAAAGATAAGTGGATATGGTTGTCGGTATCGGCAGTAATCGTGTTGCTGCTGGTGGTGTTGGTCATCTGGTTCAGTTATCAGCAAAGAAAAAGAACGGCCGCCATCGAACGAACGAACCAGTTATTACAGGCCAGCCTGAGCGGCGAAGAAAAGGCACTTTCCAAAACGGCCAAAGAACTGCACGATGGTGTGGGAAGTATATTAGCGGCCGCAAAAATGCACCTCTACACGCAGGAAGCCGAAGTAACGCAAAAGGTAATAGGGCTGGTAGATACGGCTTTACAGGAAGTGAGGCACATCTCCCATAACCTGTCGCCTGAAGTGGTGTTGTCAGGCGGACTGGAATACGCCGTGCGCAATTACTGTTCGCGTGTGAGTCACCCCGGCCTCACCATTGAATGTTACACCATGGGCGACCTGCCCAAAATGGGGCCCGATACAGGATTGATTATTTACCGGGTTGTGCAGGAAGCATTAACCAATATCCTGAAGCATGCTGGGGCTACACAGGTGATCGTGCAATTAAGTTACGACCGCGGACTGCTATCCGTAACGATAGAAGATGATGGTAAAGGCTTCGATATGCAGGAGGCCAAACAAAACGGCATTGGCATCGGTAATATGCACACCCGTGTGCAGTTACTGAAAGGCAGTTGCCAGGTAACCTCCGCGCCAGGGCAGGGTACTACGGTGTACTTCGAGGTAATGGTATAGTCGTAATTTTAGAAAATCAGTAATTCTACTTAGCTCCTACAGGCGGCTGTAATGCTTTACAGTATTATCTTTGAGGATAATAAACCCCTATAGCAAATGGCATGGAAAATTGGTATAGCCGATGATCATATCATGATCATTAAAGGCTTCGAGAGCATGCTGCAACACCTTGGAGACTGTACATTCATTTTTGGGGTGCTGAGCGGCACAGAGCTACTATCACAACTTGAGCACGAAACACCAGACATTTTATTGCTGGACATTAACATTCCCGGTATGAGCGGGGTGGAACTTTGTAAGATTATTTCTTTTAAGTATCCCGCTGTAAAGATCATCGCCCTCACCAGTCACGAGGAAACGATGTACGTAAAAAAGATGATGCGCAACGGCGCCTCCGGTTACCTGCTCAAAAGCATCGACCCGGAAACCTTTACAAATGCCATCCGTACGGTGATGGGCGGCAACCAGTTCATCGACATCCGCCTGCAACAGATTATGCTGGCCGAATCGATTTACGGCAGGAAACAAACGCCGGGCATGGTACTCACCAAACGGGAAGTAGAAGTGCTGGTGATGATCGCGGAGGAACAGTCGAACCAGCAGATAGCCGACAAGCTGTTTATAAGCCTGCGTACGGTAGAAACGCACCGCTTTAACCTGATACGTAAGCTGGAGGTGAAGAACACGGCAGGGCTGGTAAAGGAGGCCTATTTACGCGGATTGGTAAAATAAACGCCCTCCGCAACGTCTGAATTTGCGGCCAAATAACCGTTAATACCCGCCGTAACGCAAACCAGCGCCTCCGGAACTACCGGCGTAACATGATAAAAAGAGGGTCGCATAACAGGCAGCCCTCTTTCTTTTTTACGAACGGAGGTATTTCCCATCCAGTTTTTTATTACTTTTATCTAAGCAGTAGAAACAAAACGTACAGAACTCCCGGCCCAACAGTATGCAGAAAATTCCACATAGTGAAAGCGAATTGCTTTGCCAGCTTGCAGCTGGCAGCGAGCAGGCTTTCCAGGTAATTTTCGAACGCTACTGGGACGCTATCTACTCCACCTCCCTGTTATTGACCAAGTCGCCCGCCATGGCCGAAGATGTTGCCCAGGACGTGTTTACCATGCTCTGGGAAAAACGTGTGCAAATGGCCCAGGTGGAGAAACTGGAAGGATTTCTGTTTGTGGCCGCCCGCAATACCATTTATACCCGTTTGCGTAAAATAGCGTCCGGTAATGCTTACCGGCAGTATTTGCTTCATTGCTTTAGTGAGGGGGTGGCGGACGGGCAGGCGGAGTTCCGGGAACTGGAACAATCTGTACTCCGTGCCATACAACAGCTACCTCCCCAACAGCAGAAAGCTTTTAAGTTAAGCCGCTTCGAGGGTATGCGCCACGAGGAAATTGCCGTAACCATGGGCGTTTCGCGCATTACCATTAAAAGTTACATCGTACAGGCCATTGCCAGCCTCCGTAAAGCATTACCTAACCATGCCTCCGGCGCCCTCATCACCTTCTGGGCCTTTATTTTCCTGCGCTAAATATTTTTTTTAAGACAGGCACCTCCTATGCCGGGAGTTGCGCGTCTTTATGTTGTACCCGCAATTCACGTTATGGACCAACAAACATTTTCCAACTTACTGGAACGGTACCTCAGCGAAGACCTGAGCCGGGAAGAAGCCGCACTGCTGCTCGATTCCCTGCAGGACGATGCTATGCGGGAGCAATGGCAGGCTGCCCTCGATAACCTGCTCGCCAATAAATCCCTCCACGGCCTTTCCGATCCGGCACGTATGCAGGCCATCCGCCAACGCATCGTGAAGCCTAAAAAATACAGTCTGCTTAAGAAAATGGCGCCTTACGCCACTGCGGCCGCGGTATTAACAGCGGTTTTCACGTACGCCTACCGCTCTACCGGGCCTAAAAGCGTACAGGCTGCCCGTACCACACCACTTCACAACGTAACGCCCGGCGGCAATAAAGCCGTACTCACCCTCGCTGATGGCAGCCAGATAGCACTGGATAGCGCCGGTATGGGCGATATCGCCAGTCAGGGTAGTGTGCGGGTTATCAAACTGGATAGCGGTCAGCTGGCTTACAGGGCGCCTGGCAGCAACGGGGAGAGGCCCCCGGAGTTTAATACCCTGGCCACGCCGCGCGGCGGACAGTTCAGGGTCGTATTGCCCGATGGTTCCAAAGTGTGGCTGAACGCCGCTTCCTCCTTACGTTTCCCTACTGCATTTACCGGTAACGACCGCCTGGTGCAGCTCTCTGGTGAAGCCTACTTTGAGGTGGCGAAAAATGCCCGGCAGCCGTTTAAAGTGATGGTAGATGATCTGGCAGTTCAGGTACTCGGTACCAGTTTTAATGTAAAAGCATACAAGGAAGATGGAAAGATAAATACAACCCTGCTGGAAGGCGCTGTGAACGTACAACACGGGACACAGGTAATTCTTCTTAAACCCGGCCAGCAGGCGACTATGAACGATATTAACACGTTATCGCTGAAAGAAAATGTAAACATGGAAGAAGTGGTGGCCTGGAAAAATGGCTACTTCCAGTTTAACCACGAACCGCTAAAAGGGGTAATGGGACAACTGGCCCGCTGGTACGATGCCGAGGTGACCTATGAAGGTAAAGTACCCGAAAGAGAGTTTGGAGGGCAAATTGCCCGCAGCAGCAGCATTACCGATGTATTAAAGATGCTGGAGTTGAGTGATGTACACTTCCGCGTAGAAGGGAAAAAAATTATAGTGACACCATAGTTATTAGTTTCTGAAAAACGCAACGTTATGTAAAAAGATCAACGCACGCCCATAAAATGAAACCGGACCCGATGGCCGTCGGATCCGGAGGAAATTAGGGCAAACCAGCTGTTTAAATTGGTATCTCCACGTCCCTGGCTAAAGCCAGGCAGGAATTCTTTACCCTAACAAACCAAAATTATGCAATTTAGTTTTATTCATGCGCGGTATTTAAAACGGCGAAAATTAGCCCAAACACTGCTTGTTATGAAGATCACAGCCATTATTTTATTATCCGCATGCCTGCAGCTCAGCGCCAGGAGTTACGCCCAAAGCGTTACGCTGGCAGAGAAGAACTTGTCGCTCGAGAAATTGTTCCGCCACCTGGAAAAACAAACAGGGTACGGATTTTTCTATGATCATAAGCTGATAGACAAGGCGCCGCGTATATCCGTGAACTTTAAAAATATGCCACTGGAGAAGGCGCTGGACGAAGCGCTGAGGAACCAGTTGCTCACTTATTCTATAGTCGGCAAAAATGTAGTGATAAAAACAAAGGAGATGTTCCTGGCGCTGGGCCCGGTGAAGGTGTTGGTGCAGGATACGATGGTAACGGCTACTGGCAAGGTTACGGACGCCCAGGGTGTCGCTTTGCCAGGCGCTACCGTAGTCGTAAAAAACACGAATAACGGTACCGCTACCGATGCCAGTGGTAACTTTAAACTCCGGGTGCCGCGCGGTGCGCTGCTAACAGTGTCTTACCTGGGCTTCAAAACCCAGGAAGTGCAGGCGGCCAGCGATCAGGCGATCAACATCCTGCTGGAAGAACAAATGAACACTGCCGACGAGATCGTGGTAATCGGTTACGGTACTGCCAGGCGAAGTGACCTTACAGGTTCTTTATCGCAGGTAAAGGCGAAAGACCTGGCCTCTTATCCTTCCACCAACGTAATGCAGGCCCTGAACGGTCGCGCGTCGGGTGTGAGGGTAATGCAGAACGGTGGCTCTCCGGGTGGTGCGGTAAGTATCCGCATCAGGGGTACTAACTCTATTTTGGGTGGTAACGAACCGCTGTATGTAATTGACGGTTTTCCTTACAATGGTAATCCTACCTTTTTGCAGAACTCCGATATCGCCAGTGTGGAAATATTGAAAGATGCTTCGTCTACTGCTATCTACGGTTCCAGGGGCGCAAACGGCGTAGTGATGATCACCACCAAAAGTGGTCGTAAAACCGGTGGTACTACGGTAGACGTTGAGGCTGGGTATACTACTCAGTCGGTGACAAAAAAGATGGACCTGATGAATGCCCAGCAGTACGCACTGTTATATAATGAGCAGGCAAAAAACGACGGACTGGCGGCTTACTTTACACAGGCGCAGATCGACAGCCTGGGTGGCAATGACGGTACCGACTGGCAGGACCAGGTGCTGCGTAATGCGCCTATTTACCAGTTAAGCGCTACGGTGAACGGCGGTTCGGAAAAAACAAAGTTCTCCCTTTCCGGCGCGGCTTATCTCCAGGATGGTATTATTAAATCCAGCGATTACAAACGATACAGCCTCCGTGCTAACATCGATCATGATATCAATAAAGTAGTATCCGTGTCGATGAATACGATCCTGACACGTATAAACAGTGCAAGACAGAACTCGGGCCTGGGTAACAGGGGCAGTGATCTTATCTCCGCGATGCTGATGGCACCACCTTCTTTGTCGCCTTACCTGCCCAATGGCGCGTATCGCAGGCTGAACAATGCTTATCCTTTTATTTCCAATGTAATTGTAAACCCGCTGGTGTTCATCAACGAGCGCAGGGATGATATTAAGGGCGACAGGGTGTTTGCCAATGGTGCTGTTACCATTAAGCCGATAGAAGGCCTTAGCATCAAGATATCCGGTGGCATAGAAAATATCAACGACCGGGTGGATGCTTACTCGAACATCGAACCTTCTACCGACTCCCGCGGTTCTGCCTCTGTGTCTACCACGCAGCAAACAGGTTTCCTGAACGAAAACGTGGTGAATTACCAGAAGGTGTTCGATAAAAAGCATTCTGTTTCTGTAATGGGTGGGTTTACTTACCAGGATAATGTGACCACTACGCTTGGTGGTTCGGGCATTGGTTTCTTAAGTGATGTGACCGGAACGGGTAACATCGGAAGTGCTGCTACACCAGGTGTTCCCAGCAGCGGTTACTCTAAATGGGTGCTGCTGTCGTACCTGGCCAGGGCGAATTACGGCTTTAATGATAAATACCTGTTCACTGCCAGCATCCGCCGCGATGGATCTTCCCGTTATTCGAAGGAAAACCAGTGGGAGAATTTCCCTTCTGCGGCCTTTGCCTGGAAAGCGTCTAACGAACCTTTCCTGAAGCAGTCTACTGTTATCTCTGATCTTAAGCTGCGCGCCAGCTACGGGTTGTCCGGCAATACGGGTATCAGCCCTTACCAAACACTCACCCAGTTGGGTTCCAGCAATGTGATTTTTGGAGATGCGTTGTATGTAGCGTTTGCACCTAACACCACTTTACCCGGCGATCTGAAATGGGAAATTACCCGCCAGTTCGACATCGGCGCTGAAGTAGGCCTGCTGCACGACGACTTACGCATCACCATGGACTACTATCATAAAAGAACGGTGGACCTGTTGAACACTGTGAGGTTGCCAAGATCTACCGGTTACGAAACTACCGTGCAGAACGTTGGCGAGGTGGAAAACAAAGGTATTGAACTGGGCATAGATGCAAACATCCTGAAAAATGAAGTAACCTGGAATGTGAACGCTAACATTTCTTTTAACCGTAACAAGGTGATAAAACTTTATGGCGGACAGGATATTTACGGCGCTGCATTTTACACCGGTTCTCTTAACGACGTGGTAAACCTGCTGCGCGAAGGCCAGCCGATGGGCGTTTTCTACGGTTATAAAGAATCGGGTTATTCCGCTACCGGCACCCTGCAGTACGAGGACATTGTGAAAGACGGTACGATTACGACAGCAGATAAAACTTACATCGGTGATCCTAACCCGGATTTCATTTATGGACTGAACTCTGTACTGGGTTGGAAAGGGTTTGAACTCACGTTGTTTATCCAGGGTTCTCAGGGTAACGACATCTTTAACCTGAACAAGGCATCTTCACTGGATTTGGGTATGGGACTGAACCTGCCCAAAGAAGTATTTACCAATCACTGGACACCGGAAAATCCGAATGCGAAGTATCCGAAGATCAGCAGGACGGTAAACGGTAACCTGTCCGACAGGTTTGTGGAGGATGGTTCTTACCTCCGCTTTAAGAATATCCAGCTGGCGTATAACCTGCCGGTGAAAGAAAAGGGCTGGAAAGGTTTCAGATCGGCACAGGTATACGCCAGTGCGCAGAACTTTATCACCTTTACCAAGTACTCCTGGTACGATCCGGAAGTGAACGCGTATGGTGGAAGCAACTCCATCAACCAGGGTATCGATTATGCCATTTATCCAACCAGCAAGTCTGTTACTTTCGGTATCAGGTGCGGATTCTAAATTACTTACACATGAAACAGTCTATCTTCATCATACTTGCCGCATTACTGCTCACTTCCTGCTCCGATATGCTGGAAGAGAGTCCTAAGTCTATTGCCGCAGAAAACTTTTACAACACCCCGGCCGAAGTAGAAGCCGGCCTGAATGCCATTTATACACCCATCCGCGCAGGCGGTACCCTGGGTGCGTTATACGAATGCCAGCAGGAAATATATACAGAATACATGATCGGCCGTGGCAGCCATGCCCCGCTGAACGACTACGCTGGTCTGGATAATACCAACATCACGCGTGTAGGAGATATGTGGAGTGCCTTTTACCAATCTATCCGTAACGCCAACATCGTGGTAAAACGGGCCCCTCTGGGCAAACAACTGACGCCAGCGGAGGTACAGAAATATGTGGGTGAAGCGCGGTTTATGAGGGCATTGTGTTACTTCTACCTGGTGCGTAACTGGGCGGGCGTACCCTTACGTACAGAAATTACCATGGATTCTATCAACCTGGCACGTTCATCAACAGAGGCAGTATACAATTATATTGTAGACGATCTTTTGTTCGCAGAACAAAACCTGCTGGACGCACCCCGTTTAGTAGGTACACCTTCCAAACTGGTGGCCAAAGCGGTGCTTACCGATGTATACATGAACCTGCACCAGTACGATAAAGCACGTGATAAAGCGCTGGAGATTATTACCACTAACAAGTTCTCCCTGGTACCCGTTACGGTAACGGCGGATTTCGAAAAGCTGTTTGGCGCCGATATAAATGGTACTCCTGAAGAAATATTTTACCTGAAGTATGCGCGTATGCCGGTAGGACAGGGCTTTCCGTACCTCGACTACTGTTACTATCCCAACTCCGGTTATTATAAAGGCAATGCTTACTACACGTTTTACGCCGATTCGGAAACGAATTCTTTCATGAAAGCCTGGGATAAAAACGATTTGCGTTATAAATTCAACTGGTATTCCCAAACCTTTGGTCTTGGCCCTACCACTATATTGTTGAAGAAGTTTACCGATAAAGATGCGCAGTATGCCGCCAACGACTACCCTGTATACCGGTATGCCGACATCTTATTATTTTATGCAGAAGCGGTAGCCCAGGCCGAAAGTGCTCCTACAGCCGATGCGATGGAGAAATTGAATATGGTACACCGCAGGGCTTATGGTAAACCCGCTACTGTACCCGATGTTGCAACAGATTTTAACCTCGCTGATTATGCAGGTAAGCAGACGTTCATAGATTTGGTGGTGAAAGAAAGAGGATATGAAAACTGCGGAGAAGCCAAACGCTGGCTCGATCTCAAACGTCTGGGTATTGCACAACAGGTGGTGAAAGCGGTGAAAGGAAAAGATGTAGCAGCCCGCCACATGCTCTGGCCCATTCCACAGGCAGAAATCAATTACAATAAAGCAATAGACCCGGTAAAAGATCAGAACCCTGGTTATTAATCCACTATTTATGAAAATGAAACTATTAGTCGGCCTCCTGCTACTCTCGGGCAGCATGATGGCACAACAGGTAAAACAAGTTGATATTTGTGTTTACGGAGGATCTTCAGCGGGTGTGATAGCAGCGTATACGGCAAAGAAGATGAACAAAACCGTGGTAGTGATCGAACCCGGCAAACGCCTGGGTGGCCTCACTTCCGGCGGACTCGGCTACACTGATATCGGTAACAAGTATGCCATCACTGGTTTGTCGCGCGATTACTACCGCCGCATCGGTAAACACTACGGCAAGTTTGAGCAATGGATATTCGAACCCAGCGTAGCGGAACGTACCTTCCATCAGTATGTGAAAGAGGCAGGCCTCGATATCATCTATGATCATCATCTTACCAGTCTTAAAAAAGAAAATGGAAGGGTAACCGAAATACAGGCAGGTGATGTAACCGTGCGCGCCAAGATGTTTATCGATTGCTCGTACGAGGGCGATCTGATGGCGAAGGCTGGCATTTCTTACATCGTAGGCCGTGAGGCAAATGCTGATTATAATGAAACCTATAACGGCGTGCAGATGCTGGATAAACACCAGTTTCCCGATGGTGTTGATCCTTACAAGGAGCCGGGTAAACCTGAAAGCGGCCTGGTATGGGGCATCAGCAGTGCAAAACTGGCCCCGCAGGGTAGCGGCGATAAAATGGTACAGGCCTACAATTTCCGCATCTGCCTCAGCGACGATCCTAACAACCAGGTACCCATCACACAGCCTGAAGCTTACGATCCTTCGAAGTACGAGCTGCTGATCCGTTACATCCAGAAAAAGACACCCGGCGATCTTTGGGGTTTCCTGAAGTTCGACCTGATGCCGAATCATAAAACAGACATCAATAATAACGGGCCGTTTTCTACCGATATGATCGGTATGAACTACGATTATCCCGAGGCTAGTTTTGAAGAAAGAGAGAAAATCTTTAAACAGCATGTGCTGTACACGAAAGGTTTGCTCTACTTCATCGGCCACGATCCCCGTATGCCTGAACACCTCCGTAAGCAGATGCTGAAATGGGGTTATCCAAAAGATGAATATACCGAAAGCGGTAACTGGTCGCCACAAATGTATGTACGTGAAGCCCGCCGGATGGTAGGTGCTTACGTAATGACACAGGCGAACTGCGTAGGTAAAGAAGTGGTAAAAGACGGTGTGGGTATGGCCGCATATACCATGGACTCTCACAATACCCAGCGCGTGGTGGTTAACGGTATGGTGAAGAATGAAGGAGATGTGCAGATTGGCGGTTTCGGTCCTTACCCCATCGCTTACCGCTCTATCATCCCTAAAGCGGAAGATTGTAAAAACGTATTCGTACCGGTTTGCCTGTCGGCCACCCACATTGCCTACGGTTCTATCCGTATGGAGCCCGTGTTCATGGTGTTGGCACAATCATCTGCCGTAGCCGCAGCCATGGCGATCGATAGCAAAAAAGCAATACAGGATATAGATGTAGCCAAACTGCAGGAGCAACTGCGCCTGAAACCTTTGGCCACCAATGCTACTGCTGAAATTTTGGTAGATAACGACGATAAAGCGAACGTAGTAGTAACCGGCGACTGGAAAAGGGAAACCAAAGGCGCTTACGGTCCTTCCGTATTACACGCGAAAGATGGTAAAGCAAGTATCCGTTTCGTGCCGCAGGTAGTACGCACCGGCAATTACCGGGTGTATACTTATGTGCCTAAACAGGCAGGCCTCTCCGCCAAAACAATGATCAATATCTCTTCAAACGGTAAAGTAACGCCTGCATCTTATACTGCCGAGTCAGTAAAAGTGGTAGGACAAACTTCCGGAGAGTGGGTAGATTTAGGTGTGGTGAAACTGGAGAAAGGGAAGAAGTCGTACGTGGAAATTACGAACGATGGTGCTAATGGCGTTGTGGTGGCAGACGCGGTGTTATTTATGCCGGAGTAGTTATAGTGTTTTTTATAGAGATGGCCGGGCGTTTGCCTGGCCATCTTTTTTTGCGTAAAACAATAAGGGCCGTACGTGAGTGCGGCCCTTACCATTTTATCAGCATAAAACTATTTAACCTTGTTATACACCAGCAACGCCGCCGTCAAATCTTCTATCGCCAGTCCCATCGACTTGAACAACGTGATCTCATGCGCTGCGCTTCGGCCATGATGTTTGCCTGAACACAGTTCCACTATGTCTGCCTCCACATCTTCTGCCTCTATTAATCCATTTTTAATAGGTTCACCTAACTCGCCTGATTCGTGTAGGGCACCTGCACGTGAATCTACGAACAGTGAGCTGCTGAGAATTACCTGGTCGTCGGCCTCACGCATGCCGGGTTTGTAAGAGCCTACCAGGTCGAGGTGCTGCCCCGGATGCAGCCATTCGCCATGGATGATGGGTGTTTCGGCCATGGTGGAGCAGGATATCACATCGGCTGCTTTAACGGCTTCTTCGAGGTTGGTCACTACTTCTGTTTCGTGGCCGCTTTGCTGCAACAATGCCTGCATGTCGCGGGCGCGTTCTTCATTACGGCCCCATATCATCACCCGTTCATAATTCCTTACGCTTTTGTGTGCGGGCACCATGTGGCGGGCCACTTTGCCCGTACCGGCCACTAATAAAGTCTTGGCATCCTTCGCGGCCAGGTAATCTGCTGCCAGCGCAGAAGTACAGGCTGTTCTGATAGAAGTGAGCATGGCCGCGTTCATCATGGCCAGGGGCACGCCGGTGCGGGCGTCCAGTATCGTGTAAAGGGCGTGGATGGAAGGTAACGACTGGCTGGCATTGCCGGGCGCTACGATCACCTGTTTAATGCCCATATATTCGTTGTTCCACGATGGCATCAGGATAAGGGTATTATCAATGCCGCCAGGCAGGGAATAGAAATGATGGTGCCGCAATGGCATCGTGAATTCGGAAGAAAACATATCCCTCAACGCTGCAATAAGCGAAGGGCAGTCGAGCGACTTTTCGATGTCGGTGTTACTGATCTGAAGCATGCCCGCAAAGATAGTTTTATTTTTCACCCGGTATTTAACAAGGACTGCCCGGTTTTTAACCTGCCTTACCGCGCTTTAAAGTGCTGGTCTAAAAATTTATAGACCGTATCAAAATGTTTTAACGGCTCGGCATGTTTGCCGTCGTAAGCTATATGCCTGGCATCTTTCCGTTTCAGTTGCTGTATCATCTTTTCGCACATCGGGGTGGATGGACAAATCTCATCGCTTTTGGCAGACAGCAGTAATACCGGGCCTTTGATATTTTGCACAGGTATTAACGCCGTACGCTCGGCTGCGGTATCCTGTAGCATAGCCTCAAAAGCGCCCCTTAAATCGCGTTTCATCAGGAATGGTACGGAGGCTTCGTTTACCGGAACAAACGGCAGGTCGCGGCCTTTAAACGTCCAGGCGGGTGTGCTGAAGTGATCGGTGTGACCGGGAAAGGTAACATGGCTGGGAACGATGGCTACCACGCAACTGATATCCGGATAATAGCTGGCCAGCAGTAAGGCGAGGTCGCCGCCGCGGGAACCACCGATGATGGCGATTTTACGTTTGTTGATGCGTGGGTTGGAAGCGGCTTTAAGAATGGCATCATGCACCGCATCGATGGAGATGCGGTTGAGTGTATCCGGTGTACCGGGCGCGCCGAAGTAACCGAGGGCCAGGAAGGCGTAACCTTTGGCGAGAAAGGTGTCGCGGGTAGCCTTCCAGTGATCACTGCTCCAGGCATTGCCGCCTTCGGAGCCGCCAAGGCCTACGAGCAGCGGCTGGTTGTCGCCGGGGCCGCTGTATAAAATGCTGTTTACCTGCGGTGTTTGAAGGGTTTGCTGGGCGGAGAGGCCGCCGGTGCAGCAAAGAATTGCAATAAGACTGATGAAAAAGCGCATGGATGATATTTTTTAACAAAGCTCTGCGTTTTCAGTACGCGATTATTTGATATGGATCAAAAACTACTTTTCGGCCCTGATGCGGCTTAAGGTTTCCTGCGTAATGCCCAGGTACGAAGCGATCATGCCCAGTGGCAGCCGGTGGCAGATGTCGTGGTACACGCTGCGGAAGTGTTCATATTTCTCTTTGGCCGTTGTAAACCGCATCGATGTAATACGCTCCATGAAATGCCCGAACAGTATGCCCATCGTGAGCCGCGAGTACCTGTCCATTTCGGGGAAATGGTCGAAAAGATATATGAGGTCGCGCACCTGCAGGCAGTACGTATCCGTATCTTCCAGCGCATCAATGGAGTAAATGTCTTGCTGCTGCTGCATAAAACTGCGGGGCGAATTTACCCACTCGCCCTCGGCACTAAAATATTCACTGATCTCTTTTCCATCTTTCTCAAAAAAAACTCTCACCAGCCCCTTTTGAATAAAGTGACTTTCACTGCAAACATATTTTGCATCGTGCAGTAACTGACCTTTCTTAAACGACCGGATGCGGATGCGGCTTTCCAACTCCTGCCGCAGCGGAGTGGAGAGGGGAATGTATGTTTCGAAGTGTTGGAATAACGGGTTGAGGGTGGATGACATGTACTAAAGTTATGGGAAAGTTTTGTGTTGCGGAAATGTAGTTATATACATAGAATCAGGGAATATTTTGCTAAATAATTAGCAATACTTATCTTAGTAGTAGCCTATTATTATTTAAACCGTTTTGGCAGTTTATTATAAACACCAAAACTGAACTACATGGAATTTGTATTGCCATCACATCAGGAAGATGTGGCAATTGATTATTTACCGTCACCACACAGAGATCCGGCATTAATAACCTATATACCCGCTAAGGTAACCAGCGGCCCCTTTGGTGCCATACTGCACCAGGAGGAAGAGGGCACGCATAGCGGGTATTTTCGCGATCATATCCGGCTCGACGAGCCGAAGACGCTGTATTATATCATCGCTGAACCCACGGTGCTGATCTCCTATGTTATCAAAGGTAATCCTACCTGCCTGGTCAAGCCACGAACGCTTCCGGAAAACACTTATCACCTGTATTATTTACCTGCCGGCCAGCATGGATTAAGTTTGGCCGTTGGGGAATACACGTTATGCCATTTTGCACTAAGCCTGAAAATGCTTTCGGATATGCAGCAGGACTGCGCGGAAATTGACGCAGTAACGAAACATTTGGTAACTACCGCGACAGAAGGCGTGAGGCAGGTATCGCTGCCTGTCAACAGGCACGTATACAACGTATTTGAACGGCTGCGGAAAAATAATTTAACGGGCTGGGTGCGTAAGGTGGAAGTGGAAAAACAGATTTGTGAACTGATGAAAGAATACGCGGGCGCGGTTAAAAAAACAGATAAACATTTTAAGTCGAAATACAGGACTGGTGCTGTGGATAGCCAGGTACTCTCTGAAATAACACTGTCGTTAACCCGCGTTGGTAACCCACAGGGCGCCGTTAAAAAAATGTCGAAAAAGGCGGGTGTTGGTTACCGGCATGCCTGCGACGAGTTCAGGGTAAAAACGGGTATTACGTTAAAGGATGCCAGACCGCTGGCAAAAATCGACAAAGCGCGGGAATTATTGTTAACTACACGGTTACGGGTGAAAGAAATTGCCCTGGATGTTGGTTATGCTAACCCCAGCATATTTACCGCCACCTTTAAAAAAGTAACAGGCTATAAACCACTCGAATACCGAAAAATAAACCGGGGCCCACATGAGCCCCGGTCCTGAAACTAATAAGCCTTACAGCAACACTTCTTTCGTGATAGCATTGCCTGGCAGGTCTTTCACGGTTACTACCACCCTGGTGCCGTTCGGTGCCGGGTTTTCGGTAGTAGCGGTGTAGCGGTAACTGTTCTTTGAGTACTCCTGTGCGGCTCCGCTTTCCAGCAAATCGCCGTTGGGATTGAACAATTCTACGATCACCGAATCGATCTTAACATCGTCCTGGGCCAGCACTACTATCTGGCCTCCCGGGACCCCCGTATAGTTAAGACTCCTGACCAGTTCCACCATGGGTACTGAAAGGAAGTCGTTAATGGCGGCCTGGTAGATATTACCTTTTTCTCCCACCGCCATCACGTAGGGTTCCTGGTTTTCCGGGGTCGACATAATCCATTTACCCCAAAGTGTAGCCTCTGTAAAACGGTCCTGTACCTCCTGTTCTTTCTGGGTCAGCTTACGTTCTTTTTTAGGCTTTGCGATCGTGATCGTTGTTTTGCCATTTCGTTGAGCGTACACGATTTGCTCGTCGAATTTTCCGCTTGCACCATGTGTGGTGGCATTGAATTTTTTCTGATACATTGTTAAAAGTTTTTAAAGTGATATAATTAAAATAACACTTCAAAGGTGGCGGATTTGATCGGGGAAAAATGTCGTTTTGGGTAGAAAAAATGTCGTTTTGGGTAGAATTTTGGGGAGAGATAAATGTTGCTTCCGGGAGATGGGCCTACTTCATTTCGTGCGCATTACCATTAGCGGTAAACCTCGTGTCTTTCACCGCAGCAGCGCCATTAAACCTGTATTGTACACCCACAATAGCAGTGGGTTTATTCGGAAACGTTAATGTATATGCTGGCCGATCATTAACGTAAATACTGACCTTACCTTTAACTGCTTCTACCCTCAGTGTTGTCCATTGCGTAAGGTCGCAGCCGAATCCCGAAAGATCGGCCGATTTGCTTTGTATCCACGTTCCGCAGTAATAGAGTGACAGGTCGCCCACGCATGACTTCGCAGCCAGCGGAATAAAGATCATATCGTCTTTACACTGTATCAGCACCTGGCTGGCGTGGCAGGCGTTACGGCCATCGTCAAAGGTGTTTTTAACGGTGGTTTCAAATACAAAGTTGTCATTCATTAACTCGCCCATGTCGCGCTGGTTAAAGAAACGCACTTTCGGCACCGGCGATGTATGAAGGTATGGGGCCAGCATGGCGTCGGTTACTTCAATAATGCCGTTTTGTTCGTATTCTTTTTTGGGAAGATAAACGGGGAAGGGCTCTTCTTCCAGCAAACATAACCAGCCCGCAGTCGTAATCCATATATCCTGTGTTTTTACTACCTGGGTATCGGCTATCAGTTTTGCTTTAAAGAAACCGGGATAATAATAGATGGCCGAGTGTGCATGTTTATCGGCCGGTACCTGCACCTTGCGCGACATATCCCAGGTTTGCACGATGAACAGGGAGTCTGGTTTAGCGTTCGCGGTGTAATTAAATACCACTGAATTCGGTACGCCCTCTGCTATCATTTTATTAGCGCTGAATTCGAATTGGGCAGGTGTATAGGCCTTACGGCTTTTACCGGCAAACTGGAAGATCACTAGTAAACAGGCAGCCAGGATAATGCTGCCCGCCAGACTGGTCCATAACCATTTCGGCTTTTTGGCGGGAGGAAGAGGAATGTTAACCGTCGTTTCTAACACCGCTTCGCCGGGCTGTGATTTAAACGCCAGCCAGTCGGCATGCCCGGCAAACTGCGCCAACGTATTAAGCGTGCTAAGCGTAGGCGCACTGTCATATTTCAACCGCCCGAAAATTCGCTTGAGGGTAGTAACGCTAAGGCGCACGTCCGTACGCTCGAAAATAGCGTCCGACAATTTGTTAAAGTCGTAGGGCGTCCAGTCGCTGGCGGCGCCTCTGTCAAATACTTCCCCGATTTGTTTAAGCAATTGGGACAGGTAAAATGCCTCGCCGTTGTTATTCATTATCAATGTTTAAGATAGTTGGCGCCAGCTTGCACAGCTTTGGCGCGTACTTGCACCACACCCGAAACGATAGCCGGTTTAACTTACCGCCATCACTTCTAAAGTTAAAAAAATTACGCGCTATGACATTGATTTTAAAGAAAACATCCATCTCGCTGCTGTCGTTGTTCCTGTTTACGCTGGGTACTGTTGCGCAGCAAAAAGCTAAAGTTATCAACGTGCCCATGGAGCCGGCGTACTGGCAGTACGACCCTGCTGCCGGCATTAAATTTATCATGCACAAGGGTGTTAAGGCCGTATATGTAAAAGCGGGCGAACCCCTGCTGCTAAAGGACCAGCAATTTTCGGACGGCACTATCGAATACGATGTGGAATTTGGTTTTGGGTTTCCTGGTATTACCTTTCACCTGTCGGCCGATGGTAAAACGGGGGATAACTTTTACCTGCGCTATTTTAAAGATGCGGCTCCGGCCAAACGCACTACGCTGCAATATACCGCGATGGTCGATAGCACCAATCTGTGGGACCTCGCCGACGAATACCAGGCCGGTGCCCGCCTGAACATCCCGGGCTGGAACCATATTAAACTCGTGGTATCCGGCAAACAAATGAAGGCTTACGTAAACGATATGACCCGTCATGCCCTGTTAGTACCATCGCTGGAAGGCGGGGTGAAAAACGGTGGCATTGCTTTTTCGGGCGGTGAGATCACCATCGCCAATATGGTGATAAAACCGGGAGCTGTGGAAAACCTCGACCCCTCACAGGGGTATATCCCTGTGTACAATGATACCCGTTACCTGCGTAAATGGCAATGTAGCCCGGCCATCGAATTCCCTTTCGGAAAAGAAATAGCGGCACCCTTGCCTTACCTCGGCGGCAAACTCATTTGCCCCGAATACCCCGATAGCTCCACCAAATGGACACCCCTCGTTACCGAAGATCGTGCGCTGCTAAACCTTACTCGTGCTTTAGGCGGTACGCCCTTTAAAACCCGCCGCCTGGCCTGGGTAAAAACCACTATTGAATCGGACAGTGCGCAGGAGCGCAACTTACACCTGGGCTTCAGTGATGAAATCTGGCTATTTGTAAACGGACAGGCGGTATATGCCGATAAGAATCATTTCGGATCACCGGGACAGAAGTTTCCTTCCGGAAGGTGCACGATTGAGAATACAGTAGTGAGGCTGCCGTTGCAAAAGGGTAGGAACGAGGTACTGATAGCAGTTGCGAACTACTTTTACGGCTGGGGCATAATTGCCCGGCTGGATGAGATGGAAGGTGTTCGTTTTCCTGAATAAATACGCATGCAGGTACATGTATATGTTCCACCATGGTTTCGTTATCGGGCAGGTCCATCGCCCTTACTTCAATGCGACAGGCGGTGGATGACACAAACCTGCTGTCAAAGTCCCACTCATCGCTGTTGCATCGCTGCACGGCCGCACCGCTTTCGAGCAGGTCGCCTGCCTCATTATAAATCTTCACCGTCACCGATTTCACCATAAAGTTATCGGTGGCGGTAATGGTAATCAGCTGCTCATCTACCTGGATGTCGTCGATTTCCGGCGCCTGATAGAAGTCGGAAATGGCCAGGTTCTGCACGTTCCTGGGGCCGGATAGTTTGGTTTTGTAGTAGTCGGTCAGCTCCGGTATCACGGCTACCAGCTTGGCGTACACCCCTGCCTGGCGAAACTTCTCCTGCGCCGCCAGTTGCTTTTTCGTCCCCTTATTGCCCCGCTTCGGCGGATGTTTGCAGATCAGTACCTGCCCGTAGCGGTGGCGTACCACTACCTGTTTATCGAAGCCGCCGGTGGCCCCGGCTAATATGGCATTGTATTTTTTCTGTAGCATGTTTTTTTTAATACAAATCTCCGGAAACAGGCTCGCAGAAAATGTCGTTTTGGGTAGAAAAAATGTCGTTTTGAGTAGAATTTTAGGGGCGGGGGCTATACGAATGCCGGTCAAGTGCCGGTCGAGTGCCGGTAGAATAAGAGGGCCGGAAGGGATGGAAGCTTTAACGGAAATGATTAACTTCAGGTATGACCGATAAGTTTTCGACCGCTGTCAATATCCGGTGTACCCCCACGTTACTTTGGAAAGCCCTCACGCATCCCCCGTTAATGAAACAATGGATGGGCGATGAGCATATGAAGATCAGCATAGAACCAGCTGGCAAACCGGTACGCCTATTTTTATCCGTGGTTTCCATCACGGCATTTTTGAAAACAAGGGTGCCATTCTTCAGTATGAAAAGGAGCGGGCCCTGAGTTATAGCCACCTCAGCTCTGTATCACGGCTGCCCGATGTGCCTGGCAATTATACTGTGCTCGAGTTTATTATCACGCCTTTTGAAAGCCATACGGAGCTGGCACTCTATATCAGCAATTTTCCTACGGATGTGATCCGTAAACACCTGGAGTTTTACTGGCGTGGCACGATGGGGAAGATCAGGGTGTTGCTGGAAGGACATTAATCTTTTAAAGCCCCCGAAATATCTTTCTCCATATCCGACAGGGCGGCATCGTTGGTGTTCGTGAGGATCACAATGAACTGATCTTTCTCTCGCAGTGGTGGATGTTAGCGGGTGGCCGATAGTCATAGATGTGAAAAAGCATACAATCAATCCCCTCCACGTATTATATTTACCGCGGGGATCATCATATCCCGCGCATCCACCACGTGAAAAATGATCGTATGAATCTATCTTATCTGAAAGGAATGGCAACGGCTTTTACCCTGCTGTTCGCCGCTGCCCCGCTTGCCGCTCAAAAAAAACGTCCTAACGTCGTGATCATTATGGCCGACGACCTTGATACACGCCAGTTAAGCTGCTATGGAGGTAAAAACATACGCACCAAGTACATCGACCAGCTCGCGGCAGAGGGACTGAAGTTCAACCAGATTTATGCTTCCCATGCCACGTGTGTGCCTACACGCGCTTCGCTATTCACTGGACTTTACCCGGTAAGGCATGGCTCTTTCCAGAACCATAAACCTGTTTATAATGATGTAAAGAGCGTGGCGCATTACCTGAGCGAACAAGGGTACAAAGTAGGTTTAACAGGGAAAGATCATATGACCAAACCGCAATCTATATTCCAGTTCGATATCATCGAAGGCTTTCAGCCCAACTGTGTATCGAGCAACGATGAATATACATTAGCCGGGATAGAGAAATATATGACGGCGGGCGATAAACCCTTCTGCCTGTTCGTGATGAGCATCAATCCGCACAAACCCTGGGACACCGGCGACCCTTCTGAATTTAAGGCCGGCCAGCTGGTATTACCTCCCAATATGGTAGATACTAAAGAAACGCGCGAGCAGTACTGTAAGTACCTGGCGGAAATCCGCAGGCTGGATAACCAGGTGGGCGATGTGATGGGTCTGCTGAAGAAAACAGGGCTGGATAAGAACACTATCTTCATTTTCCTGGGTGAACAAGGCCCGCAGTTTCCCGGTGGTAAATGGACGTGCTGGGATTACGGACAGAAAAGCTCCATGATCGTACGATGGCCGGGTGTGGCCAAACGTAAAAAGACCACGGAGGCCATCGTGCAATACGAAGACATCACCCCAACCCTGGTAGATATTGCCGGCGGTGTGCCTGATGCCAGGCTCGACGGCAAAAGCTTCCTCTCTGTGATCAAAGGTGTTACCAAATCAGCCCGCCCCTACGCATTTGGTATGTACAACAACATCCCCGAAGGCCCGGCCTACCCAAGCCGTAATGTGCGCGACGACCGCTATAAATTAATCCTGAACCTGACGCCGGACAGCACCTACGCGATCAAGTGGTATAACAATCCGGGCGATTTGGGTGTGTGGAGTTCCTGGCAGGAAAAGGCGAAAACAGACAGGAAGGCAGGCATGCTGGTGTACCGCGTGAGCAACAGACCTGCAGTGGAGTTTTACGATATAAGAAAAGATCCCTACGAGCTAAATAACCTGGCCGACCAGCCGGCTTATGCCAGGTACGTAAAAGAATACACAGCGGTACTGAAACAGTGGATGGAACAGCAGGGCGACAAAGGGGCGGAAATAGACCGGGTTTACAAGAAATAATACACCGCGTATTTTCCTTTTCAAAAAAAAGTGTACTTTGATAAGGGACACAGATTTCACGTTTATCTATCCAAATTAAATAACCTTTTTGCTAAATACGCCACGTAATACAAATGAGGAGCCGCAAGTAGACCTTCGTCTGATCGCGGACGGTGACGAACAGGAGTTCCGCCGCTTGTTCCGGTATTACAGTCCGCGCCTCAACCAGTTTGCCTGCTCCATCGTTAAAACCAACGAAGCAGCAGCGGAGATAGTAGACGATGTATTTATCCGCTTTTGGAAACATAGGGAAAAGGCGTTGGCGATCGCCAATCTTCGTGTATACCTGTATGTAGCGGTCAAAAACGGTTCCTTAAATTACCTGTCGGCCAAAGCCCAGCGGCAGATCACCGAACCCTTTGAACATTTTGATATCGAGCAAAGCCGCGATCAGGCGCCCGACCAGAAGATGATCAGTGCGGAGATACAGGCGAAAATAACGGCCGCAGTGGAATCCCTGCCGCCCCGGTGCAAAATGATCTTTAAACTGGTGAGGGAAGACGGGCTGCGGTACAAAGACGTGGCCGAGATACTGAACCTCACGGTAAATACCATAGACGCCCAGATGGTGATTGCTGTGAAACGCATCTCCGAAAAGGTACAAACCCACTTTACCGCATTTCCCCAAAAGGCGGTTAAAAAATAATTTCCCTTTCTTTTAAGGTCATCTCTTCAATTTCTTGTCTTTATCATTAACCAAGGTTCAATGGATAAAGAAAAAATTACCCGGCTCATAGCCAGGAAACTGTCCGGGGAGGCCACTCCTGAGGAAATAAAAGAGCTGGATGACCATCTAAGGGAGCATCCGGAAGATGCCTATTTCCTTTCTATAATGGACGATTACTGGCCGGGTGCGGTGCCTTCCCTCAAAGATGGTGATGCGGACGGAGAAGCCCATTTTCAGCACATATTAGCCACTGCCGCCCGGGAAGAGGACGAAGTGCCGGCTCCACAGGAAAGCCGGCGTTATTACCTGCGCAAAACGCTGGCAGCGGCAGCCGTGCTTACGGGCCTGGTTTGCGGCGGCTGGTGGTACTTCCGTAACAAGCCTGCGGCGGAAACATTAATGACCGAAACGGTGGCCAAACCCGGGGCAAAGTCCAGGGTGTTATTGTCTGACGGCACCATAGTATGGTTAAATTCAGGCAGCCGCATTGTGTATCCTACACGTTTTAGTGACTCTGTAAGGGCGGTGGAACTGGAAGGAGAAGCCTATTTCGATGTCGCTAAAATGCCCAATCGCCCGTTCCTCGTTCGTACCCGCGATCTCCATGTGCGCGTACTGGGTACCGTATTCAACATAAAATGTTACCCCGACGATCTGCGGTCGGAAGCCACGCTGATCAGCGGTGCGATACAGGTATCCAAAACAGGAGAAACCCAGTCGGCATTGTTACTGCATCCGCATGAAAAAGTAGTAGTAGACCGCCAGGCCGTTGCTGTGGCAGCCAATACACCTGCACAACCTTCCATGGTGATCAAACATATTAAAGTGAGCATACCCGACACCTCTATGGTGGAAACCGCCTGGGTATACAATAAACTGGTGTTTGACGGAGAAGATTTCCGGGAGATCGCCACGGAAATGGAAAGATGGTATAATGTAAAAATAACGATCAATGATCCCGCGGTGGCTGCATACAGGTTTCACGCGAAGTTTGAGAATGAGCGGATGGAAGAAGTGTTGGAAGCCCTGCAACTGTCATTGCCCTTCACTTTTAAAATCAATAACAATGAGGTAAATATCTACAAGTAACAACCAAAAAAATCGGGAAATGCTGCAAACATTCCCCGACGAGTCTAATGTATCAGAAACCTTTCCGATCGGCAAAATCTACAGGTTTCTTCTTTTTTAAACCGTAAATCCAAAGTTATGAAAAAAAACGTACCTCCTGCCCGGGGAGTTATGACGTCACGTCTGCTTAAATTCCTGCTATTTATGAAGCTTTCCGTGTTAATAATCCTGTTTACCATTACCCAGGCAAGTGCCGAAAAGGTATTCAGCCAAACCATCACAGCCAGCTTTGAAAAGGCGGAACTTCGCACTGTGCTTACTGCGATAGAGAAAAAAGCCAAAGTGAGGTTCATCTATAACTACGATCTTAACCTGCTGACCAGGAAGATAGATTTTGCCGTAAAGGACGCCAGCCTCTCCGATGCGCTCGATAAACTGTTTGAGAATTCCGGTTTGCGCTACCGTAATATGGGTAACAACATGATCGTTATTTCTGCCGGCCGGGGCGTGGAATCGCTGGTGCAGGCGCAGGTGCCTGTAAGCGGTGTGGTTACCGACGACAGGGGGCAGCCGCTGCCTGGTGTGAGCGTAAACGTGAAAGGCACTTCTCTCGGTGTTATGACCAATGAAAACGGGCGTTTTACCCTGAACGTGCCCTCTGCCAACGATACTTTGCTGTTTACTTATATCGGCTTTTCTTCACAGCAACGGGCACTGGCAGGCCGCACATCACTGAACATAACTTTGGTGGCGTCGTCCAGTAATTTGAGTGAAATGGTGGTGATAGGATACGGTACCCAGAAGAAACAAAACGTAACCGGCGCTATTGCATCCGTACCGATGCAGGAGATCCGCGATATGCCGGTGTCGAACGTAGCTACGGCACTGCAGGGTAAAATAGCCGGTGTGGTGGTGCAACAGAACTCGGGAAGTCCGGGCCGCACACCTGCTATCAAAGTAAGAGGTTTCGGTTCTATTTCGGCAGGTACCAGCCCGCTGATCGTAGTAGATGGCAACATTGTTTCCTCTGCTGTGTTCGGGTTATTTGATTCGGAAGAAATCGATAAGATCGATGTGCTGAAGGATGCTTCGTCTGCCGCCATTTACGGCTCCCGTGGCTCCAACGGCGTAATACTCGTAACCACTAAAAAAGGCGTGTCCGGTAAAGCCCGCATGAGCCTCAATGTATACACCGGCTTCCAGCAGGTAACAAAAAAACTGGACGTATTGAATTCGCAGGAGTTTGCGGAATTCGGCAAGGAAGCGGCTAACAACGCTTATCTCGACAACGTGCCCGGTGCGCAAATCACGGACCCGAACAGTGTAAGGCCTTCTAACTACCTGCGTTACCGTTATCCGCGCGGCGACCTGTTTGACTGGTTCAATTATGATGACCCGGCTAAAGTAGCCGCGCTGCCCGATTACAACTACCAGGACCGGATCTTCCGCACGGCACCGATTAGCAATTACCAGTTCTCCGCGATGGGCGGTTCCGAAAAGGTACAATACTCCGTAAGCGCAGGTTACCTGTCGCAGAAAGGTATTATTAAAAAATCAGCCATGGACCGCTATACCCTGCGGGCGAATATCGACATCAGACCTACGTCGAAGTTATCGATGGGTGTGAATATCAATCCATCCTACAGGATAACCGACGAAGTGCGGTCGGACGGGCACTGGGCAGATGGCAGTATTATCAATGCCGCACTCTCGGCTATGCCTATGGCACCCATTTACAGCGATAACGGCGCCTATTCTTCCCAAACCGCACTGGCCGCGATGTACAACTTCCCCGGTATTACCAACCCGGTGGCTAATATCACTGAGTATAACTCCAAATTCCACCAGATTAACCTGTTATCGAATGCCTGGGCCGAATACAGCTTTCTGCCGAATTTAAAATATCGCCTGTCCGGTAACGCCAACCTGTACGCCAACCGGAGGAACGCTTACGTTACTTCCAAAATGCCGTTGAACCAGCAGTTGCCGCCTACCGCCGCAGTGGGTTCCAACTTTTCCGAACAGGGGGTGAGCTGGCTGGTGAACCAGGTATTGAGTTATAATGTATCGTTCCGCGAAGTACATAACCTGGAAGTACTGATCGGCACGGAGTCGAACAAACTGCAATACCAGAGCGCCAACGCGGGCGGCGGCATCTTTGCTAACGATATCGTACAAACGCTGAATGCGGCAGGACAACCCACCTCGGTGAGTTCGCAGATTACGGAGAACGCTACCGTATCTTACTTTGCAAGAATAGACTATAACTATAAGGCCAAATACCTGTTGAAGTTATCGGTACGCCGCGATGGTTCTTCTATTTTCGGCCCGGATGAAAGGTTTGGTACCTTCCCCGCTGCCTCTGTTGGCTGGAGGGTGACCGAAGAATCGTTTATGAAAGATATTCCCGTATTGTCTGAACTGAAGCTGCGCGTGAGCTACGGCCTGTCGGGCAACAACTCCTTCAGCAACTACTATCCGTATGTGGGTAGCGTGGGCACCACCAACTATGCTTTCAGCGACAACCTCGTAACCGGCCTGGCTATTAACTCACTCGGCAACTCTGGCCTGAAATGGGAACGTAACCAGCAACTGGACCTGGGTTTTGACCTGGGGCTGTGGCAGAACAGGCTTACTTTCTCCGCAGACTATTACGACCGTGTTACCAGGGATTTGCTGTTGTCGGTGAACGTACCCACCCTTACAGGATTTGGATCCGCGTTTAAGAACATTGGCCGCATGAATAACAAAGGTTTTGAATTTAGTGTAAACAGCTACAACTTCACAGGAGCTTTCACCTGGAACACCAATGCCAACCTCTCGTTCAACCGGAACAAAGTACTGGCGCTCGGGCCCACCGGCGATCCGATCCTGAACGGCAGTGGCGTAGGCGAAACCAACATTACCATGATTGGTCACCCGATCGGTAGCTTCTATGGTTACGAGCAAATTGGCATTTTCAAAGATGCGGCAGACCTGCATACCAGTCCGCACGACAATACCACGCGCCCCGGTGATGTGAAGTACAAAGATGTAACCGGCGATGGCATTTTAGATGCGAAAGACAGGACGATCATCGGTAATAACCAGCCCGATTTTATTTACGGTTTGAACAACAGCTTTTCTTACAAGGGTATTGACCTCGCCATTTCCCTGCAGGGTACACAGGGCGGACAAATCCTGAACCTGAGCCGCCGTTTCTTCGACAACCTGGAAGGCGGTGGTAACAACCTTGCGATTGTAAAAGACCGCTGGCGTTCGCCCGAAAATCCGGGTAACGGTAAAGTGCCGAGGGCCAATGCGCGCACCACAGGTAACAACAACGCCGTTTCTTCCCGCTGGGTAGAAGACGGATCCTACCTGCGCATTCAGAACATCAGCCTTGGCTATAAACTCCCGGCAGCGATTGTAAACCGTCTGAATTTACAGGGGATCAGGATCTATGCATCCGCACAAAACCTGTACACCTGGACCAAGTACCTCAACTTCAATCCTGAAGTAAGTAACTATGAAGGGCCGCTCACAGGTGGTGTAGACTATGGCAGCTATCCGCTGGCGAAAACAGTAACATTCGGTATTAACATTGGTTTCTAAAATTGATCCTCATGAAATTTAATCATCTCACGATATACAAGGCAGCGTTTATTGTAATAGCGCTATCATCCTGCGGCAAAGGGTTTGTAGACCTGAAGCCCATTTCTTCCATTACCACCGGTAACTTTTACCAGACAGAAGAAGATTTCAAAAACGCTGTTAATGGCGCCTATGCCGCCCTGCGCTCGGGTGGCACTTATGGTGGCGACAGTTATATATTTGGCGAAGTCCGGTCCGATAACTCCATGCCGGTGGCCTCTGGTTCTGTAACCGATCAGGATGAATTCGACCGGTTCTATATCCGCACGACCAACCCTTACATCAATAACCGCTGGAGCAACAGTTACACCGCCATTGCCCGCTGCAACGCCATCCTGGACCGCATTGGTGCTATCACCATGAGTGATGCGTTAAAAGACAGGTATATTGGTGAAGCCAAGTTCCTGCGCGCCCTTTATTACTTTAACCTGGTACGTACTTTTGGAGATGTGCCCCTTGTGCTGAAAGAAATTACCAATCCGGATGAAGGATACGAATATGGCAGGGCACCAAAGGCAGATGTGTATGCACAAATAGAAAAAGATCTCACCGAAGCAGAAGCAGCATTGCCTCCAAATTACACGGCGGCGGCAGACATAGGCCGTGCTACAAAAGGCGCCGCCAAATCTATCCTGGGCCGTGTATTGCTGGCACAGAAGAAGTTTGCGCCTGCTGCCATCCAGTTAAAAGCAGTGATCGACTCGAAAGTGTACGACCTGGTGCCAGTGTACGCTGATTTTTTCAAAGTAAATAACAAGAAAAATATAGAAGCTATCTTTGATGTGCAATACAAATCAGGTGGCGTAGGACAGGGGAATGGATGGCCCAATTCTTTTGCACCGCAGAACTCCGGCAATGCGGTAATTATGTTTGGCGGCGGTGGTAACAACATTCCCAGCGACGACCTGATAAATGCCTATGAAGCCGGCGATGCGCGCAAAGCTGCCACCGTTGCCACGTCTTACGTAAATGCAAGTGGAGCTACTATTCCGGGCAACTTCGTAAAGAAGTATTTCGATGTGCCGGCCCTTGCCAATGATAATGCCAATAACATTCCCATCATCCGTTATGCAGATGTGTTGCTGATGTACGCAGAGTGTTTGAACGAGGCCAGTTATGTACCAGATGGGGATGCTTTCGATTACCTGAACGACGTGCGCGATCGTGCCGACCTTGACCCGCTTACCGCCATAGAAGTACCCGATCAGCAGTCGTTCCGCCTGGCTATAGAGCAGGAGAGGAGAGTAGAATTTGCATTTGAGAACCTGCGCTGGTACGACCTTGTAAGGACGGATAGGGCCATTACGGTGATTAATGGAAAAGCAGCACAGATCAACCTGGTAAACCCGGTGACCGAAAACAACCTCGTGTTCCCGATCCCGCAGAGCCAGGTGGACATTAATAAAACAAAGATTACGCCCAACGAGGGGGCCAACTAAATACCGAATGCCTGCCAGTATGAAGCTGGCAGGCATTTAATCAACCTTTCACTATGACGATAATAGCACGGTTAAGCCTCTGCCTGGCACTTTTACTTACGATTGATATTCATGCACAGTTAAAAGTTCCCGATACCGCCAAATTGAATGGCAGTCACGATCTTCGCCTACCTTCCTGGGGCCCATATTCCAAAAAGTACGCAGGCATTTCTCACATCCCTGATATAAGAAGCGGTATGCGCTTCGACTTTTCTGTGTTGCCAGGCTATTATCGCAACAAACTCCTTGTACCCAACGTACGTTTCGAATCGCAGTACTTTCCCTGGAACGTGCAGCGCGACCTGCGTACGATTACCTATCGCTATGAGCTGGAGTGGAAAGACCAGGTATACACCGACGTTACTTACACGCTGGTAGATACATCGTCGGTACTGGTTTCCATGCGTTGTGTCAATAATACCGCATTGCCACAGAATCTTTCGCTCAATCTTATTGCATCAATTGAATACCCCGATAACTATGGGGAGCGGAAGTTGACGTATGGCGAAGGGACTACATGGTACAATGCAGTGGATTACCGCAACATTTCGTATGCGCTCAGGCAACCCGATACCGATCTTGTTTACGATGGATGGATGCGCGGAGAAGTGCGCAGTGCAGGCCTTATTAACGGCCGTGGAGTTGGGAAGGATTTTGGCAGGCGGGCAGGTGATAAGATCGATTATGATGTGCGTATCCCTACAGGTATGAAAAAGGGCAGGCTGCTTTTTGTTTATAACCTGAAGAACGCGTCGGCATCTGCGGTGCAGCTTTCCGGGCTGGTAAACCAGAAAATAACTTTCAAACAAAGCGATACACTTGCCGTGCTGGATGTTCCATTTGAGGTGACTGGTGTTGATCGGCAACGTTTAAGTCTTACGTCCCTCGGTGGTGGCGGTTTATTGTTGAACGGGTTTGTGATTACAGGCGACCAGTCGGCCCATCCCTTCACCATCGCGCCAGCGCCCATGCTTAAAACACCTGCCACCGAAGAAAACCCCGCTGCCCGTCAACTGCTGCTGAAATACCAGGACGTTCCATCGTATTACGGTATTACCTGGGACGCGGAGCCATTCAAGGTGCGCAGCATAAAGAATGATGAACTGGATATCTTTTTACGGAATGAAACCCATAACCATGTGGCCAAAGTGCTGAATGGCAATGGGAGAGGAGATTATGCCAACGTGTTTATCCGTCCGGTAGAATTAGCGCCGTTCTCCTCGCAAACATGTACCGCCCTGCTCAGCAGCGGCGCGCGTGAACAGGTACTGACCGTTCTGAAACAAAACACTCCGTTAAAAACACATTTCGCCGCACAGCTGAACGATACCGTGCAAAAGGAACAGGGAATACTGGCCGCAGGGGAGCAATATCTTTTCAGCCAGAACATGCTTAAAAGCACCTTACTATCGAATGTAGTATACCCGGTGTATACACAAAACCAATACATCCGCCATTTTACACCCGGCAAGTGGTGGAACAGCCTGTACACCTGGGACCTTGGCTTTATTGCGCTCGGTCTTTCACAGGTAAATCCTGAGCTGGCAGTCGATTGCATCAATGCCTATCTAACACCGCCTGGTAGTCAGTCCGCATTCGTTCATCACGGCTCACCCGTACCAGTGCAGATGTACGCGTTCCTGGAGCTTTGGAATAAAACACAGTCGAAGGAGTTGCTCAGTTACTTCTATCCCCGACTTAAACAATACTATGAATTCCTGGTAGGCCGTCATGGGAGTTCTTCCACCAATACTTTATCCTCCGGCCTGTTAAAAACCTGGGATTACTTCTATAATTCCGGTGGATGGGATGACTATCCTCCGCAGGTGGGCGTGCATAACAAGGGGCTCCAAAAACAGGTAACACCTGTAATCACCACCGCCCACGCCATACGGGTGGCCAAGATACTGAGAATGGCTGCACGTGCGCTGGGCAAGGCGTCAGACATTAGAACATATGACGGAGATATCAGCAGGCTGGGCGCCGCGTTGCAAAAGTATTCGTGGGACGGGGAGGCTGGTTATTATTCCTATGTTCAGCACGACAGTGCCGGGCGGGCTGCCGGATTTTTCAAAGACCCCGTATCAGGTGCCAACTTCAACATGGGCCTCGATGGCGCGTACCCGTTAGTATCAGGCATATGTACACCTGCTCAGCAGCAAACACTGACAGATAAGATATTTTCATCCACCCATATGTGGAGCCCCTCCGGCATTTCCGTAGTAGATCAATCCGCCCCCTACTACCGCACCGATGGTTACTGGAACGGCTCCGTATGGATGCCCCACCAATGGTTCGTCTGGAAAACCATGCTCGACATGGATAAAGCCGACCTGGCCGGCAAAGTAGCCGTCAAAGGCCTCGACGTATATAAAACAGAAACAGACGCGTCCTACTACACCTTCGAACATTTCCTAGCCGCTTCCGGCAGGGGCGCTGGCTGGCACCAGTTCTCCGGATTGTCCACCCCAGTGCTGGCCTGGTTTGCCGCCTATTACAAAATAGGCACAATCACCCCCGGTTTCGAGATATGGATCAACGAGCAGTCGTTCAACGAAGGTTTTACATCTTACAATGCAAACATTTCATTCGACCAGGCAACGCCGCCGCACAAACGTGCGATGCTGGCGGTAATGGACCCTTCGTTTGCGTACAAAGCACGGTTTAACGGTAAGCCTGTCGTGGTAAAAAGTATGGGTAAAGGAATGTTGGAGATCACGTTACCTGCGACGAATGAAACCGGGACATTGGTAATTTCACAGTTATAACAATAGATGGAAGGCTGTATCGTGAGGGGTCAGCCTCTCCTCTATATATGCGATATTAAGTCAAGGGCAATGCTGCAAACCACCTTGCAACCGGATCTAAGAACGTTAAAGGGATTTCGAAGATCAGGATGGAATACACAATGATGTCGATCACCAGGAATGAAGGAAATAACCATCTTCCGCTTTTTTGTTTCCTTTCAAGAACAACCAGGGTTGTGAGCAAAGATAAAATAAGGAACATGGCAGCGAAAGCAGCTACAGGTCCCATATCTTTGAATATCATATGGTTAAAAAAACGGAACAGCGCAGGCTCTATAAACACCAGGCCAGTAATGATCATGGCCCGTGCGTGAATCTGGACATTTTGGCGATACCTGATCGCTATAACAAATGCGATGATCAACAACCAAAAATCCCTGAAAGGAAAAAGCATCATATCGAAACTTATTTTATCCGGGGGCACCGCGTTCAAAGCGCTGTGCAGTATCAGCAATACCGATAACAACATCACGGGCATCAAAATATAAGAAAGTTTACCAAGCCGCTTGTGAAGATGCAGCTTCTTGTTACGGACCAATATCGGCTGGATGATCAGCAGAGAAACCCATAGCACCATCATCACCGCATGAAAATGGAAATAGAAAGAGGTGTCATTTATTCCGGTGACGAACTTCGAAAAGTAAGATTGCCAGAAGCCTAAAAAAGCCAGTATAAGTAGCGCGATGAAGAAATAACCCGACTTGTCGAAAGTCATTTTTTTAATTGGGGATGTTTTAACTGCTTCCATGATATAAAGAAAAGTTGATAAAACTAATTTACTGGTACAAAAAGCCGGATACATCAACATTGCTTACCGGTGGGGCATAATCAAAATAATGAAATTAATTGGAGATACAAATTCATGCGTATAAGTTGGACTGCCCAACAGTTCGTTTACTCATACTCGTAACAGGCACAATTATTTTGATATAATATCTACGAGTAATTCGTAGATTGTTGTCCTAAATAATCACCATGATAAGAAAGATTACCATCCTGTTGTTAAGCATACTAACCTATTTTCAATCGTTCTCCCAGATCAAAGCCGGGGAAACCGCACTCCCGCTCAATATCACCCACTGGATCAGCAATGTGCCGGCCGACAAAAACCTTAAGGGGAAGTTCCTGGTCATTGATTTCTGGGCTACCTGGTGTGCGCCATGTATTGCCGGGGTGCCACACTTCAATGAGATTGCGGATCATTACAAGCAGGATAAGCGCCTGCGTTTCCTTTCCCTCACCGATGAAAATGAGGTCAAAGTGAAAAAGCTGCTCAGCAAAGTAACATTTACCACTGCCGTAGTTTCCGATACCACCGGCAAAACATTCGACAATTTCGGTATCCAGTTCATTCCCTTCTGTGCACTCGTAGACGATCGCATGGAGGTGCAGTGGGCAGGAGCTGCCTATGAACTTACGGAGGGCATGGTAGCCGACTTCCTGGCCCGTAAAGAGGTAGTTGCACCTCCCTCAGACGATCTGGCCGTTCGCACTACACCCATCTATGATTCTTTAAAAGTCGCATTCCAGGCCGTGCAGAATAATGCGGATATTAAAGAGTATTTCAGTGTTGGGCCACTGGAAAGCGTTCCATATGGTGCTAGTAGTTTTTATATACGTCCAGGTGAGTTATATAATGAAACCAGGGTGGGCATCAATACCCAACAGGTTTTTGCCCAACTGATGAAGTTGAGCAATATACAGGTAGTATTACCAACCGCTATAGCCAACTCGTACATCTCCTATTGTTACAAAAGCATAACGAAAACAGAGGCCTCCCACGTACTGGACACCCTGATGAAGAATTTCGAACTAAAGTGGGAGACCCGCGACAGTCTGTTAGAAGTATTAACATTAGAAGTAACGGATACAACTAAACTGTTAACCAACCTCGCTGACCCTCAGGCGGAGCTCAGTAAGATGAGTGAAGGCGATGGCGTTGTTTCGCTGGAAAATCAGCCCCTTTCGGCTATGGTTACACCATTGCAGGAGCCGTTTCCCGGGCTGGTCGTCATTAAGAATGGCGAACGATTCCACAGCCGGAAGTTCAATCTGACGATATTCACTAATGACCTTGCTAAGTTACGGGAGTCGTTGGCCCCGATGGGAATTACGGCTAAGCGCGATATGCAGAAGCAGAAGGTTTATTATTTGCGGTATAAGTAACGTAGTGTTAGAAAAATAGGTTTGGGGCTGACCAGGAAGCAATGGTCGGCCCTTTTTTGGGCATATATGCGTTTAAAGCCATTTCTGCCCTATTCCGACGTTGGTGTGATCATTAAAAACCCTTGTCCATAGTTAGTTTGAGAAAAAAAGTAGATTTTTTTGAAAAAAACACCCATTCCCCTTCACCCTTTTTTCACCTTTTTCCGCCTGTTGTTTAACAACCAGGTAGAACGACGGATTGTCATGTGGAATAATATGTAGAAAATTATCAGGTAATTGTCAGCACTCATGTGCATAGCCAGCGGATAGCCGATGAACGTAATAAATCCGGAATATTTCATACTTTGTACAGCTGAGAAACACAGCACAAAGGCACTTATGCATCAACCAAGATCAAGTGAGGTTGTTTCCTTTGAGGAACAATTCAGGGTTCATTATATGTTATTGTGCACGGTGGCATTTTATATCGTGGAGGATAATAACGCTGCGCGCGACATCGTGCAGGACTTTTTCCTGTACTGCTGGAATAAGCGAAATGATATCAATATTACACACGATTTTAAAAGTTATGCCGTACGTGCCGTGAAGAATGCTTCGCTCAGTTACCTCGAGAAGTCTGGGAAGGTACAGCTGGAAGAACTGACGGTAATTGAAAAGCTGACCGGATATTTTCCGCAGGAGGAAGGAGACGAACAGGATTCGCGCAACGCCGCACTATGGGCAGCCGTTTCCAGGTTGCCGGAGCAGCGTCGTAAGATCTTTTTGATGAGCAGCCAGGAAGGCCTCCGCTATAAAGATATCGCCGCCAACCTGGGTATTTCCATCAACACCGTGAAAACGCAAATCAAACTTGCTCTGCAGTTTTTGCGCAGCGAATGTGGTTGGATGATCAAATTGTTAGCTCCCCTAATTTGTTTTTTTTATGCTTGAGAATAACGACGATAAAAATATTGATTGGGATAAGCTGACAGATCTGCTAGACGGGCAAAGGCCCCTTGCGGATTTAACAGAAGAAGAGTTACGTATAGTGGCCGCTGCGCGGGAAATGAAAGCTCGCATGGCCCAGCCGGGCGTTTCTGTAGAAGACGGTTGGCAGCGATTTGATGCACAAAGGAGAAAAGGACGTGTGGTGCGGATGACTAAGCTGGCTGCTGCGGCAGTTGTAGCAGTGGCCATTGGTGCGGGCATCTGGATGATGCAGCCTGCGAAACAAGGTACACAACCGGTGCAACTCGCCAACGCGAGGCCTTCGGGCAAAGTAAAGCTGAAACTGGGCGATGGCCGCAGTATCACTTTAGGCGGAGCGTCACAAACGATACAGCATGGCAACGAGGCCACGATTCAGGCTGGCAGCACATCGCTGGCCTATGCGGGCGGCAAAGCCGATGGGCCGGTAGTTACGATGGATACGCTGGATGTGCCAAGGGGCCTTCAGTTTAGCCTGAAACTGGCGGATGGAACGCAGGTATGGCTCAACTCCGATACGCGACTGAGTTACCCGGCGGTTTTTGCAGGCAAAACCCGCGAGGTATACGTAGAAGGGGAGGCGTTTTTTGACGTAACAGCCAATGCTTCGCGACCGTTCATTGTACACGCAGGCAATAATGCCCTCAAAGTATTAGGCACCTCTTTCAATGTAAACACATTTGAGGAAGCTATTACTACAACACTCACTTCAGGACGTCTGCTGGTGGCAGCAGATGAACAACAGCAGTTGCTCAATCCCGGTGAACAAACCAGTTATAGTGGCGGACTGCTGGGTAAACAAACAGTAGACACGCATATTTACACGGCCTGGAAAGACGGCGACCTCTTTTTTGAAGACGCCACGCTGCTGGATATCAGCCGCTACCTGGCCCGCAACTATGATTATAATATCGAATTTACAGATACATCACTGAAATCGCTAAAACTTACGCTGGATTTGCGCCGGCCCGCAGACCTGCAGGATGCGCTGGAACTTATTCAAAAAGGCTTAGGCAATATCAGCTTTAGTGTGCATAACAAAACGGTACAGATCAGTAAGCTGTCCGGCGGGAAGAATCAATAATAAACAGAGGAAACTCTCAACCAAAATTTGCACGAGTAACTACTAAAAATCAGCATTCGTATATGATGAAACGTATGGGTTTAATCTTTCTGCGGAAAGACAGGATGTTCCATGCCCCGTTATTAAGATTTGTATTGCTGCTCGGCTTTTTGCTGGCTGCAGGCAACGGTTTCGGGCAAAACGGAGGAGTGCTTTCCCAGAAAATCACCTTCAGGGCTAATAAGGCGTCTATAAGTAATGTGCTGAAACAGGTGCGTAGTCAGACGAAGGTGCGGTTTACTTACAACAGTGAGTTAGTCGGCCGTCAGCAGCCGGTTACCATCAACGTTACAGAAGTTACGCTCCGCGAGTTTCTGCAACAACTGTTATCTAACACGGGCTTGCAGTTTGCCGAGGAGATGGGTGGTATTCTTATTTATGAAAAGAAGGAGGAGACCATTGCTCCCGGTAGTAAGTTAACAGTGGTAGTGCGCGGCCGTGTTGCCGATGAAAAGGGCGATCCGCTCGCGGGTGTAAGCATCCGCGGGCTGGAGTCGCAGGAGATGACCACTACCGGCGCGGACGGACTATTCATGTTAATGGTAAATGAAAAAGAAACGGTGAGCTTTTCCCTGATCGGCATGAAAACCTACGCGTACAAAGCGCTGACCACCAACAATTCGTTACTGCAAATTAAAATGGACCCGCAGGTAAGCGACATACAGGAAGTCGTGGTGAACGGGTACCAGAAAATCGATCCCCGGTTATCAACTGGCTCTTACCTGAAACTCACGGCCGCTGAAATATTACAACCCGGCGCACCTTCCATCGACAGGATGCTGCAGGGCAAAGTGCCCGGTCTGATGATCCTCAACACTTCGGGCGGGGCTAATGCCAAACCCACCATGCGCATCCGCGGTACCTCCACCATCATGGGGAATGCTGCGCCGCTGCTTGTGATAGACGGTATGATCCGCCCCGATCCTGCAAAGATCAATCCTGCGCAGCTCACCAATATTATGAACGACGCAGCTTCATCCAACTTCGACATGCTGGGCAATGCCTTCAGCGGTCTTAATCCCTTCGATATTGAAAGCGTGAACTTCCTGCGCGATGCAGCCGCCACTGCTATTTATGGTACGCGTGCCGCCAATGGAGTGATCGTGGTAACCACCAAACGTGGAAAGGCCGGTAATACGCAAATTACTTACAATGCCAACGCATCATTCCAGTCGAGACCCAGCTATCGTAATCTGGAACTGATGAACTCTAAAGAAAGAATATTGCTGACGAAGCAACTGATCGACGATAATGTACTTTTTTTAGCCACCACCAGTGGTTTTGACGAAGAGTATTCTTACGCCGGCCTGCTAAGAGCAATGTATGGCAGAAGAATTACAGAAGACGAGTTTTATCAGAAAGTAGGCGAACTGGAGACAAAAAATACCGATTGGTTCGGTGAATTATTTCGTAACCAGATCAGCACGCAACATTCATTGAGTATGAGCGGGGGCATAGGAAAAACAACTTATTATTTGTCTGCGAACTACGGCGCTAATAATGGTGCCGCAAAACTGGACGGTAATAAAAAGTACGGCGCCAACCTGAATATACGCACCGAAGTGGGTAAAAGAATAACCCTGGATGTTAGCCTTGCCAGTAATGTACTCAACACGACCGGCTATTATGGAACTGTAAACCCGCTTACCTATGCATTGCAGACCACCAGAACGATAGATGCCGATCAAATGTACCCGATTGGCAGGCAGGCGGCTTTGGGAACCAGTACCGCAGATCTTACGCAGTACCCCAACCTGTATTATTTCAATATGAACAACGAGATCGCGCATTCTGAAAATAATGCCGCTCAACGTTCTACCACCTTAAACGTTTCGCTGGACTATAAGATCGGGAAAGGGTGGTATTTCAGAAATTTATCCAGCATCATATACGATAATATGAATGGGTTTACGGCGGCCGATGAGCAAACAACGGCTATGAGCCAGATAAGAAGCTGGGCTTATGGCGACACGCCAACGCCTTTTCAATTTCAAGTTTCGAAGTTGCCTGCCGGCGGTATTGCCCAGATGACCACGCAAAGCAACAGGACCTGGAGCACGCGTAACAGTCTGGATTATTCAAGATCGCTTTTTAAAGATCGTGACCAACTGAACTTTACCCTTGGTAATGAAATACAAAGTCATTTTTCTGAGAGTTTCCTCTCCATACAACCAGGATACTTCCCTGAGCGTGGAAAGGTTTTTTATGCAACAGACCTCTCCCGCCGCGAACTAAGCAAAACCAGGCTCCTGGAAGAATTAAATAACACGGTATCTTATTACGCTACGGCCGCTTATAGCCTGATGAACCGTTACGTGCTCAGTGGTACAATAAGGTCGGATGGATCTAACCGCTTCGGGCAGTATTCTAAATCTAAATTCCTGCCTAACTACGTAATATCCGGCCGTTGGAATACGGAGGCCGAAAAATGGTTCCCTACCAACGGGCCATTGAGTGGTATGCAGGTAAGAGTTTCATGGGGTACACAGGGCAACCTCGTAGAAGACGTGGGCCCCGACCTGGTGGCTACTTACGAGGAACAGGGTAATGCCACTTCAATATCCGTGGTGCCGCTCCTGCGTATCAAATCGCTTCCATATCCCGATCTCAGGTGGGAGAAAACCTACCAGCTGAACGTGGGTACCACCCTCGCTTTTTTTAACAACAGAGTAAGACTGGGATTTGAATACTATGATAAAAAATCGGTGGATGTACTGGAGAATGTAAAGATTCCCTATGAGTACGGGCAGAATATGATGTACAGGAACGGCTCTGAACTCTATAACAAAGGAGTGGAAGCGATGCTTAACATGGATCTGATCAGGAAGAGAACTACTACCTTGAGCGTCACGCTGAATACCAGTCGGAACCTCAACAGGAAGGATGAAAATAATGTGAGTGATGATTACTATTCCTTATTTACTGGCGCGGGAAGCCTGGCCGGAAGACCTGTGAGCGGTTTCTATTCTTATGTCTTTAAAGGATTGAACCATAACAGTGGCCTGCCAATGTTCGATAAATTGGACCGTGCTACTAAAACGACGGATCCTAACGAATTCCTGGTTTATTCCGGTCAGCGGCAGCCGAAAGCCAGCGTAACAATGATACCAACCTTCCGGTATAAATCGTTTACCGTCAACATGCTGGTTTATGTCAGCCTCGGCAGCACCAAACGCCTTAATACACCATTTGTTCAGACCAACTCCACTAATAATGTCCCGGCGCCCTTTGCCAACGTAGGCAAGGCATACCTCGACAGGTGGCGGAAACCAGGGGATGAAGCACACACGAATACCCCGGTTCTTATCGATCGGGTACCAATGTCCGAATATCTCCAGATCCCTTATTACGCAGGGGAAACGGTCTATGGGTATAGTTATGATATCACGGTGAACCCGATGACGGCCTATGCCAGTTCTGACTACTTCGCCGTTAAAAACAACTATCTCCGTTGCAATTATATCAACCTGGGGTACAACGTGCCCGGTAAAAGGCTTATGGGTAGTGGAATTAAAAACCTGGTGGCGGGATTTACCGTCAATAATCCTTTCGTCATTGCCAACAGCAGGCTGAAAGGACAAGATCCAGAAATCGACGGGGTAGGAACAACCGCTTTGCCCATTACCCGGCAATATGTGTTAAGCATAACGGCAGGATTTTAATAATACTCTTTTCAATCATTCTATATGAAGAAATTGATTTTAATAGTTTTGGGGGTATGTGGTCTGGCATCCTGCAAAAAGTTTCTGAGTGAATACTCACAATCAGATGTAAAACCTAAAACGACTGCCCATTATGGTGAAATATTGCAGTCCGATGGTTATCCCGGTCGCCTGGAAACATTGCAGGCCTGGGCTATTTTCCTGGATGATGATGTGGAAAGTTATAGCGGCCCTACGTTAGCAGGTAGTGGCCTGGAGCGCCAGCCATCCAGTATTTACCAATGGCAGCCGAATATGTCGACCCGTGCCCCGGCCGATGGCTTCGGAGCGAGTTTTAATACCTGGGCCAACTACTACGAGTTACTGCTTGGCGCCAATGTGGTATTGCAATTTATTGATGATGCAGAAGGCCCCCGGGAGGAAAAGGACCGGCTGAAGGGACAGGCGCTTACATTACGGGCGTTCTACCATTTTATGCTCGTAAACTTCTATGCCCGTCCTTACAACGATTCTACTACCACGCCAGATAAAATACCAGGCATTCCCATCAGGACATCTGCTAACCTTTCTGAGGCATTGCTGACCAGAAATTCGGTGAAAGAGGTATACGATCAGATTGGAAAAGACCTGGATACAGCAGTTTTGTTGCTCGATAAATATAAAATCGTTGAGAAAAAGACAGTAATCTCGCATGTAGCTGCTCACCTGCTGGCTAGCCGCGTGGCGCTTTATACTGAAAACTGGGAAAAGGCCATTTTTCATGCAGACAAAGTGTTGGCAGCCTCTCCTCAGCTGATGGACCTTAATACCTGGGGTGGTTTTCCGAATCCTGAAGAGAAGCCGCTGGTAGGGCCGTCTAACGTAGAAAGTATCTGGTGTTATGGTTCTTACCTGGAGAAAACAATATCTCCGTTTGCCGAGGCTTATGACATCTCGCACAGCCTTGCAAATACATTTGACCCGACAGATCTGCGAAGCCTTACAGGTTTCTATGTGAATCCTCCTGAATTTAAATTTCTGTTTGCACCCGATTTTACGCAACAGAAGGATCTGCCTTCTTACGTGACTTCAAAAATGGACTACCTCAATTCATGGAGAAGTTCAGAAGCCTACCTCAACAGGGCTGAAGCATATATTCAGTTGTATAAAAAAAACGGAGACGCAAATGCAGCCGCCCAGGCGCTGAAGAGCCTCAATACCCTCCGAGCCAACAGGATAGAACGCAGTGCCTATCAGGACTGGACAATGATGCCTGCCGATCAGCTTTTGCAGCAATGCCGGGAGGAACGCCGGCGGGAATTATACCTTGAGGAAATGCATCGGTGGTTCGACCTGCGCAGATATGGGATGCCTGCTATTACACACGTGTACCGGCCCGACGAGCTTACAACCCTGCAGTACGTACTGGAGAAAAGAGACTTGCAATATGTGATCCCGATCCCGCAGGAAGTAATGGAGCGTAATCCCAGGCTAACACAAATACCGCAACTCACAGGCGAGCGTTCACCGAAATAACCATCACATTTAAAAGCGTTTTATGAGACTATATTTTTTGATGATCATATCGGTGGTGATGCTGTCCTGTAACAAGGAAGCAGCGCTTACGCCATCAGACTTCGGCAAGTTATATACCCTTCCGCAGGGAAATAACAGCTATGACGATTCCATAATGGCCTGCTATAACAAGTACCAAACTTATATTTTGTACAAGTTCACTCAGCAGGACTACGTCTATAACTACATCGAGCTGAAAACAGACAGCGCGTTTGTGGCGAACCCGTTGTATATCAGTGCGGCGCTGCGTTTCCTGCATACGGAATTACTGAATGTATATCCCGAAAGTTTCCTGCAAAAAACAATGCCTTTTAAGATTTTGCTGGCCGCTTACCTTGGCTCGGGAACAAACAGAAATCCGAAAGGATTTGCCAGCACAATCAGTATGCTGGCCATAGGGTGGGCAGATAGTGCACTGGCCCAAAAAACACCTGCAGAACTTAAACTGCTGCGGGGCTATATGCATCGCTATTATAATGAAAGAGCTTACCGGGTAGATTTAGTGAAAGTGCCCGCAGAATTTGCCGCACTGGCACCCGCGCTCTACGGCTCTGTTAATGCCGCTAACAAGTATAGTTTGGGCGTACTGGATCCGCACGGCAATGACTTAAACCTGGCCAGCGATTTCCTGAGTTATATAGAAGTTATTACCAGCCAGAGCAAGGCGCAACTCGAAGCGGGCATCCTGCGTCCTGCAGTGGATACCAAAGGACTGATCAGGAAGAAATATAACATAGTGCTCAACTATTTCCAGACAGGATTTGGTGTGGACCTGCAGGCAATTGGTGAGCGGCCTTAATTTCCGTTCATCATTTTTCCGCCATCACCTTCACCCTTTTTTTAACTTTTTTCGCCTGTTGAATACACACTGATTATTTCGATTTAATTCTTTGCATATGAATAAGCTTAAAAGAGGTAAATATCTCTTAATGACCGCGTATGCCCTGTCGGCAGGGTTTTATGCCGCCGCGCAGTCGCCCGAAGATCCGAAAGCAGTGCCTGCCTATCGCGGTGCCGTGATCAGTTCCATGATGGACAGGATAGAGCAAAAACATTTATATCCAAAGCCGGTTGATGATACATTCTCGGCAAACGTGTGGAAACGTTTTCTGTCTACACTCGATCCCAATAGTGACATCCTGTTACAGGAAGATGTGGACATGCTGGCAGCCTATAAAACGCAGATCGACGATCAGTTGCGCGCTGGTAAGCCCGATTTCTTTGAAGCCGCCTGGAATGTCTATCGCAAACGTCTTATGGAGGCGGAGGTGGATTATAAAGAGTTGATCGCCCACCCATTCTCCTTCGATAAAAAGGAAACGGTAAAGCACATTCGTAAAGAGGAAGCGTTTTCAGTTGACAAAGCAGCAAGAAAAGAATTGTGGCGCAAACTGCTGAAGTATTACGTGCTTCGCAATTACATGGAGATTTCCATCGCTGCCGACAGTGATGCACTGGCAAAGTCCTTCAACAGGGAAACCGAAGTTAAGGCACGCGCTAAGGTGAAAAAATATTACGATGATATCTTTCACGATGCGCAGTCCAAACGTACGGCTGATGAAAAATTCGACCTGTTTATGAACGTAGTGGCCATGGAGTTTGACGCACATACGATGTTCACCGGTCCTAAAGATCGTACGTTCAACGAGATGATCAATAAGCGCTACTTCGGGCTGGGTATAGAACTGGAGAATAAGGAAGGCGAATACTATGTGAGGCGCCTGTTGCCTGGAGGTCCTGCCTATATGAGCGGCGTCGTAAAAGAGAGTGACCACATCTTATCCATTTCAAATGCCCAGGGTGAAATGATGTCGATAAGCGGTATGCCTAATATCGCGGTAGTGAATATGATTCGCGGCGAGAAAGGTACTTCTGTAAAAATGCAGCTGCAACAGGCGGGCGAGCAGGCCAGAACCGCAGTGGTGAGAAGGGATGAGATCATTGACACGGAAAATAAAGCGAAAAGTGCGGTAATCGAGAAGAATGGTAAACGTTTCGGCTTTATCAGGCTGAACGATTTTTACTTCGACGAAACCGGCAATCCCATGGAAGGATCTGCTGCTGATATATCCCGTGAACTGACTAAGTTGAGAGACGAAGAAGTAGAAGGCATTATCCTTGACCTCCGCAGCAATGGCGGGGGGGCGCTGAACGAGGTTGTTAAAATGTGTGGTAGCTTTTTGCCCGGATCGGCCATATCATGGCTCAGAGGCAAAACGGCACTTAACAGATATGGTACCGCTAATGCCCAGGCATTTTATACAGGGCCGTTAACGGTGATGGTAGACGAGTCAAGCGCATCTGCATCGGAAATTTTCGCAGCGGCTATCCAGGATTATAAAAGAGGGCTCATCGTAGGTACAAAAACCACTTTCGGTAAAGGTACCGCCCAGCAAATGGTAAACCTTGGTAAATTGGGAGATTCCACCCGGGGTACCGAAGACGTACGGTATGGCAGTATGCGCCTGACTATAGAGAAGTTTTACCGCACCTCCGGCAGCTCAACCCAGCTTAAAGGCGTTAGCTCCGATATAATAATGCAAAGCCGTATGAACTGGCAGTCTGTAATGGAAACGGATTATCCTTCCGTAATGTCATATGACAGTGTGAATGTATTGCCATATATACCAGTAAAACCTACCACTGATTTTGCTGCCGTTATTCAGAAAGCCCAGGCGCGTATTGCGGCCAACCCAATGTATGCAGGTGTAGAAGAAGCTAATCGCCGGTTGAAAGCACTTACGCAGGAGCCGGCTGCGCTGGACCTGGAAGGCTTTAAAGCACAACACCGGCAATGGTACGATAATACCAAAAAAATACAGGCGCTGCGCGAATTGCCTGCTGATAAAACGCTCCAGGTGATGCTCACCACAAATAGGAATATTAATCCGTTACTGCGGAACGATGCGGAAAGAACCAAAGTTAACAAGGACTGGTTACAGAAGATCGCAAAAGACGTATACGTGGCGGAAACAATTTCCATACTGGAAGATATGATTGCGAACCCTGTACCAGCAACAATAGAAAACAAATAGGAACTGTATCACTTTCACCTTACAGGCCGATACGCTTGTAAATAAAAAATGGATTAACAATGAAGAAAGTATTTGTAGGCATACTCTGCCTGAGCAGCACGGTCGCTTTAGCCCAGGATAAAAAAACAAAATTCAGTACACAGAAACCTGAACCCGCAGCGGTGATCACTGGCTGGCTGGAGCAGGCGCCCAATGACTCTATCGTGGCGCTGTATGAACCTTATTCGGGCGACACGGCCTCTGCCATCATTAAAGATCATAAGTTCCAGTTGCGCATGCCGATGAGCAAAGGTGGCAGCATGTACATTCTGCAGATTGGCAACAACATCGAAAAGACCGGTATGGTCCTTTACCTGGAAGATGGTAAAATGGATATTAAAGGAAAGGGGGATAATTTTAAGACGGCTAAATTTTCCGGGGCCAAATACGTGAAGGAATGGCAGGAAGTAGGTGCTATTACAGATCCCTTCAGCGGGGATGGTAAAAAGCTGGCGGACCTTGAAAAAAGATACCATGACGCCGTCGCCGTGGGCGATGAGGATGTATCTTCCGCGTTAAAGGAGCAAGCCAATGTTGTGGACGCCAGGATGAAAGACACATTAAAAAGGTGGATAACCGCACACCCTAATTCTGGTGTTTGCGGCTATATCCTGACAGCTTATTTTTTAAACGATAAAAAATTCATTGACTCTGTATACGACAAGCTGGGTGAGCACGCGCAGATGCAAAGAGTTATGCAACGTTATAAAAAGCCGGGCTTAATAGATCCTTCGCCAATTTCAGTAAAAATGGGCGATGATGTGGCCCCGGAAACACTTGGAAAGGTGAAAAAAGGAGCGCCTGCGCCTGACTTTGAAATCAAAGACCTTGCCGGTAATACAGTGAAGCTTTCAGACTTTAAAGGCAAGTATGTGTTCATCGATTTTTGGGCCAGCTGGTGCGCTCCCTGCATCGCTCAGGTTCCACACATGAAGGAAGTAAATGAGAAATTTAAGAATAAGAATTTCCTATTCATGGGCGTGTCGTTGGACACTAAACATGAGGGCTGGGAAAAATCGGTTAAAAAGAATGAGCTTAACTGGTTGAACGTTTCTAACCTGAAAGGCTGGGCAGAGCCGGTAGCAACGTTGTACGGCGTTCGCGCCATTCCATCCAATGTATTGATTGATCCTGATGGAAATGTAGTAGCAAATGATCTGGCCGGCGATGCACTGATCAAGAAACTGGAAGAATTACTTAAATAGTTAATGGTCAACCTTCGGCAACAGCACATTTTACGTGCTGTTGCCTTTTTTTTGCTTACCGGTTAAATTGTAAATCAATATGAAACGCATCATACAACTTTTACTGTCGCTGATGCTGCCACTATGCAGCTTTGCCGGCGATGGATTTATTATCAAAGGAAAGGTAACCGGCATTATCAGCGGGTATGTATCTGTGATAGTAAATAACCGTGCGGATGGTTCACCAGTGCATCCACCAATGCCGGAAAAGGTACGTATTGTAAACGGCGAATTCACATATGCCGGCACAATAGACCGGCCCGATTGGGTGACACTGAAGATCAGTACCAAAAGCATACCGGTATTATTGGAAAATGTCAATTACGAGATTAATTGCAGCTTTGATTCCCTTAAGGCAGACAAACTGAAAGGCGGTTTGATGAATGATCATTTTCAGGCTTACCAGAAAAGTTTGAAGAAACCGTTGGAGTACGTACTGGAACATCCCGATCTGGAATTTTCGGCCTGGATGGCTTACTTCTATCTCACGTCGCTGGAAGATTGTACGATGGCGGAAAAGGCATTGTCATTCCGCGCAAAAGCCAGTCCCAATGGTCAATTATTTATGTACAGGATGGAGACTTTCAGAAAAACGGCGGCAGGTACAACTTTTCCGGCCCTGAAAATGACAGGTACGGATGGTAAGGCGTTTAATGTCGCCGATATGAAAGGTAAGGTAGTGGTGCTAGATTTCTGGGCGTCGTGGTGCACGCCATGTATTGCTTTTATTCCGAAGTTGCGTGAGCATTACAGGAATTTTAAAGACAAAGACGTAGTATTCGTAAGTGTTTCGGTAGATGATGATGTGCGCAAATGGCAAAACGCCATGGCAGAGCAGGCGATGGAATGGAACCAGGTATTGGCCGACGGTGCATTCAGAAAAGGTGAGGGAATTCAGCAGATGTTTAACATTTCCAGCATTCCATATGTGATTATAGTAGACAGGCAAGGTAAAATCGCCGCTTCGCTGGATTACATCGGCAAAGAAACGCTGAAAGATGTGTTAACGAAGCTTATTCAGTAAATGTAAATTCGATAATTGAAACGCGGGCCTTTTTACAACTTAAACTGCCTGTAGTATTCAAGTTTTTAAAATAAAAGGCTTCCGCGAGGGAAGCCTTTTTATTTTGCTCACAATCCCGGCATACCGGATTAATGGTGTATTTGCTGGATTTAGTGATCTTCCAGACTGATTGTCTGGTTATATGCTTTAGTTAGCAAACTGCTTTGCGAACTTCACGAATGGGAGTAAGTGCGCGTTAAAAAGCAGGCATAAACTTCACGTTCCATGCCTGCTTTTTTACAATCATGTGTGGCCAGTCATGTAGCACTGGTTCATCGTGTCGATGTAAAAATAGTATAACACACCGCCGATGTTGATGTTGTAAGTTACAAAAGGTGTGAGCGGGGTGGCCGGTACCCAGTAAGTGTTGGTTACTGTTGTTGGATTAAAGTACTGCGTGTTCCCCTGGAACGTAAATGCTACAGGGCCTAATCCGGGCAGGCTGAAGTTCGTCCAGCTCAGGGTAACTACACTGCCGGCCATAAAACTGATGTGCCAGTCGATGCCGCGGGGAAAGTCAATAAATGCAGCGCTTTTTGTTGTAACCGGTGCTGATTTGGCGTGAGCAAAGGACGTATTGCTAACCGCCAGGCACGCAAGCACCGTCATAAGGGCAAGGGTCTTTTTCATTCTTGGCTGGATTTTAATCTGTAAGGAAATCTTCTTCTGAAGTCAATGGAAATGCCGGGATCAAGTATGGCCGGTAATAATGCAGGGACCTGAACCGCTTGACGGCAACTGGAAATAATAGATCACGCTGCCAATGGACAGTGAGTACGTAACACCGGTGGTAAGCGTATAGCCAGCCCAATAAATGGAAGTGGTGCTTGTAGGTGCAATGTACTGTGTACTACCCATGAAGGTGAACGTCACAGGGCCTAGTCCGGGCCAGGTCAGGGTGGGCCATGTTAAAGTAACCATTTGCGTGCCTGACATGTACCCGATCGTCCAGTTGATGTCGCGCGGGAAATCGAGCACTCTTTTAGCCGCAACTTCGGTTGCTGCAGGTTTAGGTTTGGAGGGAGCAAAGGACATATTGCTCATCGCGATGCACGCCAGTGCCATCGATAGGATAAGGGGTTTCTTCATACGTGGTGAGTTTTTAATGTACCTCGAACTTAGATCAATTATCCGGATATCGCATACACGAAATAACATTATCCATGACTATGATAAAATTGTCCACAAGGTCTTCAGGGAATACTTTTTAGATCCTATACTGTATTATGTTTGGGTGATCTGTGCACGACATTTATTGAACGGGGCGCGATAGTTTAAAGAGTATATTTTAGATGGGAATTGACAATTTTTTCCTTTCTTAGTCGGTCTGTTTAGTGGCGTTGAAATTGTTTCGTTTGTTAGTAAGCGTTAGCCATACAATAGCCTCCGGTATGCCGAAATTACTGTTGATAATCTGTAGGGTTATTTATTGTTACTCACCGGTATAGGGCCCACCGGGTACGCCCCAGCCCCATTCAGGCATTGGCATCTGTTCGTCTCCGTTCACCGAATCAAATTGTGAGTTAATGACTGCGATACGCGTGCCCCATTCCAGATAGGCCAGAAAAGCCGAACGAAACTCCGGATCGTCTGGAAGAATCAATTCGTCGGCGGTTTCCAGCAGAAGTTCCATCCAACGTTTACGATGCTCTTGCGTTAAATGTTTGGAAAGATGTTTACTGATCATCTTAAAATGGCTGCCACCTTCTTCACTATACAGCTTGGGGCCTCCAAGAACTTCCGCAACAAAATGTGCTACATGTTGCCGGTGTTCTGGCGACATGTGCCTGAACACTGGTTCTAATAATGGATCTTGCAGTACTTTATCATAAAATTTGCTGAATAACTGTTCAAAAGCAGGCATGCCGCCGGCCCATTCAAATAAAGTAGGTACAGATGTGTTTTTAGATTCCATATATAGCGGGGCTTTGTACTAAAATAGTGATAATCCGCTAATTTGACTGTGTCAATCTGATGTTTCAGTGCCCGCGTGTTTCTTTTGGTGATACTCCTCATTTGACACGGCTTTTCAGAAGATGGTATATCGGGCAATACGAGTCTGTAATTGCCAATCACCCGCGATGATATTATAACACTTACGGTAAAGACCCCTTTTTTGTCGCGGAATACCCTCATAATATTTACATCATGGCTTATTTTTGGCTTATAGTTGTAACAAAAACCAGTAAAAATGAGAACTGTAACATTCGGCATGAACATTAGTATAGATGGCTACTGCGACCACACTCTTTTTAGTCCTCGTGAAGATCTTCATGATTATTTTACAGAAATGATGGACGGCGTTGACCTGTTCTTTTTTGGCCGTGTCATGTACCAGCTCATGTTTCCCTATTGGAGTGATGTTGCGAAGGATCAATCTGGCACAGCCAGTGAAAATAGATTTGCCCAACGGATTAGTGCTATCGACAGAGTTGTTGTGTCGCGATCATTGGACAGAGGAGACGAAAAAACGCGTATTGTTCGTGGCAACCCTGCGGCAGAACTCCTGAAACTGAAGCAGCAACCCGGAGAAAAAATCTCCGTTGACAGTGTAAGTATGCTTCCAGAGCTGATTGCAGCAGGCCTTATCGATGAATTTAACCTCGTTGTCCATCCGGTGATCTTGGGAAAAGGACGGCAATTATTGGATGCGAACAGCCTTCAGGATAAACTTGATCTTAAGTTAGCCGATACTATAAATTTCAAATCCGGTTGTGTAGCGCTTCATTATGTGAAGCAATAAAGGGAGTAGGGGAGGCGGAACGCTGGCAATTTGTTGTATTTATTTCACTTTGTGATAGCTGATGGTAATAAACTGATGTAAAACAAAAAAGCCCACCTTTCGATGAGCTTTCTTCTATTGTAATTTCTGTGTACCCGGGATAGGGGCATTATTTGACCATTTGATGGAAGCTTTTTTAAGCATTACCTCTTTTATTAATGCCACTTAAGTCAGCTTCTATCTAAGTTTAACCGCATATCTTTTACGAACATATTTACTTATAAAAGAGTTTAGTCCGCTACCATGAATTGCCAAGGTCTTCATTTTTTCTACTTCACTCATGCCAGGAGTTGAATAGTCGTAGCGATAAATTGACCCATCACGAAACTGTACATTTATAGACGCTGCGCCAATTTCGAATGCTAATACGCCGGAGTCGCCGCCAAGATTCATATACGATTGCATACTTTTTTACTTAGAAGAGAATGCAAAGCCTAAAAATGGGTGAGTTTATCAACAATCGTTGATGTAAGGAAGTAGGGAACAAACGAAATAAAAAAAGGCCTCCTTCCGGAAGCCTTTTAATTTCTGTGTACCCGGGAACGGAGTCGAACCGTCACTCCCCTTGCGGAGAACAGGATTTTAAGTCCGGCGTGTCTACCAATTCCACCACCCGGGTGTACCAGAGTAAATGTAAACAAAAAATCCAAACCGACATTCAGTTTGGATTCTCCATTTAGAGCGGAAGACCGGGCTCGAACCGGCCACCCCGACCTTGGCAAGGTCGTGCTCTACCAAATGAGCTACTTCCGCATTATTCTGTAAGAACTTTCCCTTTTACTCCAAACCGTTTCGCTTGTTTTTCATTGGGATTGCAAAGATAATGATTGTTTTGAATTGACAAACTTTTTTTCAAAAAAAATAGAAGGGTTCGTTAGAACCCCTCTACTGTAAGCTATTTGGCATACTCGTAACGGTAGCTGATCATACCCAGCAACTCGTTTCCTTTCGCATAACATTCTTCTTTCTGTGGCAAACCTTTCGCATCATAGGTGTACTTCCAAACGGTGTAGTCGGAAGTGGTTGCATTGATGGTGGTCATCTGCTTTAACCTGCCCTGCGCATCGTACTCAAAAATGTAGTCGGGTAGCATACGCTTTTTGGATGGCTGATAACGTAATACATCTGTAAGGCGGCCCTGTGCGTCGTAATTGTAGTAAAACCGCTGACCACGGATGTATTTGCCGGTTTCCAGCTCCTCCGTTACCCGACCTGCTGTGTCCAGCTTGAACAGCACCAGGGTAGAGTCGGCCGATTTGTTCTTGCGCCGTACCATCTGTACCGGACGAAGGCTAGAATCGTATTGGTAGTTGCGGGTTTCGGTCATTTTGAACTTCTCGTCCCGGTCCTGCGACTGGGTTTCGATGCCCACAAGCGTTTCGTTTACGTAACGGTACAGGGTGGTGTTGATGCTGCTCTCAGTACTGTCCACTATTTTGTTGAGCAGGCCTTTGGGGCCAAAGGTGGAAGTAAGGATAGAAAGACCAGTGGCGCGGCTTTTCGTAACAGAACGCATGTTCCGGAAATTGCCCGTGATGGTGCGTACACACATAAAGTCCGCATCGCGGTTAAGGCTTGCGTCCAGGCTTTGCACGGTTTGGCTGGCCACATTATTGGCCTTCAGTACCTGCATATTGGCCACGGTTTTCTGGGTGTTATAGATGTCCTGCAAATAATACTGGGCCTGTGCCCTGTTCACCGTTATTACCGCAAATGTTAGCGCCAGCAGCGCAAAGCCTCGTTTTTTCATGAGAATAAGTGAAATGATGCACGTTTTATATAAACAAAAATACTAACGTTCTAGCTAATTCAAAACGTATACAGCGCCTGCAATTACCGAAATTTTAAAATATCTTTAACCGATTTTCAATAATTCAGCCCAGAATCTACCGAGTTTATGAGTGTTCATCACCTGAGAAAAGATAAAACATGCCTCAATTGCGGCCAGGAAGTGCGGGAACGCTATTGTACCCATTGCGGTCAGGAAAATACCGAACCGCACGAAACTTTTGGTCACCTGGTGAGCCATTTCTTTCAGGATGTTACCCATTATGACTCTAAAGCCTGGATCACTATCCGCGATCTGATGCTGAAGCCGGGGCTGCTTACAAAACTATATATGGCCGGGAAAAGGCAGAGTTTTGTAAACCCGATCAGGATGTACATATTCACATCGTTCGTGTTTTTCCTGGTGCTGGCTTATATTGGCCCGCACTACGACCCTTATGAGATGCGTTTGCCTGGCGAAGACACTGTACGGGTGGCTTACGAACAATCTTTGGTGACGATCGACGAGCGGGCAAAGGATTCTACAGTTTCGCTGAAGGGTGGTAGTTCCGTTACCAGTTTTTCTGTAGACACTACTTTTACCGGTATACTTAGAGGTACGATCGGTAACCCTAAAGAGGCGGTGAGGCGGTACGACTCCCTGCAGGCCACAAAACCACTGTCCAAAAGAGACGGTACTGCCGGAAGGTTCTTCGCTCGCTCAACGCTGTACATGAATGGTAAGTATGGCAGCAACGCACCGCGTGTTATGCTGGATAAACTCCAGCATAATATTCCCAAACTGATGTTCATTTTGCTGCCTTTATTCGCATTGTTCATGAGCTGGATGTATCGTGGTAAAAAGTGGTTTTTTGCCGATCATGCCATTTTTACAATTCACCTCCATACGTTCCTGTTCCTATTGGGAATTCTCGCTTTCCTGTTCGACCATCTGTTTCACACGAACTGGTTCTCGTTCTTTGCTTGGATCATCTCTATCCTTTACTTTGTACTGGCGCTTAAAAAGGTGTACGGCCAATCCACGGGCAAAACGATCCTGAAGGCATTTCTAATATTCGTGACCTACTCATTTAGCATACTGTTGATTATTGTTTTGTATGTACTCAGTATCTTAGCATTACTTTAAAATTGAAACATGCGCCCCGAACTGATAATTGTACACCAAAACGTTGCGCCCCACGTTGCGCACATCAGCCTTAACAGGCCAAAGGAATTAAATGCGCTCAATCTCCAGCTGATGGGAGAATTACGTGATGCACTGAAGGCATTGGATGCCGATGACGAAGTACGAGTGATCGTACTCAGCGGAAACGAAAAGGCATTCGCGGCCGGGGCCGACATTAAAGAAATGTCGAACAAATCGGCTATCGATATGTTAATTACAGACCAATTCAGCACCTGGGACACGATCAAAAAAATAAAGAAACCTATTATAGCTGCGGTTAGCGGATTTGCGTTGGGTGGTGGCTGTGAGCTTACCATGTTATGCGATATGATTGTAGCCAGCGAAACAGCACGGTTTGGCCAGCCTGAAATTAAAATCGGCGTAATGCCCGGCGCTGGCGGTACACAGCGGCTTACAAGGGCGGTGGGCAAAGCCCTGGCCATGGAAATGGTACTCACCGGAAGGTTCATTACTGCGAATGAAGCACATAAAGCGGGATTAATCAACAAAGTAGTACCGGTTGAATTATATTTGCAGGAAGCTATTAAGCTGGCATCGGAAATCGCCACATTAAGTCCTCTCGCGGTCAAAATGGCCAAGGAGGCTGTGTTGAAATCTTTCGATACTTCTCTCGAGGAAGGCCTGCACTTTGAACGAAAGAACTTTTACATGTTATTTGCTTCGGAAGATCAGAAAGAAGGCATGCAGGCTTTTACAGAGAAGAGAACACCGGTGTTTAAAGGCCGGTAGAACCGATTTATCAAACTAAAAACTTTCCCATGCACCCTTTTGATGAATTGCTCGAGAATAACAAAAAATGGGCCCATGAAAAAGTAACGCTGGACCCCGATTACTTTAAACGCCTTTCGGAACAGCAGGCGCCTAAATTCCTCTGGATAGGTTGTTCCGACAGTCGCGTACCCGCAAATGAAATTACAAATACGGAGCCCGGCGAAATTTTCGTACACCGTAATGTGGCGAATATGGTAGTACACACCGACCTGAACCTGATTACGGTTATGGAGTACGCAGTAAACATCCTTCAAGTCGAACATGTGCTGGTAGTAGGCCACTATGGCTGCGGTGGGGTGAAAGCCGCGCTTACGAACCACAATTACGGCATCATTAACCGCTGGCTTAAACATATTAAAGATGTGTACCGCTTCCACCGCGATGAAATAGACGCAATTCCTACGGAAGAAGGCCGCACTGATCGCCTGGTAGAACTGAATGTAATTGAACAGGTCATGAACCTCGCCAAAACAACAACGATCCAGGAAGCCTGGCATAAAGATAAACGCCCGCACCTGCACGGATGGGTGTACGGATTAAAAGACGGGCTAATCAACCCGGTATTCCACATGGAACCAGGTTCGCATATTGACCCGATTTTTGAATACAAAATGGAGTAATTTCATTTCCCCCGAAATACTATTCCCATGAAGAAATTTATGTTGATGGCGGTGTTGTTGCAGGGTAGTATATGCATCTCCTGTACAAACAAGTCTAAAAAGGAAACCGCGCGGCGACGCCCTGATTCTGTAACAATGGTTAGTACCGATACAATGATTCAGGCAACAGATACTAACGTAGTTGCAATGCCAGCGCAATCCTGGGGTGCTTTTGAGACCTTTAACGGCAAGTACGCGCATGATGTGAGTCTGTTTGATCAACCGCCTTTAAAAGACCGGTTTAAGCGGCTTTTAGGGAAAGATGCGAAAGCGTTCCTCGACCGGCACCAGGTAACACCGCCGATCGATATTGAAAATGCAGTTTTATTTACCGAAGGCTGTCGTCCGCACGACTGTACCATTGAAGAATCGGCCCTGGTGGTAGACTTGAAAAAAGATGAGGTGTATGCAGGAATAGCGGTAAAAAAACAAGTGAGGATGTTTAGTGAGAAGGGCGATACCGCCTGGCCCGCGAAGCTGTTGGAATGGAAGAATAAATTTTCTGAATAAAATAAAAACGCCGGAACGCTAAGCTCCGGCGTTTTTTATCTGCCTAATCGAACTTTTTCTTTAAGGCCAGCAGTTTGGCCTGGAAGTCGTTCAACGGCGCCTCTTTCTTCGGCTGTTTGTTGTTATTGTTTCCTCCGCCACGGTTATTATTCTCCCTGCGCTGACCGCCGCCACCTGATTGTGCAGGCTCGCTGTCTTTCATGGAAAGAGAAATACGTTTACGGGCTATATCTACTTCCAGTACTGTTACCATTACTTTTTGGTTCAGTTTTACTGCTTCGCTCGGGTTGCTCACGAATTTGTTCGAAAGGTGTGAAATATGCACCAGTCCGTCTTGTTTAACACCGATGTCTACGAAAGCACCAAAGGCTGTGATGTTGGTCACTACGCCTGGCAGTTGCATCCCCGGTTTCACGTCTTCCATCGATTTAATACCTTCTGCATATTCAAAGATAGATATCTCATCACGAGGGTCGCGGCTGGGTTTATCCAGTTCTTTCATGATATCCTCGATAGTAAGCAGGCCTACTTCTTCGTTGATGTATTCTTTCGGGTTGATCTTCCTGCGAAGTTCTTCGTTCGCTATCAGGTCTTGAACGGTACAGTTTTGTTTGGTGGCCATTGCCTCAACCACTACATAACGTTCGGGGTGTACTGCAGAGTTATCCAGCGGGTTATCGCCATTTTCAATACGGAGGAAGCCTGCGCACTGTTCAAAAGCTTTATCGCCTAAACGGGTTACTTTCTTCAGTTCCTTACGGTTCTTGAAAGCGCCGTTCTCTTTACGGTATTTCACAATGTTTTCTGCCAGGGAAGGGCCGAGGCCGGAAACGTATGCCAGCAGATGTTTGGAAGCGGTGTTAAGGTTTACGCCCACATTGTTCACGCAGCTGATCACCACGCGGTCGAGGCTCTGTTTCAACTGACTCTGGTTTACGTCGTGCTGGTACTGACCTACGCCTATCGCTTTCGGATCGATCTTCACCAGTTCTGCCAGCGGATCGATAAGCCTGCGGCCGATAGATACGGAGCCGCGCACGGTTACGTCGTGGTCGGGGAATTCTTCGCGGGCTACTTCGGAAGCTGAGTACACAGAAGCACCGCTTTCGTTCACCATAAATACGATCACCTTTTTACCGAAGTCGATCTTCTTCACAAATTCTTCGGTTTCGCGGCCTGCGGTACCATTACCTACGGCAATAGCGGCCGTATCGTATTTCGCCACCCATTTCTGCAAAAGGTGTTCTGCATCGTCGCGTTTATAATTCTTTTCAAGCGGATAAATCACATCGTTGTCCAGCATGTTGCCCTGATCATCCAGTGCTACCACTTTACAACCGGTACGATATCCGGGATCGATGGCGATAACAGCTTTAGGGCCGAGAGGCGCTGCGAGCAGCAACTGGCGGAGGTTGTCGGCAAATACATCGATAGCTTCGGCATCTGCACGCTCTTTGGCCTGGGCGCGGAACTCGTTTTCGAGTGATGGACGTAACAGGCGTTTGTAAGCATCGGTGCCGGCTTTCGCCATCTGCTCGCCGGATGGTGTATTTCTTTTTTGGATGAACTGGTCATTGATAATGTCCAGCGCATCTTCCTCTACCGGTGAAATGGTACCGTACAGGAAACCTTCGGCCTCGCCGCGCAGGATAGCCAGTACACGGTGCGAGGGGATAGAGGTGATATCTTCATTGAAATCGAAGTAGTCTTTGTATTTCACGCCCTCTTCTTCTTTACCTTCAATCACTTTAGCCGCGAATTTGGAGGTATTGTTAAAGAGTTTACGCATTTTATCACGCAGTTCTGCATTTTCGTTCATGCGTTCTGCGATGATGTCGCGGGCGCCCTTAAGCGCATCTTCGCCGGTAAGTACCTGCTCGTTCAGGTAGGTTTTGATAATCTCATCCAGCGCTCCGGTTTCCTGCTGGTCCATAATAAGATTGGCCAGTGGTTCCAAACCTTTTTCGATAGCCGCCATTGCGCGGGTTTTACGTTTCGGTTTGTAGGGGAGATAAATGTCTTCCAGCTCATGCAGCACCCAGGTTTGCTCAATCTTCTCCAGCAGTTCCGGCGTCATTTTATCCTGCTCGGTGATGGTCTTAATGATAAAAGCGCGTCGTTCGTCTACTTCCTTATAACGCTTCTGAAGGTCTTCGATCTTTGCAATCTGTACCTCGTCCAGGCTGCCGGTCACCTCTTTACGATAACGGCTGATGAAGGGCACGGTAGAGCCTTCGGCCAGCAGGTTCATGGTGTTCTCCGCCTGCTTCTTCGCAATTCCCAGTTCTGAGGAAATCAGGTCGATGTGTGTCGCGTTCATAATAATATCAATAAGTTATTCAATTTTTGGGTAGAAGGAAGATGGTTTAAAGCATTTCCTCCGGGCCGCAAAGCTAATTAAATTGGCTTATCTGCCAAGAAAAAGAAATTAACAGTTTTTTACATATCGGCAAGGCCCGGAATTTGCTATAAAACGCGCATTATCAAAGGATTTCCTATCTTTTCGCCAGGAAACAAAATTTGCCCGGCAAATACTTTGTATTTTGCCGCCTATTCCTAATATCGTGTGCATGGAAAATAAACACTCTTTTGCCAGCCTGCTGGAAATTATGAACGACCTCCGGGAAAAATGCCCCTGGGACCGTAAACAAACGATTCATAGCCTCCGGCAGCAAACCATCGAGGAACTTTACGAACTCACCGACGCCATTACCGGATCGGATTGGAAGTCGATTCGTGAAGAACTTGGCGACCTGCTGCTGCACATTGTTTTTTATGCAAAGATAGGGGCAGAGCAAAATCAGTTTACCATCGATGATGTTATTAACGGTATTTGCGAAAAACTTATTTCCCGCCACCCGCATATTTATGGCGATGTAAAAGTGGAAAACGAGGAACAGGTAAAGCAGAACTGGGAAAAACTGAAACTGAAAGAGGGCAAAAAATCTGTGCTAAGCGGCGTTCCCGGTTCGTTACCGGCCCTTGTTAAAGCGATGCGCCTGCAGGAGAAAGCCAAACAGGTGGGTTTTGAGTGGGATAACACTGGTCAGGTACTGGATAAGGTGCGGGAAGAGATGGAAGAATTGAAAGAGGCAATGGTAACAGGCAATCAGGACGAAATAGAGGAGGAGTTTGGGGATGTAATGTTCTCGCTCGTGAACTACTCGCGCTTTTTAAAGATAGATGCCGAAAATGCGCTGGAGCGTACCAACAGGAAGTTTATCCGTCGGTTCCAGCAAATGGAGCAGCTGGCGGAAGAACGTGGACTTAGCCTCCACGACATGTCGCTGGAGCAGATGGATGGTTTATGGAACGATATTAAAAAAACGGAAAAAGGACAATTATAAACTTTGGCCAGGTTCGACTTTAAAGAGATACGGTTTTTCTTCCTGCGTAATGGTTATTTACTGATCATTGCCGCATGGCTGTTCACTTTTTCCTTTCTCTTCAATAATTTCTGGTCTTACTATTCTTCTGAAGAAGGTGTTCGGCAAACTTTACAAAGCAGTATCCATAGCAGGCAGCGCGCGTTCGACCGCATTGCTGCTGATACGGCGCTGATACCCAAACTCCTGAACCGCAGTTACTCCGAACAGGATCTGCAGCGCCTATACCACAAAAACCTGTACTTCTTCGCCTTCGATAACCGCGGCGGCGAATCGTGGGAAACCTTCTGGAGTACTAACACTGTTAAGCCACAGGACCTACCCAACAATCCGCGCCCCGGCAGTAGTTTCGTAAAGCTGAATAACGGCGATTATGTAATGACCTGTAAAGAGGTGGCGCCGGAACAGTTCCTGGTAGGACTTATTCCTGTTAAAATGGAATACCAGATAGAAAACGATTACCTGGTAAACAGTTTCTTCAAAAAGCCCGCCATTAGTGACGAATATTCCATACATACAAGCGGTCCGGGCAAGCCTGTGCTGAGTTACGATACGAACCGTATTCTTTTTTATCTCTATCACGATATTGGCGGCACTGGTTACCCACCCAGTTGGATCAGTATAGCGTTGTGGTGTATCGGGTGTATATGTATGCTCATTTTCATCAACCAGTTTGCGACGTTGCTGGCCCGTAAAGTAAGCCCGTTGTGGGGATTTACGTTTCTGCTGGTGGTTGTGGTTTGCGCCCGTATCTTCACTTATATCTACCCTTTTCCAATAGATCTGCGTACCCTGCAGCTTTTTGATGCAACGATCTACGCGCGCGATGACGTATTTCGTTCCCTGGGCGACCTGTTGCTCAACGTAATGCTCACTTTCTGGCTCATCCTGTTTTTCAGGGAGCATGTAAGGACTATCAAACCACCCGCTGTAAAAGAACCCTGGCAACTCTGGCTCATTATTATCCTCTCCGGTTTGCTGATGTTCATTGTAGGCCAGTTCTATTCTGATCTCATACAATCACTGGTAGCCGACTCGCAAATCTCCTTTGATGTAACTAACGTATTCGGCCTGGATGAATATAGCGTAGTGGGCTCGATAGTATTGGGCTTTATCGCCATTAGTTTCCTGTTCTTTTCCCAGATTGTTAACTACCTGCTAAACCAGCTAACCGATTTTAATTATCGCAGTAAGTACTTGTTCCTGGCTATTGTTGGGCTGATATGGCTCGCCGTTAATATTTACAATAACGAGCGTGTGTACGACGTGGCGTTTATGACCTGGCTGCTCGCCTACGTCATCCTGCTCGACCTGCTGGCGCTCCGTTTTGAAGATACGCCATCGTCGGTGCCTTTCCTTTTCTGGATGCTGGTAATGACCGTTACAACGTCTGCCGTACTGGTATATCATAACAACCAGAAGGAGCGGGGCAACCGTGTAAAAGTAGCCGAAAAGCTGTCGAAACGTAAGGATGTTGCGCTGGAGTCGTACCTGAAAGACGTGAATGAGAAGTTGTCGAAAGATGCGATGGTGCAGGCGTTTTTCAGGTTCCGGACCCGTGCCGCCAAAGATGATCTCAGGCAGCAACTCGATCAGAAATACTTTACCGGCTCCTATAATAATTACCGTATTGATCTGTATACATTTGACCAGAATGGCACACCGCTTTTTAATGATAATGCTGAAACGATCGATGAGTTTGACAGTTTTAAAAGCCGTACGGAGAAGCCGCTGATTGCCGATAAAAACCTGTATTACGAAGAGCGCAGTTTTAACGATTATAGTTACATCGGAACGCGGGAAATACGAGAGGACTCTATCTTGTTTGGTTATATACGTTTTGTACTCACCCCGCTGGTGGCCCAACCGGAAAGACCTTTTCCAAGTTTGCTGGTAGAGGGTATTAAAACGGGTGAAAACGATATTAGTTCTATCTATTCTTACGCCGTATACGATAAAAATGTACTGGTAAATAACAATAACGATTACCCTTTCCCTGTAAAGCTGTATGGTACTGACATTCCAATGTTGGTGGATAATATGATGTACAAGGACGAAGATGGTTATTCCAGGTTCTATTATCGCCCGACACCGGAGAAGCTGGTAATCATTGTAAAAAAGGACCGTAGTTTTGTAGAGTTCGTGACGCTGTTCGCTTATATGTTCTGCCTGTTCCTGATCATTATTGCCATCTACGCGGTATTCGATTTGCTGATAAAGGCCCGCATGAGGCGCAGTCAGTTAAAGGCATTACTGAACATCAACATCAGGAAAAAAGTACAGGGCACCATTATTTTCGTGGTGGTGTTTGCCTTTATTGTATTGGGTGTAACAACCATCCTGTTCTTTATCAACCGTTACCAAACGGAAAATGCAGAAAGGCTTAGTAAGAAAATAAATGCTGTTGCCCACGACCTGCAGGCTGTGTTTCAGCATAGGTTGGAGTTTGATGAGATGGAGATGATCTACGACTCATTGTATCGCTCTGTAAACAAGCTGGCCGAGAATCATGATGTGGACCTTAACCTCTACGACCGCGACGGCAACCTGCGTCTCACTACGCAGCCACTGTTAATCGAAAAGGGCCTGATCGCGCCGAAGGTCGATCCTATGGCCTATTTCCAGCTTACAAGGCTTAATAAAATTCAGTTTATTCAAAATGAGAAGATAGGGAAGATGTCATACCTGTCCGGATACATTCCTATCCGCGATGGGGCCAATGTACTGGCTTATCTTAACGTACCTTCTTTCGCTACCGAAACAGAATTGAATAACCAGATATCCAACTTCCTGGTGGTGCTTATCAACTTTAATGCCCTCATCCTGCTAATTGCCGGGTTGCTGGCGCTGTTTATTACCAATACCATCACCCGCTCGTTTTCTCTCGTTACCAATAAACTTCGTAGCGTAAACCTTGGGCAGCATAATGATGAAATTGAATGGGAGAAAGATGATGAGATAGGCGTTTTGGTGAGGGAATATAACAAGATGGTGCGCAAACTGGAAGTAAGCGCCGCCAAACTGGCTAAGAGCGAGAGGGAAGGGGCCTGGAGAGAAATGGCGCGGCAGGTGGCGCATGAGATCAAGAACCCTTTAACGCCGATGAAGCTGAGTATTCAGTACCTGCAACGTGCCATCGCCAACGATTCGCCCAATGTGAAAGTGCTGTCGCAAAACGTGGCCAATACCTTGGTGGAACAAATCGAACACTTATCTAACATCGCGTCAGACTTCTCCGCATTCGCTCACATAGGGCAGTCGAATAGTGAAGAGATGTTGCTTAACGAGTTGTTGTATTCTCTTACAGGTCTTTACCAGGGTCAGCCAGGTTGTGAAATAATTTATGAGCAACCTGAAATGCAGTACCAGATTTTTGCCGATAAAACCCAAATGAACCGTTTGTTCACCAACCTGTTGCAAAACGCGATACAAGCTATGCCAGAAGGTAAGCAGGACGGTCGCATTACTATCGGCCTCACGCCTTCCAAATCGGGCTACGTAACAGTAAGTGTGCGTGATAACGGCCATGGTATTCCGGAAGAAGTGCAGCCTAAAATATTCGTGCCCAACTTCACCACAAAATCTTCAGGCACCGGTTTGGGACTGGCTATGTGTAAAAATATAGTGGAACAGGCCAGGGGGGAAATATGGTTTGAAACCGAAGTTGGCCTGGGTACCACGTTTTATGTAAAGCTGCCGCTGATAGAGGAGTAGCGTCACTTGTTGTAGTTGCGCGCACCAAACAGCATGCTGCCAATTCTTACCAGGGTAGCACCGGATTCCAGTGCCAGTTTATAGTCGCCGCTCATGCCAATAGACAATTCTTTAAACGAGTCTTCGTTGGCGAAATGTGCCGCTTTTATACGTTCAAATAATTGTTTAAGCTGATGAAATTCTTTGGATATCTGCGCTTCGTTATCCGTATTGGTGGCCATGCCCATAAAGCCGCAAATGCGTACGCCGGCAAACTTGTCCGGCGATTGGGCTAAGGTGGCGAGCAGTTCATTCAACTCATCTTCGTTCAGTCCGAATTTGGTCTCCTCTTCCGCAATATGGATCTGCAACAGGCAGTCGATCCTTCGTTGGTTTTTAATTCCCTGTTTACTGATCTCCAAAAGCAGCTTACCGCTGTCGATACCATGTATCATACTCACAAACGGCGCGATGTACTTCACCTTGTTCGATTGCAGGTGGCCAATGAAATGCCATTGTATATCGCCCGGCAATACCCCTTGTTTCTCCAACAGCTCCTGCACATAGTTCTCCCCGAAAATACGTTGTCCGGCATTATACAATTGCATAATATCGGATGCAGGTTTGATTTTGGAAACGGCTACAAGGCTTGCGCCAAAGGAGGAAAGTTCGCCGGTGATGTGTTGATATGCGGATAAGTTAACTGCCATAATACCGCAAAAATAAAGGAATTGCGGTATTTGAGGCGAAGGGCTATGGATTCATTCAATAATTTTAGAGGAATGATGGATAACATTGAATTTTACGCATAGCATTTTTTTACATGCCTTTTTATAAATAGGTTTGTAAACACCACAATCCCCGTTATAAAACATTTTACGGTATGAATTTTCAATTAACTGAAGAACACCTGATGATTCAAAAAGCAGCGCGTGACTTCGCTGTAAGTGAGCTTTTACCCGGAGTGATAGAACGTGATGAAAAGCAGCAGTTTCCGGCCGAACAGATTAAAAAACTCGGTGAGCTTGGTTTTTTAGGGATGATGGTCGATCCGAAGTACGGTGGTTCCGGTATGGATACCGTTTCTTACGTTCTGGCCATGGAGGAGATCTCGAAGATAGATGCTTCTGCCTCTGTGGTAATGAGTGTAAACAATTCCCTGGTTTGCTGGGGACTCGAAACTTTCGGTAACGAAGAACAGAAACAAAAATACCTGGTGCCCCTGGCAAAAGGCGAAGTAATTGGCGCCTTCCTGCTCAGCGAGCCCGAAGCTGGTTCTGATGCCACCTCGCAACGCACCACTGCTATCGAAGATGGCGATCATTACATTCTTAATGGCACCAAAAACTGGATTACCAACGGCAATTCTGCCAGCACTTACCTGGTTATTGCACAAACGCATCCGGAAAAAGGCAGCAAAGGTATCAACGCCTTTATCGTAGAAAAAAACTCGCCCGGTATATCTATCGGTGCAAAGGAAAATAAACTGGGTATCCGCGGCAGCGACACGCATAGTGTGATGTTCCAGGATGTTAAGGTGCCAAAGGCTAACCGTATTGGAGAAGATGGTTTCGGGTTTAAATTTGCGATGAAAACATTAGGTGGCGGCCGTATTGGCATTGCTTCGCAGGCGCTTGGTATTGCGAGCGGTGCTTACGAACTGGCACTCAAATACTCCAAAGAACGTAAAGCCTTCGGAAAGGAAATTTGTCAGCACCAGGCCATTCAGTTCAAACTGGCCGATATGGCCACCAAAATCGAATGTTCCCGTTTGTTATGCCTTAAAGCCGCTTTCCAGAAAGACAACCATCTCGATTATACGCTGGCCAGTTCTATGGCCAAAGTTTTCGCCTCTGAAACTGCCATGTGGGTAACCACAGAAGCGGTGCAGGTACATGGTGGTTACGGCTATGTAAAGGAATATCATGTTGAACGCTTAATGCGCGATGCGAAGATTACACAGATATACGAAGGTACTTCTGAAGTACAGCGTATAGTCATTAGCAGGGCTATCCTGGATAACCGTTAATTAGCAAATCCATAATGTGCCACTGTACATATAGTTTCAGCTAATTGGTGTAGATTGCCAATATATTATGAAGAATATTAAGATAATAGAAGTGAAGTCGGAAATCGGCGCTGGTACCCGTGGGGCAAGCCTTGGGGTGGATGCGATCAAGATTGCGGCGCTCGATTTCATGAGCAACTTCTTCGTGCATTTCCCATCCGAGGAAATTGAAACGGAAAATAAACTGTTATTTGAACCCATCGAATCTCCTTTTGCTAAACGCATAAAGGGTACTATCAACATGTACGAGCGGGTAAGCAAAAGTGTGTACGAAACCGTTAAAGCCAACTGGTTTCCGGTGGTGCTTTCGGGTGATCATAGTACTGCCGGTGCTACCATTGCCGGTCTTAAATTAGCCAAACCCAAGGCGAAGTTAGGGGTGATATGGATCGATGCACATGCGGACCTTCATACGCCTTATACCACACCTTCCGGTAATATGCATGGGATGCCCATCGCTACTGCTATTGCGGAGGATAATTTAGATTGTAAGGTGCACGAGCTGGATGAGAACACGACGAAGTTGTGGAATCAGCTAAAAAATATAGGAAAAATCGCTCCCAAGGTGTTGCCCGAAGACATAGTATTCATCTCCCTTCGCGATTATGAAAAGGAAGAGGAACATCTTATTAAGAAGTACGGGATGAAGGTGATTTCCACCAACGAGGTACGCCGCAAGGGCCCGGAAGCGATAGCCCGCTCCGTGTTCCGCTACCTCAGCGATTGTGAACAGATTTATGTCTCTTTTGACGTAGACAGTCTTGATGCGTCTATTTCCAGGGGAACGGGTACGCCGGTGAGCAATGGGCTGCGTGAGAGAGAAGCGCAGGACCTCATCTCCAAATTCATGCAGCATCGTAAAATTTGCTGTTTCGAGATAACAGAGGTAAATCCTACACTCGACCGCGAGAACCTGATGGCCGAAATAGCGTTTGATATCCTGCAGCGTAGCGTTAACGTGTTGCTGTTGAACTAATTTTTCCTGAAGTAGGCGATGAGCCAGCCAACTACTTCGCTGTAACTGCGAATACCCTTTTCCTGGTGGTTGGCTTTCAGGTACTGGTCGTACACCGCGGCCGAGTAATCGTCGATTGGTCCCTGGAACTGGTCATAGAATTCCATCAACCTGTAATAGTCTTCCCGCACAAGTGGATTTGCTTTTTGCCAGATCAGCCGGGTAAGAGAGGGATCTCGTCTGGCCAGGTGCCGGATGCTGTATAAAAACATCTCAAAGTTAGCTGCATACCGGAAACGTACATCATTGGCACCCGAAGCTACAAGGTAGCCAACGAAATTTGCGTCTTCTTCAGGCGCATATCCTAGCTGGTGAGCAATTTCATGACAAGTGGTAAAGGGCTGTACAAAGGCCGGCACCGTGGTATTCACCTGGGCCTCGTTCGTAAAAGGGTTGAGATAACCCGTTACGCCGATATAATTCATCCACCTGCCAAATAACGTAGCCTTCACCGATTGGTTTTTATAAAGTAAGGCGGGCCATTGCTCTTTTGCCCTTGCATAACCTGCTGTGGCCATATGGAAAAGTTGTTTGTCAGAGAGGGCGGGCATGTGGCGTACTGCATCACAGTCGCGGTTTACCAGCTTTAGCAGCGTATCGCTCAGCAAATAGAGGTCAGCCCGGACGTATTTTTCTGGCACATTCAGCTCAATGTCATCGGCCAGCGTTTTACGCTGATAGTTAACACCCCAGAACAAAAGGAATACGAAGTAAATGGTTAACAGTGCATTAATTCCCTTAAGAAATTGAAATAGCAGCAGTTTCCACTTTCTTTTTATGGCAGTATATATTAGTTTTGAGAAAAAAATAATGGATGCTATCACCCATGTTATATAAATTACATCGCCTATGCTAAAGGGAATTAGGCCCAGTGCGCGCCTGAGGAATGTGCTGAGAGGAGTATACCACCTGTGAAAATAAAAATCCGAGAAGCCCGAGCTCACTGTCAACATCCCTTTTATCAGTACAATTAAAAGTACCGTCAATGCTATCTGGAAAATCTTCTTTTTTATCCTGGAACCGGCCTCCAAGTCATTATCAAACATGATCGACGAAGTTTTACAAAGAGAATTATCTACCGTACTATCCGCACAACTGAGAGTGAAAATACAGATTAATCAGTCAGAAAGGATACACGGAGGAGATATAAATGAAACTTACCGCATTCAAACGAACGAGGGTACCTGGTTCCTTAAGCTCAATGATGCCCGTCGTTATCCTAATATGTTTGCCCGTGAATTTGATGGTTTGCGGGAGTTACGGAATAAAAAAGTAATTGCCGTACCGCAACCTCTTTGTACGGGCGAAGTAGCCGGTCGTGCTTTTCTGGCAACGGAATTTATTAGCAAAGGGATGGCGCAACAGGATTTCTGGGAGAACTTTGCGGGGTCTGTGGCACGTTTGCACCAGCAAACGCAACCGTTTTACGGGTATAAGGATTCCAATTACATTGGTTCTATTAAACAATATAATACGCCTTATAAAAGCTGGCCGGTGTTTTATGCTTTTAACCGGCTGATGCCGCTTACGCGCATGGCATATGACCAGCAATCGTTATCACCGGCTGATAAAGAACAGATTGAGCGCCTTTGTAAACGATTACCTGAATTATTCCCCGAGGAGCCGCCAGCATTGTTGCATGGTGATCTGTGGTCGGGCAACTTTATGGTAGGGGCTAACGGTAAGGCCTGTATTTTCGATCCCGCTGTCTACTATGGTCACCGTGAAATGGATATGGCCATGACCCGACTTTTTGGCGGCTTTGATACCCGTTTTTACTACACTTACCAGGCCATTATGCCGCTGGCACCAGGCTGGCAGCAACGTATAGGCTTATGCCAGCTTTACCCGCTGCTGGTACACCTCGTGCTTTTTGGTGGCAGCTATTACAACGATATAAAGGAAATACTGCAGGGATTTTAGCGCATTGCTTAAAAAGCAAAACGTGCCAAAGGGTGAGTGTTTCACCCCGGCAACGTTTTTTAAACAGTATCTTAAGGAAAGACGTGGGCCAACAGGAAGGCTTAGAGAAGCCTCTGTTTATTCGTTTACCTTAATAAAGTCCTGCATTTTGCGAAGTTCTTCCTCTACTATCGGGAAAAACGTGTTTACTTCACTCACTACCTCGTCCAGCAGTTCCGGAAGTTTATCCATTCCGTTGTTATGGCGCAGCAAACCTTCCAGTGTTTCCATTTTGGCGGTTACCCAGGTAAGGCCCACCATAGAAAAGTTAGGTTTAATTTTGTGTACCTGGAAACGTAACTGCTCCCAATCCTGAGCGGCCGAGATCACGTCCAGCTTTCTCATTTCCTCCCTTATGTTAAGCACAAATATCTCGAATAGGTCTACGGCATAACCGATATTGCTTTCATAGAGAGTGTTGAGGTATTTTACATCCAGTCCCGAATGGAACTCATAGCCGCTGATGTTTTGTACTTCCATTATTAGTTCAGTTTCGTCTTCGTTCAGATATTTATTAAGCACCTGTAGTAACTGGTCAGGTGTATAAGGTTTGGTGAGTATGTCGGTAATACCAATTGACCGGGCGAGGTTGATGGTACTGGGCATTGCGGCAGCAGTGGTCGCAATTACCGGCGTTGCTACATTAGGTTTATCTTCGTCTTCACGGATCTTTTTCGCGAGTTCGAATCCGTCCATACCCGGAATGCGGATATCCATCAGTACCAGGTCAAAATGTTTCGAATTAAGGAAATATAGTGCATCGTGCCCATTGGTAGCCAGCTGGTAATCGACTTTGTACTTTTCCAGTAAGCTGATGATGTACTTGAGGTTCATAGGGTTATCCTCTACCACCAGTACTTTGGAGGTGCCAAAATCAATCTTCGCATATTTGTTATCCGGCTTCTCAGGCATACCTGGGCGTATCGGTTTTCTAGTATCAACAAACGGCAAGTTAAAACAAAAGCAGGTATGATAAACGGGATCATCTTCAATACCGATCCTGCCCCCCTGTAATTCTACAAGTTGCTTCGCTATGGCTAGTCCCAAACCGGTTCCGCCATATTTTTCCCTGATGCCTTTTTCTGCCTGCTTATAGTTCTGGAATACTTCTTCCAGTTTGTTTTTCTCTATCCCAATACCTGTATCGCATACCTTAAACTGCAACCAAAGTACATTTGCCTGAACGTTTTCTAATTCTACTTTCAGGGCGATCTCGCCTTCGCGGGTAAACTTTTCAGCATTACCCAAAAGGTTCATCAGCACCTGGTTCAGGATCATATCGTCGCCCATTAACAGCGTGTTGAGTCTTTTATCGAACTGAACGGTTAATTTAATGGGGCGTTGGGCCAGTTTATGCTGAAACGAATCTCTCATGGAATTGACCAGTTTTGTGAGGTCGAACTCCCTGGGGTTCACTTCCAGCTTGCCGGCCTCAATTTTCGAGAGGTCCAGTATATCGGTAATGAGGCCGTGCAGGATATTAGATGAGTGTTTCAGTATCTTTATATACTCCTTTTGCCCATCACTCAGATTTGTTTCGTCTAACAGGTGGGTCATGCCGATGATGGCATTTAAAGGTGTGCGTATTTCATGGCTCATGTTGGCCAGAAATTCCTTTTGCGACTTTTGTGCCTCTTCCGCGTTCTGTTTGGCCCGCTCCAGTTCTTTCTGTAGCTTTTTTTGCTCTGTGATGTCCATATGTATACCTACGCCGCCAACGGTGTTACCATCGCGATCGTAGAGGTTGCCCGAACTGGCAAGTACCCATTTCCGGGATCCGTCTCTCAGCACAATTTCAATATCATATAGTGTAGGAACATCTTTTTCAATGCGTTGCCGGCGCAGCCGCCTCGCTTTTTCACGGTCGCGTTCGTCTGGTACGAACAGGTCAGTAATGTTTTTGCCGATCACTTCCTCCTTCGAATAGCCTGTTAGGCGGGGAAAACTGTCGTACACCTTGGTAATGTTCCCGTCCAGGTCGGTTTCACATACCGCTGCGTTCAGGTTATCGAGGATAATACGGTACTTTTCATCTGTCCGCTTCACTTCTTCCTGCCACTGGCGATGTTTGGTTACATCTATTACCTGCCAGATGCAACCGCGGTATATATCATTGTCATAAACCGGAACATAACTCACTTCCCGTATATGTCCTGTTTTAAATACTACCTCCCAGCCAAAAAGCGGTTTTTCGCGCAGGCGTAATTCTTCCATTTTATCCCTGAACAGGTCCGGTTCCACTGTTTGGTCGCTCAGGAGTTCTACCAGGGTGGAAAATGGAATATTCAACTGCTGGTCGTTAAGCGGACTGTTTTCAAAATATGCTGAGAATACCTCATTTACCCAAATAAAATGATGGCGTTCGTCCGATACCAGTACGCCGGCATTGGTGTTATTAAGAAAAGTGGAAAGGGGGAGCGCAAAAATAGAAGGCAGTTCCTCCCGGGTTAAGGCGGAGGTACGGCGCTTTTCAACTCGTTCTATTCTCGCTTTTGACGTCATACGTTTTTCGGGACAGGGGGTATTTGAGGATTTCATAAGAAAATACCAGGAAATTTATAGCATTGCTAAGGTTATTGGTTTCTCACAACTCGCTAACAGTAAATATCTGATATTTTTATTTATTTTTTTATATAAATCTCCTAGACAATCAACAAAGTTAGGAAATTTTTGCTTTTGCAAATATTTGTATACCTTTGCATCCCTCTTAAAGTGAGGATTTTGTTATGAAACAGCTCCGCGAATTCGATATTGCCTTTGTAGGACTGAAGCCCGGAGTTCATACGTTTCAGTACCAAATTACGGATAGTTTCTTTGAAAACTACGGTCCGCAGGATTTTACGAACTGTAATGCCACTGTGAAGTTACAATTTGATAAGAAAAGTAACTTTTTTATGTTGAAGTTTGAGGTAGGAGGTTCTGTTACAGTTACTTGCGACCGGTGTGGCCAACCTTTTGAGATGCAATTGTGGGATGATTTCGACCAGGTAGTAAAACTGGTAGAAGCACCCGGAGAGTTGCAGGTAGATGAAGATCCGGAAGTTACCTATATAAGTAAGACCGAATCTCATTTCAATGTGGGAGGCCTGATCTATGAGTTCATCAATCTTAGTATACCTATGCAGCGTATACATCCGGTTGATAGTGAGGGGAAAAGCAGTTGCGATCCCAAGGTACTGGAGATGCTTGATAAAATGAACTCCCAGGAACAGGATAAGACAAACCCGATCTGGAAAGGATTGGAAAAATTTAAAGACAATTAATTAAACAAGGACAAATTTAAAAATTAAATAAGATGCCAAATCCGAAACGCAGACACTCCCAGCAAAGATCAGCTAAGAGAAGAACGCACTACAAGGCTTTCGCTGATACGCTTAGCACAGACAGCGCTACTGGCGAAGTTCACCTGAGGCACCGTGCACACTGGGTAGAGAATAAACTGTACTACAGAGGTAAAGTTGTACTGGAAAAACAGGCCAACACTAAATAAAAAATTTTACTATTTTTACACCCGAGCTAACAGACAAATTATAGTTGCATGAGAATCGGGCTTGACATGATGGGAGGCGACTTTGCCCCCGTTGAAGCAGTAAAAGGAGTAAAATTATTTTTAGAGAACGTTGCCTCAGATGCGCACCTGGTTTTAATAGGGGACGAGCAAGTCTTGTTGCCATTATTGACCGATGCGGGTCTGGACCAATCACGATATTCAGTTGTTCATTCATCCCAGGTCATTGGGATGAATGAACATCCTACCAGAGCGCTTAAGGAAAAGCAGCATTCTTCCATCGCTATCGGCTTCCATCTCCTTCAGAACAAAAAGATAAACGCTTTCATCAGCGCGGGTAATACCGGAGCAATGATGGTGGGTACTTTTTATTCTATTAAGACGATCGAAGGTATCCTGCGTCCAACTATCTCTACCATATTGCCGCGTCAAGACGGAACTTATGGATTGTTGCTGGATGTAGGCATCAACGCCGACTGTAAGCCGGAAAACCTGGTGCAGTTCGCCATTCTCGGCTCTCTTTACTCTAAACACATCCTGAAAGTAGATTCGCCTAAAGTAGGCCTGTTGAACGTAGGAGAAGAAGAAGGAAAAGGGAATCTGTTGGCGCAGGCCACTTATCCGTTGCTGAAAGAGAACGATCTGGTTGACTTCGTTGGTAATATCGAAGGAAGAGATTTGTTCACACGAAAGGCAGATGTGGTAGTTTGCGACGGCTTTACCGGTAACGTGGTACTCAAACTGGCAGAATCCTTTCATGGGATTGCCAATTCGAGGAACATTAAAGATGATTACTTTGATAAGTTCGACTTTGAACGCTATGGCGGTACTCCCGTTCTTGGTGTTTCCGAACCGGTAATTATAGGTCACGGAATATCTGAAGGCCCGGCCTTTAAAAATATGATCCAACTGGCTCAACAAATGATCGAAAGCAAGCTGCTGGAAAAGATTAAAGAGAGTTTTGTAGTTGTGAAATAAACAGCAGGCCCTGCCTAATAATAACGTATTGACCGCTCCGGAGTTCCGGGGCGGTTTTTTTATATCAACTTAGTTTGCGCATCAATCTATCTTTTCTTTAGTTTGGATTAGCAGGTGACGTCATTTCTGGTACACCAACTTTTTTCAGGAACGCTCCTGCATCCCGATGCTTTTTGACAAAGTATGGATATAGTCTGTAATCAGGCATAGCCGCATTAATAGGAACATTTTCCTGCATCAGGCTTTTTATCAACTTTTCCTTTCTATTCGAACGCATTGTTACCTCCATGTTCATAACTAATTTAACCAATTTTTCTTATAACTAAAAACGCTTCAAAGTTAACACCGGGTCTAAAATCTGTCCATCTGCCGTTCGCCCAGCCTTTCACCCAAAACATGCTTTTTATCTCCGCCCAGTGCATATTTAACCCCATTTGATATAGCCTGGTTCTGGCAGGTGTGCTGCCCATTGCCATAATTACCGGACTTCCATGTTTGACGCAATACAATATAATTGTTGACGCAACGGTCGCCAGCACTTTATCCCGGTCGCTATTATTTGATCTGCTATAATCATCAAGATCATTTTTGTCGTTGTTCCAGTCACCGAAAGCGATGTTTACAATTTGTCGTCCATCCGGTGTCTTAATTTGTGTTGGCTGATAGGTGATTACTTTGGGCACAACTCCATTCGGACCTGTGCTTTTAAAGGTAAAAACGTGGTAATTGTATCCAGCCTGAAATTCATATCTGTCAAGATTCATTTCTCCGGGTTAATTCAAACAATGACCAAATCTACCCCGTTTTTTAATTCCATGTTTCTCACTTTGCCATCTGCGGTGTATAGATGTCGCAAGCGTATTTTTTGACTGCACCGTGACATTACATCAGTCTATACGTTCGGTAGAGTATGTCGCTGTTTTCACCTACTTTTGCTAAATGAAAAAGATACTTTCGCTGGCCGTGCTAACCGCAGGCCTTTGGTCTTGTAAATCATCAGCACCGGCATTACAGAATGGGGCCTGGCAAGCCCGTCTTCACAGGGCAGACGGGGCAAACATCGTATTCAACTTTGAAGTAACAGATAGCGCGGAAAAAAAGGTCCTCCATATAATAAACGCGAAAGAGCGTTTGCTGGTCGACAGTATCCGCCAGGAGGGCGATTCGGTATTTATCAGGATGCCATTTTTCGATTCTGAATTTAAAACCGCCCTGCAACCTGACGGCAGCCTTAAAGGCCAGTGGATCAGACATCTCGCTAAAGAGGACGTAGCCATTGAATTCAGCGCCGAGCCGGGTAAACGGGAACGTTTTAGCGCTCCTGCCTCATCACAGCTCAATATCAGCGGCCGCTGGCCTGCCTATTTTACTTCGCCGGAAGGCAGGGACAGCTCCTTCGCCATCGGTGAATTTTCGCAGCAGGGAAGCCGCGTAACTGGTACTTTCCTTACCAGCACCGGCGATTACCGTTTCCTGGAAGGTGTTATTGCCGGCGATACCCTTAAACTCTCCACTTTTGATGGCTCACACGCCTACCTGCTCACCGCCAAAGTGGAAAACGATTCTACGATCTCCAATGGTATTTTCTATGCAGGCATATCTGGCAGGGAAATCTGGACGGCACGTAAGGACGACAGAGCGGCGTTGCCCGACGAAAGATCACTTACCACCGTAAAACCCGACTCCACCCGGCTCGACTTCCGCTTCCCGGATATTAATGGTAACCAGGTGTCCATCCGCGACGACCGGTTTAAAGGAAAAGTGGTGATCGTACAACTGGCCGGCTCCTGGTGCCCCAACTGTATGGACGAAACGGCTTACCTCAGCGAATGGTATCGGAAAAACAAAGATCGTGGTGTGGAGATCGTTGCGCTGGCGTACGAACGCACTACCGATGAGGAGAGATCGCGAAGGGGTGCATTGAGCTTTATTAAACGTTTTAACCTGGAATATCCGGTGTTGCTTACCGGCGTAACACCTTCTGATAAGGAGCGTACCGAAAAAACGCTCCCACAGCTTACGCCTGTCAAAGGATTTCCGACGACTATCTTTTTAGATAAAACAGGTAAAGTAAGAGAAGTGCATACTGGTTTTAACGGCCCTGGCACCGGGGTACATTACGAGGAGTTCCAGCAGAACTTTAACCGGCTCGTAGATCAGCTGCTGGCGGAAAAGAGCCCTGAAGGTATATTGTAATTGAATCGCATAAAAAAGGAGAAAGGCGTACAACCTTTCTCCTTTATATTTTAAAATGAGCGAACGGTTAGAATACGTTCTTCCACATCATACTTTCCACTGGTTTCTCCGTACGGCCATTATACTTGGCATTCCCTTTCTTGTTATAAAAGGTTTCGATGTCGCCTTCCACTGCGAAGTAGATCAGCTGGCCAATAGGCATTCCCGCATAGATACGTACCGGTTGCGCGCAGGATATTTCCAGCGTCCAGGTATTGCAAAATCCTACATCGCCTTTGCCCGCAGTTGCGTGAATGTCGATACCGAGCCTGCCCGTACTGCTTTTTCCTTCGAGGAAAGGCACGTGGGCGTGGGTTTCGGTATATTCGGCCGTAACGCCTAAATAAAGTGTGTTTGGCTGCAATACAAAACCATCTGCAGGTATCTCGAAATGGTCGATTTCGTTGTGTTCACGGGCATCCAGTACCCTGTTCCTATACGTGGCCAGGTATTTACCCAGGTGCACGTCATAAGAATTAGTACCGAGGTATTTTCGGTCATAAGGTGATATTACTATCGTGCCCTTTTCAATTTCCTCGAGGATACGCTTATCCGACAAGATCATACTGGAACGTTGTTTTGGTTAGTTTTAGGTGATCGGGTTAATATTAATTCTATTACTTTTGATCACTTAATTAATGGGGCAAGATATGCCAATAATACGTACCATACAAATTGATGAGGATACAAAGCTGGGCGTGTGGAAAATTGGTGAACAAGAGGCCTTTTTCCGCTCGAAAGTAGCGATAGAACCCGAAATTCATCACCCGCACAAACGTTTACAGCATTTTGCGGGCCGCTACCTGTTGCTGGAACTGTTCCCGGATTTGCCGGTAAACGATATCCGCGTCATGGAAAGTCGTAAGCCCTACCTTCCGGATCACAGCTATCATTTCTCGATTTCCCATTGCGGCGACTATGCAGCGGCGATTGTAAGCCGTAAAGCGGCTGTAGGGATTGATATTGAGCTGGCCCAGCCGAAAATCGAAAAGATATCACATAAGTTCCTCGGGCCGCAGGAACTGGCGTTTATTGACCCGGTAAGGTCTTTGCTGCACAAATCGGTTTGCTGGTCGGTAAAGGAGGCGGTATACAAATGGTACGGGTTGGGAAGTGTCGATTTCAGGGAACATATGCAGTTGCAGCCGTTTCCTTTTATGCCGGCGGGAATGCTGACCTGCGATTTTCTTAAACCGGATAAAAACACACGCTTATATTTGCACTACCTCATGGACGGCGAAATGTGCCTTGCATGGGTGGTGGAATGATATATGTCATTGGACAACTCCATAAAACTATTCAACTTGAGAGTATTTCTGTTAGGCTTCATGGGAGCCGGTAAAACATACTGGGGAAAGCAACTTGCCGAACACCTGCAATTGCCCTTTTTCGACCTGGACGAGGTGGTGACGGAGCGCGAAGGGATGTCGGTAAGCGATATATTTGCGGCCAAAGGCGAAGATAGCTTCAGGCAGATGGAGAAAGATACATTGCGCGAACTGGTGAAAGAACAGGAGAAGTTTGTGATCTCCTGCGGCGGCGGCACCCCATGTTTTCACGATAACATCGGGTTCATGAACGATTCAGGCACTACCATCTGGCTAAACCCTTCTGTTGATGTGATGGTAGACAGATTGAAACGTAAACGCGGCAAACGGCCGTTGTTAAAAGACTTGTCTGATGAGGAACTGACGGCATTTGTAGAAAAGAAACTAATGGCGCGTGAACCGGTATATGAGCAGGCCAAGGTGATAATTGTGAGTGATGATATAACACTGGAAACATTTGAAAAACATTTGAAAGATGCATAAGACTTTTCTCGTTTGGGGCGCATTGTTAGGCGCATTGGCTGTGGCTTTCGGCGCATTTGGCGCACATAAACTTAAAGAACTGGTACCTCCGGAAACAGTGAGTACCTTCCAGACTGGCGTTACCTACCAGTTTTACCATGTATTTGGTTTGCTGGCTATCGGCATCCTGTACGCTAACTTTCCCGGCCCGCTAATGACCTGGGCTGGCAGATGTTTCCTGTTAGGTATACTGCTTTTCTCCGGATCATTATACCTGCTTACCATTTTTAAAGCAACTGAAACCGTTGGTATGAGCAAGTTTGGCATCATTACTCCATTCGGTGGTTTGTTCTTTATTGCCGGCTGGATTTGTATGTTGCTGGCATTCATCAAAAAGTAGTTGATATGCATTTTACCCGTTTCTCTCTTTTTATATTGATTTTTTGTGCGGTTTCTGTTGGTGCAAGTGCGCAACAGCGTGATATTACAGGCGACTGGTATGGCGTTTTTATGAAGGCCCGCGCCGTGCTGGTTATTAAGGATAATGCCGGCGACCTGCACGGTGTTTTTAAATCGCCTGACCAAACAGCGCAGGAGTTTAGGATGGATACGGTAAGTATTAAGGGAGATACACTTTCTTTCGTTGTTAAATCACTTTCGCTCCGCTATTTCGGTGTGTGGAAACAAGATTCAGCTGAGTTTGAAGGCTACTTTTTACAAGGTGGTCAGCAATTGCCGCTTAACTTTTCACGCAAAAAACTGGATAAGGAGGATATGGTGGCGAAGCGGCCACAGGAGCCTAAACCGCCGTTCGATTATGAGATAGAAGAGGTGCAATTCAGGAATACGAAAGATTCGGTAACGCTGGCAGGCACTTTTACTAAACCTCGCGGCGCAGGTAAGTTTCCGGCAGTGTTGCTGATAACCGGATCGGGCCCGCAGAACAGGAACGAAGAGATATTTGATCATAAATTATTCTGGGTGCTGGCCGACCAGTTTACCCGTAACGGCATTGCGGTTTTACGTTACGACGATAGGGGCGTAGGCAAATCAACCGGCAACTTCGCCAAATCTGACGTATACGACTTTGCAAGAGATGCCGCAGCCGGTTATGAATGGTTGTTGCAACGTGCCGATGTAGATAAAGCCAGGGTTGGTTTGTTAGGGCATAGTGAGGGTGGAATTGTGATACAGGTGATTGCAGCTGAGAACAAATCCGTCGCATTCCTCGTGTCTATGGCGGGTGTTGGGCTTGATGGCGTAACCTTGGGCGCAAAGCAAAACTATGCCGTGAACTTGTCGTCCGGCATGCCCGATTCACTGGTGAAGAAAATATCTGTAGAAAATACGCGTTATCTGCAATTACTGGCCTCAGAGAAAAACGTGGACAGTTTAAGAAGAAAGGCGGTACCGATGATCAACAGGATGTACGATATACTACCTGCCCAGTATCGCAGAGGCCTTGAACGGCCTGCATATACGTTTCAGGTAATTACAGGCAGTACTACACCGTCTATGTTATCATTGCTGCGGTTTAAACCGGAATTGTATCTTCCGAAAATCAAATGCCCTGTATTGGCCATTAACGGAAGCCGCGATATTCAGGTGAGTGCAAAGGAAAACCTCGAAAGCATTAGTAGCCTGCTGAGGGCAGGAGGGAATAAGGATGTAACGGTACGTGAGTTCCCCGGCCTTAACCATCTTTTCCAGGAATGTAAATCCTGCACTGTGGCAGAGTACGCAAGCCTGGAACAAACCATATCGCCCGAAGTGCTGGAAGTATTAACAAAGTGGATACAACAGCATACTGGCCTGCAGAAATAAAAAATCGCCGAATGCCGGGCAATAGTTAATTTTGGTACCATATTATGGCAGGAAACAAACTGAAAACCGAAAAGAAAAAAGCAGATAAAAAACCGCAAGCCAAACCAGATCCAGATGTGCTGAAGCCGGATAAAGAACCGGAAGTGAAGATGAAGGAACTGGTAAAGGATGAACGCACCCATAAAGTTTTGGGCGTTACAATGCTTTTACTCTCCCTTTATTGTTTTATCGCCTTTACCTCGTACCTGTTTTCCTGGGAAGAAGACCAGGACAAGGTGTTTCGCTATTCTGCCCGCATCCTATTCAGCGATGATGTGGAAGTAGATAACCTGCTGGGCCGCCTGGGTGCGTTCGTATCACATTGGTTTTTCTACAAAGGTTTTGGACTGGCTTCATTCCTTTTTTGCTACTTCTTTTTCATTTTAGGTATAAACTATATTGTTGGCCGTCGCGTATTCCGCGTATGGCGCAACATCAAGTATATTTTATTCGGACTGCTGTTCATCAGTACCGCGCTGGCCTTTGTATCCGGGAAAGCAGCTTTTCCCTGGGGCGGCGCTATGGGTACTGCAATTACCAAATGGACGAGTGGTTTTGTTGGTAAGGCTGGTATGGGGCTCTTGCTGCTGGTGGCCGGTTTAAGCTGGCTAATCTGGAAGTTTAACATCGACTTTAAAATGCCGGAACGCAAGCCTAAAGTAAAGCCTGTTAAGGCCGGGCAGGATGGCGCTACTTTACATATTGATGAAGAGGTAGAACCGGAAGAAGATAAGATCGCGGACGTGCCTTTACGTAAAAACGGCCTGCGTGAAGATGGGACTAATGGCATCACCGTAATTCAGCCTATGCAGGAAGAGGACTACGATCAGGGACTGCAGCTGGTAGAACGTGAAGATGCGGGAGTGATGGCGGAGCATATCACCTATATCCCCCCAATTGCCCCTCCTTTGCCGGAAATGCCGCTTGTGGAAGAACCGCTGGAAGAGGATGAGCCGCCATTTGATATGACGGAAATTACCAAACCGGAGGAACTGGAAATACCACAGGAACCGGCAAACCGTAAGAACCGCAATGTTCCCGAAGTTACTTTTGAGATCAAAGCACCTGTAGAAGAAACACTGCCGGATGAAGATGTACATGTAGGTCCATTGCCGGTACGCGAGCATGTTACAGCAGATCCTTACGAGCCTACGCTCGATCTGCGTGACTACCAGTATCCTTCGCTGGAAATGCTGGAAAATCATGGTTCTGATAAAATCGTGCAGGATACCGGTGAACTGGAAAAGAACAAGAACCAGATCATTGATACGCTGAAGAACTACGATATCCAGATCCAGAAGATCAGCGCTACGGTGGGTCCTACCGTGACGCTTTACGAAATAGTACCAGCCGCAGGTGTGCGCATCTCCCGTATCAAAAACCTGGAAGATGATATCGCACTAAGCCTGTCGGCCCTCGGTATTCGTATTATTGCACCTATTCCGGGCAAAGGCACCATCGGTATTGAAGTGCCGAACGTGAAGAAAAGTATTGTATCGCTGCGAAATATGCTGGCGTCGGAAAAGTTCATGAACAGTAACATGGACCTGCCGGTTGCCATTGGTAAAAAGATCGATAACGAGAACTTTATAGCCGATCTGGCCAAGATGCCGCATTTGCTGATGGCAGGTGCTACCGGCCAGGGTAAGTCAGTGGGTATCAATACACTACTGGTTTCGCTGCTCTATAAAAAGCATCCTTCTCAACTTAAATTTGTATTGGTTGATCCTAAAAAGGTAGAGCTTTCGCTATATAAACTCATCGAAAAGCACTTTTTGGCCAAATTGCCGGGTGAGGAAGATGCAATTATCACTGATACTAAGAAAGTAATTCATACTCTTAACGCCCTCTGTATTGAGATGGACGTGCGTTATGACCTGCTGAAAGAGGCCGGTACACGTAACATCCGCGAGTACAATGGTAAATTCACCGCCCGTAAGCTTAACCCGCTAAAAGGTCACCGTTACCTGCCATTTATCGTGCTGGTGGTCGACGAGTTCGCTGACCTTATCATGACAGCAGGCAAGGAGGTGGAAATGCCTATCGCACGTTTGGCCCAGTTGGCCCGTGCAGTGGGTATTCACCTGATCATTGCCACCCAGCGCCCATCCGTAAACATTATTACCGGTACCATTAAGGCGAACTTCCCCGCCCGTATAGCGTTTAAAGTATCCTCAAAAGTGGATAGCCGCACTATCCTGGACATCGGCGGTGCCGAGCAGCTGATAGGGCAGGGCGACATGCTGATCAGCTTTAACGGGGAACTGGTGCGTTTGCAGTGTGCCTTCGTAGATACACCCGAAGTGGAAAAAGTAGTAGAATTCATTGGTGAACAGCGCGGTTACCCCGATGCCTTCCTTTTGCCCGAGTATGTGGATGAAAAGGATATGGAAGGCAAGGACTTCAGCCTGGCCGATCGCGATCCGCTGTTCGAAGAGGCGGCCAGGGTAATCGTTCAAAATCAGCAGGGATCCACTTCCTTGCTCCAGCGACGCATGAAACTGGGCTATAACAGGGCCGGACGCCTTATGGACCAGCTGGAAGCCGCGGGCATAGTAGGCCCCAACCTGGGTAGCAAGGCCAGGGAGGTGAACGTGAAGACCGAAAGCGACCTCGAGGAAATTCTTAATGATTTGTTATAATTCCGCATATTGCGTCTGCTCATTTCTTCTTTTGGCCGAAAAAGCGATTTTTGCATTCCATTAAACCTATCAGGCACAACATTTGTCTTATACCTTAAAACCTAATAACTGTTATTAAAATTCAAGATGATGAAGAAATCGATACTTATAGGCGCTCTTTTGTGTGGAATGGTATCTGTAGGCACAGCTCAGTCAAAGGGTGGTCAAAACGACCCTAAGGCGAAGGCGGTACTCGACGGAGTGAGCAAGAAATTCAAATCACTTACTTCTGTAGTGGCTAATTTCATACTTAAGATAGAAGGTTCGAATAACAATGTATCTGATACTAAAAAAGGTACTGTTTATCTGAAAGGCGCTAAATACAAAGTAGCACTGGACGGTCAGGAAATTATCAGTGATAACAAAACCTCCTGGACGTACACCAAAGATGCTAACGAGGTAACTATCAATACTGTTGACCAGAGCGCGGGCACGATGACGCCGGCCAAACTGTTCACCAATTTCTATGATAAAGATTACCTGTACCGCCTGGATGCTGAAACTACAGAGAAGGGTAAAGTACTCCAGAACATCGAACTTACTCCTACAGACAAGTCTAAATCTATGTTCAAGGTGCTGGTATCTATCGACAAAAAGAACCAGACAATTGCACGGATGAAGATGTTCGAAAGAAACGGTAATAAAGTAACTTACGAGATCACCAACTTTACGCCAAACGCCAGTGTGAATGAAGCTACGTTTACATTTGACGCTAAAAAATACCCCGGTGTAGAGGTTGTAGACCTCCGCTAATAAAGAGCTTTTCGCATAAGCAAAAGAACAAAGCCCATTGATCTGAATACGTTTAGATCAATGGGCTTTTTAGTGCCCGGAAGGCTCTTGAAATCAGGCCTGTAGCCCTATGGAAACGTATGCATATAACTTCCGCATTTTTCACTACCTTTGGCAAGTTTAATTAAAAATCCAACAATATGGCATACGACGTAATCGTAATTGGAAGTGGCCCTGGCGGCTATGTGGCCGCTATCCGTGCTTCGCAGCTGGGACTTAAAACAGCTGTGGTGGAGAGGGAAAGCCTGGGAGGCATCTGTTTGAACTGGGGTTGTATTCCCACAAAAGCGTTGTTGAAATCGGCACAGGTATTTGAATATATTCAGCACGCCAAAGATTACGGTATCTCCGTAAGCAGCGCTGAAACGGACTTTGCAGCGATTGTTAAACGCAGCCGCGGTTCTGCCGATAAGATGAGCAAAGGCGTGCAGTACCTCATGAAGAAAAACAAGATCGATGTACTTTCTGGTAATGGTAAGCTGAAAAGCAAAACCCAGGTAGAAGTGACCGATAAAGACGGTAAAGCTACTGTACACGATGCTAAATATATCATCCTCGCCACCGGCGGCCGCGCCCGCGAACTGCCTAACCTGAAAATGGACGGCAAAAAAGTGATCGGTTACCGCGAAGCCATGGTACTGCCTCAGCAGCCTAAATCCATGATCGTTGTTGGTTCCGGCGCTATCGGTGTTGAGTTTGCCTACTTCTACCACAGCATTGGCACTAAAGTGACCATCGTTGAGTTCATGCCGCGCATCGTTCCGGTAGAAGACGAAGACATCTCTAAAGAACTGGAAAAGATCTACAAGAAGAAAGGCATTGAAATAATGACCAATGCTTCTGTAGAAGCGGTTGATACATCTGGTGCAGGCGTTAAAGCGAAAGTAAAAACGGCTACCGGCGAAATCACCCTCGAAGCAGACATCGTACTGAGCGCAGTAGGTGTTAGCGCTAATATCGAAAACATCGGACTCGAAACTGTAGGTGTTAAAACCGACAAAGGACGGGTGCTGGTTGATAAATACTACGCAACCAACGTTAACGGCGTATTCGCTATCGGCGATATCGTTCCTGGTCAGGCACTGGCGCACGTGGCAATGAAAGAAGCGATCGTTTGTGTGGAAGCTATCGCGTACAATGAGAAGAAATTCCATCACAAACCAGAGCCGGTTGACTATAACAACATCCCTGGCTGTACTTACTGCTCTCCTGAAATCGCTTCTGTAGGTTATACCGAGAAAGCGGCTAAAGAAGCAGGTTACGAAGTGAAAGTGGGTAAATTCCCCTTCTCTGCTTCTGGTAAAGCTACCGCCGCAGGCGCTACTGAAGGTTTCGTAAAAGTGATCTTCGACGCTAAATACGGCGAGTGGTTAGGTACACACATGATCGGTGCTAATGTTACCGAGATCATTGCTCAAACTGTTACTGCACGTAAACTGGAAACTACTTACATCGAGGCCCTGGATGCCATTATGCCGCATCCAACCATGAGCGAAGCTGTGAAAGATGCGATCGAAGTAGCTTACGGCGAAGCAATTCACCTGTAATACTTACTAACAGATTATATAAACAGCCGGGCAGCATTTGTTGCCCGGCTGTTTTTTTTCTTTAAATTGCTCTTTTTACACCAAACATCAACACGTATGTTGCAACGAATGATAAAGTGTGCAATGCTTCCGGCCTTGTTCATTTTGATACAGTCCCGCGCCATGGCCACCGAAGGTATGTGGCTACCACATCTCCTCTCCAACATGAATGAAAAAGAAATGAAGGGGATGGGGATGAAGATCAGTGCGGCGGACATCTACAACGTAAACAAAGGCAGTTTAAAAGATGCTATTGTTAGCCTCGGAGGCTTCTGCACGGCGGAACTTATCTCTTCCCAAAGTTTGTTGCTTACCAACCACCACTGCGGTTATGCGTCTGTTCAAAGCCATTCGTCGGTTGAGCATAATTATCTTGATAATGGCTTTTGGGCCAAAAGCAGGGAAGAAGAGCTGCCCAATAAAGGCCTCTTCGTCACTTTCATCGTACGTATTGAGGACGTAACGCTCCAGGCCATGCAGGGCATTAACCGCAGCACCCCGGAGAAAGACAGGCAGAAGCTGATAGATGCCAATATCGCGAAGATCAAAGACAACGCTAAAAAGGAGCAATTCCAGGAAGCGCTGATCAAACCTTTCTTTGAGGGCAACCAGTTCTACCTGTTTATTACGGAAACATATAAAGACATTCGCCTGGTAGGTACACCACCATCTTCGATAGGTAAGTTCGGATCTGATACGGATAACTGGATATGGCCGCGTCATACAGGCGATTTCTCGCTGTTTCGCATCTATGCTGGTAAGGATAATCGTCCGGCCGAATATTCTAAGGATAACGTGCCTTTAAGGCCCAAACACTTTCTGCCGGTATCGCTGGACGGCATCGCTGAAAACGATTTTACGATGGTGTTCGGTTTCCCGGGTCGTACGCAGCAATACCTGCCCTCCGAAGCGGTAAAGCTGACCGTAGAAGGGCAGGACCCCGCCAAAGTGAGCATGCGTGATGCTTCGCTGAAAATTATCGACGGTTTTATGCGCCAGGATGAGAAGATCAAAATACAGTATGCCGCCAAGTATGCCAGCACGGCAAATGCCTGGAAGAAATGGATAGGAGAGATGCAGGGCGTGCAACAAACAAAAGGTATAGAACGTAAAGTTACCTACGAAGGCGAATATACCAAACGCCTGGAAGCCAATACCACGCTGAAAGCGAAGTTCGATGGCGTACTCGACTCCCTTAATACGCTGTACCGCGGGTATGCGCCTTTTGCCATTAACCGCGATTACTACGCGGAACTGACCCGCAATGTAGAACTGCTCTCCGTTTCGGATAAGATCATTACACTGATGAATGATGTGCGCGAAAAAGGAGAAGATCAATACCCGGCATTACGCGACAAACTGGTGGGCAGCCTGGAAAGCTTTTATAAGGACTTTAGTCCCAGGGTAGACCGCGATGTAGCGGCAGCCCTGCTCGATATTTACTTTAAAGAAGTGCCCACACGTTATATTGGCGGAGAGGCCGTACAGATATGGATGGAAACGAACAAAAGTGGTAAAGTTACTGCTGATAAATACTACAGCAACTCCGCCCTTATCACCTACGATAAATTAAAAGCCTTCCTGAATCAGCCTTACCGCGACCTCAACACCGCGTTATTCAAAGACCCCGTAACGCGCTTCGGTATTGCCTTACGCAATGGCTTTATCCAGAACGTGAACAACCCGGCAGTAGCCATTAACAATGATATTATGAGGTTACAGCGCGTATACATGCAGGCGCAGATGGAAGTGATGGACAACAAACGTTTTTATCCCGATGCCAACAGCACGCTGCGCATCACATACGGCAAAGTAAGCGGCTACAAACCTGCCGATGCTAAAACCTACGACTACTCCACCACACTCGACGGTGTTATGGAAAAGTATAAACCAGGGGATTATGAGTTTGATGTACCGGAGAAGTTACGGTCGCTGTACGCACAAAAAGACTATGGTCAATATGGCGTAAATGGTAAGATGCCCGTATGTTTCATCGCCTCTAATCATACTACTGGCGGTAACTCCGGGAGTCCTGTACTGGATGCTTATGGCAACCTCGTGGGCCTTAATTTCGACCGCACCTGGGAAGGTACGATGAGCGATATTAACTACGATGCGTCCATTTGCCGCAACATTATGGTCGATATTCGATATGTACTGTTTATCGTTGATAAGTTTGCCGGGGCCAAAAACCTGGTGGATGAGATGAAGCTGGTGCATCCGAAGAAAGCGGCGGTGAAGCCCGTGCAGAAAAGAGCTTAGTGTAAGATATATATTTGTGAACGGAAAGGTCGGTGTATACACCGGCCTTTTTTATTGATGAAGGATATAGGATGCCCGGGGAGCAAAAACGCAGCTGATCCTGGCTAAGTAGTTCGGTGTGTACACCGTCTATCATTCACCGCACCACGCTATCTGCCTCAATGAAAAGCCTGCCCCAACAGCAAGCGCACTAAAAGCAAAAGGGCCGGTTCGTCACCAGCCCTTCCATATCTTAAGAAAACTTACATTCATACACGATCGAACTACACACATCTACATTCCGCATTGCCTTACTGTACGACCGGAAACCATTCCAGAACCCGCCAATTAGACCGCTACCTCCGTTCTTGTATTTCTCACTTAACAAACTCACATAAAACGCATCAAATACCATCGGATGCTTTTTTACGATGCTGATGCCATGCGCCTGCAACATATTTTGCATAGAGGCAGGGGAGAAGTGGTAAAGGTGACGCGGAACGTCATACGCTGCCCAATACTCGCCATAATGCTGCGCATCTTTGGAGGTATAGTTCGGCACAGCGATGAGCAGGGCGCCGCCTGGTTTAAGTACGCGTTTGATCTGTTCGAGATAACCGTGCAGGTTGTGTACATGTTCCAGCACATGCCACATGGTTACCACATCAAATTGTTGCGCTTGTAATGTAAAAAGCTCGTCGGACGGCAAAGCGTTGAGCTTGTACAACGCTTCGGCATTGGCCCGCGCGTCCGCATCGGGTTCCAGGCAGGTTACCTTCCAGCCTGTTTGCTGCATATAATGCGCAAACGCACCGGTGCCGGCCCCTATGTCCAGCAAACTGCCTTCCTTGAGCTTTACGGCCGATTTTACCCAGTTCTGTTTGGAACGGAGCGTAATCTTACGCGCGCTGTGGTACAGGCGGTTTACAATACCTTCTTTGGTTTCTGAATGGGAAATATATTCTTCCGACTTGTAATACGCACCAATGTTGGCGCCATCGGGTACATGCTGCGTAAAACGGCCGGTGCAGTGCGCACAATGCCATATTTCGAAATCGGATTTCGACACGGTGTAATCCTTGGCGCTCAACGCCTGGTTAACTTTGTCGGACCCGCATAAGGGACAGTGTTGGTAAAAAATACGGCTCATGTTGCTTGTTCCGGTTTACTGAAGCCTAAGGCCGAAAGACCTATGGTCATGACCGGCGAAGTTAATTGTTGCAATCCGTTTTTAGTAGATGGACTGGTTATTTTTTTAGCGGTATTCGCCCCATACTTTACGAAGGGTATCTGAAATTTCGCCAAGTGTGCAATAATGTTCTACCGCTTCTATCACCAGCGGCATCAGGTTTTCGGTCGTTTTAGCGGTGGCTTCTATCCGGGCCAGCAGCTGTTGCGCCTTGTCATTGTCGCGGCGCTGGCGCAGCGAGGCCAGTTTTTCGGACTGTATGCGGCGAATGCTGTCGTCTACCCGAAACACTTCCGGTGCTTCTTCCTGCTGTACGGTGAATTTGTTAACACCCACGATCACTTTTTCTCCGTTTTCTATCTGCTTCTGGTAAGTGTAGGCGCTACGGGCTATCTCGTCCTGTATAAATCCCTGTTCAATAGCGCTCACCGCACCTCCCATCGCATCTATCTTATCTATCAATTGTTGTGCCTTTTGTTCTACTTCGTTGGTCAGCGCCTCTACGTAAAACGATCCTGCCAGCGGGTCCACCGTATCGGCCACCCCACTTTCAAAGCCCACGATCTGTTGCGTACGTAACGCTATACGGGCGGCGGCTTCTGTGGGTAGCGACAATGCTTCATCGTACCCATTGGTGTGCAGCGATTGTGTGCCTCCTAAGGTGGCGGCCATCGTTTGTATGGCTACCCGTACGATATTATTGTGCGGCTGCTGCGCTGTTAACGTGCTGCCGCCTGTTTGTGTGTGGAAACGTAACATTTGTGCCTTCGGATCGGTGGCGCCCAGCTCTTTTGTAATGTGCGCCCACATGCGACGGGCGGCGCGGAACTTGGCCACTTCTTCAAAAAGGTGATTGTGTGCGTTAAAAAAGAAGGAAAGACGTTTTGCGAATACGTTGATGTCGAGTCCCTTTTCCTGTGCCGCTTTCAGGTAAGCCTTACCATTGGCCAGCGTAAAAGCGAGTTCCTGCACGGCATTGGCCCCGGCTTCGCGTATGTGATAGCCGGATATGGAAATCGTATTCCATTTCGGCACTTCGCGGCTACAGAAGTCGAAGATGTCGGTGATCAGGCGCATGGAGGGTTTGGGGGGGTAAATGAACGTTCCCCTGGCTGCATATTCCTTTAAGATGTCATTCTGAATAGTGCCCGATATCTTTTTGATATCGGCGCCCTGCCGTTTGGCCAGGGCTATGTACAACGCCAGCAGTATGAAGCCCGTGGCGTTAATCGTCATAGAGGTGGAAATGTTTTCGAGCGAAATGCCCTGGAACAGTATTTCCATATCTTCCAGCGAATCGATGGCCACGCCTACCTTTCCTACTTCTCCCTCTGCCATGGCATGATCGCTGTCGTACCCGATTTGTGTGGGCAGGTCGAATGCCACACTTAGGCCCATTACGCCCTGACTTAACAGGTAATGATAACGGCGGTTGCTTTCTTCAGCGGTGCTAAAGCCCGCGTATTGGCGCATCGTCCAGAGTTTATCACGGTACATGCTGGCATGTACACCCCGGGTAAAAGGGAAACTGCCGGGCATTTCTTCCATCGGTACAGGTGTAGTGTACAGTGGTTGAATAGCGATACCGGAATCTGTTTTTATCATTTTTTCCATAATATAAGCTGTTTACAATGTTACAATTATTTTAGCCATCTGGCTAAACAAGCACGGCACAGTTTATGCCGCTGTTAACATCCAGTTTACATTGAATACGATAATTTGTGATAAAATTCGAAGTCCGGCTATGATTAACTATGTTCTGTTGTCTATTACCATTATCCTGGCCCTATACAGTTTACGCCTCGTTTACACCGCTTCCCGAAAGCCCTTGCCAGATGCGGGTTTTCAGGCTGCGCTTTCACTGGCTTTAGGTTTGTTTATTTATCTTTACGGCACCTGGGTATACCTGAGTATTTATATCCGATATGGTTTTGGTATCCTCTATTTATTACTGGCATTGTACGCGTTGTTACGCCGCCGGAAAGATCAGCCCTCGGGTAAAAACCTCGCTACCTGGCGTAAAGTGAGCCTTAGTTTTTTTACGGTGCTGATGCTGGTGCTTAATACCCTGTACTTCACCGGCACTACCGGTACACCCGATACGGTAAACATTGCTTTCCCTTTTAAAACCGGCCGTTACTTCGTACTACAGGGTGGTAAGGGTTTACCGAGCAACTTCTTCCACTTTAGTATTCGCGGTGCCATTTACGCGATGGACATTGTGCAGCTGACCAAATACGGAGGACGCGCCAGTAGCGTGTTTTCGCACAATCTCAGCGACTACGCCATTTTCGGTGATACCGTGTATGCACCCTGCAGCGGCCGCGTGATACGCGCCGAAACTGATAATCCCGATAACATTCCACCTAACATGGAACGCGGACCTAAGAATACGAATATGGTGGTGATAGAAACCGATACCTATACAGTATTTCTCGCGCACCTGAAAAAGGGCAGTGTGATGGTAAAAGAAGGCGATGTAATAGGGCAGGGGCAACCACTGGGATGTGCAGGTAATTCCGGCTTTAGTGCCGAGCCTCATCTGCACATCCAGGTGCATGCCAGGGAAGAGGGCAAACCCTGGTACCGCTCCAAACCGTTATACATCCTGTTTAACGGGCGGGGATACCTTTTTAATGAAGTGATTAATGCCGAAAAGGGCTACTAATTCATCAGCTTTTTAGCTTCAGCATTGATAATACGGGCAGCTATATCTGCGGGCGATTCGCCGGCCTGCAGGAATATTTCCAGGATACCTTTGTTCAGGGTCATACCGGGCGCATCGGCTGGCAGTTTGCTGGCCACCTGAATAACTATGGAGGTAACCTGCTCTTTAACCGTTTTTACGGCTTCCCAGGCCTCGGCCGATACATAGATCTGCTGGGAAATGTTATGCTCGAATTCCGCCTTAATGGTCTGTATAAGACCAATCTGCATGTCCGACACGGTAAGCCCCTGCTGGTAAACACGGGTAATGAGGTTTTGAGGGGTGATGCGCTCTACAAAAAGTACGATCCTTTCGTAAGCCTGCAACTGTAATGGCAACGCCGCATTCGCAACACCGCTTTGTGATGCCGGGCCGGGATTACTTTTTTCTCCCTTGTCACCTTTGTCCTTCTTTAATAAATCCTTGATAGTAACGTAAACTAACACAATAGCACCGATGGTGATGACTGCGTACAATAGGTCTCGACTGGAAAAGTTCATTGTCGTATTAATTTTAACGGCACAAACATAACAAGTAATTATTATATTTTCTGCACTTATCCTGAATGATTAAAGAAAAATATTTTCTTAACACTCTGGAAGACTGATCGGTATGTTTACTGCCAGGCCGCCATCGGACGTTTCTTTGTATTTGGAGTTCATGTCCTGGGCGGTGTCCCACATGGTCTTCACCACGGCATCGAGCGATACTTTTGCCAGTTCGGGGTTGCTTTGCAGGGCCAGTTGGGAGGCCGTGATGGCCTTGATGGCACCCATGGTATTGCGTTCGATGCAGGGGATCTGTACCAGTCCGCCGATAGGATCGCAGGTAAGGCCGAGGTGGTGTTCCATTGCAATTTCTGCTGCCATTAGTACCTGCCGTTGCGAGCCGCCAAGGCATTCGGTAAGGGCCGCCGCTGCCATAGCCGATGATACGCCTATCTCTGCCTGGCAACCACCCATGGCGGCCGAAATAGTGGAGCGTTTTTTAAAGATGCTGCCTATTTCGGAAGCCGTAAGCACAAAGCGGAGGATCTTTTCGTCCTCATATCCGTCGCAGAAGGTAATGTAGTATTGCAACACGGCTGGTATAACACCGGCAGCACCGTTTGTAGGGGCAGTTACCACGCGGCCGAAGGAGGCGTTTTCCTCGTTCACGGCTAATGCGAAACAGCTTACCCAGTCGAGTGTATAGGCAAAGTGACTGCCACCTTCGCGGATGGCTTTTACCCAGCTTTCGTAATCGTTGTAAGTTCTGCCTTTGAGCAGTTTGGTGTTAAGCGCCGCCGCCCTGCGTGCTACCTGTAAACCACCGGGTAACTCGCCGGAGGTATGGGAGCCACGGTATATACACTCTTTCATCACGCGCCAGATGTTCATCACACCTTTACGTGTTTCTTCTTCAGGCCTCCAGGCTATCTCATTTTCCATCACCACTTCAGAAATGGAATAGCCGGTTTTAATACACCATTGCAGCAACTGGCGTGCAGTGTCTATAGGGAAGGGCAGGTCTACCTGCATGCCCGAAGCATTTTCTTCTCCCTCTTTTACCACAAAACCGCCGCCAATAGAGTAGTAGGTCGATGCGATCTGCTCCCCGTCCGCCATCGTTACCAAAAACGTAAGGGCGTTGGGGTGGAACGGCAGCGATTCTTCGTACAGGAAGTCGATATCTTCTACCGGGTCAAAATCTATTTCATGTTTGCCCGCCAGCACCAGTTTCTTCATCCGCCGGATGTCGGTGATCTTTGGGGTAATGTTGTTTACGTTGAAAGTAACCGGATCGTCGCCGGCCAGGCCGAGCTGCACGGCCACATCGGTACCGTGTCCGTAACCGGTTTTGGCGAGTGAACCGTAAAGCAGCACCGTAACGTGGGTAATGTTAAAAAGCTGTCCTTTCCCCTCCAGCTCGTGCAAAAAGCGCATAGCCGCCCGCCATGGGCCAAGCGTATGTGAACTGGATGGTCCTACACCAATCTTAAATATATCGAAAACCGAAATGCACTCGTGCGCCACAATAATGAGTTTAGTCTTCAAAAGTAAGGAAAGATAAGGGATAGCTGTTTTTATCCCCTTCACCAAATGACGAATGCGTGAGAAAGTTAATATGGGACAGGCAGCAGTTCACTCCCCAGCCACCGTTGTGTCACACTCTTCAGCGGTTGTTCAACATTGGGCTATGTTTAATTCTTCCATAGCGCCAGGGTCACTTTCTCCGGGGTCGGGAAGGGGATAGTACGGTCGTGGTGGCCTGATCTTACCCTAACTTTCCGGCATTTGTCCGCATTTGTTCGACTCCCCCCAATTTTTGCTCCTATGGCTGTGTTCGTAAAGAGGAGGGATAGTATGTACTCTTCTGTATCCAATACATAGGCACTATTCATCCGCGGACATCTACGGCCCTGTTCGCCTCAATAAAAAAGCACTCCGCAATGGAGTGCTTTCTACAATATTATATGTTGTTAATTAGTTCAGGTAAACCTCCACTAAAGTCATGTCGAAAATCAACACCGAGTTGGCGGGGATTTTCGCGGAAGAACTTTGGCCGTAACCTAAGCCGGAAGGAATGATCATCAATACGCGGCCGCCCTGGGTGGTTTTGCGTAAACCGTACTGCCAGCCTTTCACCAGTTGCATGAGCATCGCACCATTTAAAGTGGAGGTGGAGTCGCCGGTGGTGTCAAATATAGTTCCGTTCATCAGTTTACCAGTATACGCTACCTTCATTTTAGAAGTCAGTTTCATGGTATCGGTACCGGTGCCGGGCGTCAGTATTTTGTAGTACAGGCCGGTGGAGTCGCGGATCATGCCTTCGATATTGGCGGTGTCGATGTAGTTTTTAATGGCTAACTCATCTTTCGCTGCTTGTTCCGCTGCGTTAAACTTCTCCTTGTCCTCTTTTTTACAGGCTGTTACCAACAACACCAGGCAAACTGCGGTCAGGCTTAAAAAGTGCTTCATCTTCATGTGTACGTTATTGAAATTGAGAATAAAAGTAAGAATTTCTGCTAGTCTTTGAAGTCAACGAGGTCTATTTCGCAAACAAGCGGTGAATTAGGTGGTACCAGGTTGCTGATACCGGCACTGCCGTAAGCGAGCGCAGAAGGAATGAAAAGCATGATCCGGCCACCCTTTCCGATTTTTGGGATCCCTATTTGCCAACCGGGAATATGTTCTTTTAACATGCGGCCGTCAAAATTGGTGGGTAAGCCCTGGGAAGATTGTACCACTTTGCCGTTGAGCAGTTTGGTGGTAAATATCACGGTAGGGACGGAGGTCGGTTTAATGGATTCAACGGAACCTGTTTTCTGGATGCGGTATTTCAGGCCCGAGGGATCGCGCCAGATGCTATCGATGTTTTTTTCGGTAAAATAGTTCCTGAACAGCGAATCCTCCTGAAGGTTTTGTACAATGCCATCGAGCGCTTTCTCAGACGTTTCCTTGGTACAGGCAGTAAGTGCCAGTATTGAGCAGAGTATTGTTACAATTGCAGATCTTATCATCATAATTAAAAACCGGCTGGTGGTGTTACAGGTAAAACGGTTGAGGCTGGGCAAAGTTACAGGTGGCAGGGCATAAAAAAAAGAGGCTGCCTGTCCGGCAACCTCTTTCATATGGGAATTTCCGTATTTGACTAGTAATCCATACCCATACCACCAGCGCCTGGGTGAGCGTGGCCACCTGCAGCTTTAGGTTCTGGTTTGTCGGCGATCACACACTCAGTGGTTAACAGCATACCTGCGATAGAGGCAGCGTTTTCCAGTGCAATGCGGGTCACTTTAGTAGGATCGATAACACCTGCAGTGAGGAGTTTCTCGAAAGTTTCAGTGCGGGCGTTGAAGCCAAAGTCACCTTTACCTTCTTTCACTTTCTGAACAATGATAGAACCTTCGAGACCACAGTTAGCGGTGATCTGACGGAGAGGCTCTTCTACGGCGCGTTTAACGATCTGGATACCAGTCGCTTCGTCTTCGTTGGAACCTTTCAGTTTCTCCAGACCTTCGATAGCACGGATGTAAGCAACACCACCACCAGGAACGATACCTTCTTCAACGGCAGCGCGGGTAGCGTGGAGCGCGTCATCAACGCGATCTTTTTTCTCTTTCATTTCTACTTCAGTAGCAGCACCAACGTAAAGTACCGCAACACCGCCGCTCAGTTTAGCGAGGCGCTCCTGTAATTTTTCGCGGTCGTAATCAGAAGTAGTTACTTCGATCTGAGCTTTGATCTGACCGATACGGCTCTGAATGTCAGCTTTTTTGCCTTTACCACCTACAACAGTAGTATTGTCTTTATCGATAGTGATAGATTCTGCGCGGCCCAGGTAAGTCAGGTCGGCATTCTCCAGTTTGTATCCTTGTTCTTCGCTGATAACGATACCCGCAGTAAGGGTAGCGATATCCTGCAGCATTTCTTTCCTTCTGTCGCCAAAGCCAGGAGCTTTAACAGCAGCAACTTTCAGCGTACCACGCAGTTTGTTTACCACCAGGGTAGCCAGTGCTTCACCTTCCAGGTCTTCAGAGATGATCACCAGGGGAGCGCCCTGCTGAGCAACTTTCTCCAGGATGTGCAGGATGTCCTTCATCGTGCTGATCTTCTTGTCGTAGATCAGGATATAAGGGTTCTGCAGTTCAGCCTGCATTTTTTCGCTGTTGGTAATGAAGTAAGGAGACAGGTAACCGCGGTCGAACTGCATACCTTCTACCACTTCTACAGTAGTGTCGGTACCTTTCGCTTCCTCAACAGTGATAACACCATCTTTGGTTACTTTCTTCATTGCTTCTGCGATCAGTTTACCAATAGCTGCATCGTTGTTTGCAGAAATGGTAGCAACCTGCTCGATCTTTTTATTATCGTTACCTACTTTTTCAGACTGTTTCTGGAGGTTCTCAACAACTGCTTTAACAGCTTTGTCGATACCACGCTTCAGGTCCATTGGGTTAGCACCTGCAGCTACGTTTTTCAGGCCTTCGCCGATGATTGCCTGAGCCAGAACGGTAGCAGTAGTAGTACCATCACCTGCAATATCTGCAGTTTTAGATGCTACTTCTTTCACCATCTGAGCACCCATGTTCTCGATAGCGTCTTCCAGTTCGATTTCTTTAGCTACAGTAACACCATCTTTAGTAATGGAGGGAGCGCCGAATTTCTTTTCGATCACTACGTTACGGCCTTTGGGGCCCAGGGTAACTTTCACCGCATCTGCCAGGGTATCTACACCCTTCTTCATCTTATTGCGGGCGTCGATGTTGAAGAAAATTTGTTTTGCCATATAAATGGAATTGTACTTGTTTTTTTAAAGTTTGTTGTTCAGTTGTTCTTATACCGGAATGTAAATTAAACTACAGCCAGGATGTCAGATTCACGCATGATCAGGTAATCTTCACCTTCGAGGCTGATTTCAGTGCCGGAGTATTTGCCGTAAAGAACAGTATCGCCCACTTTAACGGAAACTGGTTCGTCTTTTTTACCAGGACCAGCTGCGATTACAGTACCTCTCTGCGGCTTTTCTTTAGCCGTATCCGGGATGATGATGCCGCCTGCTGTTTTTTCCTCTGCTGCTGCGGGTTTAACGATTACCCTGTCAGCCAATGGTTTAATACTTAATTTAGACTTAGCCATGGTTATTGTAGTTTAAAAAGATTGTAAGTTTAGTGCGATTCCAATTAACGAGAATTATGCCAATAGCCCTTTTGGGTCAAAATTGCAGGTTGCGAAGATAAGTAACTGGCAACAGACTGTCAATAATGTCAATTTTTCAGTTAAGTGGCAGCGCGCCTACCTGGAATGGCAGTGTTTGGCAGGCGCCCGGAACAAATTTCGGCATGTCCTCATAAAAACGTAGATTTGCCGCCATTTTGCATGCATGATTAGTAGAAGAAACATTAGAGTAAAGGTAATGCAGACGCTGTACACCCTGGACACCATGGAACAGGTTAAGCCTGGTACAGCCACAGGTCTGCTGAATGAGAAGTTGGACCAGACAAGCCAGGTATTTACTTACCTGCTGTACATGGTAACACAGGTGGCGCAATATGCCGAAACCGACGCTCAGACGCGCTCGTCCAAGCACCTCCCTTCGCAGGAGGACCTGAACGTAAGCACGAAGATCGCCGGTAACGAATACCTGTACCAGATCATTAATGACACGGGGTTTAAGGTAAACCTCGATCACTGGAAGCTTAAATACATTCCAGACCAGGAATTGCTGCGTAAACTGTATAACTCGCTGGCCGATACGGATACTTATAAAGCATACATCGCTGAAGAGGGCCGTAACAAAGCCACCGAGAAAAGTATCCTGGAGTTCATTTACCGCGAGATACTCAGCAAAAGCGAGCTTTTCCTCCAGCATATGGACGATAGCTTCCTTAACTGGGGCGACGATGCTGAAATGATGAACCTCCTGATCGGCAACTACTTCGCCAAACCACAGCTGTTCAACTTCCTGCAGCTCATCAGCAAAGAAAAGCTGGAATATGCCAGAGAACTGCTTCGCACGGTTATAGATAAAAAGGAATACTGCCTGGAGTTGATCAAACCCAAACTTCAGAACTGGGATTCGGACCGTATTGCCTCTGTAGATATGCTGCTGATGGAAATGGGCGTATGTGAGTTCCTCTATTTCCCGACGATCCCTACAAAAGTGAGCATCAACGAATATATAGACCTGGCCAAAGCCTATAGCACGCCGCAAAGCGGGCAGTTTGTGAACGGTATCCTGGATAATATTCTGAAAGACCTGGAACAGGCCGGACAGATCCAGAAAACCGACCGCACAAAAAAATAGGAAAGCTCAGGGGAAAAGCTATTTTTACGTCAAACTCCCGTATTGTATATGAAGAAATTGTTGTATATCCTGGCATTAGGCATACTAACAGCGTCCTGCAATAACCAGGGCAAAACAGAGGAAAAGCAGGGCGGAGCAGCACTTTCGGCCGGCGAAAATAAAGGCGAACTGCCAGTTATTACTTTCGAAAATGCGGTGCATGATTTCGGGAAGATCCAGGAAGGCGAAGTAGTGGAATACTCCTTCAAATTCACTAACACTGGTAAAGGCAGTCTGCTCATCCGCAACGCTTCCGCCACCTGCGGCTGTACCATCCCTGAATGGCCTAAAGAGCCCATCAAACCAGGAGAAAGTGGTTATATGAAAGTGGTATTTAACAGTAAAGGCAAACCGGAAGGTTTTACTGAAAAGGAAATTACTATCGAAGCAAACACCGAACCTCCGTACGTGAAAGGACCTAAAGTTCAGTGTACGATCATTAAAAAAGCATAAATCGTAAAACAATAAACACACAATAAGATGTACATTAATTTATTAAACTCACTGCTGATGGCTCCTCCCGCTGGTGGGTCAGGTGGCGGAAGCAGCGTTATGAGCTTCGTTTTTATCGGCGGTATGGTGTTGGTAATGTGGTTATTCATGATCCGTCCTCAGACTAAAAAAGCTAAACTGCAGAAACAGTTCGGTGAAAGCCTGCGCGAAGGTGATAAAATCGTTACTATCGCAGGTATCCACGGTAAAATCACTAAGATTAACGATATCGAAAAAACTATCGTGGTAGAAATCGCTGTTGGTACCAAAGTTACCATGGAGCGTTCTGCTATCAGCATGGAGTACTCTCAGGCGCTTAACAAGCCTGAAGCTGAAGTTAAAAAGTAATTCGTTTAACGATATTATTTACAAGGCCTGTTCAGTTGATGAACGGGCCTTGTGCTTTTTGGAATATTCCATGTTAATACCGACATTACAAACGGAACAAGACACTTAAGTTATGATGATTATCGGCCTTACGGGTGGTATCGGATCAGGAAAGACCACTGTTGCCAGGATATTTGAGTTACTAGGCATCCCCGTATATTACGCAGACGATCGTGCGAAAGTACTGATGACACAGGACGAAGCCCTGGTGGCCAGTATAAAAGAGGCTTTCGGTGAAAAGGCATACCTCGAAAACGGAGAACTGGACCGGAAGTATATCGCCAATATCGTATTTAATGACCCGGAAAAATTACAACTTCTTAACTCGTTTGTACACCCCGCCACTATCCGCGATTCGCTTGCCTGGGCAAAGGAACAGCAAACGCCTTACGTATTGCGCGAAGCCGCACTGATGTTCGAAACAGAAGCGTTTCATCATGTAGATAAGGTGATCTGTGTGTACGCGCAACAAGCGCTCCGTATTCAACGCGTAATGAAGCGCGATAATGTTACCCGCAACGAAGTGTTGGCCCGCATGCACAAACAGATCGACGAAACGATCAAGATGAAATTATCCGATTTCGTGATCTTCAATAACGAGCAACAGTCTGTGATCGGCCAGGTAATGCAACTGCATCCCAAACTGCTTGATCTGGCAAAACAGCAGTAATTACTGTAGTTTTTCCAGGCCCTCTTTCAGTCTTTTTAAACCTTCTTTTAGTTTGTCCATGGAAGTAGCGTAGGACATACGCAGGCAGTCGGGCTGTTCAAACGCGGCACCGGTAACCAGCGATACGTTTGCTTTGTGCAACAGGTACATGCAAAGCTCGTCGGCATTGTTGACGGTAAAGCCTTCGGCCGATTTGCCGAAGAAGGCACTCACGTTCGGGAACATGTAAAACGCGCCATCGGGTTCGTTTACCACCAGGCCTTTAATTTCTTTCATGGCATTGTACACAAATGCCCGGCGGTTGCGGAATTCTGTTACCATAGCATGCGCTGTGTCCAGATCGCCTGTAAGCGCTGTTACTGCTGCTTTTTGGGTGATGGAGCAGGTGGCGGAAGTGAACTGGCTTTGGATTTTATCAGCCGCTTTGGCAATGTGCAGCGGAGCAGCCAGGTAACCCAGGCGCCAGCCGGTCATTGCAAACCCCTTACTAAGGCCGTTAATAATGATCGTGCGCTCCTGCAGGTCGCCAATGCTGGCAATACTGGTGTGTTTGCCAACGTAGTTGATGTACTCGTATATTTCGTCGGAAAGAATGTAAACCTGTGGATGTTTTGCAAATACTGCTGCCAGCGCTTCCAGTTCTTCTTTAGAATAAACGGAACCGGTAGGATTGCAGGGAGAGGAGAACATGAACAGCCTGGTTTTAGGCGTGATGGCTGCTTCCAGTTGTGCGGGCGTAATTTTATAAGTGTTCTCGAAGCTGCAGGGAATAAATTTAACCACACCCTGGCAAAGTTTTACCAGTTCGGAGTATGTAACCCAATATGGAGTAGGGATGATCACCTCATCACCCGGATTGATAATGCTCAGTACAGCATTCGCAATGCTCTGTTTAGCACCGGTAGATACGACGATCTGCTCTGGTGTATAAGTAAGACCATTGTCGCGCTGCAGTTTTAATGTTACCGCTTTCTTTACTTCGGGATAACCGGCTACGGGAGTGTAGTGTGTAAACCCTTCATCTATCGCCTTTTTAGCCGCCTCGCGTATATGCGCCGGCGTATCAAAATCGGGCTCGCCGATACTAAGGTCTACGATGTCTATTCCCTGTGCCTTCAACTCACGGCTCAGTTTGGCCATTTTAATCGTCTGCGGTTCGGATATCCTCGAAAGTCTTTCTGCTAGTTGTAACATAGAATTATATTTTGGCTGGATTGACCGCGGCAAACCTACATAAAAAAACCTTGAGGAAAAAGAAAAGGGAGCATAAGCATGCTCCCTTTAAGTATCTGTATAATATTAAGCCTAGTTCAGGTAATATGGATTGTGCCAGTAAACAGACAATGCAACTTTACGCGGATCAGTGCCGGCTATATTCACCAGGCCACTTAAATAAATGGTGTATACATTACCATTTGCTACCTGGTCTGTTTTAGATGCAATAACGGTAGTACCATCTGCCGCCCTTGCCTCGAATTTAATAGCGCCGGTGTTGGCCGCTGTGTAGGAACGGTAGCTGCTGCTGCCCACGAAGTCGGCGTAGGTACGGTTAGCATGTACTTCCACGTCGTTTACGAAGAACCTTACAATGCCGGCATCCGGGCTAAGGTGGAAGAAGCGGATGTTAGCTTTGGTAGTTTCAATACCGGTGTAGTTTTCGATAAGGTTTGCCAACTGAACAGAGCTGTCAGTGCTACCTGGTGAGTAGTTGTTATACAACACCAGTGTATGCCATGCCAGGGTGTCATACAAAGCCAGGTCAGAATCCAGCGTGCTGTCGGAGCCGAATTTTCTGAAGCCGAATTCCTGTGTACCCGGATCTATCTGCAATAAAGCGTATTTGCCGGAAGCAAAAGCGCCAGTGGTTATCTTTTTTGAATTCTGATATACGTCTACAGAACCTGGGTGTACAGCCGCGTTTAACAGGGCCAGTACAGCGTAGGGTTTAGCAGGAGCGTTGTCTCCTTTTTTAAGACAGGAGGTTAGTCCTGCTGTCATCAGTGCGGCTACTGCCACCAGCGTCCAGAGTCGGTTCGTTCTTTTTAGCATGCTCTCTTGTGGTTTATGGTTTATTTTATTGTTTTTCATAATCAACTTTATAACGTGAAAGGTCTGGTTTGTATTTTCTTTCCCTTTTTAATTCTTGCTGGTAAACTACTTCGCCCAATGCTTTGAGGAAAGGCTCACCCACCGTTTTAAAGTCATATTTGTCGTCGCCTATTACCCCGTCGCGATTTACGTAGATGGTGGCAGAGAGCAGGAATTCTACATGATTGTCGAAGTCTGCAATGTAGGCCACATCTGTTAAAAATCCGTACGCCCAGCCCGGTTTGTTAAAAATCCTCAGTCCGGCGGGCACCTTTGCTGCTTTATCGGCCCCAAACAGCAGGAATTTTACATATGTGTGATGAAATTCCGATGTATCGTAAGCCGGGTAACGCGTTTCAGTTGGCAACTGCGACATATAACGGTACAAAAACCGGTAATCGTCTTCCATTAAACGGAAGCGGGCGGCAGAAGTTACATTTTCCGGAAAAATAATGCTTTTCAGCATCTGGTGCAGGTCGGGCAGGGTGAGGCGGTTGCGGAGGCTAAAGTCGAAAGGAGTGCTTACTAACTGGCCGTTTTTCATATGACCTTTGCCAACGGCATCGTTGCGGAGCGGAAAGGCCAGGCTGCTGTAGCGCTCGGGCTGTATGTACAGCAATTTGCCCTCTTTTTCGAAGCGTACGCCGTTGGTATGGCGGTTGGCTTCGGGACTAAGCTGCGGCATGTCAAGCCGGTGGCGGATTTGCGCGTCGGTGTAGCCCTTTTTCCAGAGGTTTTCATTCAGTTCCTGCTGACCAACAAATTCATACAGCCGGTTGGCTGCGTCATTATCGCTTACCAGGAATATCTTTTTGATATAATGCGCTATGGAGGGCATGCCGTTTTCGGCGGTAGAATCGGCCGTGACGGCGGTATTGACGTTTGGCAGACCATCGGTAAACATGGTCGTGTATTTTGTCAGGCCGGGGATGCGGAGATCGTTGATTTTCTCCAGGGCGGCCAGCGCAATCGGCATTTTGACGGTAGAGGCAGGGTAGAAGTACCGCGCTGTATCTACATCGTAGCGGAATTCCGTAAAATGCGGCTGGTTGTGTTCGTCGCGGTCGATGCGGGTATAAATTACCTGCAGCCGGTACTCCGCCGGACTGTCCAGAACGGGTTTCAGGCGGGGATCGCTGCGTAATATTTTCGCAAAAGATGCGTCCTCAGGGCTGTTTTTTCGCATATTTTTCGTAGTATGGCAGGCTGCCGCCAGTAAAAGTATAGTTGCAAAGCAAGCATGACGGTATGGCATAGAAAAAATTGTTACGGTCAAAATCCATTCAAAATCAGGCAGATAAAGGATTTGCAAGAGTTTTGAACGGGACTTTAATATATCAATTTAAATTCTATCTTTGCAACTCTTAAAAAAATTATATTATAAACCCGAATCAACATGCAACTTAAAGGACTGGTTAGATTTTTTGCTGTCGCACTAATCCTTATCTCTTTGTATCAATTGTCCTTCACGTTTGTGGTGCGGAACTATGAAAAGAAGATAGATCAGCAGGCTAACGACTATGTGGCCAAACAGTATCCTTCCGCGGATAAAAAATATCCCGGAAACAAGGAACTGCAGGAGCGCTATCAGGACGACACGCTGAAAGGCTTATTCAAAGCAAGGAGACAAGAGATTATTGACAGTACCAGCAGTGAAGAAATTGCGGGTTTTCCCTGGTTTACCACCTATGCCAAAGCGAAAGAAAGAGAACTTAATTTAGGTCTCGACCTCCAGGGAGGTATGAACGTTGTGCTGGATGTAAGCGTGGAAGACGTGATCCGCTCCCTCTCAGGCCATTCTAAAGACGTAGCCTTCAGTCAGGCACTCGAGAAAGCCAGAGAAATGAAGAAAACAAGCCAGTCCGACTACGTTACGTTGTTCGGCGAAGCCTATGCACAGATTGCCCCACAGGGCCGCCTGGCAGCTATCTTCGCTAACGCCAGCCAGAAAGACCTGAATTTCAATTCTTCTAACGAACAGGTATTGAACGTGATCCGCCGCGAGGCAGGAGCTGCTATCAAAAATACCTACCTCGTACTTCAGAGAAGGATCGACAAGTTTGGTGTAGCGCAGCCTAACATCAGCCTGGACGAAAACAAAGGTATCATCTCTGTGGAACTGGCAGGTGTGGACGACGCAGAACGCGTACGTAAATATCTGCAGGCCAGTGCAAACCTGGAGTTCCGCGAAGTACATAAAAACAGTGAGCAGTTCTTCGTAACTACCCTGCAACCAGCGAATGAGGCGATTAAAACATACCTCGGTTACGCTAAAGTGCAGGATACTACCGCTACTAAAGATTCTGCTGCCTTAGCTGCCACCGCTACCCCGGCCGCAGCTACCCCGGGCGACACTTCTAAGAACGCAAGCATCGAGGCCATCCTGGCAAAAGACAGCGGTACCAACAAACTGGATTCCGCTAAAAAGAACCAGGCGCAAATGCAGGCAGACTTCCAGAAAGAAAATCCCCTGTTCAGCATCATGATCCCCATGATGGACCAGGAAAACAGGATCGTTCCTTCTTCTGCTATCGGCCAGGTGAATGTAAGAGATACTGCTACCCTCCGTCGTTACTTTTGCCTTCCTTCCGTGAAAGCAGTCCTCCCAAGGGACTTCGTACTGGCATGGGGTGCTAACGAACGTGCAGATGGAGCTAAGGGTTATATTATGGTGTATGGTTTGAAAATCAACCCCATCAACCCTAAAGCAAAAGTTACCGGTGAAATGGTGAGCGATGCAAGACAGAGCTTCGACCAGAACAACCGTCCTGAAATCTCCATGTCGATGAACGAAGTTGGTACCCGCGAATGGCGCAGGCTTACCAGCGAGCTGAAACCAGCCGACCCTAAAGACCTCACTACTTACAACTATGTAGCGGTGGTACTGGATGGTATAGTTTATTCGGCTCCTTCTATCCAGAACGAGATCCCGAACGGCCAGTCTTCTATCAGCGGCAGTTTCGAAATAGAGGAAGCAACTGACCTTGCCAACATCCTGAAATCCGGTAAAATGCCTGCTCCTGCCAAAATTGTACAGGAACAGATCGTTGGACCAACCCTGGGTGCTGAGTCTATTGCCGCTGGTGCAAAATCATTCGCCATCTCCTTCGCAGTGATTTTCGTGCTGATGCTGGTGTACTACAACACTGCCGGCTGGGTGGCTAACATCGCCCTGATCCTCAACCTGCTGTTCACCGTAGGTATCCTCGCATCGCTGGGCGCTACGCTCACCATGCCTGGTATTGCCGGTCTGGTACTCACCATCGGTATGGCTGTGGATACGAACGTAATCATATTTGAAAGGATAAAAGACGAACTGGACCGCGGCCGAACGTACCAGGAAGCTGTGAAACACGGCTACCAGCGATCCCTGGCCCCAGTACTGGATGGTCACATCACCTCCCTGTTAACGGCTATCATCCTGTTCTACTTTGGTCTTGGTCCCGTACTGGGCTTCGCAACTACCCAGATCATCGGTCTGTTGCTGTCCCTGTTCTGCGGTATCCTCGTTTCACGTATGGTTACCGACTTCTGGACTAACAAAAAACGTCATTTCCAATACTTCACGCCAATTTCCCGCAGGATATTCAAACATGCGAACTTCGACTTCGTTGGAAAACGTAAGATCGCATACGTTATTTCTGCTGTGGTAATGGTACTGGGTGTTGCTTCGTTCTTCAACGGTTTCGACCACGGTGTAGACTTCTCCGGTGGCCGTAACTACACGATCCGTTTCGACAACAAAGTAAACCGCGAAGAAGTAAGGGAGAAACTGGCGAAAGTATTTGAATCAGAGCCTTTCGTGAAAACAGTAGGTCAAACTACACAACAACTGAACATTACTACTTCTTATAAAATTGAAGACCTTAGCCAGAACGTAGAGAAAGAAGTTTCTCAGAAACTGTTCGAAGGTTTGCAGGCATACTACCCTACAGGTACCTCGTACGAATCGTTTATGGCCAGATACGTGGTAAGCTCACAAACAGTATCGCCTACTATCTCCGACGACCTTCGTAAAGGTGCGGTGAAAGCAACGGTATTGTCTATTATCGTGATCTTCCTGTACATCCTCATCCGCTTTAGCAAATGGCAATACTCGCTCGGTACTATCTTCGCGCTGCTGCACGACGTACTGGTTACCCTCGCGGTATTCTCCTTCCTGCGTAACGTGGTGCCTTTCCCGCTCGAAATTGACCAGCACTTCATTGCTGCCATACTGACCGTTATCGGTTTCTCTATGAACGATACCGTGATCGTGTTCGACAGGATCCGCGAATACTTCCGCAATGGTAAAGGACTTGACAGGAACCTGACTGTAAACAAAGCGATCAATGATACCCTGAGCCGTACGATCATGACCTCGTTCACCGTATTCCTCACGATCCTGATCCTGTTCGTATTCGGTGGTGAAGCTACCCGTGGTTTTGCATTCGCAATGCTCATCGGTGTAATCACTGGTACTTACTCTTCTATCTTTGTAGCTGCCCCGGTTCTTGTTGACTTCGACAAGAAAAACCAGTTGGCTAACGAGTCTGAAGCTGTTGAAATCGTAGAAAAAGCGCCTAAACTGTAAGGTTGGGACTTAAATAATCCGAAAGGGCCGGCGTATGCCGGCCCTTTCGCTTTTGGGGACAATACGCTGCGGTGTGTATACCTTCATTTCTGCCAGTACATTAATTGCAATAAGAGGGGCTGACGTTTTGCAGCCCGTTGTTCCGGGGAGATAATAAGCAGCGGTGTATACACTCCCGGGAACTAACAAATAAGGGCCGGCATCATGCCAGCCCTTATCTTAATCAGGTACTTATTGGTTATGCCAGCGGGTTATTAAACGTAAATCCCCGCCCTTTCTCATTATCCTGGTAACCTACTTCCATGCCCATCAAATGAAGCGCATGCGCTTTTTTAATGATCACAGGGATGCCTTCTACCTCGAAGTGCGCATCATCTTCCAGCGGGCTGTCAAATCCCAGCATATAACTAATGCCGCCACCAGAGCAGCCGCCTCCGCCTTTTACGCCTATGCGCAGGTGCTGGGTTGTATCAAAACCTTCCTGTTTCATCAGTTTTAGCAGTTCCTTTACCGCAGCTTCGGTAAGCAGTACCGGTGTGTGCTTTTTTGTGTCCATGTTTCCACCCAAAGTTTCGGCAAATTTACAAAATACTAAGATGTTGGCCCTGGGGGTAACAACTAATGCCCGGAACCATTAAATTTATATTTTATTACAACTGTATATGCGCCACATAACTGCTGTTTGTATAGCGATCCTTTTTTCCCACTATGCCAGTGCCCAGCAGTTCGGGGGCAATCCGCCCACTCACCGGTGGCGGCAGATCAATAACGACACGGTACGCGTAATATTCCCCGAGGGGATGGACAGCGTAGGCCAGCGTGTGGCTAATACCGTGATGTACATTAACCGCAACGCCCGTACCTCCATCGGTAATATGCAGCGGAAAATGAGTATCGTACTGCAAAACCAAACGCTCTCGGCCAACGGTTATGTACAAATGGCCCCTTTCCGCTCCGAATTTTATCTCGCTCCTCCGCCTAATTCTAATGATATGGGGGCTATGGACTGGGTAGATCAGTTGTCGCTCCACGAGTACAGGCACGTATTACAGAACATCAATTTCAACGTGGGCCTGTCGCGCGTGGTAGGTATACTGGGTGGTGAACTGGGACAAACTGCCGCCAATAACATTGCCGTGCCCAACTGGTACTGGGAAGGCGATGCGGTGCTGATGGAAACGGCGCTCAGTAACCAGGGGAGAGGGCGTTTACCGGCCTTTTTCGATGGTTTCAGGGCCTTATCGCTCGCCGGTAAGGACTACCGCTACATGAAGATCAGGAATGGCTCTTATAAGGACTACGTGCCCAATCATTACCCGCTCGGTTATATCATGAACAGTTACGGCCGTTATGAGTACGGGCAAACCTTCTGGAAAGACGTGACGGACGATGCCGTGCGCTTCAAAGGGGTGTTTTACCCGCTGAGCCAGGGTATTAAACGCCGTACCGGGAAAAACATCACTGGTTTTTACAACGCCAGCATTAACTGGTACCGTGAGCAATGGAAGGCGGATCAGCAAAAGACCCCTTACAACGACACGGCCATCATCAGTCCCAATACTAAAACGGTAACAGATTATAAATACGTATACACCACCACGAACGGAGAGCTGCTGGTGTTGAAAAGCTCTTACAAAAAGATCCAGGGCTTTTATCTTATAAAGAAGGATGGCTCCGAACATAAACTGTTCTCGCCCGGCTTCGGCTTCGACGATTACTTCAGTTACCGTAACGAACGTATTGTATGGACCGAAGGCCGCTACCATCCCCGCTGGTCGTGGAAAGATTATTCGGTGGTGATGGTGCATGAAGCGGGGAAAAAACGCCAGCTCACGCTTAAAACACGCTACTTCTCCCCGGATATATCGCCTGATGGTAAACTCATCTGCGCTTTGTCATCCTCCACCGCCATGAAGTACAGCCTCGATCTGCTGGATGCTGCTACCGGTAACATTACTAAGTCGTTGCCGAACCCCGGTAACTGGTATTATACCTATCCCAAGTTCACTGAAAACGGGCAGTCGATAATAGCGGGTGTACGCCGTAAAGATGGAAAAATAGCCCTGATACAACAGGACATTAGCAGTGGTGAAACCAAAGTGCTGGTGCCCTGGAATACGCAGGTATTGGGTATTCCGGCTATTCACGGGGATACCGTGCTTATTACTGCCAATTATGATAATGCAGATAATGTGTACGCGCTTAATACTATTGATGGCTCGCTGATGCAGGCCACCCACGCCCGCAACGGTGTACAACATATGGACTTGCAGGACGGGCAGCTGGTGTTTACCGAATTTACGGCTAACGGTTATAAACTCTTCCGCACACCTTTACAACTCACTAAAGTCCACCCGCAGCAAAGTGCCTGGCTACAGCCGGACTTTAAAGAAGGCGGTAATATTTTGACCAAAGTACCGGATGTAACCAATCCTGTAAAGAAGTACTCACAACTCCATGGCCTATTCCATGTACATAGCTGGGTGCCGACTTTCAGCGATCCTGAATACAGTCTTACAGCCTACAGCGATAACATCCTGAACACAGTGACCGCTGCGGCTACTTATACTTACAACCGAAACGAAGGCAGCTCGCAAATAAGCGCCGACCTGCTTTCCGGTACCTTATTCCCTTACCTCACCACCGGCGCTGCCTATACTTTTAACCGCAGTTTATTCGTAAACGATACCGTACAACTATACTGGAAAGAAATGGACTGGCATGCGGGCTTCTCCATCCCATTGCAGCTTTCCCGTGGTTTATATGGCCGTGCTTTAACGATTGGCGGTAACTATACTTACAAACAACGGGTGAAAGATGCGCAGAGCAAATACATGTTCCGCGACCGGGAATTCCAGTATGTAACTACTTACCTGAGTTTCGTAAACCAGCGTGCAAAAGCCCGCCAGCAAATCAATTCGCCGTTTGCACAGTCGCTGTACCTGGAGTATCGCAAGTCGGTAAACAATGTGCCGGCAGAGCAACTGATGGGCCGTTTGGATTTGTACCTGCCCGGACTTTTTCCCACTCACAGCCTGGTGCTGCAAAGTGCCTACCAGCAGCGCGATACCCTGCTGCGGTATGCGTTTACCGACAACTTTTCGTATGCCCGCGGGTATAACGAACCGTTTTACGAACATATTTATAAACTGGGCGCAAACTATCACTTTCCGATTATGTACCCCGACTGGGGTTTTGCGCATATTCTTTATTTCATGCGGATACGCGCCAACCTGTTTTACGATCATAGCATGGCGTATAACTTCCGCACCAAACGTGATAGCCGCTTCGCCTCCACAGGCGCCGAGCTATACTTCGATACTAAAGTGGGAAACACGATCCCGTTCACGTTCGGCGTACGTTTTTCACACTTGTTAGATGTAGATCCGCAGGACCCGGGCAGGAAGGAGTATGTGCAGTTTATATTGCCTTTACAACAGTTATTCAGCTTCTAAAGCATAAAAAAGGCCTGCGCGTTGCAGGCCTTTTACATATCTTTTATCTTACAAAAAACTTCAACGGCGGCACGCGGTACAACTTATCTTCCGCATACTTTACGATGATGTTGTTGAAGTACAGCACATCACCTGGTTTCAAAGTTTCTTTCACATGTTTGCTCCACAACGGCGAGAGGCGATCGGTCTTAAACACTTCGCCGGTAAAGTCGCTGTAAATCACCGGTTTGTTCGTGGTATCGTTAATGCCAACTTCACGGCTTTCGTAAGTGAATTCAAAAGCGATGACGGGGTATTTATTGTTTTTCTGATCCCACACTACCAGCGGCGAATCGGCTATCTTTAAGATGTTGGGCCGGGGAATGGAGTCGCTGAGGAAGTTGCTCCAGGTAGTACGGAAACGAAGTGCTGTTTTAGCGGCAGCGGGCGTTGCTGGCTGCTTTACGGGAGGCTTGTTCTGCGCAAAGGCAGGGATAGAACCGGCAAAACAGGCTATTAAAAAGAGTTTTCGCATCATAGTGTAAAAAAAAGAACGTCCGGTTTATAAACGCCGGACGCTCTCTAAAATTATAACAATTTCAAACTTTCCTCTATCGCTTTGATCTTATCTTCTGCATCTGCCTTCTTTTGCCTTTCTATATCCACGATCTCCGGTTTAGCATTTGCCACGAAGCGCTCGTTGCTGAGTTTTATCTCTACCGACTTCAAAAAGCCTTTCTGGTATTCCAGGTCTTTCTGCAATTGCTCTTTCTGATTAGCGGTATCCAACACCGTTTCGGTGCGGATGTAACACTTATCTTTCTGTATTACCAGTGCAATAGTGCCGGTTACGGCTTCTTTGGTATAAGTAACGGCGCTCGCATTTACCTGTTTGGCCACTATCTGCTCAATACGTTTAAACGCAGCTTCGTTGCTGGTTTCAAAATGCAGTTCAACCGGGTCTTTCGGTTTGATCTGGTTTTTGTTACGGCTGTCGCGGATGCTGGTAATCACTTCTTTGGCCAGTTCGCCATCGGCAAGTATCGCTGCATTCACAGCTCCGGGTGTAGCAAACTGTTTAATCGTAAGGTCGTCGCCTTCTGCGCGCTCTTTCAACAGGTGGTAAATTTCCTCTGTCACAAAAGGCATGAAAGGATGCAGCAGTTGCAGCAGTCGTTCGTAGAAGCCGATGGTTTGTTTATACACCTCGGCATCGATCGGTTGCTCAAAACCAGGTTTGATCCATTCGAGGTACCAACTGCAATAGTCGTCCCAGATAAGGCTGTAAATGGTTTTCAGCGCTTCGCTCAGGCGGAAGTCTTTCATCAGGTTTTCCACTTCGGCGTGTGCCTGGTTCAAACGGCTTTCGAACCACTGTACGGCAAAGTGCGGGGTGGTATTACCTGTTTCTTCGATCTTCCACATTTTCAACAGCTTCAACGCATTCCACATCTTGTTGTTGAACATACGGCCCTGCTCACAGCTGCTTTCATCAAACAGCAGGTCGTTACCGGCAGGAGAAGAGATCATGATACCAAAGCGAACCGCATCGGCACCAAATTTCTCTATCAGTTCCAGCAGGTCGGGCGAGTTGCCTAATTGTTTACTCATCTTACGGCCCTGCTTATCGCGCACCATACCGGTGAAGTATACATCGCTGAACGGCTTCTCTTCTTTATATTCCAGGCCCGCCATGATCATACGCGCTACCCAGAAGAAGATGATATCCTGACCCGTTACCAGTACATTGGTAGGGTAGTAGTAATTAATGTCTTCGTTGTTCGGACGGCTAATACCATCGAACACCTCTACAGGCCATAACCAGCTGGAGAACCAGGTATCGAGGCAATCCTCGTCCTGCTTCAGTGTTGATTTTGGCTCGCCGAACTTCTCGGTATATGCCCTGATAGCCGATTCCTGTGATTCGGCTACCACGAAGTTGCCGCTTTCATCGTACCAGGCCGGTATACGCTGTCCCCACCAAAGCTGGCGGCTGATGCACCAGTCCTTCACGTTTTCCATCCAGTACTTGTAAGTAGCCATGAAACGGTCGCCGGGATGTATGCGTACATCGCCGCTGGTAACCGCTTCGAGCGCAGGTTGCGCCAGGTCGGCCATTTTCACGAACCACTGGGTAGAGATACGCGGTTCTACTACGGTGGTAGGGTTACGCTGACTGTAACCGAGTCGGGTGGTATATTCCTCTTCTTTTACGAGCAGGCCCTTTTCGTCCAGCAGTGCGATTACTTTTTTACGGGCCACGAACCTGTCTTCGCCCACAAATACAATAGCAGCGGCGCTGAGGGTACCGTCGTCGTTAAGCGTGTCTACAATTTCCAGGTTATGTTTCAGCCCCAGGTTGTAGTCATTGATGTCGTGGGCAGGCGTTACTTTCAGGGCGCCTGTACCGAACGATTTATCAACATACTCATCGAAAATGATGGGCACTTTGCGGTCGATCATCGGTACCAGGGCGAAGTGGCCTTTCAGGTGAGCATAACGCTCATCTTCCGGGTTTACGCAAATGGCAGTATCGCCCATGATCGTTTCCGGACGCTGGGTAGCGATGGTAATGAACTCGCCTGTTTTTTCGCCTGCCGCGTTCACGATAGGGTATTTAACATGGTACAGCTTACCGGTCAGGTCTTTATATTCCACTTCCTCATCGCTGAGGGCGGTTTTAGCCTTGCTATCCCAGTTAATCATACGGGCACCGCGGTAAATCAGGCCTTTATGGAACAGGTCAACGAACACCTTAATAACGGCCTCGTAGTAATGGTCGTCCATCGTAAAGCTAACACGGTCCCAATCGCAGGAGCAGCCCAGTTTTTTGATCTGGTGGTAAATAATGCCACCATATTTATCTTTCCACTCGTACGCGTGTTTCAGGAACTCTTCGCGGCTGAGCTGTGATTTTTCGATTCCTTTTTCTCTTTTGAGCATATCTACCACCTTAGCTTCGGTGGCAATGGAGGCGTGGTCGGAGCCGGGTACCCAGCAGGCGTTAAAGCCGCTCATACGGGCTTTACGCACCAATATGTCCTGTACCGTTTCGTTGAGCGTATGGCCCATGTGCAGTACGCCGGTAACGTTAGGGGGCGGTATTACAATGGTAAATGGAGGTCGGCCATCTGGTTTGGAGTTAAAGTATTTTTTGTCCATCCAGTGCCCGTACCATTTGTCCTCTGTGCCGGACGGTATATAGTTCTTCGATAATTCCATAATAGCGTCTTAAAAACGATTGAAGCGCAAAAATAACCAGAATGCGCTTAATTCCCAATTAGGGGTTGGGCCAGGCGACAGGAATACTATTTAGCCCCCGTTGCGTCGCACTCTTCAACAGTAAACCGCTGGCCGGGCAGGGAATTATATCAACATTTTTGTTGTCACCAACCGACGATGAACCGACGATGAACCGACGAAACAGGCTTTACACTGGCTTTACGCAGGCTTTAAGCAGGTGTCGCAAAGTCAATATTATATTACAGTACTGTTTCAACGGACAGCCACTTCCCTTCGGGCAATGCCCTTAAACGAGCCACCATGGCGAACATCTTTACCGAAGGTATATCGATCCTATATCCATCCTATAATACCCGTCACCACCAGCAAGGGTTTCAGCGAATTTGGATATAGGATGGGTATAGGATCGATATAGGATGCCTATAGGAAGGAATAGGGTGGAGTGATGTTTTATTACCCTGTTTGGTAAAGAAACGGCCGCCGAAGGGAGTGACACAACGGCGGCCGGGTAGGGGACTGATGTTAGTCCAATTATATTAACATGTCATTTCAGCAATTACCGCACAAACATGGTCGGTCTGCGCTTCGCTAATGTCCAGGTGGGTAACCATGCGCACCTGTGTGGCAGAAATGGCCATGGCCAGGATGTTATGTTTTTTAAGGTGTTCGGTAAAGGTAACCGGCGTCCAGTCGCCCTTTACGTCGAAAATAACGATGTTTGTGTCTACCGGCAGCATGTGGCCGGTAAACTCGCGCTTCAGCAGTGCGCGGGCAATACGTTTGGCATTGGCGTGGTCGTCTGCAAGTCGGGCGATGTGATGCTCCATGGCATAAATGCCGGTTGCCGCCATATATCCGGCCTGGCGCAACCCTCCACCAAACTTTTTACGTATTCTTCTTGCCTGTTTGATGTAACCGGTGCTTCCCATGAGTACCGATCCCATAGGGCAGCCCATGCCTTTGTTCAGGCAAACCGAGATACTGTCGAACAGTTGGCCGTACAGTTTAGGGTTTTGGCCGGTGGCTACCAGTGCGTTAAACAGGCGGGCACCATCCAGGTGCAGGGCGAGTTTGTGCTGGTCGCATACCTCGCGGACGTGCTCCAGGGCTTCCTGTTCATAACAGCAGCCGCCTCCGCGGTTCGAGGTGTTTTCGAGCGAAACGATGGAGGTACGGGCTTTATGTACATCATCGGGGTTAATAGCCGCGATGATATCCGCCGCTGCCAGCATACCGCGGTCGCTGTCCACGGTGCGTACCTGTACGCCTGAGTTAAAGGCAATACCGCCGCCTTCGTATATATACACATGGGAGTGGTCGCCACAAATCAGTTCGTCGCCCGGCTGGGTATGTACTTTTATGGCAATCTGGTTGCTCATTGTGCCGGAAGGGCAGTAAAGGGCCGCCTGCATGCCAAAATGTTCTGCCATCATGGCCTCTAACTGGTTCACCGATGGGTCTTCGCCAAATACGTCGTCGCCGGTGTGTGCCTGTACCATTGCTTCCATCATACCGGGGGTAGGTTTGGTGAAAGTGTCGCTTCTTAAGTCTGTAATCATTGAAGAATTTACAATAAGAGTATTAATAAATTAGAGATCTTGTTAATTTAAAGACCGTTCTTTTTCAATTGTTAAAATTTATTTAAAGCACTAAAAATACTTAATAAAAGGCTATAATTTTACGTTTTGAATTAGTATTTTGTTATTAGCTGGTTAGCGAAGATAGATAGGAGTGAAGTTATTTGGAAACGTGTGGGATTAGCACGATCTTTGCAGGCTTTTTACAGCAAATTGTAAGGTATAACATTTAAATAATTACAACAAAATTTTTTTTCGAGTGTTATACATTTTTTTAAACCAATACTTTTAAAATATGAGGCAACTTAAAATTGCCACCCAGATCACCAATCGTGATTCGCAGGCGGTAGAAAAATACCTGCAGGAAATCTCGAAGATCCCTTTGTTAACTCCGGAGGAAGAGACTGTGTTGGCTCAACGCATCAAAATGGGCGATCAAAAGGCTCTTGAAAGATTAACCACAGGCAACTTACGTTTCGTTGTGTCCGTTGCTAAACAATATCAGCACCAGGGGCTCAGTCTGAGCGACCTGATCAACGAGGGTAACCTCGGCTTGATTAAAGCAGCCCAGCGTTTCGATGAAACCAAAGGTTTTAAATTCATTTCCTATGCAGTATGGTGGATTCGCCAATCCATTCTGCAGGCGTTAGCTGAACAGGGTCGTCTTGTTCGCCTGCCGCAAAACAAAATTGGCACTTATAATAAAGCTAACAAAGCTTACATGGCTTTCGAACAGGAAAACGAGCGTGAACCTTCTACCGAGGAACTCGCAGAAATCCTGGAAATGTCAGAATCGGAGATCAACAATATCTTCCAGAGCAACACCCGCCATATGTCACTGGACGCACCAGTACATGAAGCCGAAGACGTAGCTATGGGCGACCTGCTGGAAGGTGGAGATATTACCGATGATGATGTGATGCGTGATTCTCTTCGCGAAGAGATCCGCAGGGTGCTGAAATCACTCAGCCCCCGTGAAGCCGAGATTGTGAACGCGTATTTTGGTCTGGATGGAGAAAACGGCGCCACTATCGAACAGATAGGGCAGAAATATGATCTGACAAAAGAAAGGATTAGACAAATCAAGGAAAGAGCGATTAAACGCCTCCAAAAAGCGCGCTATAGCGGTGCACTTAAATCCTATCTGGGTTAATACATTTATATCAGAAAATATTTTAATGGTTTAAGCGCCGGCCTGTTTTTACATGGCCGGCGTTTTTTAATGGTCAATATTCCCATTTCTTCTCAATACCCGTTATTTTTGCAGACTTATTGTTATGCGAAACCTTAGTTTCATACTGCTTTTTATTATCTTTTGCCCCGCCTGCGAACGCACGGTGGAAATCGACCTGTTAGACAGGGAGAGCAAACTGGTAGTGGAAGGCACGATTGAAAGCGGGCAATACCCAAGGGTGCAGCTAAGCAGAAGCCTCGACTTCTACTCGAAAATTACACCCGAAATGCTGGAACAGTCCTATATCCATGGCGCCAAAGTGACCGTCTCAAACGGTACCCGCACGCACCAGTTAAAGGAATATACAGTGAAGGTGAGCGATTCGCTGACGGTGTTTTATTACTCCATCGATCCCCTGGCCGCCAATACGGCATTTCGTGGAGCCTTTAACACCAGTTATACGCTGAAGATAGAAGCTGAAGGTAAAAGCTACGAGTCGGTGACTACCATTCCCGGTAACGACCTGAAGGTCGATTCCATGTGGTGGATAAAAACCGAAGGTAAAGACACGACGAAGGCGCGGGTAATGGTAAGGGTAACAGACCCGCCGGTAAGGGGGAATTACGTTCGCTACTTTACCGCCCGTAACAGGAAAGGTTATTTACCTGGACTGAATTCCGTAGTAGACGACCAGGTGGTGAACGGCACCACCTTCGATATTGCGATGGATGCGGGGTACGACAGGAGCGAGAAGCTGGACTTTGATAATTACGGTTTCTTTGAGCGCGGCGATACCGTTACGCTGAAGTTCTGTAATATCGACAAGGCTACGTACGACTTCTGGCGCACACTGGACTTTGCCTTTAGCAGTGCGGGCAATCCTTTTACTTCGCCAACCAAGGTATTGGGTAATGTGGACGGGGCATTGGGTTACTGGGGCGGTTACGCGGTAGACATCAAAAACATTATTATACCACGATAAACCAACCAATCATTTAAAAATTATTCAAACGACAGCATGGAAACAAACACGCAAAGTGAGCATGTACATCTCCTTATCATCGGTTCCGGTCCTGCCGGGTACACAGCAGCTATCTACGCTGCAAGGGCGAACCTCAAACCAGTACTGTACCAGGGCATACAGCCCGGTGGTCAGTTAACGATTACTACCGAAGTAGAAAACTACCCCGGTTACCCCGAAGGCATTCAGGGCCCGGAAATGATGGTGGATTTCGAGAAACAGGCAACCCGTATGGGTGCTGATATCCGTTTCGGCATGGCTACAAAAGTAGACCTGTCTAAACAACCCTTCACCGTTACGATCGATGAAGAGAAAGTGATCACCGCCGATGCGCTGATCATTGCTACCGGTGCTTCTGCCAAATGGCTGGGTTTACCGAGCGAGCAACGCCTCAACGGCAGCGGTGTTTCCGCCTGTGCCGTGTGCGACGGGTTCTTCTTCCGTGGTAAAGAGGTAGCGATCGTAGGGGCGGGCGATACCGCGGCCGAAGAAGCGCTGTACCTCTCCAAACTGTGTTCGAATGTACACATGATCGTGCGTAAGCATGAAATGCGTGCATCTAAGGTAATGCAGGACAGGGTACTGAAAGCGTCCAACATCATGGTGTACTGGAACTCCGAAACCGACGAGGTAATAGGCGATAAAAAGGTAGAAGCGGTTAGGCTGGTAAACAATCAGACCAACGTGAAAACGGAAATCCCGGTGAGCGCTTTCTTCGTGGCTATTGGTCACCAGCCTAACTCCGGCATTTTTGCCGGTCAGCTGGACCTGGATGAGCAGGGTTACATTAAAACTGTACCTGGTACTTCCAAAACCAATATCGAAGGTGTATTTGCCTGCGGCGACGTACAGGACAAAATATACCGCCAGGCGGTAACAGCAGCAGGTAGTGGTTGTATGGCCGCCTTGGATGCAGAACGTTACCTTTCTGCTAAAGAACATCATTAATTTTTGATAGAGGAAAAGGCCCCGGCCTTTTCCTTTCTTTTTAAACTTGCCTGCATTATGCTCACGGTGGCACTGGAACAGTTACGTTTTTTCGCTTATCACGGTTATTATGCCGAAGAGGGTGTGCTGGGCAATGATTTTTACCTCGACATCTACGTTAGTTTTCCTGAGCCCGATGAGGTGGAGGCGCTCGCCGAAACCGTTAACTACGCCTCGCTGTACGACATAGCCCGGGAAGCTATGGTGGTGCCCCAGCCCTTGCTGGAACAGGTGGTGTACGATATATCGTTCCTTATTCACCAGCGTTTCCCCAATATAACTTACACCAAAGTAGCTTTAAAGAAAATGAACCCGCCAATGGGGGGCGAAATCCGCAATTCCCTGGTGGTGTTGGAAAAGAATTACTAATAGTCTTCGTATATTTATTACCGTTAAAGAACCCGTCCTATGTTTAAAAAGATTAGTAGCTTATTAATATTGCTCGCGGTTGCATTTAGCGTACATGCGCAAACCGTAGAAGAGTTGCAGGCCGAAGCCCAAACGCTGGAGAAGCAGATGAAGGAAGCCGATGCACTGGCGAAATACCGCGATATACTGAAGATACAGCCTGCCAATGTGCCGGCGATGGTACAGGCCAGCCTGCTGGCGGTGCGCGAAGGGTATCGTCAAAAGGACAAAGCAGCCAAACAAACTTATTATACAGAGGCAAAAACGCTGGCCGAACAGGCACTGGCCGCCGATGCTTCTAATGCCGAGGCCAACTTTGCCATGGCGGTGGTATTGGGCCGCATAGGTTTAATATCGGGTGCGAAAGAGAAAGTGGCATCTGCCAAAGAAGTGAAAAAGTATGCCGACCTGGCCCTGAAGTTTAAACCAGATTATCCGGAAGTATATCACCTGCTGGGTAAATGGAACTTCGAACTGGCTAACCTGAGCAGCATAGAAAAAACAGCGGCGAAAGTACTTTTCGGCGGTGTACCTCCCGGCACCATCCAGGATGCCATTGCCAATTACGAAAAGTGCCGTAAACTAAAGCCCGCGTACGTTATTAACTGGTACGACCTTGCCATTGCCTATCACCAGGATAACAAGGATACCGAAGCCATGGAAATACTCAGGAAGATGAATGGTCTGCGTCCTATTATCTTTGATGACCTGCAAACGAAAGCAGAAGGAAAAAAGATGCTGGAAGGCATGCAGTAATAAGCTGAATAGTGTGCTGTGGTTGAACGGAGCGTCGCAACGGGGGCTTAATAGTAGTACTACTGCTTGTTCCCCCTATATCTTTTTCCCTTTCCACCTGCCACTTTTCAGGTACCATAAACACATTACGAGAATACTGAACCAGTAAATAAATTCAGAGCCCCATGCCCAGTGCAGGGGCTTTTGCCATTTTTCTATTACCACCTGGCAATAAATGAGGTACAAAGCTACAGCGGTGAACTCGATGAACAGGTTTACGCGGGTGTTGCCGGTGCCGGTTACGCCGTTAAATACCACGGCGGCTACGGCAGTAATGAGTGTGCTGGCCGTAATCATACGTACAGAGGGTAGTGCCTCCGCAATAAGCGTCGCATCGGTGGTGTATATACCTAAAATTACGTGCGGGAAGATGTTCACCAACGTACACACCACTAAAGCGCAAAGCACACTAAAGCTCATGATCTTTTTGATGATACCCAGCACTTCGTCCTGCCTGTTCTGACCGATAAGGTTACTCACCATCGTATTGGCCGTAGCGGCCAGCGCCCATATAAATATGGAGAAGAAGCCAAACACGCTGCGCATCATATTAGAAATGGCCAGCGGCCGTTGCCCCAAATGTTCAATGAAAATGAAGAACACCAGCCAGCCGCCGATGCTGAACACGAACTGTACGATAAGCGGTGCGGCCACGGTTAATGTAGTGCGCATAGTTTCCCAATGCGGTTTTAACCAGCTGAACAAATGGAACTGCCGGTGATAACGAAGTATCAGCAGCATGCTAAAGGCAGTGATAAACCCGGTACACTCAGCAATGATGGAAGCATACGCAGCGCCATTCAGTCCCATAGCCGGGAAACCCAGTTTACCGAAAATAAGTGCGTAGTCGAACCCGATATTGGTGAGTTCCATGAACAACGAAGTGATGGCGAGAATGCGGGTATTGGCTGTACCGATATAAAAAGAGTTGGCCAGGCCCATCATCATTAAAAAGGGGAGGCCCCAAACACGGATACGGATAAATGACAGGGCCGCCTCGCGTATGTGGGGGTCATGTAAAGCCTTCGCGAAAATGAAGGGCGCAACCATAAAAGTGATAAGAATACCTGCAGCCGCAAACAACAATCCGAGCCATATACCGTTTGAAAACAGCCGGCCGATGCCACGGTAATTCAGTTCCCCCGCCCGGCGGGCTATCAGTACCTGCATACCGTTGTTGAGTCCGTGCGAAATCATGTACATCACGAGGTAGTAAATACCCGCGATGGCATTGGCTGCCAGTTCGAACTGGCCCAGTCTGCCGAGGAAAGCCGTATTGGTCATGTGGTTGATCTGCGGAACAATAAGGGCCAGCCATATCGGGCCCGCAATCTTTAACACTTGCCGGTTAGATGTATCTACTTGCATATACTACGGCGGCAAAGATACTTAAACCTTTAACAGCGCACGATTTCAGGCAGTTTTCAACAAAAATGCCTATTATTGTGCCTTACAAATGACGTAATATGCCCGTGGCTTACACGATACAACCCACTTTTGCGATTGATGACACCAGTTTGCTGGAAACAGACCTTACTACCTGCCACCTGGTGGTGTTGGTAGGTAAGGGGACTTTCAGTTATGCCGTGTACACCACCGCGATGCGGAAGTTCCTGGCATTAAAGTCCTACAGCTTTCAGCCAGGGAACATCGCAGTGGCCGAACTGGAAATGATCGAACAGGTATTTGATGCGGATAAACTGTTGTTTACCGCTTTCAAAGAAGTGCTGCTGGCTTTTGATACGGCAGATAATACACTGGTGCCCGAAATGTTCTACGGCTCCCAGCTTAAGAAAGATTTTCTTCACGTAGCACACCAGGAACAGTTGCAGGAAGCCGTTTTAACGGACGTACTGCCCGAACTGGCCATGGTAAACGTTTATGCTACAGATAAAGATATACTCGGATTTCTTCGTAAAGAGTTTTCCACCGATAAAGTAGTACACGCACATACCGCACTGCTAAAGGCTTACAACCAGGATCCCGATATTCACAGCCCGGATGGTACCGTGTTTATTGAGGTACAGCAGCAAAAGTTTACGCTTACCCTGTATTCGAGCGGCAACCTGCTGTTACAGCAGCAGTTCGCCTACAAAACCGGGCTTGACGTAGTGTATTATGCGGTAAATGCCCTTCGCCAGCTACAGTTGTCTGAACAGGACGTGCGTGTAAAGCTGGGTGGAGCGCTGGAAGAAAACTCGCAGGTATACCAGGAACTGTACAAGTTTATCCCTAAACTTAGCTGGGTACAACGCCCCGACAGTTTCTCCTACCTTTCCAAGATGCTGGAAGTAGCGCCTCATCATTTCCATAACCTGTATGCTTTAGCATTATGCGTATAATCGGCGGCGAAATGGGTGGAAGAAAGATCAGTCCTCCCGCTAACATGCCTCATACCCGTCCTACCACCGACATTGCGAAGGGCGGTTTGTTTAATATTATCGAGAATAACTTAGATATACCTTCGCTTAAAACCCTGGATATTTTTGGGGGAACAGGCAGTATTAGTTATGAACTGGCCTCCCGTGGCGCCACCGATCAAACGATCGTGGAAAAAGACCCGGCCATGGCCAACTTCATTCAAAAAACCGCGGCCTCACTGGGTATTAATCACCTGAAACTAATGCGTTCGGAAGTGTTTAAATACCTGGAACACTGTACGGAGAAGTTCGACTTCATCTTTGCAGGTCCGCCCTACGCGCTGGATACCATCGACGAACTGCCGAAGATCATCTTTAACAGGGAGTTACTGAACCCTGAAGGCTGGTTTGTGCTGGAACATACGCCACGTAATAACTACAAAGATTTTTCCTATTATCGTACCGAGCGAAATTATGGTACTACCATCTTCTCCGTGTTCATCAACCGGGAAGAGCTGCGAAAACCTTAACATATTATGCAACGTATTTGCTTATTTCCCGGCACTTTTGACCCGGTAACCTTTGGACACACAGATGTAATAGACCGGGCCATCGACCTGTTCGACGAGCTGGTGATCGGTATTGGCATCAATTCAGGTAAACAGCCGATGTACTCTATCGAACAGCGGGTTGCCTGGATTAAAGAGATCTATAAGGACCAGCCGAAGATTAAAGTTGCCTCTTACGAGGGGTTAACCGTGAACTTCTGCAAGCAGATAAACGCGAATTTCATATTGAGGGGTATCCGTTATGTGAGTGACTTTGAGTACGAGAAGGCCATAGCCGATATGAACAGGATGATGGACGACTCAATTGAAACCATCTTTCTCACCTGCTCGCCACGTTACAGCACCGTAGCTTCTACGCTGGTGCGCGATGTGATAAGGCATGGTGGCGATGCGTCGCAGTTCGTACCAGCACCAGTATTACGCACAATCAAATCAGCATAACTCTTTATTGTATGAAACCAATCTGGCATTCATTAAAAGTATCGCTCGAGCAGCTAAACGAAGGGGGACTGGGCACCATGGGTGAACACCTGGGTATGGAGTTTACCGAAATAGGTACCGATTACCTGCGGGCAATGATGCCCGTAGACCGCCGCACGGTACAGCCATACGGTTTGTTACACGGTGGGGCTTCGGCCGCACTGGCCGAAACGGTAGGCAGCATGGCATCCGGACTGGTCATCAACCCTGAAAAGCAAATCGTTGTGGGGCTGGAAATTAATGCCAACCACGTACGCGGCGTGCGTGAAGGGTATGTACACGCCATCGCCAAACCCTTACATCTCGGTGCATCCACCCATGTATGGGACATCCGCATTACCGACGATCACCACAAGCTGGTATGTGTGAGCCGCTTAACTGTGGCGGTATTGCAAAAGAAAGATACTACAGAAGCAGCGGCTTCCTGAAAATAACAACGCCGTGCAAATGCTGCACGGCGTCCTTTTTATTTCATTTCTTTCCAGCGGTCGAACACGTTAATGATGTTCTGGTAGGAGTACAGCAGGTACTTATCTACATTCTCTGCCCGCACCCATTCAATGTCAACAATATCTTCCTCGATTTGCGGCACGGTAAGCTCCGTTCCGGTAAAGTCCATATGGTACCATATGCTGTGTTTCAGCACTTTTTTGCCCTTATACGGGTAGTAGTGGTAGGTTTCGGTGATCTTTGGTCCAAGGGTAATCGAGTACAGGCCAGTTTCCTCAGTTACTTCGCGTACGGCACACTCCTCAATCGTTTCACCATCGTCCCATTTGCCTTTGGGTAAGTCCCACTTGCCGCGGCGGAAGATCATCAGTACATCACCTGCGGGGTTGGTTACCAGTCCACCGGCCGCCACCAGTACGGTGAAATGTGCTTTTACCTGTTCAAACAAAGCTTCCGGATCGCTGCTGCTCAGTACTGCTCCGTCCAGTTTGTCGTTAGCCATGTCGTTTATCACCGTGGCAATAGTGGCATCATCCGGATTGTTAAATTCCGGTATACCGGCATCCGTTTTGGTGCCGGTAAATACGATGTATAACGATCGTTCGTTTATATATATAATGGTGGGTGTTTGCATGGTTGCAAAAGTAGCAAATTCCGTTTAGCGCCTTTTCTGCATTTTATTTTACTTTTGCGTTCATGAACAATGTAAGTGAAAAGCAGGTAGCAGAGAAACTGTTACAGGTACAAGCCGTAAAGCTTAGCCCGTCAGAGCCCTTCACCTGGGCCTCCGGTTGGAAATCGCCTATTTATTGCGATAACCGTAAGATATTATCCTACCCGTATGTGAGGGATTTTATTAAATCGGAGATGAGCAACATCGTATTCGAAGTGTTTCCAGAAGCCGATGTGATAGCCGGTGTAGCTACCGCGGGTATTCCTCACGGAGCCATGGTGGCCGATCAGCTGAAATTGCCTTTTATTTACGTTCGTTCTAAGCCGAAAGAGCATGGTATGGGCAGGCAGATAGAGGGGGTTTTACAGGAAGGCCAGCGGGTAGTGGTAATCGAGGACCTGATTTCCACCGGGAAAAGTAGCCTGGAAGCGGTTCAGGCCATCCGTGCTGAAGGCGGGAACGTAATTGGCATGGTATCTATCTTTAATTACGGGTTCGATGTGGCGGTAAAAGCTATGGGCGAGGCCGGTGTTCCTTACCGTTCGATGAGTAACTACGAAGCGCTTATAGAACTGGCAGTAGAAAAGGGGCTGGTTTCAGAAGGAGAACAGGAAACGTTAAAATCCTGGAGGAACGACCCTGCGGCCTGGGGTAAGTGATATATTTGAATTTTTATTTGTATATTAGATTATAAAATTCAGACTTTTTATGCGTATCATCAGATTACTGCTCGTGTTTATGTTCGTTGGAATGGGTGTTACAATGGCCCAGGCCAAGAAAGGTACTTTGGCTACGGCGAAAATCAATACTCCTACGGTACAGTGCGAAATGTGCAAAGGCACTATCGAGCGTTACATGTACAGGGAAGATGGAATTCAGTCGTGCAAGGTAGATTTTAAGAAAAAGGTAACTACGGTGAAGTATTACACCGACCGTACGAACATAGAAAATGTGAAAACCGCTATAGCCAACGCGGGATACGATGCGGACGATGTGACCGCTAACGAAGATTCTTACAAAGCACTTCCTACCTGCTGTAAAAAACCGGAAGACGGTGGTGGACAGCCGACGAAGAAAAAACAATAATGCACGTTAGTATAGAGAGATAGAAAAGGGCAGCCTTGCATAAAGGCGGCCCTTTTTAATAAGTAAGGCCTTCCCTCAGGAAGGCCTTACTTATTAGCTATAATAGATGAGTTTTAGAATAAGCCCAGCTGCTGTTTGGTCTCGCATTTTATAGGAAAGGGCAGGAAAACACCGCCTTTACCTACCTTACATTTCCCCGATGCCTTAATGGTTACCTCCTTGGAAATGATAGCAGTCAGCGCATTTTTAAATACATTCGACATATCCACCTCCATCTTCACCGGGAAGTAAAAAGTGTCCCTGGCCGGTATATATATTAAGGTATCCTGGCTGGAGTGACCTACTTTAACATCGTTCAAAAACAGGTCGAAATCTGCTTCTTTCAGTTTGAGGGCGAATTTATTGGGATTATAATACGCGATGCTCATTCTCACAACGCTGGTCGTAAACCCAAGGTTATCTAAGCCGAAATTGGCCACTTTAACAAACTCCAGGTCCTTCATTTTTTCGCAGGAACTCATGGTGCCCCAGGCTACGAATACTACTAATAACAAGCGAACGTATCTCATTGGCAAGGTCATTTTTATCAAATTTGCACCAAACCTACGTTCTATTTTTCAATTTTCAGGCGGTCGGCAGGTGGTTTAACATGCTTTTAAACGCTGGCTGAGGGTGGTTATTTTGTCGATGGTGCTACTTTTAATGGTCTTTTGTAGCCCAATTTGTATTTACGGTTATCATTTTTTATGTTGATAGGGAGGGAGCGTATCTTGTTTTTCGAGATGGTATAGCTGGTGTTTTAAAGTGGTTTCAGGAGGCTGTTTGAAGATGCGATTACTAAAAATGTGCGATTTTAAGGTTGTTTAGATGCTTCTTTGGTATGTCTTGATTTGCCCGTAAGGGTGGTTATTGGTCACCCTTAAAAGTCGGAAATTGAAGACTTTTTCCCCAATTTCATGTCAGTTATAACCTTCTCTTATAGTCTAAAATGACCCATTAGGGTGTCTGTTTGTCCCATGGCAGACTGGTTCAAATGAGATATTTAGTCCTTGTTTCACTGTACGAAAAGCTGTTTTTCTAATCGCCGAATCGGTCAGTTGGAGTTGGCAGATGATGGAAAATCTGTGTAGTTGGGGGAATCTTCTCTCAAGAACTCTCACCTCAAAATTCATTCACTGACTCTTTTTTGAGCCCGTTAATCGTACAAAGTCGTCGAACTAAAATCTTTGATTTTTATAATTGTATCCGATTTTCAGCGCGCGATTTCCGGGACGATCAACTCATCTTTCCACGAAATTTCAAGCTTTTAGATTTGATTAAAAGGCCTTTTTCTGGCTAGTAAAAAAGGATAGAAGTAAAATTGGAAACGCTGTTTTTCGGAAAATCGGAAGTCAAAAAGGTGCTTCTATTGGTTTTCACCGGTCGAAAAAGTGGGTTTTAAATAGCGTCAAAAAGGAAATTCAACCAGGTTTTAAGATGGTGAAAAGCTGAATAATGAATCGTAAAATCGACCGAAATCTGATTGATAAGTCGAATCTTCCATTTTTAAACTGCGTTAATATAATATCAGAAAGTCGCTCAAAAGTCAAAAATCCGCCGCTCAGTTTATCCGGTAGATTGTGTATTTCAGGTTCCGAAATACGGTTTCCAAGTAATTGGGAGGAATCGCAAATGTCGGGTTCCTGGTTTTCGAGTAATAGAAAAGGGGAGATGTATAACAATAAATGATAAATCGTTTTTGGCTTTGAGGCTGCCGGAATAAGGGGAAAAAATGGCTGGATCTCCAATTTTGGGTATCAAAACTAGCTGTACGATTTTTCAATATCGACATGTGTTCCGCCAATTTGAGCAATTCAACTTCTGACCATTTTTAATAAAATGACGTTTCCTGATGGTAATTGTTGATATTAGTTTGTCCCGATTTGCACTGTCGTATGTAAATAATAGAGTATTTGTTTGAGCCAATTTTCGGAATTCACATCCTTAAAAATCCAGAAATAGGAGCCTGGCAACATTGATGTTATGGAGATATTTTTAAATGTCTCGTACGTCCATTACTCCATATTATATATGTCCCAAATTTTCTAAACGCCTGAAAACTTCAAGAGGTATTTAATAATTCTATAATTCGTTTAGTCAATTTTAGAAAATCGCCTACTGTCATTTTCTCCACCAGGTTCTTCAAAACGACACTTGGTATATGGAATTAATAATATGTGACAAGGTCTTTTCTTTACATCGATGGTGGCTCAAAATGGCCAAATGAACAATCTTGGGTACACACATATAAAATACCGTTACTTGTTTTTGGGGCAAAAGTGCCAATATGTCGGATTTTGGAAAGCCGCTTTTCGCCTAACATATTAGCATCTTAAGGAATGTGAAACGATCATTTTTAAACCCTCTTTTCAATCGGAGACATCACAAAACGTTTTTCGCTACCCTCCAATTTGGTCATTTAGTCGATCAAGATCAAGTCATTTCTGGCTACCTCATCTTTACTTCTTCATGAGGTAGGTCCTTCCTTTTTTGACCACCTCATTTTCCCGTTCAATTTTTCGGCTTTTTGAAAGGCTGGGGGCGGCCTGTTTGTTTAACATTTCACTTCAAGTAAAAACACTGAAAATGAATCTATTTTTCTACTAATTACTTTAGTATTTTTGCAAAGAATTCAATTTTTTGGCTGACGTTCTTTTTACTAAAGTAGCTAGCATATTAAATTTAATTCTATGAGCTGTTTTTCAATTTGTTAATACTGGGAAACGGAAGCTTAATATTTAATTTTAGATAACTGATTTCAACTGATTTTTACAAAACGAAAGCAAACTACCGTCACTATGGCAGAAGGTCAAAAAGAGGTTTCTTTATTAATTGATTCTCAATATTTTCCAAATATTGAGTACTATAAAACTTTAATTAATGCCAACGTATTAAGGATAGAGAGATATGAACACTATCAAAAAGTGAGTTTCAGGAATCGCTGTTACATTGCCGGACCGAATGGACGAATACTTTTGAGCGTTCCGCTTGTTAAAGGAAAAAATCAAAGGACGGTGATGAAGGATGTTCGCATCAGCGACACTGAAAATTGGCAGGCGCTACATTGGAAAACTTTGGTATCTGCCTACCGCCGTTCCCCCTGGTTCGAGTATTATGAAGATGACCTCCAGGGGTTGTATGAAAAAAAGTTCGAATACTTGTTGGACTGGAATATGGCCTGCTTCGACTGGTTGAATTCGAAGATCGGTTTTAAGAAGACTGCTATTTTGACAGATCGTTATGAAGACACTTCCGACCTCGACGGCACCATCGATGCCAGGGACCGGTTCGCGCCTCCGGGCGATCAGGATGAGCGACTCGGCATCACCGGTTATACCCAGGTGTTCCAGGAACGGGTGGGCTTCATTCGGAACCTAAGTATCCTCGACCTGCTGTTTTGTGAAGGGAAGCGCTCCATTGAACTGCTGTCGGCCAGCGCCAAAGAGACGTTCTAAAGTCATACAATTGTTTGATTTGTAGGAATTTAGGCAACTTAGGGGCCTTTCATAAAAAAGATGGAGATTTTTGGAAAACCAATGGAACAAAATAGTAGATTTGCAGCCTATTGCTGGGAAACGAACTTACGTAGGTGTGTAAACCAGAAGTTTCCAGCAGGAAATCAAGGACATTTATCCTGAAGTTTAGATTTTCTAATCCTTAAATTCATTCTCAGCAGTAAATGAATAACACCTACACGGATCTCGTTAACCAGACGTTCGAGTTTCCCCAGGAAGGCTTCGATGTGAAGAACAATTACCTGGAGTTCAATGGCCTGAATGTTAAGGCACTGATAGATAAATATGGTACTCCTTTCAAATTGACCTATCTCCCCAAAATCGGGATGCAGGTAAACAAGGCGAAAAAGATGTTCCAGGATGCTATCAAGAAAAATAAGTATGATGGTAATTATTACTATTGCTATTGTACCAAAAGTTCTCACTTCTCCTTTATAATGGAGGAAACATTGAAACACGGCGTACACATCGAAACTTCATTTGCATACGATATTGATATTATCAATAAATTGTATGAGAGGAAGAAAATCACAAAGGATACCTTTGTGATATGTAACGGTTACAAAACGAAAGCTTACACCCGCAGCATCGCGAAACTGGTTAACAGCGGTTTCAGAAATGTGATACCGGTGTTAGATAATAAAGAGGAGCTGGAAGACTACAGCAAACTGATACGGACTAAAGATCCGGTAAAGCTTGGTTTGAGGGTTGCAGCAGAAGAGGAGCCTTCCTTTGATTTTTATACTTCAAGGTTAGGCATCCGCTCCCGCGACATCCTGGAGTTTTATGTTGACAAATTGAAAGGTAACCCGAAGTTCGAACTGAAGATGTTACACTTCTTCATGAACAAAGGTATAAAGGACGATATCTACTATTGGAGTCAGTTTAACAGGGTAGTAAACCTGTACTGCCAACTGAAAAAGATTTGTCCCGAACTGGAAAGCATTAACATAGGTGGTGGCTTCCCGATTAAACACTCCCTCGGGTTCGAGTACGATTACGCTTATATAGTAAACGAGATCGTAGCCAATATCAAGAGTGTTTGTAAAAAGAATAAAGTACCGGTACCGGATATTTATACAGAGTTTGGTTCGTTTACAGTTGGAGAGAGTGGCGCGGTAATTTACAGCGTGATCGGAGAGAAGATGCAGAACGACCGTGAGATCTGGTACATGATAGATAGTTCTTTCATTACTACCTTGCCAGACACCTGGGGTATCGGGGAAAAGTTCCTGATGTTACCCATTAACAAGTGGGACGAGGAATACCAGGAGGTGCATCTTGGAGGGCTTACCTGCGACGGATACGACTTCTATACTTCGGAAGAACATATCAACGCGGTGTTTCTGCCCAAAGCGTCAAACGGAAAGGAAACCAAGGAGCCACTCTATATCGGCTTTTTCCATACCGGTGCTTACCAGGACCAGCTTAGCGGTTATGGCGGTATTAAACACTGTCTGATCCCTTCGCCAAAGCACGTGATCGTTGGTTACGATAAAAACGGACAATTAAAAGACTGGCTATACGCTAAAGAGCAAACAGCTCAAAGCATGCTTAAGATTTTGGGTTATTAAAAAAATGGGTTAGTAATCCACACTCGGCCCCTCGACTTTTCGAGGGGCATATTTTTTTCATATAAGCCCAAGTCCATCCATCACATTCCCATTTGCTCCCAACCACATTTTCCCGTTCTTAGTAAAAACAAAAAAGGTTCCCCAAAAACGGAGAACCCAAATTCCACAGGAAGGAGAGATGTAAAACTAAAACTTCATAGACAAAGATTGGATAATAGAACGAGATGTCGAACATTCATAGACTTCAGGACAATCAGGACATTTCAAGGTCGGGAAAAAATAGAACACACTCAAAAAATCATGGTACGGGAAAAGGACGCATTCATGGCCGGGAAAATAGAACATCACTATTGCTTAGTGTAACTCAGGATCGGTACCTGATGATGAAACAAAGGTAAGCTTGCCCCACGCCCCCGCAAATACCCGAAAGTTGTAAATTTTGTAACATTTTAACACCCCTGCTTCTAAACAGAGATCCCTTTATAAACATTGAATACTAATACATTACCTACATTTTATATTTATGAAAATTAAATTGATACTACTTTTTGTAGCGGCCTTATCTATTTCTAATGCGCTGTGGGCGCAGAATGGCGAAATAGAAAATGTGAAAACAGTTGTCAATAGGATGTTTGAAGGCATGAGGAACGGCGATAGTGCCGCTGTTAGGGCAGTTCTGGCCGATAGGATTATTATGCAAACGGTGGTTGCAGAAGATGGTGCAGAAACGCGTGTAGCCACAGGCGACGTAAATCGCTTTTTAAAGGCTGTCGGAACACCTCACACGGACGTGTGGGATGAACGTATCGAGTTTGGGCAGGTATTGGTCGATGGAAACCTGGCTTCAGTATGGACGCCTTACCAGTTTTACCTGGGAAGCAAGTTGAGTCATTGCGGGGTGAACTCGTTTCAACTGGTAAGGTTACCCGAAGGCTGGAAGATCGTATTCCTGATAGATACCAGGCGGAAGGACTGTAAGTAGTTAGTGTTTCTCTGTATCCAGGTAATTGATGGCGGTGTCGCACTGGCGCTCTATCTCGGCAAAGCATTCGTCCAGCAGTTCGGTGCGGCCGTCCAGGAACTCGGACTGGCCAGAGCGGGAGAGTCCTTTGAGGATCAGGAACTGTTTGGTTAGATTTTGGTTGATGAGGGCGGAAAACTGCTTTTGCTTTTCGATCGCCTGCAGCCTTTCAAGGGTGGCTACATTACGGTAATGATGCCCAAGCACGCGAATCATCAATAATATATAACACCCCGTAAGGAAAGGGTTAAATATATCCGAGCAGTTTTGCGAGTAGCCGGCCAGTACGGGTATTTCTATATTATTTACCCTTATATAGGCCACCAGCCCCAGGTAAAGACACAGCATCAGTCCCAGTATTAGGGCCGCACGCAGGTGGATGATGAAAAAAGCGAGTAAAATACTCAATATCCAAAGCATCGCGTACATCGGTGACACGTCCAGGTGATTAAAGAACGACGATAGCATGGTGAGTACCATCGGATTCAGTACGGTGATAACGGCAGCCGTGGTATAATACCGCTTGTTCTGTAAAATGACGAAGGAAATCAGGAAGATGCCAGCAAAGGCTGCTCCCACAGCCAGATGGAAGTAATCGTGGTTAAACAGTAACACGAAGGTAAGGGGCACCATTAATACGATATAGAAGAATGCAAAGTCGAACAGCATTTTGATCTTCGACTGCTCCAGCACGTCAGTGGTTTTGCGCAAAAGCGTTCCCACAGCGGCGTTTTCGGCTGCGTAGTAAAGGCTGACGGCAAATGATACGATCCGCTTCATAATGACAATGCTGGCTGTAGAGCTTTGTGTTCGGTTAAAATAACTTTATGGAAGGTAGACTAATTAGCAGGCAAGGGCATTCAACTTTCGTGTGAAATTATATTACTAAAATGCAGGCGGTATTGGCGGCTCCGGGGGTAGGGGCATAAAAAAGGGCCGATTCGAAATCGGCCCTACACTTCATCACTGTAATCTATCCCTTATGCAACTACAATTTCTTTCGCAGGTTCCTGCTTATTCTCTTTCTTAGGCAGGGTTACCTTCAGAATGCCATTTTCGTATTTGGCGTTAATTTGTTCCGCATCCACATTTTCGTCAAGGCTAAAGGAGCGTTTGAACGAGCGGGAGGTAAACTCGCGGCGGATGTGTTTTTCAGTTTCTTCTTTGTTCTCAGTTTTCTTTTCCACGCTGATGGTCAACACCTGTTTGTCGAGGTTCAGCTTAAAGTCAGCTTTCTCAAAACCGGGGGCTACCACATCCAGCACATAAGCTTCTTTAGTTTCCTGGATATTCACCGGTGGGTGAGCGCCGAAGAAGTCAGGAGTAGCGAAGTCGTCTTTCCAGAATTTGTTAAGACCATTGTTACCGAATACATCTTCAAAAATGTTGTTGAATGATTTCGGAGCCGGGCGTTGATTGAATTTTACGAATGTCATAGCTATAAATTTTTTAAGTTTTTTAATTGTTATCTGAGTTTTTCGCTCATTTGAAGGGTATAGATCAAACGGAATACCAGTGCCAGAAAACTGCCTAAAATTGCAGTTTTTAGGAAATGGGACAGACAAATAGTCTGAATTTCTTGTTTACGTGCGTCATTATGTCTGGTTATTCATGTTGCCACTCTATTTATTATATCATTACCTTTGCAAAAAAGGAGATTAATTATATGTACCCAGCGGAATTAGTTATGCCAAGGAAGGCAGAGTTGACCGATAACGGTTTTGAAGAATTACTGACTCCTGCAGAAGTTGAGACAGTATTGGCTAAAGAGGGCACTACCCTTGTTGTTATAAATTCAGTGTGTGGATGTTCGGCAGGCACGGCGCGCCCGGGCGTACTGATGGCGGTTGCTACCAGTGAGAAAAAGCCAGACAGGCTTACAACCAGCTTCGCAGGTTTTGACCTGGATGCGGTGCAGGAACTGCGTAAGCACCTGTTGCCTTATCCTCCGTCTTCACCATCTATCGCTTTGTTTAAAGACGGGCAGTTGGTGCATTTCATCGAGCGTCACATGATCGAAGGCCGTCCTCCGCAGATGATTGCAGGCAGCTTGTTACAGGCGTTCGACGAATTTTGTTAATTAATTTTCTCAGTAATGGCGGTTAGTTTTCCAAAAATTAGCTGCTTATATGTGAAAGGAATTTGGGATTTGAAATTTCCCTACGTACTTTGGTGGTTTGATTTTCCTGTTGATCTAATTCGGCTTTGTTCATAGGAAAGTTCAAATCACCAAACTTTTTTATTTAGCCTATGTATCCTAATCTTTATTACGCTTTCAAGGATCTATTTGGTGTTAGTATTCCCGCGTTTAAACTGTTGCAGACTTTCGGCTTCTTCGTAGCCGTAGCCTTTCTGGCAGGTGCATATGTGCTTACCATTGAATTACGCCGCCGCGAAAAGCTGGGCTTATTGCAGGGAGTAAAAGAAACCATTGAAAAAAAACAAAGTGCTTTTACTACCGACCTGGCTATCAGTACGGTGATTGCATTTTTTGTAGGATATAAGCTGATCGGACAGTTGTTATTCATGCGTACCGACGCCAGTGGCGAGGAGATGCGCGGATACTTATTATCGTTGCAGGGCAGTGTGGCCGGAGGTTTGGTGTTGGCGGCCGCTGTTGCGATCTATAAATTTGTAAAACGTCCTAAAGATGCAGCGGGCCGTGAGGCTAAAGTTGTTAAAAGTGAAGCGATCGTTATGCCGCACCAGCGCGTACCCGACATCATTGTGATGGCGGCCGTTGCAGGTTTGGTAGGCGCCAAAATATTCCATAACCTCGAGAACTGGGGCGACTTTATAGCCGATCCATGGGGTTCATTGTTTTCGGCCAGCGGACTTACCTTTTATGGCGGCCTTATTTTGGCGGCTGTGGTAATTATATGGTATGGTCGTTCTAAAAAGATATCTACCCGTCACCTGATCGATAGTGCTGCGCCTGCACTTATGCTGGCTTACGCTATCGGACGTATGGGGTGCCAGTTTTCCGGCGATGGCGACTGGGGTATTCTGAACAGTGCTTATGCGCCGGATGCCAATGGGGTAGTGCAAAAGATAAGTCCGGAACAGTTCCAGGCAAAACTGCACGAGCATGCAACCTTTTACAACAGGCAGTTCGGTAGTTTGGATGCCGTACACCATTCAGCTTTCGAAAAGCCAGGTTCACTGGGCTTTTTGCCAGATTGGTTTTTCGCATATGGTTACCCGCATAACGTGATCAACGAAGTTGCGCCTATTACTAATTGTACGCAGGCTGAGTATTGCAGCGTATTGCCTATTGCCGTTTATCCGACCCCGCTATACGAGATCATTGCCTGTCTTTTCTTTTTCGGCATATTGTGGGCCATACGCAGCAGGGTAACCATTCCCGGCGTAATATTCGGCATCTACCTTATATTTAATGGTCTTGAAAGATTCTTTATTGAAAAGATAAGGGTTAATACCAAGTACGATATCTGGCTTCACCCCACCCAGGCGGAGATCATCTCCACTTTGATGGTGTTGACGGGCATTGCGCTTATCTGGTATTGCCGTAAATTACATTTGAAAACAGCTTCCCGTTAATTCTATATGCATCGCCATCCTAAGCTTGTGCCATTGTCGCACGAGCACCAAAAGTTGTTATTTGTATGCCGTTATCTAAAAAACGACGCGGCGCCTTACGAAGGATTTCCCCTCGAGTCCAGGGCTAAGCTGGATTATGTTGTAAAAGTATTTCAGGAAGTAATGGTTCCTCATATGCAAAAAGAGGATTACCTGTTCGAGATGTGTCTTGGCAAAGACGCAGAAATAGACCAGGCCATTCGCGAGTTGCAGGAAGACCATCGCCAGATTTCCGTTATATATGGCGGTTTGCTTGAGAGTGCCGACCTGGAAGGTGATATGGATACCATTGCCCGCAGGCTGGAGGAACACATTCGCCGTGAAGAGCGTGAGTTGTATGAACTTATTCAACAACGCCTTCCTGATGTGATTGAAAGTCTGACCTTTAATTAAAACAGTTAAAATCAATATATTAGCAGTTGTCCTCCCGGGCGGCTGCTTTTCTATTTGGGGCAGGCAGTGGATTACTACTCAGCCGCCGTTGTGTCACTCCCTTCAACGGCATTAACAACATTGGGCAACTTTCAGTTTTTCCTTCACCGGGGTGTATACACTGTACGGTGTAGTTGTCGACCGTAATCCGGATTATCTCACCCGGTGTACACCTATTTTAGGACATGACACCTATTTTAGCATGTTCCCCAACCATCACTGAACCATCACCCAACCATCACTGAACCATCACTGAACCATCACCCAACCATCACTGAACCATCCGGATGCCTTTCGGACTATACTCCAAAATTCACTGAGTTGCTTCTAAACGAGTACGGTGAAAGTATCCTGGAAGTATGGAGAAGCGGAACGTGAGCGGAGGATTAGGTGTGTTTTAGCGTGTGCGGGTGTGATTGCGACAGTTTTTAGCCCAATGTTGTTACTGTCGCTGAAGGGAGTGACACAACGGAGGCCTGATAGTGGTACTTCAGTTGGCCCAAAATACTATTCAGCATTTTCTTTGTAACAAATGCTGACAAGCCTCGTCTTTAACCTGTTGATGGAAGTTATCTGACCAATTATCACTGTTTATTGACCATTTGTGTAAACTATTGTACTGGGTAATGCAAAGTACCTACCTTTACACTGTAATTGATAATAAAAGGAACTATAGCATCATTTTTACTCTATCGCCTAACTTAACAAACACTTTGTTTATCAGATTTTAAATCCGCCTTGTATGAATTGTATCTCTAAATCGTTGGCCCTGAATATGTTGCTAATTGGAGCAGCCGCAATACCGGCACTGGCACAAACACAGCCCGGCAAAGTAAACGGCAAAATCAGCCGTACCGATAGCAAACCGGTAGAGTTTGCCACCGTCACCCTGCTGAAAGCAAAAGACTCCAGCCTGGTGAAAGGAGCGGTAGCGGACCTTAACGGTAAATATGAATTTGAAGAGGTGGCATCTGGCAAATACCTGGTAGCCGCCGTAAATATGGGGATGAGGAAAAGCTTCTCCCAGCCGTTCGATGTAAAAGGTGTAACTGTAACTGTGCCGGCTATTGTGCTGGGCGAAGAGGCGAAAAACCTCAAAGAGGTGGCCGTTACTGGTAAAAGGCCTTTTATAGAACAGAAAGCCGATAAAATGGTGGTGAATGTGGAGAACAGCATTGTGGCAGCAGGTGGCACCGCCATGGAAGTACTTGAAAGAGCACCCGGTGTGCAGGTAGATAAGGATGATAACATCTCTATGAAAGGAAAAGGAGGTGTTACCGTGATGATTGATGGTAAACAAACGAATATGTCGTCCCAGGACGTTGCCCAGCTGCTAAAAAACATGCCCAGCTCTAACATTGACCAGATAGAGCTGATCGCTAATCCTTCCGCCAAATACGATGCAGCGGGCAACGCCGGGATCATTAATATCAAATTGAAAAAGAACAAGAACTTCGGAACTAATGGTAACCTGAACATTGCCTATGGCCAGGGTAAGTTGCCCAAGGCTAACGGCGGTATTAACCTTAACCACCGGAACGAACACATTAACTTATACGGTTCGTACAACTATAATTACAACCGCAACTTCGAGCGACTGGCTTTATACCGCCAGAGTACCGACCAGGGTAAAGACGTGATTTTCGACCAGCTGTCGTATATGGACAAAGAATCAGAAAGCAACAGCGGCAAAGCAGGTATCGATTATTTCGTGAACAAGAACCACACGATCGGTTTTATGGCCGATGTGAGCAAAAGAGTGTGGGAAGGCCCCAGTCATAGTTTAACCAAGATCGGCAGTCTGGTAAAACTAGATAGCAACCTGGTAACCGAAACGATGAATGACCGTGATTTTAGTCAGACCTCCTTTAACCTCAACTACAAAGGCAAACTGGATAGTACAGGTAAAGAGTTAAATATCGACCTGGACTGGGCACGCAACGACGAAGCACAGAATAACCTGATGCAAGGCTCGTTTTGGAACGGGGAAATGAAGACATACCTGCGCGGCGACACCGTGAAGAGCGCGCAGCCTTCCCGTATAGAGATCAGGACCGCAAAGATCGACTATACTCATCCCTTGAAGAACCAGGCGAAATTTGAGGCAGGCGTAAAGGTGAGCTTCGTGGAGTCCGACAATGACGCCCGTTTTGATTCGCTGAAGAACCAGCAATGGGTATTTGACAGCAACCGTTCGAACCAGTTTTTATACAAAGAGAACGTGAACGCAGCGTACATTAACTTTTCCAAACAGTTCAGGAAGCTTGGCGTGCAGGCAGGTTTGAGGGGAGAACAGAGCAATGTGAAAGGGACTTCCGTAACGACAGGCCAGGTAAACGATACTTCGTACTTCAACCTGTTCCCGAGTTTATTTGTAAGTTATGCCGCCAGTGATAACAACCAGTGGGGCGTGTCGTACAGTCGCAGGTTACAGCGCCCCAGTTACGACGACCTTAACCCGTTCGAGTTTTACCTGGACCGTTATACCAAAATATCCGGCAATCCCGGTTTGAAGCCACAGTACTCCAATAACTTCGAGTTGAACCATACCTTCAAACAGTTTTTAACCACCTCGCTGGGTTATACCCGAACTAAGGATATGATTACCAGGGTTATAGAAGCCGATGTAGACTTTAAAACCGGTGATACCACCATTTTGAAGTACAAGTATATGAACGTGGCCAAGCGTGACAACTTTAATCTCGGTATTTCAGCACCGTTCCCGATTACCAAATGGTGGAACTCCTTTGTAACCGTTTCGGCTTACTATAACAGGTTCCAGACGGTAGTAAACGGAGAGGACATAGATCGTTCGTCCGCCGGCTTCTTTGGCCAGACGCAGCAATCGTTTACTTTGGGCAAGGGCTTTTCCGCAGAGGTATCGTACAACTATACGTCGCCGCAGATAACGAACGAAGGGTTGTTCCGCATGAAAGCGATGCACTCAGGCAACATTGGTTTACAGAAACAACTATTTCAGAAGAAAGGTACGATCCGCCTGAACGTGAACGATGTGTTGAATACCAACAGGTTCAGAGGCACTTACGAGGCCAGTGGCCAGAAAATAAGCATCGGTAATAACTGGGACAGTCGCCAGGTGAGAGTGAGTTTCAGCTACCGGTTCGGTAACATGAACGTGAAAGAAGCCCGTAAACGCAGCACAGGTTTGCAGGACGAGCAAAACAGGGTGAAATAACAACACCCGCATTACAAACACCGACCTAACCAAGTTTTAGGTATATAAGGATGGATGGAGCGTGGCCTTTTCAGGTCACGCTTCTTTTTTTTACATTTATATGCAACCTTTTTTAAGTCACCCCGTCTTTATAACGAACACATTTAAATCGCTTGACTACAAACACTTTTACAGATCAGCTGGTATATCGTTGCCGACACGGTGATGTACGGGCGTACCGTGAGCTGTATGATTCATATAGTAAAGCGATGTATAATATCTGCCTGAGGATGCTGGGAAGTGCGGCGGACGCGGAAGATATTTTACAGGAGGCCTTCCTCCAGGTATTTAACAATATAGGCAAGATTCAGCAGGAAGCGAGTTTGGCCGGGTGGATCAAAAGGATCGTTATAAACCACTGCCTTTCGCAGCTTCGTAAAAAGAAAGTGTATTTCGAAGAGGTGGATGAGCTGCATGTGAGCGACGAGGTTGGGGTAGACGAGCAGCAGTTTGCTATGTCGGTAACCATGGTGAAGGAAGCAATAGCGCAGTTGCCAGACGGTTACCGCACCGTATTGAACCTCTACCTGTTCGAAGATTATTCCCATCGCGAGATCGGCGATATGTTGGGAATTACTGAATCAACTGCCAAAACACAATATATGAGAGCGAAAGAAAAAGTGAGATTGATTGTAAAGCAAAAAACTACCGCATAATGAAGTTTGAAGATTTCATACGGGAACACCGCAACGAGTTTGAGCAGGAGGGGCCATCGCCTTTGCTGTGGGAGAAGCTGGAGAAGCAGTTGCCGCTTAAACCCAAAACTGGAATTATACGCACATTGGGCAGGCATTGGTTAAAAGCCGCCGTGGCGGTGTTCCTGCTTATCAACTCCGTTTTTGTAGTGCAGTTCCTTAGTTATAAACAAAGGGCACAGCAGCAGGAGCTGTTGATACCAGAAGTAGATGAGGCAGGTGTCTATTACACCAGCCAGATAGAGCAGCGTCTTGATCAGATCAACGCTTATCCGCCCGCAGAACTTGGACTTGACAGTAGTGTTCGTCGCGAGTTGGAATTAAAGAACGACACCTATCTCATGCTTGAAAAAGAGTTACAGAACAATCCGGGTAACGAGCGCATAAGAGCCGCCATGATCCGGTATTACAAGATGAAACTCGAATTGCTGGACAAGATACTCGAAGAGCATGAGCATCATTCAACACCTAAAAAGCTACAACCGTATGCGTCTGAAATTTAAAATATTATTCCTCCTGTTTTTACCATCACTCGTGTTTGCAAAAGGCGATCAGAAGAGCGTGCGTACACTGGAAAAAAGTCTTCCGGCCAATGCATCCAACAGTTTTAAACTGACGAATAAATATGGCCGTATCACCATCAATATCTGGGATAAGAACGAGATCAATGCTAAAGTAACCATTACCGGTTTCGGTAGAAGTGAGAGCGAGGCGAAAGAAATTGCAGCGGCAGTTGTAATCGAGGAAGGCAGCGAGCATGGAGAATTATCGATTACCACCAAGTATAACCCCGGCACTAAAAGCTGGATATTTGGGAACAATAAAAACGGCAAAGAGTACGTAAACATCGATTATGTGGTGTATATACCGCGCAAGCTGAAAAACGTTACCTTGATAAACAATTTTGGTGATGTGCTGGCCCACGAACTTACATCTCCCACTTCGCTGATACTGAATTACTGTTATTTCGATATCACCGCTGCCGATGATCTTTATGGTACCATGAACTATTGCGACAAAGGCAAGATAGGAAAGGTGAATAATACAAATCTGAAGATCAACTATTCTTCCTTCAGGCTTGAAGCAGCAAACCAGATGACCATGACCAGCAACAACTGTGATTACAAGCTGGGTAATATCGGTACACTGAATCTAAAATCAAATTACGACGACTTCAAGCTCGAACGGGCGAAAAAGATAACCGTGACCGGTAACTATACCGACCTGAATATCGGGCATCTCGAAAGCGAAGGATCATTTAACGTAAACTACTCCGACATCAATATCAAAACATCCGGCAGCGATTTCAAATCTCTTCTTTTCTCGGGCAATTATTCCGATGTGCATATGGGCATAGTAAAGAATCTACCGGTAAAAATCGAAGGTTCATTTAACTATGGAGAAATAAGCACAGGCGGTTTATCGATGAAAAACGTGCACACCGTGAAAAAGGGTACGAAGGTAGAATATAGCGGTACTGCAGGTGACGGTTCGGTAACCATGCAGCTGAAAGGCAACTACTCCGATGTAACATTAAAAACAGAATAACCGGGCGGCAGCTACCGGTTACGGATGCAGGGCACTTCGCCATTCTGCGCTGTACCCGTCACCGGGGCTGTCACCCGTCACAATAGAAACGCCATTCTAAAACCTCATCAAAATTCTACATCATGAAATCACAAGATCAAAACTGGTATTATTGGTTTGCGCTTGCATTATCCATCTTGTTTTTCTCTTCCTTCAGGCAGGATAACGAGCGTGTAAACGGTAATGGAAATATCAAAAAGGAAGTGCGTGATGCGACCAATTTCAATGGCATTTCCACCTCCGGTAATTACAAAGTGTACATCAAGCAGGGAAGTACCTATTCCGTGCAGGTAGAAGCCGATGAAAACCTGTTGCCTTACATTGTGGCCGAAGTAGATGGTAACGACCTGGAAATTCATGTAAAGAAAGGTTACAGCATCAATCCCAGCAAACCTGTTAATGTATATGTAACCACAAAAGATCTGAAAGAATTATCAGCGAGTGGTAAAGGAGGTTTTTTTAGTGACGGGCGTTTCCGCACCGACAAACTGGAGGTTTCGCTCAGTGGCAGCCTGGAGAGCGACCTGGATGTGGAGACCGATAGGCTCGAAGTGAACCATTCAGGCTCCGGCAACCTGAAGTTTAAAGGCAAAGCCACTAAAAGTGAGATCAGCCTGTCCGGCAGCAGTACGATAGATGCCCATGATCTTAACACCAGCGAGTCGGAAGTAGCTATTTCCGGTAGCGGTAATGTAAGGGTGCATGCCGATAAGAAGCTGGAAGTTTCCGTATCCGGCTCCGGTAACGTGAAATACAGCGGTAACGCAGTCGTTTCCCAGTCCGTATCCGGCCGGGGAACGATCAGGAAAGAGGGATGATATCATCAAAGTATAAATGTGTTCAGGAAAAGCAGGCGATTTGCCTGCTTTTTCTTTTATCTTTGCATTCGCAGAAATCTGCAACTGATACCATTAAACTAAAAACATTCAAGAATGCCGTCCTTTGATATTGTTAGCAAGATAGATGGGCAAACGCTCGACAATGCGATCAATACCGTGAAGAAAGAGATCACTACACGTTTTGATTTCAAAGATTCGCATGTTAGCATAGAGCTCAACAAAAAAGATAATAAACTGGTGATAGAGACTGAAAGCGACATGAAGCTGGAGCAGGTACTTGACGTACTGATCAGCCGCAGCATGCGCCAGGGGGTAGACGCTAATGTGTACGACCAGAGCAAAGAACCTTACCAGAGCGGTAAAGTGCTTAAAAAAGAGATCAACATTCGTAATGGTATTAAACAGGAAGATGCCAAAAAGATCGTGAAACTGATCAAAGACTCCGCTACCAAAGTACAGGCTGCCATTATGGACGATATTGTACGTGTTACCGGTAAGAAAATAGATGATTTACAAGAAGTTATAGCACTTTTGAAGGGCGCGAACCTGGGTATTCCGTTACAGTTCGTGAACATGAAGAGCTAATTATTTTTCACCCGGAAATGCAGAAGGGAAGGGGATTGAATCAATTTGATTAAAAAAGAGTCAATTTGATAATGAATTTCTAAAAATAAGTTTTACCTTTGCAGTCCGTATTTACAAATTATTGATATGAAACAGGGAATTCATCCGGAAAATTACAGATTTGTTGTATTTAAAGATATGTCTAACGGCACAAGCTTTCTGAGCCGTTCTACCACTCCTTCCAAGGAAACAGTGAAATGGGAAGATGGTAACGAATATCCTATAATCAAACTTGAGATCTCCAATACATCTCACCCGTTCTATACTGGTAAAAACGTGTTGGTGGATACTGCAGGTCGTATCGACAAATTCAATAAACGTTACGCAAAAAAGGCTTAATCAGTCCTTTTTAAATAATTATAAGATCCCATCGGTTATCATATCGATGGGATTTTCTATTTTTAGCCGATGGACCCTAATTATATCCTTTTTGACACACCAGACCGCGACTTGTTATTCCCGTTCACCCACACCCGGCCATCGGCCGCTTGTCGCGTCGGTTTACTTTCCCTGCAACAGAAGTGGGCGTATTTGCTGGGCGCAAGCCTCAGTCATTTTACGATCGATTACCTGCAACCTAAGTTTCCCCTGGTCACCGGCGGCAAAGAAGCGGTGAACATCCTGCTGAACGGGCATGTGCTCCCTACAGAAGAGTTTGCGGCCGTAGTGAAAGGCATGGAAACCGGAGATGAGATCTATAAAGACGGCAGTTTGATAGCCAAGGCCGTGAGCGGCCTCGATTTTCTGCAGTCGGTCAATGGCAAAAGAAAGGATTTTCCGGGCGAATTGCGCCGTATGGACCATCCCTGGCACATTTTTCAGCTCAACGACTACGGTATTCGCCAGGACTTTAAAATGCTCACTAAGGGCCGTAAATCAGCGGCTATATCAAAGACTAACCAGGTAATTTCTCCTGAAAACGTTTTTATTGAGGAAGGAGCGAATGTGGAGTGTAGCGTGCTGAATGCCAGTACAGGACCAATTTACATCGGCAAAAATGCCCAGGTGATGGAAGGTTGCCTGATCCGCGGCCCTTTAGCTATGGGCGAGGGGGCGGTGTTAAAGATGGGGGCCAGGATATATGGCGCTACCAGCATTGGGAATTACTGTGTGGTAGGAGGAGAGGTGAAAAATACCGTGTTCTTCGACTATTCCAATAAGGGCCACGACGGTTACCTGGGCGATGCAGTAATAGGAGAATGGTGTAACCTGGGCGCCAACACTAATTGTTCCAACCTGAAAAACAATGCCCGCGAAGTGCGCGTATGGATGGAAGGAAGGAAAGAAGCCTGGCCGGCAGGAATGAAATGTGGGGTATTGATGGGCGATTACAGTCGTTGCAGCATTAACACCATGTTTAATACAGGCACAGTAATCGGTGTATCAAGTAATGTTTTTGGCAGTGATTTTCCTCCTAAATTTCTGCCCTCCTTTAGCTGGGGAGGCAGTAGTTATGGGCCTTACAGGGTAGAGGAAGCCATCAGGGATGCTGCATCCTGGATGTTATTAAAGGGAAAAACGATGGCAGACATGGAAAAGAGCATACTGACGTATATCTTTGAGCTCCAAACGGGCCAAGCCTAACGATCGATAACAATCACAAACGCATAAAATTCCATTTATCAAACAATGAGAAAGAAAATTGTAGCAGGCAACTGGAAAATGAACCTGACGCTGGCGCAGGGAGAACAACTGATCAATGATATTGTGGCAGCAGGTGTAAAGCTGGAAGATGGTCAGGAAGTAGTGGTATCAGTACCGTTCCCTTACCTCGTTAAGGCTAAATCACTTTTGCAGCACCAGCCGGGCTTTTACGTAGCCGCTCAAAACTGTGCTGCTGAGAAATCAGGTGCTTACACCGGCGAAGTATCAGCAGAAATGCTGAAATCAGTGGGTACCGATTACGTAATCCTTGGTCACTCCGAGAGAAGAGAGTACTTCAAAGAGTCGAACGAAGCACTGGCTAAGAAAGTAGACCTGGTACTGGCAAACGGCCTGAAACCTATCTTCTGCTGTGGCGAGCCGTTAGAGATCCGCCAGGCAGAAACACAAAACGATTATGTGGCTAAGCAGCTGGAAGAGAGCTTGTATCATTTGTCTGCAGAGCAGCTGAAGGATGTGGTGATCGCTTACGAGCCGATTTGGGCGATTGGTACCGGTTTAACCGCCAGTGCCCAGCAGGCGCAGGACATGCATGCATTTATCCGTGCGCAGATCGCTGGTAAATATGGTCGTGAAGCGGCATTGGGACTTTCCATCCTTTATGGAGGAAGCGCAAAACCGGGTAATGCGAAGGAGCTTTTTTCGAGTCCTGATGTAGACGGAGGTCTGATTGGCGGCGCGTCTCTGGTAGCTGCTGATTTTGTTGCGATCATCAAAAGCCTGTAAATAAATAGCTTAGGTTGCGTTCCTTAAAAGCGCAACCTTTTTTTAGTATTATTTGCTAAAATTATTAGTATTTACCAAAATAGTTAGTATATTTGTACTGTCAATTTGCTGATCGATAAATCATAATGATTATGAAAGAAGAAGCACTGTACGATTATTTATTGGTAATTAACCCGGATGCGCAGACAGCAGGGGATGTAAGTCGTTTTAAGGGGCTGATAGCGAATGAGATCGGGTCATACACCGGGTTACATTCAAAGGCGCATATTTCACTTTTCCGTTCGGAGTTTCCCGATCGTTACGAGGACACATTTACAACGTTGCTGGAGAGGCTCGCTAATGAATTATCCGGGTTTACGATTTATACTTCAAGGATAGATTATTTCAAGCATGGGGAGCAGAAGCGTACCATATATGTGAACGTGGCAAACCCCAAGCCGTTAGAAGAGTTGCACCGCCGCATTCTGCAATTGTTCGAACTGAAGGTGAATAGTTTTAAGCCACATATCACGCTCGCGCGGGCTATTCCGACAGCATCGTTTAACCAGGTTTATCCGCATTTTGAGAATAAGTTATTCGTTCGCAGTTTTCATTGCCAAAGTTTCATTTTACTGAAGCGTCCTGTTACGGGCGGCGTTTATGAAATAGCGCATGAATTTGTGTTCGGTAATCAGGAGGCAGCCGATGGGCCACTGTTTCATCGTTCCGATTCTCAGCACGAGCATGCAGCTTAGTGTTGAAGAAGTGCGGCGAGTAGGTTGTTGGCAGGAATAGGTGTATCGTTCTGGCTTTTCATAAGATGATTATTTTGTGTGGATCTGTTATTGAGCGGGTGGTGCGATTGTTATTTGCTTTTGTGAGATAGTTTGATTGCTGGTACGCTGCAAGTCATGATCTTTCATGCGAGTATAGTCATGATGCGATTGTTCTTTGCTTTTGTGAGATAGTTTGATTGCTGGTACGCTGCAATTCAATATCTTTTGTGCGAGTATGGTCATAGTGCGATTGTTCTTTGCTTTTGTGAGATAGTTTGATTGCTGGTACGCTGCAAGTCAATATCTTTTGTGCGGGTATGGTCATAGTGCGGTTGTTCTTGCTTTTGTGAGATAGTTTGGCTGCCGGTAGGCTTCAATTCATGGATCTTTTGTGCGGGTATACTATAGTGCAAATCGTTCTTTGCTTTGCGAGATAGTTTGATTGATTGTACGCTGCAACTCATGGTCTTTTTGCGAGTATGCTAATAGTACAATTGTTCATTATCTGCCACAGATAGTTTGGTTGCGAATGCCCCGCAGTCCATGGTGTCCGTTAATTGTTTTGCTAATATTGTCGATTGATCCATCAGAAAGCTGATAATATTCACAAAGCTTTATCCGGCATCTTTATATAAATCATTGTGTGTTAACATAGCAATAGTTCTATTTTATCACTCCAAATATTTCCTTTTCTTATTTAAAAAGATAGATGCAGTTATGCCGATCTGGAATAACTGATGGGATAGATGTGCGCTGTTGTATAAATATAGTAAGAGGACTATTTATTTCACTACTGAATGCTGAAGTTGATAGCTATTGCTGATATACAATTTGTCAATCAGGTAGTAGTACAAAATCATAAGTAAAAACTATTTCGGGGAAATAAGCAGCCTGGCGGTGTATACACCAAACTTATATTCCAACCCCCATAAAATATTTCAATTTTGCCATGAAGACAAACAAGTTAACCACTGAAAGACACAACTTTTTTTAAACTATTAACTGATAATTGTGCGGTATGGAATGGGTATCTATTAAACCATCGTATACAAATGGAACAGCAGCATCAACGCAGGAGCTTGAGGTGTTCTCCCAATTGGCGAAAGCCGGATTTCATCTGGAGATGATGCGACGCAACGTCAACCCTGCCGTAGTTGAATATTTTTACTTTCATCCACTTCTACATATACAGGTTCATGAAGTTCAGGAGCCCGAAGGTGACACTTCCCAGTTCTTTATTTTTTATCCCGATGGCCGTACTGCTTTCGTAACGGAGGCAACGCAGCTACAGGAAAAATTATCTGTCTCCCGGCATTGAATAGGCTGTTTTTGGTGCCGACGGGACAGTAGGGAGATCATTGTAATGGCCGGTACGGTAAAGCCGTCCGGTCATTGCAAACTCCTTCCGGCGCCTGGCTTTAAACCGCCCCCTAAATATTTGTCATTTCTCCATCCATATATGTCCTTACCCTATACCATTCATTTTGAAGGTAATTCGTGAATGTAAACCCCTATGTTTTTCATTCCTATATAGCCCTTCCAACATCAAAAGCTGTGGCTCTTCCCCAAGGCCGTTTGCTTAAATAGCCGGATGAACCTGGTTTTGTCCGGCTATTATTTTTGTTGGCGAAGCAGCTGTTTCCTATCTTGTTACAATGCATATCCATAGCTAATAAATAATCAAGGTATATGATCATACACAACGAAATCATTTTAAAAGGTCGGGTACAGGGCGTCTATTTCCGGGCTACCGCCAAATCGGTGGCGGAAAGCCTGAATGTAAAAGGCATCGTAAAAAATACCCCTGAAGGTCACGTGTGGATAGCGGCAGAGGCACCAGCTGATGTACTCACGGAATTCTTTGACTGGTGTAAGCAGGGGCCTATATCTGCCGAAGTAGCCGAGTGGGAGATAATGGAAGGGCCTGTTCAGCATTATCCCGACTTTGTGATCGGGTATTAAACGAGATGTGTGAGAATAAAGGATGGTGTTAAGAATTGCGTAAACTACCGCTTCATTCCATCATTGCCCCAAATAAAAAAAGAGGCTGCATAGCCTCTTTTTTAAAGTTTAAAACGAGTATTATTTAATGCCCAGCTTAGCAAGCAATGCTTTATCCAGAGAGGATTTAGGAACGATTACTGTGATGGTGTTAATGGCAAAGTAAGGTTCAGAAACGTAAATGTAGCCTTCTTTCGGAGACTTGGTTCCCCATGAGTTCTTCACCACGAAATAGTCTTTCCCCTTTTTGTCTTTCCCCAACCCGGTAATGTGCATCAGGTGATCGTCCTGTGTAACCAGCGCCTGATAAAGCTGCTGGCGGTATTCGGGCGTAACCTGCTGCTCGGTAATGTCAGGACCAAAGCCTGTCGCTTTTGGAATGCTGTCGCCAGCGGGAGAAAGCGCATAACCTTTACCCATCTGGAATCCTTTATTGCTAACATCCGCATCCCACATTACTGTGTATCCTTTATCTACAGAGCGTTTCACCGCCCCTACAAACTCGCTCAAAGGCAGGTTGTAATAAGCACCGTTCGAAAAGTTATCAGGTACTTCTACTACAAAGGACTGATAAAAAGGATGATGGGTGAAGGACGTAAGATTCACATAATCGCTCTCGTTAAACTTCAACACCTCTTTAGCGTAAGTTTGTGCAGTATAGTTTTTGCCTTTATACTCAAAGCTGGCAGGTACTTTACCCATCGCATCGTCCATGATATTTTCCACCCCCTGCTCCCAGTTAGCAGGAAGGGGCTTTTTAAGCTTTAGAACGCTGTCGAGGTAAGTTTTGAGGGAAGCGACCATTTTGCCATGATTGTGCGCTGTTTGGCCATTTGTAAGCCCGGAATACACGCTTTCCGGCACAACACCGTACTTACCTATCGCCCTGATTACATCGTGCCCCAGACCGCCTTCGTCAAAACGGGCGTAACCCTGCCGCAGCACATAATTCTCCGCCTTCTCGCGGTAAATGTTCCGCACGGTGAACATTTCCGAAATATCGGGCTGATCTTCTCCCTTACGTATACACTCAGATTCTACGAGGGAAGTAGTGGAGAAACACCAGCAGGTGCCTGTCATATCCTGGCTTTTCACCGGGGTGGCCTTGTGGCTTTTTGTAACGGTTACTTCGTTGCCCGTTGTAATATTAACCTGGTTTTCCTGCGCCAGTAGTGGGAGGGATGTTCCCATACAGAGCGTCAGAATGATTTCTTTTCTCATAGCTGGCATGTATTTGCTGTAACTGTTTTGTAGGATTAAAGATAAGGAAATGTAAAGAAAACGCCGCAGCCTTTACAGGTGCGGCGTTCTAGAATGGCGGAAAAAAAGATTTATGGGTTTGGGCGGTTAATCGTTAATGCTTACGCTCAGGTTATCACCATTCTGGGTAATATGTACATGGCGGCCTTTAAAGTAGCGTGCATATTTCTTCAATACCTCGGGCGATTGTTTAGCACCGTCGATATACAGCACGCCGTTTTTCTTTTCGGCATCAAATTTTTGGCTGGAGTTGATCAGTTTGGCTTCCTGTAGCTCCTTGCCCAGTTCGTTGTAATTCACATCGTTCTTAGAGCGTTTTTCTTTGCGGGCTGATTCTGCTTCCTGGCGGGCACGGTCGCTTTCAGCCTTTATCTGATATTCGTTCATTTTCGATGCTTCCTCACCATGTTTAATGGTTTTTTCTATCATCTTTTGAATTTCTTCCGAATTAAGGTCAGGCATGTTTTTTATCATCTCTTCCTGTATCTTAATGTCGCTCTTGCTTTGTTCCAGGGCTTTACGCATTTCTCCGTTAATCTGCTCCCAGTTTATGTCCTTAAATGCTTTAAGGGCATTTTCGTTCACTGTTTTCCAGTCAATCTCTTTATAGGCTTTCTGGATGTTTTCATTCATTGTTGCCCAGTCGATGTTTTTGTAAGCTTCGGCAATTTCTTTATTGTGTTTTGCCCAATCAATTTCTTTAAGGGCTTTGCCGGCTTCTTCATAGGCTTTTTTGAAATGCTCGCTGTTGTCCTTCCACAGCTTTTCTGAATCTTTATAAGTTTCACGGAGTTTTTCAGCAGTCTTGCGGGCTTCCTCGGCGGTCTTACGCATTTCCTCCTGTGTTTCCTGCATTTTCAGAAATTGTTCCTGCATACGTTCACGATCTTCTTCCGGCATGTCTTTAATGCTGTTATACTCCCTGATGTTGCCGTTGCTGTCTTTTATTCTTATTTTTTTAGGCAGTGTATCAAAGGGGAAATCGAGTGGCGAAAGGAGAGCGAGCGGTTGAAAAATATTGATCGGCGCAGCCTGTATGTTGGCCAGCGCTGCCAGGGGCAGTGGTGGTTTTGGTGCACCGGGCGGAGCGGGCACGACTGCACAATCTTCAGTGCTTACGATAGCTTCTTCACAGGCATCCGATATCGGAGAAACAGGCAACATGCTGTCTGTAATACCTACGCTTTTTTTCTGCGGTTGTTTTACTTTTTTCTCTTTTTGAGATGGATTGAGCCATGCGATTGACGCAACGCCAGTGAGTATGATCAGTAACGCCAATAGTTGCTGGCTATAGTTACGGTGACTAGTTTTCATTTCCATGATTCTTTTGATGCGGTGAAAAAGGAATTGTTTATTGTCCGCAATCGCCATGGCCATGGGGTTGGTGGTAAGACGATATTCTTCCAGTGCCACCAGGGCTTTAGCGTAATGCAGTGGCTGTACGGTACTGGCAATTACCAGGTCGTCGCAGCAATGTTCCCTCTCAATACGGATGTTTTTAGATATCCACCATATGAAAGGATTGAAGAACAGGATCGTTTCAACAATTGTTTGGAAGATATTCAACAGGTAATCATGGCGCTTAATGTGAGCCAGCTCGTGCAACAGGATGGCTTCGAGCTGATCGGTACTCAGGTTGTTGATCATAGCGGCAGGCAAAAGTATGAGTGGGCGGATAAAGCCGATCATCACCGGTACCTGAACTGACGAAGAAATATGCAGCTGTACTTTTTTATTGACGCCCAGCCGGGTAGCCAGCATTTTAAGCTGTTTTTCCCATTGGGTATCGATCTGAAGCATCGCTGCACGGCGTACCTGCTGTAGCTGGGCCAGGTCTAACACCAGTTTGATAGTCATGACCGCAACGCCTACAACATATATGCCTACCAGTACGGGAAAGTAAACCTCCATACCCGGAAACAACCATTTCAGATTATTGGCGGGTGCCGCCGCAGGTAATTGCGCTACCTGCATATCTGCTATTAGCGGATTATTTGCCACAAAATGCATTACTAATTGTGACTCTCGTATGGCCAGCATTTGTTGCCAAAAAGTGGCGACAAACCAGGTGAAGATACCCGCCAGTGACAGGAACGACAAGTGGTATTTAGCTGCGGAACTGGCCGCCGGCCATATTTTAAGTACAATTCTCAAACACGCAAACACAACAAATGCCTGCCAGAATGAGTGTAAAAGCGTCCATCCGAAGGCACGGATGATGTCTGTGGTAAAAGGAAGCAGCGAGGTCATGGCAAAAAATTTAACTGGTATCTATTTTTGCTTTTTCTCCATTTCAGATAGATAACGCCTTATCTCGTCCAGTTCCTCCGGGGAGGAGTGGTGATGGCCAAGGGCCTGCATTACAAGCTGACTGGCCGATCCGTTAAAGACAGTATCTATCATTTTGTTTAATAATTGTTGTTGGGTTTTTTCCTGCGACACAAGGGCTTTGTAAACATGGGTTTTAGCGCTGGTATCACGGCTAAGCAACCCCTTTTCATGCATGATCTGCATGAGCTTAAGGGTTGTAGTGTAGCCTGCTTCCTTGCTTTGCTCCAAAATCTCATGCACATCCCTTACAGTACTGGGGCCTTTTTCCCAGAGTATGCGCAGAATTTCCAATTCACTTTCCGTCGGCTTGATGTTCCTTGCGGCGTCCATTGTTTGCTAATTTTAAATCGTGATCTGTTCCTGTCCAGATTACTGATGTACGAATATCTTCGTAAACAAATGTACGATACTTTTCGTAATTGCAAAATCCAGGCATATATTTTTTATTTCTTTTAACATCGATTTTTGCCGGTTATCAGGAATGGGAGGGGCAGAGGGACTTGTCAGCATAAAAAAAGCGGCACACCCCAGTCAAAGGGATGTGCCGCTGCAGAAGAACGACGCTTCTTTCTAAAACCTTCCTGCCTTTAGCGTAATATGCGCTGCCGGGCCACTCATGTCGCTGTCGGTAATTCCGGGTGTGTTGGAGCCGGAGATGAACCTGTAGGAAGCACCGATGCCTACCCGCATGAACGTCGCTATATTAATTTCGAGGTTGGCATAAGGTTCCGCCGCAAAGAAACAACTGTTATCGATCCAGTTGTCGCCTTCATGGTCTTCTTTCCATCTTACGCCTTTCATTACGCCACCGCCGCCAATAAGGCCGCCAACGCCCCAGTGTATCAGTTTATTAGAGTTAAATGTGTATTCAGCCACAAAACCGGTGTACCACATATTCCAGTACAGCGTAGGGTCGGAACTGTTAACCCTGGGGGCTTCAATGTCATTGACCAAAGCATAACCGCCGGCTCCCAGCATAATTTTGCTATTGAGCATCACACCGGCATTACCACCCATCATGATGGCAAACTTATCGGCAAAAGGGGTGAATTTGATGGTGGGGGCACCATAGCCGCCTACTCTTATTTTACTGCCGTTTTTGGGAGTAGCCAGTGTTTCCATTTGCTGGCCATAACTATTACCGGCGAGTACAAGCATGGCAAGCCCTAATATGATCTTTTTCATATTTCAGCATTTAATTGTTTTTAATATATAATTACTCGTGAATTTCTATTTCTGCAAAGCTGGTGCCCGATGTGCCGAACCAGCCCAGTATTTTCAGGTCGCCGCCGCTTACGTTTACCAGGTTGGTACCCACGTTTTCCAGCACTTTAGCGAACAGGCCGCCGTTGTTAACCTGGGTATCCACATGGTCCAGGAACTCATGGCTCCTTTTGGTGCAGGATGCGATACGAACGATTACTTTGTCTCCTTTCAGGAAAGGTTTGTCGCCCCGCGTAATTCCTTCGCTGATAGGGGGAATGAATTTAATGCCGTCAGATACATCTTCATTATACGCACCGTTGATAGCGAAGTTGTCCCTGATCCTTGTTGTTAGTGTGTTGCGGTAAGAGCGGATCCAATAATAATCGTTGTTGGCACCTTCCGGGTCGCGGGCATGAAACTTGGCGTAGTAGCCTTCCTCATCACCAAACTCGGCCTCTTTAAATTCAACGGTCAGCGAATCGATCACAGGAACGCGTTTAATCGTGTCGGTAGCCTCAAAGGTTTGACCGTTCAGCACTACACGTAATCTGTACACGTGGCCGATAACGCCGATACTGTTGGTGCTGCCGGGATCGTAGCTATATACATTGTTTGCGAACGCGAACGGGTAGCTGTCGCCACTGGTCAGGTCGAAAAGGGTAACGTTGGCATTGCTGATCACATTGGCCGGTGCCGTACCGGTATAAGCCGTAGTTTCGGTGATACGTACCTGTTGTACGCCGGGGGCGGAGGTGATCCACGCGTCCACTACGGGAATAGTTTTGCCCTGGGCTATATCGAGATCAAATTTTGTTTCGCATGCTGTGAGCATTACGGTAGATGCTAAAAGCAGCTGGCTGAGTATCTTTTTCATATGCTTTGCAGTCATTAGAATTTAAAGTTGTAAGTGATACCGGGAATGATGGTGCCGATGATAGACAGGCGAATGGCCTCTTTCTTCGTGGCATCGTCTTCATTTTGACGGAAGTAAACGGAGTAAGTGTTTTTGCGTGCGTACACGTTGTACAGCGAAAACACCCATTCTCCTTTCCAGCGTTTACGTGGCTTGCCCTGCAGGGTGTAGCTCAGGTCCAGGCGGTGGAAGTCCGGCAAACGGTAGTTGTTACGTTTATCGGTGGTGTTGTACGGAATGTCCCAGTCCTGGAACTCGAGGCGTGCATCGGCAAATGTTGAGGGCGCGCCGGAAGCATAAACGAAGTTGGCAGACAGCGTGCTGCGTTTGTTCAGCTCCTGCGATAACACCACGTTCAGGTTATGTGGGCGGTCGTAACGGTTCAGGAACCAATCACCACCGCTAATGCCCGGCGTTTTACGCTCGCTGCGGGAGAGGGTGTAGCTAACCCATCCTGTTGTTTTACCGACTTCTTTTTTTGCATACAGTTCAATTCCGTAAGCCCTGCCGGTAGAGGCCAGCAGATCGGCTTCTATCAGTTTATTCAGTTCCAGCGACGCATTATCTATGTAGTCGAGCTGGTTGTCCATCATCTTATAAAACGCTTCGCCGGATGCTTCAAAGCTACCGTTAGGCGAGTTGTAGAAGTAACCCAACGCAAACTGATTAGCCACCTGCGGTTTAATGTTGTTACTTGATGGCGTCCATACGTCGAGCGGGGTTGCAGAAGCAGTGTTAGACAACTGGTGCATATACTGCGCGGTACGGCTGTACGATGCTTTAACAGCGCTGGTATTGTTTATCTTGAATTTAGCAGAGAAACGTGGTTCGAGGAACATATAGTTTTTTATAGATTCTCCCGCGCCGAAGTGCTGCTCAGATACCAGGCGTTTGCGTACACCAGGGGTAGTATCATTATAGTAATAAGCTGTTCCTTCGCCCATATAGTTAAACCCTGATACACGTAATCCATATTGCAGGCCAATCTTATCGCCCAGTAATTTCAACTCATGATCAAGGTATACTGCCGATTCGAGTGCATGTTTGTTATCGATAACAATCGAACTTGTTTTGCTGTCGCCTTCCGTACCAATGCCAGTGCCGGGTTTAAAGGTGTAGTAGATCCCCTGTACGCCGAAATGCAATGTGTTATTGGAGTTAAGGTACCAGGTAAACGAAGGTTTAACGCCATAGTTAATGATGTTCGATTTCCAGCTAAAGCCCTGCTTATCCTGCTCATCATCGCTGGTAAACTTCAGGCTGTAATCGTACTTACTGTAGTAGGTGGTAAGGTTCATGAACAGCTTGCTGTTAAACACATGGTTCCAGCGGATAGACGTGGTCGTGTTACCCCAGTTGATATTGGCTTCTTTGCCAAACCCGAACACGTCGCGGCCGAAGTAGCCACTTACGAAAAGGGTATTGTTTTTATCGAATTTGAAGTTCGCCTTGGCGGTAAGGTCGTAGAAGTAAATTTTGGTATCCTTCATATCGCCTTTCAGGAAAGGTTTCATCAGCACATCGATGTACGAACGGCGGCCTGCGATAATAAAGGATGATTTATCCTTTTGAATAGGCGCTTCTACCGACAGGCGGGTGAATACATTACTGATACCGCCATTCACCTGCAATTTCTGGTTGTTACCGTCCTTCATGCGTATGTCCAGCACCGAAGCCGTGCGACCTCCATATTCAGCCGGAAAGCTGCCTTTATAGAGATTGATGTTTTTAACCGCATCCGGGTTAAACACTGAGAAGAAACCCATCAGGTGGGTGGAGTTGTAAACAGGCGCCTCGTCCATAAGGATAAGGTTTTCGTCGCTGTTCCCTCCGCGAACGTTGAAGCCTGATGCACCTTCGCCCACGGTAGTAACGCCTGGCAGGGTCTGGATGGCACGCAGTACGTCTGCTTCGCCCATCAGTGTAGGCAGTTTTTTCAACTCGGCAATATCCAGTTTAGCCACGCTGGTATTGATGGTGTTAATGTTTTTCTGTTGTTCTTTGCCGGTGATTACCACCTCGTTCAGCTGGCTGTCGCTCCGTTTCATCTTAACGTCTATGGTTTTGTTACCAGTGAGTTTGATGGTCATTTTATGGACGGAGTAGCCCATGTAGGAATATTGCAACTCATGTTCGCCTGCAGGCAGGGTGAGTGAATAAAATCCGTATTCATTGGATAGGGTGCCAATAGTAGTGCCGGTTTTGCCGATGGAGATGCCTATCAGGGTTTCGCCCGACTGGTCATCTTTTACATAACCGCTAACCGTATAGCGTTGTTGCTGTGCCTTTACCCATTGGCTCTTCAATAGCATAAGCGTAAAGAGCGCAAGCAGAACTGCTTTCGTTTTCATTGATTTTCCAGGTTTAACTTTTTATCTTTTCTGATGTTCTGATTATATGACGTGCGGAAAATGATTTCCCCCTATACCGGCACAAATTTTATAAAATAAAGTGGCAATCAGCTACGGCAAACGGAGCATTTGCCGGAATAAGCGGGAGGGGATTAACAAACGAGGGGTAAGAAACAGGGTGTTAGTCTAACGGAGTACATTGATATCCAAGTTCTTGCACGAATAATGCAATCACGTTCTCCTCGGTTTGCCGGCAAACAATGCGCAATACTTTGTCGCAGTCTTCCAGGTCTACGGAACAGGCAGAGGCCTCAAATTGCTCGGTTAGGGCCTTCAATACCTGATTTTTGTCATGTTGTGAGTCTATATTTGTTTTGAATACGCCAATCATGTGCTTTTATTAAATATTTCAGGATACTTTTGCAAAGTTGGTCCTTTATAATTTTGCAGACTTGCATTTAAGGGATTAATATTTATGTAAAACGGATTATTATGGCAGTAGTGATTAGAAATGAAGCCTACGATATTATCTACCAGGATAATAAGCCTTTTCAATCCCTCCGGATAAGTTCGCCCCAGCTTGTAGAAGAAGACATCCAGTTAAGCGAATCTTTTGGCAGGGCCAGGATGAAAGACATTTCCTTTGATGGGATGCTTTTCGGCTACGGTACCATTGATATATTGGAAAACATTCATGTAGAGGCCAAAGACCATATCGCCACAGTGGGCCTTTATTATACACTAAAGGGCGATTTCGATATTACACTTAACGACGGAGAAGTGCATCGTTACGGCAGGTTTAGTAATAACCTGGTTTACAATCCTTCTAATACCGAAACGATAAGCCTGCGCAAAAAACAGGGCATAGAGGTAATCGGTTTAAACTTTACAACGGCAAAATTTCTTGAACTGGCCGCTAACAATAGCAGCGTACTGGATAAATACGTGGAGGGTATTATCAAAAACCAACCCGTGTTTCAACGCTCCAACAGCGGTATGACGCAGCGGATGATGCAGGTGGTACAGGAAATACAGCAGTGTACATTTTCTGGCGGTATCAAAAAGTTATTCCTTCAATCTAAAGGGCTTGAGTTGTTGGCGCTGCAAAGCGAACAGCTGGAGCAAATGACAGGCCGTACGGTTAAAGCTACAAAGGTTTCTGTTTCGGACCGTGACAGGATACAATATGCGCGTGAACTGCTGATAGAACATGCGCAGGAGCCGTTGTCGTTACATGAATTGTCGAAAAGAGCGGGTATTAATGAGTTTAAGTTGAAGAATGGTTTTAAACAGATGTTTGATAATACTGTTTTCGGCTACCTCAATGATTATCGCCTGTTGCAGGCGCAGCAAATGTTACAGCAGAATATTTCACTCACCGCCATCTCGGACGAACTGGGTTATTCATCGCTGCAACACTTCAGTAACGCGTTCCGTAAGAAGTTTGGCGTAAGTCCGATGAAGATGCGTAAAGGCTTCTGATCTTACATCTTATTATAAATAAAAAAACGCCTTCGTACTGAAGGCGTTTTTTGTTGTAAGATGGTATGCTGCAAGGTTAGTCTACAGTAAGGTGTTTTGATGCACGCTTCATGTTTTCCACCGCGAGTTTTTTAGTTGCAGCGTCTAACTCATTTTTTATTTGAGCTGGAGTAAGCTTCGCTGTTTCAATCTTTTCAGCGATAGCTACCGTTTCAATGTTGGTAGACATTGCAGGTATCGTTTGATGAGTTGAAACGCTTGTATGATCTATTTTGCTATGCAACTCGGCCAGGGTAGGCGCAATTACCAGCGATACGATCGACATTAGTTTGATGAGGATGTTCATTGACGGGCCGGAAGTGTCTTTAAAAGGATCACCAACGGTATCGCCAGTAACAGATGCTTTATGTGGCTCTGATTTTTTATAGTATATCTCTCCGTTAATTTCCACACCTTTTTCGAACGATTTTTTCGCATTGTCCCACGCGCCGCCGGCATTGTTCTGGAACATGCCCATTAATACCCCGCTAACGGTAGCACCGGCCAGGAAACCACCCAATACTTCAGGGCCTAATAAAAAGCCGATGATGATGGGAGAGAGGAGGGCAATAGCGCCTGGCAGCATCATTTTTTTAATAGATGCCTGCGTGGAAATGGCCACACATTTATCATACTCCGGTTTGCCAGTACCTTCCATGATACCTGGAATAGTACGGAACTGGCGACGAACTTCTTCCACCATAGCCATAGCCGCTTCGCCTACCGCGCGTATTGCGAGGGACGAGAAGATGAAAGGGATCATACCGCCAATAAACAAACCAGCCAATACATCCGCTTTATAGATGTTGATAGAGTTGTTGATGTTGTACCCATTGGCCTGAATAACGCCTACGTAAGCAGCGAACAGCGCCAGTGCGGTAAGTGCAGCGGAAGCGATGGCAAAACCTTTACCAGTAGCAGCAGTAGTGTTACCCACTGCATCGAGGATGTCTGTTTTTTCACGCACCTCTTTTGGCAGTTCACTCATTTCGGCAATACCACCGGCGTTATCGGCGATAGGGCCGAAAGCGTCGATAGCCAACTGCATGGCAGTAGTAGCCATCATGCCAGCCGCGGCGATGGCTACACCATACAGACCGGCAAAAGCGTAAGAGCCATAAATACCGCCAGCTAATACGAGAATTGGTAGCAAGGTAGATTCCATACCTACTGCAAGGCCGCCGATAATGTTGGTAGCGTGCCCGGTGGCCGACTGGCGGATGATGGAACGTACCGGGCGTTTGCCCATTGCGGTATAATATTCTGTGATGATGCTCATAAGAGTACCTACCACCAGACCAACGATGATAGCGCCAAATACACCACCTTTGGTGAATTCATGTCCGCGCAGTACGAGTGACTCAGGCAGTATCCAGTTTACTGCAAACCAGCCGGCAATGGCGGTAAGCACAATGGAACCCCAGTTGCCCATGTTCAGTGCTTTTTGTACGGCCGCGGTATTAAGACCAGCATTGTCGCTGATGCGAACGAAGAAAGTGCCAATGATAGAAAGGATGATGCCCATACCGGCTATAAACATGGGTAGCAGCACAGGGGCCAGACCGCCAAAGTTGTCGGTCGATTTAGTTTCTGCGCCCAGCACCATGGTTGCCAGTACAGTGGCTACATATGAACCGAAAAGGTCGGCGCCCATACCGGCTACGTCACCTACGTTATCGCCTACGTTATCGGCAATGGTGGCTGGGTTACGAGGGTCATCTTCGGGGATGCCTGCCTCTACTTTACCCACCAGGTCGGCACCTACGTCGGCCGCTTTTGTATATATACCGCCACCCACACGTGCGAACAGCGCAATGCTTTCTGCACCCAGAGAGAAACCAGTAAGCACCTCGATGGTTTTGATCATTTCCGGGGTATCGGCCTCGGCGCCGAAGTAGGCTTTAAGGATGATAAACAGGCTACCCAGGCCCAATACGGCCAAACCTGCAACGCCCATGCCCATTACGGACCCGCCCGTAAACGATACTTTCAACGCTTTTGAAAGACTGGTACGGGCCGCCTGCGCAGTACGAACGTTCGCCTTGGTGGCTATCTTCATACCGATAAAACCGGCAAGCGCAGAAAAAATAGCACCAATGATAAAGGCAAGGGCAATGGTCCAGTCGGAATTGGCATGACTGGCACCCATATAGCCGAGCAGCAGGGCTGCAATGATTACGAAATAAGTTAAAATCTTGTATTCAGCTTTAAGGAAGGCCATGGCGCCTTCGGCAATATGCCGGGCAATCTCGGTCATTTTTTCGTTTCCGGCGTCCTGGCGACTTACCCATGCGCTTTGTACAGCAGTAAATAACAGTGCAATCAGTCCGAATAGTGGAATCAGGTAGACGATACTCATTTTGGTTCTTTTATTAAAAATTAGGGTGTCGAGTAAAAATAATGTATTAAAATTATTTTTACTAGTGGACGAATATATTGAAATTAACCGGGATTTCTAGGCTGATTTGCAAGGCTTTGTATGGGGGTATATAAGGGTCTTTATTACGCTTATTGCGCCTTTAAACTGAGAAATACATTTCCGAGGTTGTTTATGATGTCTTCGGGGGAAAGCGCTTCTTCCGATAAAACCCGGGCAGCGGCATCGCCGGCGGTGCCATGTAGCCATACACCGAAGAGGATGGCAGCTTTGGCGCTGTAGCCCTGGCAAAGCAGGGAGGTAAGAATGCCTGTAAGCACATCACCACTACCACCCGTAGCCATACCTGGGTTGCCGGTGATATTGAAATAGATAGCGCCATCCGGACAGGCAATGGCGGTATAACGGCCTTTAAGCAAGATGTAGAGCTGTAAGTCGGCTGATTTTTTCGCCAACAGTTCCAGCCGTTCGTAATCATTGGCAGTACTTCCAAACAACCGCTCAAACTCTTTAGGGTGTGGGGTGAGCAGGGAGTGTTTAGGTATTTTGTTCAGCAGTGCAGGGTAAGTGCCGATAATGTTCAGCGCATCGGCATCAATGACCATTGGCACGGTAGCTGCAGACAGCAAACGTTCCAGCGAACGGGCTGTCGCTGTTTCGGTGCCTATCCCGGGTCCAATGCCGATACATTTATAGTTGCTTTGGAGGCCTTCATGAAAGTGGATGCTGTGTTGTTCTTCCACTTCGGCTACGCACATGGCAGCAGGCACTGTTGCCTGCATAATTTCGTACCCGCAGCAGGGCACATGTACAGTAAGCAGACCAACACCTGCCCTTAGGCAAGCTTTAGCGGCCAGCACAGCGGCGCCCATTTTACCATAACTGCCTGCAATAAGCAAAGCATGCCCAAAGGTCCCCTTGTGCGAAAATGGTTTGCGTGGCTGGTATATAGTGCGAATAATATCCCGGTCGATAATATGGTAAGGTGTAATAGTATGGGCGATATAAGCCGGGTGTAGTCCAATAGGCAGGATATACACCTCGCCTGTAATACTGGCATTCTCCGGCATCAGGAAAGCGAGTTTATAAAACTCGAAACTGAGGGTGTAGCGGGCATGTACACAGGGTTGATGTGCCGAACTTTTATCGGCCATTAACCCGGATGGGATGTCGATAGCCACTATAACGTTTTTATCAGCCAGATCGCTGATTTTGTGCAGGATGCCTGCTACCCAGCCTTCTACCGGGCGGGAAAGGCCTGTCCCGAATATTGCATCTACCAGCACCGCGTTTGCGGGCAGGGATGGAAAATCGCTTTGGGCGCGGATGTGGTGTATAAGGGCAGGCTGTTCTTTTTCAAGTTGACGAAGGTTGGCCGTGTAATCGTCGGATGACTTTTCGCTGTGGTGAACGAGGTATACTTCTACGTTATAGCCCCTGTGAAGTAGCAACCTGGCAATGGCCAGTCCGTCGCCGCCGTTGTTACCCATGCCACAGAAAATGCAGATGGGCGTGGTTTCGCTGAATTTATTCCTGATCCAGGCTGCACAGGCCGCCGCAGCTCTTTCCATGAGCATAATGCTGCTCACGGGTTCGTGGGCAATGGTGTAAGCGTCTGCGGCGCGTATTTGTTCAGCGGAGAATATTTTCATGGCCTTCGTTATAAAGTAAATATAGCAAATATGGTGCGAAGGCTGCTCTCCAGGCAGGATGTGATGTATACACGTGCCTAACTATTCCTGGTGCCCGGCACGGCCGAATGCAGGCTTCTTCTTACGATGACGAAGAATTGGTCTCCTATTATTGAAAGGGCTTTGAAAGGGTATTCAAAGAGTATTGAGAGGGCCTGCAAAGGGTAAGTGCCTGATAAATATTCTTTCGCTGAAGGGAGTGACCTTTAGATTTACCGTATGGTGTATACACCTCCGTAATAGCATTTACACCGGGTGAATTGTCACGCACCGTAAATATGCCCGAAAGCAGTGTTCGGCCCATTGCTTTCATGTAGGTACTAACATAGAGGATAGATATAACGTGGATATAACCTGAGCGGCACATGAGCGGAGGATGAGCGGACGGTGAGCGGACGGTCAGGCATGTTTTAGTACCCGCGGGTGTATTTGCGACAATAGTGTAAAAACGCCCATAAATGATTCAGTCGCTGAAAGGAGTGACACAACGGCGGCTGATTAGCAATCCTGATGTTTGTTCCAAAAAAAAGAAATCCCGGCCTGTAAAGCCGGGATTTAAATATCGGGGGATGCTGTAATTATTTGAACGTATAACGTGCCGAGACGCCGCCAATTTGTTCGCCAATAAAGTCGTTACCGCCATTGAAGTGGAAGTAAGGTTTAAGGTCGGCGCTGAGGTTGAGCGGAATTTTTTTGAAGGTATACTCGATACCAAATATGCCATCAAGACCCACATAGGCTTTACTTCCATCTCCTCTCCAACGATCTCCGTCGTAATACCTGTTTTCCCATAATTGCAGGTGAGCGCCGCCGCCTCCATACATGTTCCATTCGGATTTACCGAAAACATTGAAGGTGTATTCGTAAAGGCCGGTGAACGTAACATTGTTAACCCGATCGTTGCCGCCGCCTGCGAAATAGTGATGTACTATGCCTTCAATAGCATGTGGCCCTTTAATAAAATGTTTGGCCGTAAAACCGATCAGCCAGGGATTTAACCTTACACCAAGACCTGTTTTGTAATCTGCCGGATCGCTTGTGCGCTGCGCATTTGCTCCAAGCGACAATACTGAAAGAATGCCACAGAGTAATACGATTTTTTTCATAGTAGTTAGTATTGATTAAAAAAACTTTAGTCCTTTTTTCCTCGCCCGAATATATAGCGGGCCGAAATACCGAAATCTGCAAATTCGTGGGAGGTAGTGAAGTGGACTGCTGGTTTCCAGTCTATACTGATATTAAGCGGAATTGTGGGAAAGTTGTAATTGGCTCCTGCAATTCCGTCAATACCGGCCAGGAACTTATTGTTCCCATCTATCACCCTGTTCCCGAGGTGCGCGCCGCCGCCGGCATACCAGCCAAAACCTTCTGTAGTAAGTGCGGAAAGATCGAAGTGAAATTCACCGAGTGCAGTAAGTGAAACGGTACGGTTGTATAAACCCACAATTGCCTCTGCTGCAAACTTATCGCTGATGTAATAACGTGCGGTAGGACCTAATGGTAAACCCAGTCTTACACCGGCTTCAAGCTGCCCTGCTGTTTGTCCCTTCGCTTTAATTGCCAAACTACTGATGATTGCTACCAGTATGATGCGATATTTCATTGATCAGGAATTTACAATAACAATGCCAAGAAAATGTTAATCCCTTATCAAACGTAAATAAACAAATCCAAGTATGCCGGATAACAGAGAAGCGGTGATAACAGAGATAATTGCGATGACCTGGATAGCATGTTGCGAGGCATCATGATAAGCGAGAGAGGCGATAAAGATGGACATTGTGAAGCCAATACCGGCAATTATCCCGATGCCCAATAACTGCGACCACCTTGTGCCTGAGGGCAATGCGGCGAGTTTTAATTTGGTCGCTATAAATGAAAATAAGAAGATGCCCACCGGTTTGCCAACTACCAGTCCGGCAATAATACCATAACTAACGGTGTTGCTGAAAGCATGCAGTATGTCTGGCGGAAATACAATAGCAGTATTGGCCAGCGCAAAAAGTGGCATCACGATAAAATTAACAGGGTCGTGCAGGCGGTGTTCGAGTTGACTGATCTTGTCGAGCGGAATGCAGAAGGAGAGTAGCACACCGGCGATGGTGGCGTGTATCCCGGAATTAAAAATGCAATACCAAAGTACAATGCCGGGAATGATATAAAATACCAGCCGTTTTACTTTGAACATGTTGAACAGTACTAGTAAGGCCAAAATGCCAGCACCGCCCAATAAAAAGCCGATACTGATATGATCTGTATAAAATACGGCAATTACCAGTATCGCACCCAGGTCGTCGATAATAGCCAGGGCTGTCAGAAATATTTTGAGAGATAGGGGCACACGATTACCCAATAGCGAAAGTACGCCCAATGAAAATGCAATATCAGTAGCCATGGGGATGCCCCAGCCGTGTGCATATTCACTGCTACTATTAAAACAGGTAAAGATCAACGCAGGTACCACCATACCGCCAACGGCCGCCAGTACAGGTAATAAAGATTTTTTTACGGATGATAATTCACCGATAGTAAGTTCCCGCTTAATCTCCATGCCTACCAGCAGGAAGAAAAATACCATCAGCACATCGTTGATCCACTGCAGAGGGGAGTTGGGAAGATGTAAACCTGCCACTTCGTAATAGTGACCGCCCTGTAAATCGAATAACTGCGTCCAGAAGCCAGTGAAGGCTGATCCCCAGGCAGTATTGGAAACAATCATCGAAATTAGCGTACAGATAATAAGCACGATACCCACCGCTCTGCTATCATGTAAAAACTCAAGCAGGGGCGAAAGGAATTTTCTCCGGATAAGGGATGTTACGGTCATATCTGAATTCGTTTATGCTTTTAGTTACCGATCAATTCATATCTTGATTTAGGCTTGCGATCGAACTCCCATTTGAAGTTGGTGAGGAGGCGCTGATCTGCCGGGAACTGGGTGAAGGGATAAATGCCACCTTCGTGATCTTTAATATTGACGATATATTCCAGTTGCCCGTCCACAAAGTGCATATCGATAATGGCGCAGGTAGAGCGTTGTACGTTGGTAAAGGCACTGTCGGCGTCCTGCTGGTATACAAGGCTTTCAGCGTTGCCGTATACCCGCATGTAATACAGTTTGTCGTCCTTAAAGTAGCCTGTAATGGTATTGCCTTTTATCTGGTTGTAATAGCCTTTGATCACTTCGGTAGCCAGCATGGCGTTCTGATCGAGCAGTATTTTATCTCCCTTTTTGTTTTTAGTAAAGAGGAATACGGTATCGCCAAACATCTGCATTTCTTTTACCCAGAGTACTGGTTTCTGGTACATGCGGAATACTGAATCCACGCTGCTGTAATAGGCGCTGTCGCACACGGCCTGCAGGGAGTCTGAGTAGATGCGTACGTTGTGATACGCGTTTATGTAACGATGTTCGGTGGTGTCTTTAGGAGGTACGCTGTCTGTAACCATGGCGAGCGGCCTGGCAGCAAGGGAGTCGGGTTGTAGCCCGGTGACAGGTACCGTGGGAGCAATGGAATCAGGCTTAAGTCCGGAGAGTGCTATCCTGGCGCGCAGGCTGTCCCGGTTCGCATCCGCGATTTTCGGGATGGAGTCGGGGCGGGAGGGCTGTACGGTAATGGTTGCTGAATCTCTCCTTCCTGCTATGGCCAGGTCAGCGCGTTTACGGAATTCCGAAGCAGCTGAATCCGGCGCCGTTTCCAGCGAATCGCTGATGGCGGGCGCCTGAATGGCTATGATGGAGTCTTTGGCGTACACTTTAGCCGTATCTTTTTTAATGATGCCGGAGGCCAGGGTGTCGCCTGTCATAAAGAGTGTGTCTTTACCGCTATAGGTAATAGATACAGGTCTTTGCGTGGCAAATACGAATTTGTTCGTCTGGTTTATCTGCCCATAGTTGCCAAGCAGTATGATCTTATGTACGGTATCTCTCCAGATCATATTACCGGTGGCAGTAGCCACGCCGCTTAACTTATCAATATCGATGTTATCTGCGGTGAAGTCGCCCGTACTGTCGGTAATAATAGGTCTGCTGGTAAAGTTACCCATACCGGTTTCTGTATTGTATATGCCCGACGATACGTAGGTGATCCGCTTACCATCATTGATGGTGGTAGGGGCTACGATAGTAGCTATTTTAGTATCTGTATTATAAAGTAGTGTATCCGTAGAAAGGGTATAGTCCGGATTTATCAGTACTACGTTCTTTTTAAAATATACGTCCTTGGTTTCGGTGTAATAGAACGCCTCGTGGCTGGTAAGCGTCGATTTTTCGTTTACCAGTTTACCTCCGTTGGAGTAACTGCCTATTTTGGCATTCATATCGTACACCATTTCCGGCCCCGAAATTACTACCTGTTTATCGGTAAGGCGGGCGTTGCCGCGCAGGGTAGCCACCCTCGTGGGACCATTATAATGCAAAAAGTCCGAGTAAGTATGTACGCTGTCGTTATTGTTGATATGTACATTCCCGTATGCGTCTACTGCATCGGTCCGTTTTATTGCACTGTCGGCATAAAGCAGGGTAGTGCCGTGCTGAAACAGCGCCTGCACGTGTGCGCCATTGATCGTATCGCTGTAAACACGCGTTAGCTCGAGTGAATCTTTTTTAATGAAATTGAGTCGTCCGGACCTTATGATTTTTATTACCTCTGAAGAGTCCTGGGCATTGGCATAGAAACTACCGGTCAATCCCATTAAAAGAATGAGAATGAACCTGTATTGAAAGCGTTGCAGCATATTAAGCATTATTGTGCCGTATCTGAAGGTATCGGCTTCACCTTATCTTTTTTACCAAACAGCGAGAAGTGTACATACCTTTTAGGGTTGTAACGGAGGTCTTCTATGAGTTTATTGAGGCTTGCGAGGGTAGCCTGCAGGTTATTATATACTTTTTTATCGTTCAGCAGCAGGCCGGCAGTACCGTCGGTGCTATTGAGTTTATTGATGGTGCTGCTGAGGCTGGCGGATGTTTGCTGAAGAGAATTCAGTGTTTCTTCAAGTTGCCCGTTGGCCAGGGTACCCATGGTTTTGTTGGCATTATCCAGTATACCTGTAATTTTTTCGTTGTTAGCCTTCAGGTTGGCGGTTACCGCTTCCAGGTTGTTGAATGTGCCGTAAATATTACCATTTTTTTCCATCATGCCGTTAAGGGAGTTAGTAGCGGTGGAAAGATGGCCCATGGTGCCGTTAAGGTGGTTAATGGCAGAGCGCAGGTTACCTTTTGCAGTGGTATCAAAAACGGAGTTCACGGTCATAAGCAGGGAGTCAACCTGGCCCAGGGTGCCTTCCAGTTTGGTTACCAGTGGGTTAAGCTGCTCTTTTAACGCATCCGTAATGGAATTATCTACTGCGGCGTAGATAGTATCACCATTTTCGAGGTATTCGCTGGAGTTGCCAAAGTCTAGTTCCACTTTTTTGGTGCCCAGCAGTTCGCTGCTGATGCGGGCTACGGAGTTCCGGGGAATCTCTATCTTTTTGCTGATGGAGAGGGTCACCAGGATTTGTCCGGCGTTTTTGTCCAGCACCTGCAGGTCGGTTACATTGCCCACAATGAGGCCGTTTACCTGTACGCTGTTAGAGGGCTGAAGGCCGTTTACCTGTTTATATACGGCGTAAATCTTTTTCTTTGAGGAAAACAAGCTGTTACCCTTGAGGAAGTTAAACCCCAGGACCAAAAAAGTAATTCCTACGGCAGACAGTATGCCTACTTTGGTTTCGTTAGATATTTTCATCCAGTTTTATTGTATAATGGTTTGCTGCTAGCAAAAAAATAACTATTACAGATGTGAGCAGTTGCAGGAGGGTGAATGTGCGGTAAAGATAAGTTATTATCTCACATCAGCGAATTCAGCCGCAAACCATTTTTATATGGCACTACGAATGCATCCGGAAAACCCTGCTTCTGCGCCTTATACATTGCCGCGTGGGCTTCCGCTTCTGTGCGGAAGGTGCCAAGCAGGTATTTGTATTTCTTCTTCCTATCTATCAAAACCTGTTCCCTTTCTATATTACTCTTGGGACCGAGTTTCTTAAATACGGTAGAGTTTTCCGTGTATACCTTGTCAGTAATGCAAAGTTGTACCTTATATGCTTCTGCCGCAGGGGGAGGGGGCAGTGGTTGTTCGTTCTTAACGGAAACGGGGGTATTTTGTACCGGTTTTTCCACAGCAGCCGGCTGAGGAGGGGTTACGCTTTCCACCGGGGTATTTTCACCATAACGTTCCAAATGTTCTTTGTAACGTTTGGTGGCGCGGAATATAGCATTCGCTGTTTCGTTCTGTCCGGCGGCGGAGTTGAGGTATTCCTCCTCTTCCTCGTTACTGATAAAGCCAAGCTCTATCAGTACGCTGGGCATGGCAGTCGCCTGCAGCACCCAAATACCCTTCTCATCACGCTGACGTGCCCCACGGCTAATACGGCCAACCTGGGTAAACTCGTCTTCCACAAGGTTAGAAAGGCGAAGGCTGTTGTCGAAAAAGGCGTTACGCAGGGTGTTACGCATAATCATACTGGCAGGGTCGTTCGCATCCATCATCTGCTTGCTTTCTTCAGAATTGGCATCGAGTACGATTACGGAGTTGCTGCGAAGCGCATCAGTTTTAGCGCTGTTCTTGCTGGTAGCCCAAACGTAGGTTTCAGTTCCTTTTGCCGCGCTGGGTACGTTAACGTACACCGGGTACTTCTTTTTAGAACCTTTCCTTTTAGTGTAGTGGGATATTTTCCTGCCGTAAGCAGCATTACAGTGAATAGATATAAAAAGGTCGCCCATGGCGTCGTTAGCGATCCTGGCTTTTTCCCGGGGATCGTCGAAACGGTCTACCTTGCGGGTGTACACGACTTTCACATCGGGCATTTTATCCTCAATGATTTTACCCAGCTTAAGGGCTACGGAAAGGGATATGTCTTTTTCAGTGGAGAATTTTCCTTTTGCTCCGCTATCATGCCCGCCATGGCCGGCATCTATTACAATTACTTTAATAGGTTTGTCCTGCCGAGGTGCTGCCACCTTAGCGCTGATGAATAAAATCGAAACTAACGCTATACCCAATCCTGTTGTCAATGGTCTTGTCCAACGCATGTTGCTGTTTGTTTTTTGTTTTAATGGGTTAGTTTATCTTAAAAAATATATAAATTTTTAGTTCTTCCAACAATGATAATGCCTGTTTATCCAGCCTTTCACACTTTCGTGTGTTGTTTTTACAGCAACCATCATGTTATAATTTGTATAAAAACTTGTAGGTTTGTGCCCGCTTGACACATGTACCCTTTCTGCAAAAATAATTATAAAAAGTTTTTCAGGCAGTCGCAATTGCCGGTGATAGTGATTTTATTACTATCATCACCTGTCTTATTAGACGGTATTGCCCGTGCTGCCGGTGTATCGTTGCCGTCTTTTAACAAAAATTTAGCAGAGGGGCCGCTGCCAGCAGATACTGTTCCGGCAAACGATACAGCGCCCAATCAGAGAACTCCTATTATGGATTCGCTGCTCCGCCAGCGGATTAAAATGAACGATACCAGCGCCCCCAGGCGTTTTAATGATACAATTCCTGCCGATACCGCTGCTGTTCGCGTAGCTGGTGATTCTATGGACCTGGCCAAAATATCGGCCGACACACTGGATGCGCCCATCTTCTTTAAGGTAAAGGACTCCTCTGTAACGTACGTAAAACAGAAGATAGTACGCATGTACGGCTCGGCGGATGTAAAATATAAAGAAATTAACGTAACGGGAGATCGAATGTTTATCGACCAGGAAACTGGTATACTTCGGGTAACACCCAGCATCGACTCCCTCGGTAAGAAAACCGGCCGTCCGGTGTTCAACGATGGCTCGCAGAGTACAGAGCAGGACAGCATTGTGTACAGCATTGTTTCCCAACGGGCTAAGATTTATGGCACCAAAGCTCAGTATGGAGAGGGGTACATAAGCAGCCAGCAGGTAAAAAAGGCGGCGGATAATACCGTTTTTGGATTCAAAAACGGTTATACCACCTGTAACCTCGATACGCCGCACTTTGCCTTCCGCGCCCGGAAAATCAAAGTAATCCCTAATAAACTGATTATCTCGGGGCCGGCCAACCTGGAAATCCAGGGGATACCGACACCTTTGTATATACCGTTCGCTATTTTCCCTATTACTTCGGGCCAGCGCTCGGGTATACTGGTGCCGCAGTACACGGTGAACCAGCAAAAGGGTATAGGCCTTGAAAACGGCGGTTATTATATTGGCCTGGGCGAATACCTGGACCTTACCGTTCGCGGTAACATATATTCTTACGGCAGTTGGGGTACCACCTTTAGCCCTACGTACCGCAAAAGGTACCGTTACAATGGCGGTCTGAACTTCTCTATTGCCAACACCCGCTTCGGCGACAAGGAAGTGAAGGAAGATTTTTCGGTTTCGCGCGACTTTAACGTTACCTGGAACCATAGTATGGACAGTAAGGCAAGACCAGGTACCAACTTTAGCGCTAACGTGCATTTTGGTACGTCGAACTATAACTCTTATAACGTAACTGATTACCAGACAAGGCTTAACAACATTCTTACCTCCTCTATTGCCTACAGTAAGAGCTGGCAGGGTAAGCCCTATAACTTAACCTTATCGCTTAACCACTCGCAGAATACGGCCACCAGGGATGTTACCATAACTGCTCCTGAAGCCGCATTTACCGTAAATACCCTGTACCCCTTCCAGCGCGATGGTGGTGCGGGTAACCCAAGGTGGTATGAGAAGATAGGTATCAGCTACACTGGTAACCTGCGTAATACCACCACTTTTAAAGACAGCACCTTTGGTAAAGCACCGATGTGGGACAGGCTGCAAACGGGTATGCAGCACCAGATTCCCCTGAGTTTCTCCATTCCACTGGGAAGAAGCATTACCCTGTCGCCCAGCGTAAGCTACTCTGAGAAGTGGTATACCAAAAAACTGAACCGCACCTGGAACGAAGCCGATTACAAAATCGACAGTGTATACGAGAACGGGTTTTATTCTATGCGTGAGGTGAGTACGGGTATGTCGCTGGCTACTTCGTTATACGGTATGTACACCTTTAATAAAGGTAAAGTCCAGCAAATCCGCCACGTAATGCGTCCTACAGTGAGCTTCAGCTATAAACCCGACCTCTCCGAACAATATTATTATAACCTTCGTTACGATACCACTGCTAATGCTGTTCAGCGTGTTTCTTATTTCGACGGTTCTGTATTCGGGCCGCCTTCATCCGGAACATTTGGTGGTATTAGCTTCGGCCTTGATAATAACCTGGAGATGAAGATGAGGAAATCCAAAAAGGACACGGCCGACGCTAAAAAGATAAAACTGCTGGACGGCTTCGGTATCAATGGTAGCTACAACCTTGTGGCCGACTCCTTCCAATTATCTACCTTCTCCATATATGCCCGTACTAACCTGTTTGATAAGGTGAACATTTCCGCCAACGGCGTAATCGACCCTTACCAGCTTGACTCCCTCGGCAGAAGATTGGACAAGTATACATGGCAGGGTATCGATACAAAGAAACTGGGCCGCCTTACGAGTATGAACGTGGCCATCAGTACTTCTTTCCAGTCGCAGGATAAGAAGAGTAAGGAGAAGGAGCAGAAGAAGGATGAGATATTAGAGAACGAAACTACAGATGCACAGTTAGAGGCCCAGCGCCGGCAGCTGGAAATGACAAGGGCTAACCCCGGCGAATATGTAGACTTCGACATTCCCTGGCGCATCGACCTTTCGTACAGCCTTAACTATACCAAAACCCGCACGGCCGATTACAGGAGGGATACTACCGTATTTACCCAATACCTGAGTTTTAACGGCGACTTTAGCCTCACACCCAATTGGAAAATAGGCATGAGCAGCGGTTACGACTTCAGGCTTAACCAGATATCGTATACCACCATGTACGTTTCCCGCGACCTGCATTGCTGGCAGATGTCGATTAACCTGGTGCCGTTCGGCTCTTACAGGTCATTCAGCATCACTATCAGTCCTAAAGCAGGCATCCTCCGCGACCTCCGCGTGAATCGCACGCGGCAGTTCTATGATTTATAACGCGATAGCTTTTAGTGGATTTTCGTTTGATGTAGTTGACGGTTGTGGAACTGTTGCTGCCCGGCAGTATAGATATTGGATAGATTTCTCTTTCGATAGTCATATACGGCATGGTCGGTGTATACACCGAAGTTGTATTTGGAAGTTGTATGAAAGTATTGCTATTGACCAGAAACCTACCCGTCCTATATCCGAAACGGCGCTATTAGGTAATAGTACTAATTAGAAGGCATTTGCTCCCTGAACATAACCAGCCTTAGCCGAAGTCTTTTGAGGCGTATGTTCCCGGTAATACTCCCACATTAATGTAAACACCTTTTCCTTCAATGCCGGTATATCATGCTGCGTAAGGCCTTTAGTAGAAATAGGAGGAAGAAAATGATAGTCTATCGGATGCGGTGCGGCCCAAAATCCGGCTACCGGCAGAATTTTACGGGTATGAAATAGGAGCGAGGGCATAATGGGCGTCTGCGTATCTATTGCCAGCGCAAAGGCACCATCGTAAAAGTTCTTAAGCGGGTACTTTGATTTATTGCGGGTACCTTCTGGATACAACTGCACATGCATGCCCAAACGTAGCGCCTCTTTCATCTGTATCACACTGTTCTTACGGCTCTCCTCATCTTTACGGTCTACCATAATACCGCCGATGCGGTACATGATACCGAACAGCGGAATTTTACCCATCTCCACCTTCGCCAGCGTTTTACTTACCCCGGGTACCTCGGCTGTGGTAACCAGCACATCTATCAGTGAATTATGGTTGCATACCACTACATAAGATTGCCCCTTAGCGAAGTTTTCCAGCCCTTTCCGCCTCACCGGGCAGCCGATCAGCGGCATAAATACGTTCATCCATACCCGGCCGAAGTGCAGGAACCAGCGTGTTTTGGCCGGGTCCGGGAAATGGGAGAAGATCCAGATCGGGATGAAAACGATCAGCATAGTGACGGCGAACATGATGAGTCCATACACCGCGTAGATGCGGCCTGCTATATTCTTGAACCAGTTCATACAAAGGGATTTATTGGTCCTTTTATCTGTTGGGCCAAATGTAAGAAAGCCGGGTACAATAATAAAAATTTAATAGCGGAAGCGGAGTTTACAGGCGCCAGTCGATAGGTTCAAGCCCTTCTTTTACCAGCAATTCGTTGGTTTTGGAAAAGTGCCTGCAACCGAAAAAGCCTTTGTCTGCACTAAAAGGAGAGGGGTGGGCCGCTTTCAGAATGTGGTGTTTGGTAGCATCTATCAGGATTTGTTTATCCTGCGCAAAACGCCCCCAGAGAATAAATACCACGCCTTTTTTCTTATCGGATATTTTCTGGATCACGGCATCGGTGAAGTTTTCCCAGCCTATTTTACTGTGCGATGCAGGTTCATTGGCCCTTACCGACAACATGGCGTTAAGCAGCAGCACGCCGTTTTCGGCCCAGGGGGTCAGGTTTCCGGTTTGGGGGATGGGAAGCCCGAGGTCTTTATTGATCTCTTTATAAATATTTACAAGCGAAGGAGGAGGTTTTACACCATCCTGCACCGAAAAGCAAAGTCCATGCGCCTGGCCCGGACCATGATATGGGTCCTGCCCTAAAAGCACTACCTTTAGTTTATCTAGGGGTGTTTTGTCGAAGGCATTGAACATCAGGCCGCCCGGAGGATAAATGGTTTTGCCCGTAGCTTTCTCCATTTTAAGGTGCATCGCGATCTGTTCAAAGTAGGATTTCTGGAACTCGTCTTTCAATAATTCCTTCCAGCTTTCTTCTATTTTAACCTCCATAGTTATCTTTTCTTTGCTTTAATACAAACGAATTTGATTTATTGAATGAAAATTATATAAATTTGCACTCCCAAACGATAAATGTAACCATTTATTTTGGAAAGGATGACTCGGTAGCTCAGCTGGATAGAGCAACTGCCTTCTAAGCAGTAGGTCATTGGTTCGAATCCAATCCGGGTCACACAAATGAAAGCAGGTCGATCGACCTGCTTTTTTTATTTACGATGGTTTCCACTTAAAACGACTCCATAAATGTCATGTACGCCGCCGTACTTTCCTCTATTCTTTCCGGCGTAGCATGAAATTCTGCCCCATAAAATGCAAAAAGAGGCCTGTAATCTGCATGTACATATTCAAACGATAACTCAAACGGCGCGGTAAGCTGTTCAAGGGTATATTTATACTTCGCGCCCGCTTCGTACTCGTGCTTGTCAATACCTGCAGATATGGCCAGGGCTACCTTCCTGCCCTGCATTTTGTAGCCGCTTTTGCTGCCATAGGCCCAACCATAAGTTAATACATCGTCCAGCCAGGTTTTGAATAACGGTGGACAGTTGAACCAATAAAAGGGGAACTGGAAAATTATTTGATCATGACTTTCTATTAACTTTTGCTCTGCCTGCACGTCTATTTTACCGTCAGGGTATCTTTTGTGTAAGTCATGGACCAGGTACCGGTCGTTATGTTTACTCAGTTCTTCCAACCATCTTTTATTCACCTTCGATGCTGATAAATCGGGGTGTATGACTATGACCAATGTTCTTTTCATATGCGCAAAAATATCTAAGTTGCATACGTCAAACGCCATGCCTTCCCAATGTAAGCACCTAACAAAAGTGTAAGTATGAGTAAAATAAAGCCATCATCTACCCACCAGGAAAATAAGCAACTGCTGGAAGCTGCTTGTCCTGAAATTTATGCGGCTAACCAGATTAGCGGCCAATGGACGGTGGCCATTTGCTGTTACCTGGCAAATGGTAAACTGCGGTTCGGTGAGTTGAAAAAGCTCGTGCCCACTATCACCGAACGTATATTAACATTGGAATTAAGGAAGATGGAAGAACGGAAGCTGCTCGTACGCACCGTTTACCCGGAAGTACCCGCGCGGGTGGAGTACGAGCTAACTCAGAGTGGTCTTGAACTGTTACCCGTCATTCGCCAACTGGAGCAGTGGGGAATTAGGCACAAAGCGCGTTTGGAGGCCGGGCTGTGAGCGCTTACTTCAACAACCTTCCCAGCCTGTACACCTTATCTATTTGTTTTTTTAGAAACGCCTGACTTGCATCTTTCATCGGCGCAATGTATAATACCTTTACCGGGCCCATCCCACAAAACTCCAGTGTGCCTTTTTTAAATTGATTCAGTGCAGGACTGCGCATAAATAATATGTCGTACCACCTTGGCGTATCTGCCGTAACAATGATCCTGGCCGTTTTGCCCTTAAACAGCTTCTTCGGAAAAGGTTTTCCTTTTACAGGCTGATAGGCAATTCCGGGTAGAAATGTCCTGTCAATAAAACCTTTCATGATTGCCGGGGAGCCGTACCACCACACCGGGAAAATCCATACTATATGATCGGCGGCTTTAATTTTTTCAATCGATAAAAGAAGATCGGGTTCCAGTACGGTCCTTTGCCGGTACCCGTGGCTGAGATTGGGATTGAACTCCAGTTCCGCAATATTGATCTCGGAAATAATAGCGCCCGTTTCGGAAGCACCTTCTTTGTAAGCATTGAACAGCGCCTGGTTAAAGCTTAATGAGTCGGGATGCCCGTTAATAATGAGTACTCGTTTCAATTTTTTTATACAAAGAAAGCGGAGCGGCGCGTCAACAAAAAGGACAAATGTCTAAATCATTACCGCTTTCCTGATCCTGCTTAAATGCCTTTGTGTAATGCCGAGGTACGAGGAGAGGTAACCTAAAGGGATGAGTTGTAAATACTCCGGGTACTTTTCCAACAAATCTTTATACCTGTATTCTGCATTCTCCCTTACAAACAGCAGGAACCGCTGTTCCATCTTGATGAACTCCTGCTCGGCCATCATTTTCGAAAACCGCGCCCAGTTTACGCTGGTTGCTTCAAGTTGAACAATCGTTTCTCTCGGGATGCTGAAAATGGTAACGTCTGCCAGTGCTTCGATATTTTCGAAGGTGGCGGTCTGGCTGATGAAGGACGAATAGGCCGTTACGAATGCCCCGGCAAAACTGAAGCAGTAGGTCACATCTTCGTCCGCAGAGTTATGATAAAACGATCTGAAAAATCCAGATTCAACAAAGGCTATTTCCTGGCATACAGCGCCTTGTCTGATAAAAAACTCACCCTTTTTAATTGTTTTAGCCCTTCCTTTACTCAAAAGAAAGGCTATTTCTTCACCCGACAGGAAATTGAATGATGACAGGTACTGCTCCATTTAACTGATATTGTTATGAGTAAATATACAGGCTAATAACTGAACAGGACACCATCTGTACCCATAAATAAATCTATTTTTGTACCTGTATTCAATTGGCGGTTTTCCTGAATTTTATACAGATGAATATTATCATAGCCAAAACAAGCAAAGCGTTTAACGATGGAAAACAGCTTTTCCGGCGATATGCAGAGGCGATTAATATCGACCTCGCGTTTCAGTCGTTCGATGAAGAACTGGATGTGATCGATACGAAGTATAATCATCCGCAGGGCGCACTGGTGCTGGCCTACGATGGCGATGTACCAGTCGGCTGCGCCGGTGTGAGAAAGCTGGATGCACACACCGCCGAATTGAAAAGGATGTTCGTTGACCCGGCGTACAGGGGGCAACAGTTAGGCCATCAGTTGCTGGTGCAGGCACTGGAAGAGGCAAAGTCGTTGGGGTATGTTGCCATCCGCCTGGATACGATCAAAGAAATGCAGCCGGCCATCAGGTTGTACAAGTCATTTGGGTTTGAGGAAATTGGGCCTTACTGCTATAACCCGTTTGAGGGGGCGGTATTTATGGAAAAACAGTTGTAAATTATTACTTATGGCCAGAGAAATACTGTACCTGAAAATCAGTAAAATACTCGAAGAACAGATTGCCTCCGGTACACTTAAAACCGGCGATAAACTGCCTTCTATCAGGGCCGTACAAAAGATTTACAACGTAAGCCTCAACACGGTAAAGCAGGCTTTCCTCGAACTGGAAAGCAAATCACTGATCGACTCCCGCCCTAAGTCGGGTTACTTCGTAAGCAGCAATTCCCTGCGACGGTTTTCATTACCATCCGTAAGCCGGTTGAAATTAGCGGATAGGAAAAAGCACCCTGAAGACCTTATCAGCAAGGTTTTTAATACCATCGCCAATAAAGATATCACACAATTTTCGCTGGGTGTGCCCGATACCAGTTTTTTGCCGGTGGCCAGGCTGAACAAAGGTGTTGTTAAGGCCATGCAAATGATGGAAGACAGTGGTACCGGTTACGAGCCTGTTCAGGGTAGCATCAACCTCCGGCGGAACGTGGCTAAATGGTCGTTTGTGCTGGAAGGGCAACTTACGGCCGACGACCTGGTAACTACCTCCGGCGCAATGAACGCGATCTACAATTGCCTGCTCGCCGTAACCCAACGTGGCGACACCATTGCCATTGAAAGTCCTGTATACTTTGGTATCATTCAAATGGCGAAGTCGATGGGGCTGCATATCATCGAGTTGCCCACACATCCCGTTACAGGCGTGGAGATAGACGCGTTAAAAAAAGTATTGCCCCGGATCAATGCCTGTTTGCTGATCAGCAATTTCAACAACCCTTTAGGTAGCTTAATGCCCGGCGAACATAAGAAGGCAGTGGTCGAAATGCTTACGGAGTATAACATTCCCCTGATTGAAGATGATTTGTACGGCAACCTTTTTTTCGGTGCCACCCGTCCCAAACCCTGCAAGGCATATGACGAAGCGGGCATGGTGATGTGGTGCGGATCGGTGTCTAAAACACTGGCCCCGGGCTATAGGGTAGGGTGGATAGCACCTGGCAAATTCAAAGAGAAAGTGATCCGCCAGAAGTTATTGCAAACTATTTCTAATCCCGCTTTATATCAGGAAGTAGTTGCGGATTTTATGGAGAATGGCCGCTTCGATCATCACATGCGCGGACTGCGGCACACGTTACGCATACAATGTTTACAGTACCAGCAGGCCATTGAGAACTACTTTCCTGAAAACACGAAAATATCCCAACCGCAGGGTGGTTTTATGTTGTGGCTGGAACTGGACAAACGGATTGATACCACAGCTTTGTACGATATCGCGCTAAAACAGAAGATCAGTTTTGCCCCCGGACGAATGTTTACCGCCCATAACCAGTTTAACAACTGTATGCGCCTGAACTTTGCGCTGAAGTGGAACGATAAGGTGAACTTAAGCCTGAAACGTTTAGGCAACCTGGTGAAGAATCAGCTATAATCTGTACCCAAAATAAATTCGATATCTGTATCTGTGTCTGTTGGTATTTAGTGCCGACCTTTACAAAAAACAACGGTATGAATATTACACTTTACCAGGTAGACGCCTTTGCGGACGAGGTATTTAAAGGCAACCCCGCTGCCGTTTGCCCCTTAACAACATGGCTTCCTGATGACACGCTTCAAAAGATAGCAGCGGAAAACAATCTTCCCGAAACTGCTTTTTACGTGCCCAGCGGCAACGGATTTGATATTCGCTGGTTTACGCCCGCTGTAGAAGTGGACCTTTGTGGTCATGCCACACTGGCAACGGCTTTTGTGTTGTTTTACCACGAAGGTTTTAAAGGAGATACGCTTCACTTTCATTCACACCGCAGCGGCGCCCTTACAGTAAAGGAAGAAGGTGGTTTGCTCGTGCTTAATTTCCCCAAAGATCAATTTGCCGAAGTGCCCTTAACCGATGATTTGATAGCGTCCAGTGATAAGCGCCCCGTTGCTGCTTTTAAAGGTAAAACGGATTACATGCTGGTATTTGAAAAGGAAGAGAACGTAAAAAATATGAAACCCAATCTGCCGGTAATAGCAGGTTTAAATGCCAGGGGGCTTATTGTTACGGCGAAAGGAAATGAGTGCGATTTCGTATCCCGCTTTTTCGCGCCGGCTTCGGGTATTAACGAAGATCCGGTTACCGGTTCTGCACATACTACGCTGATACCTTACTGGGCGCAGCAATCAGGGAAAAGTGAGTTGGTGGCTATGCAGTTGTCGGGAAGAACGGGAGTGCTGCATTGCAGGCTGCTTGGCGAAAGGGTGTCTATGGCGGGTAAAGGTGTGTTGTATTTAAAGGGAGAAATATTTATTTAGCCCCAGTTGCGGTCTTCGTCTTCCAGCGCGGGCATGTCGAGTAAAAACAGGGTACCCTGCCCTGGTACGCTTTGTACAGTAATAGCGCCGTTGTTCTGTTCCGCAAACTCCTGGCTTAACATTAATCCCAGGCCGGTACCACGCTCGCCCATAGTGCCGAAACCGGGTTCGGCCCGGTTGGTGAATAATGTGTCCATCTGTTCGGCGCTCATGCCCGTGCCTTCGTCCTGCACCTCAATCAGCAAACGCTGTTGTCTGGAGGTCGATCGTAAGTAAACATGGCCACCCGGATGGCTGAACTTAGCGGCATTACTGATCAGGTTGCGGAGTATAACGGCTGCCTGGTCCCTATCGGCAAACATCACATGCTGATGCTGCACGTCGGCCGTCACTTCTACGTTTTTTTGTTTGAAACCAGATTCCAGTAAAGCCAGTACCTCTTCCAGCAATGGTGATAGTTCGAACAGCACCGGTTGCGTACGGATGCCCTTCATCTGGCCAATGCTCCAGCGGAGCAGGTTATCCAGTGTGCCGCTGAGCTGCCCCACCTTTTTACGCAGTATTTCCGCCGCCTCTTTCATCTCCGCTTCGCTATATTCTCCTACCTGGAACATATCCAGCAGGCCTTCCAGCGTGGCGAGGGGGCTGCGGATGTCGTGCGCCACGATGGAAAACATCTTTTCCTTATCCCGGTTCATGGTGGCCAGGGCTCTGCGCTGGTTTTCGGTTACCTGCAGGTAGTCGGTATGTAATTGTTTAAAATAGGTAAGGGCAATGATGATAAAAAACAACGAGGCAGAAACGTTGGCCCATGCACGTTCGGTTGGTACGTTGGACGCAAATCCCGCTTCCTGCGGCATAAAGTGGATGGCCAGGAAGCTGCAGATGGTAATTGTGGAGAACAGTAGTTTTATCCAAAGCCGGTCGTACACCAGCAGGGTGATAATGAGGATATTAAGCAGGAAAAACTCTGCCCCGTTCTGGAAATAGATACCGGAAAAGGTGTATAGTGTAATACTGTACAGGATCAGAAAAAGTCTGGCACTCAGGTATTTATGGGCGCTATGCAGGTATAATACCGCTATGTTGCCTGTAATACTCAGTGTATTCACCGTGGCCAGCACATAACGCTCCTGCCAAAAGTTGAGTATCGTGTAAAACAGCATAAAGGGGATAGTGGGCAGGGCGATCAGGTTAAGTAGCCGGGTACGCCTGGCTTCTATAAACGACATACCGGGGCGCACCCCAATGCCAAGCATGGAATGCCACCAGGTTAATAGCTTTTCGGAAATCTGCATTACTAGGCCACTCGACATAGGGCGTCAAATATAATCATCTCAAATCTGCATTGCAATATATCGCTGCCGCAGAGGGATTTCGAATTAATTTTCAACATATATAAATTCCTCGTAACCTCTCCATTCTTTTTCCGCATTGCGTAAGTCTTTTTCCCGATCCGATTAACGGAAATTCTCTGTGTGGGGCTACCTTTGCGGCCGGAATTTAACATTTCATTAATATTTCTATATGCGTATTCAACTTAAAAGTATTGCCACACTGATAGCTGTTTTCTTCGCTATCGTTTGCGCCCTGCCGGTTTTGGCTGGCGTAGAACCGCTTTCCGCAATTAAGGGGAAGGTGGTTACCAACGACGGATCTCCCGCTGCTTACGTTACTGTGCAGTTAAAAGAGAAGAACAGGGGTGGTATGACAAACGAAAAAGGTGAATTTGTATTCAGAAAACTGAATGCAGGCCGCTACACTGTACAGGTTTACCTGATCGGTTACAAAACAGTTCAGAAAGAAGTAGAACTGAAAGACGATGAGATCTTAAGCATAGACATTCAGCTGGAAGCTACCAATGCAGAACTGCAGGAAGTAGTAATCAATGGCGAAAGAAATAAATATAAAGTAGATAAAGTATCCGGTTCCCTGCGCTTACAAACGCCTATCCTGGAAGTTCCCCAGAACATCCAGGTAGTATCATCTACCGTGCTGGCCGACCAGCAGGTGTTTGATGTGGTAGACGGTATTACCCGTAATGTGAGCGGTGCTACCCGCACTGGTCACTGGGACAACCAATACGCGAACATCCGTATGCGCGGTTCTAAAATCCCTGCTTTCCGTAACGGTATGAACATCGAACAGAGTTGGGGCCCAACCGCAGAAGATGCTTCTATGATCGAGCGTATCGAGTTCGTAAAAGGCCCTGCCGGTTTCATGCTGGCTGCCGGCGAACCTGGTGGTTTCTATAACGTGGTTACCAAAAAACCAACCGGTATGACCCGCAGTTCTGTAAACCTGAGCATGGGTAGCTTCAACACTTACCGCGCAGCACTGGATTTCGACGGTAAACTGAGCAAAGACGGTAAACTGCTTTACAGGCTTAACCTGGCTGGTCAGCAAAAAGACTTTTTCACTAAGTATAACTACAACAACCGTTATGTAATCGCGCCGGTGGTGAAATACCTGATCGACGATAAAACATCTGTTACGCTGGAATATACTTACCAGGCTTCTAAATACCTGGGTAACGGTAACTATACTTTCTCCCGCAAAAAACTGCTGGACGAGGGTATCAAAAACGACTTCTTCTACCAGGACCCATCCCTGGAGCCCAGCACCCTGAAAGATCACAGTGCATACCTGTATTTCGATCATGAGTTTAATGACAAGTGGAAAGCGCATGCACAGGTAGCCTATTTCAATTTTGCAATGGAAGGCAGCAGCATGTGGCTGTCAAGCATTGAATTGAACGGCGATATGAGGCGGTATGTTAGCCAGGGCGACGAAGCTGGTGAGAACAGGTTCGGTCAGTTCTCTATCAGTGGCGAAGAATATACTGGTAGTGTACGTCACCGTATCCTCGCTGGTTTAGATATGGGCAACAAGAAATTCTGGGGCGACTTCCGTACCCTGAAGAACGATATAAGACTGGCTGGCGGTGAGATATTTAACGTTTACAATCCTAAATACGGTATTCCGTTCGACTCTATGCCAAAACTGGACCGTAGCAGGAGCGTAAGGCAACGTGCGGCCAACTCGGCTTATATCAGTTCTGTGAGCTACGCTTCGGCCTACGTTCAGGACGAACTTGGCTTCTTTAACAACACGCTCCGCCTTTCGCTGGCTGGTCGCTTTACACACGCTGTCGTTACTGGCCGCGACCGCACTACCGATAAAACCGACGACGTTTTCTCACCACGTGTTGGCTTAAGCTACTCTATCGATAAAAATACCAGCGCTTATGCCTTGTACGATCAGTCATTTGTGCCTGTAACGGGTATTGACTCTTCTGGCAATGCGTTTGATCCTGTAAAAGGTAATGATATCGAATTTGGTCTTAAAAGAGATTGGTTCAAAGGCCGCCTGAGCACTTCTGCTACCGTTTACCAGATAAAAAGGGTGAACGATAAAGTGAACACTGGTTTGGTTGATAGCCGTGGTCAGGCCGTAATGATACAACTGGGTGAAACAACTTCCAAAGGTATCGAGATCGATATCAATGGCGAGATCGCTCCTGGTTTGAATGTTGTATTGAACTACGCGCTTACCGATTCTAAGATATCCAAAGAATCACCTACCATCGTAGACGAAACTAAGAAGACAGTAGGTAATATCACACCTAACACAGCAAAACATGTAACCAACGCATGGCTGAACTACCGTATGATCAATGGCCCGCTGAAAGGTTTTGGTGCATCAGGTGGTATTCAGTGGCAGGCCGAACGTGCAGTAGGCGCCACCAAAACATCTAACATTCCTAACTACTTCAGGGTAGATGGCGGTTTAAACTACCAGTTGGGTAAGTACAATGTTGGTTTCGTTGTGAACAACCTGCTAGACGATCGCAAGCTGCTTACGCAGGCAACCCTGGCCGCTAACGCTGCCGGTTATTACACTTACATCGTAGAAGCACGCCGTAACTTCCGTTTGAGCATCGGTTACCGTTTCTAAAAGATATAATACTACGCATAAAAAAAGGCTGCAGTCACGCAGCCTTTTTTTATGCGTATACGTAACGCTTATAGTTATATTTTGTCCCTGGTCCATATCAACCTACATTTATATCACCAAAACAATCGCGGAAACGCTTTTCTTATCAAGCTGCCTGGCACCATCGTGAATGCTTCCGGTTTTATCGTTAAAATGCGCCAGTTAGCAGAAATTAACCCGATAATGGGGTTTAAAGGTAATATCTGCATATAAATGGTTAATTTATTTTGGCTCAGTCAGCCTAAATAAAAATAGTTTTGAGTAAGGTTAATGAGTGTAGAAATGACAAGTGTATATATGAGAAAGAGAAAACGGTATTTTTTGTGAACAATTAATAAAAAACGATAGGGGGAAATGAGAGGTGTTTTATGAGATAATCTATGCTAATTTCGGATAACAGGGTTCATGCTATTATTTTAAATAACGTCCACTTATGAAACATGACTTTGTTTTCGGTCAGAGAAATAGCTTTCGTATTACTTACCATCATCAAAATCAATCAGTCTAAAACAAAAGGGCGCCGCGCCCGGGAAAACCAATAATCGATTTTAATACGCAACAGCGTCTGCCGGTATAAATAACCGGCGGTATGTAACAAGTCCTTAACAATTCAACATAATACCAATTGACTGATGCTGGCGCTCTGTGCCGGCCTGGCAAACTATTCCTTACTAAAAACACAATTGCAATGCAACTGTCACCAAAGTCAACAACATTAACAAAATACGCTCCGTGTTTTTTAGTGTTTTTAATGATGTTTTGTTCGATCGCTGCCATGGCCCAGAAAAGGGCTGTGCAGGGAAAGATCACAGACGCCACAGGCAGCCCCGTGCCTGGCGTTACGATTAGAGAGAAGAATGGTACAGCCGCTACAGTTTCGGCTTCGGATGGCACTTTTAAACTGGATGTGGGAGAGAATGGCGTGCTGCTTCTGTCTAGCATTGGGTTCGACGCACAGGAAGTTACTGTGGCGGGTAGAACGGACTTTAATATAACCTTATTGTCAGGCGCTGTTTCATTAACCGATGTGGTGGTAACGGCCCTGGGTGTGAAGCGCGAAAAGCGTACGCTGACTTACAGCACGCAACAGCTCTCTGGCGTAGAAATCGCTAAAACCAAGGAGCCTAACCTGGTAAACACACTGGCGGGTAAAATCCCTGGTGTGCAAATCACCAGCTCTTCGGGAACTGCGGGTGCTTCGGCCTCTATCGTTATCAGGGGTAATACCTCTGTAAACGGTAGCAACCAGGCACTGTTCGTGGTAGACGGTGTTCCCGTTAACAACGACGAAACCGGTCAGATTGCCGCTGGTTCTGGTAGTAACCGTATCGTGGATATCGATCCGGCTAACATCGAGAGCATCAGCGTACTGAAAGGCGCTGCGGCTACTACTTTATATGGTTCTGCCGGTGCAAGAGGTGTAGTGCTGATCACCACTAAAAATGGTGCGGACAGGGCGCCTTCTGTAACCCTGGGCTCTGAACTTTCGTTCGAAAAGCCATGGTTGCCAGAAAGACAAACCAAGTATGCGCAAGGTACGGGTGGTGTTTACTATGATGGTGATACACAGAAATCCAGCCTTTCCTGGGGGCCACTAATGGATACCCTTACAGTGGGCGGTAAAAAAGCCACTAAGTACGATCCTTATGATTTCTTCCGCACGGGTATCACCTCTAACAGTAATATTTCTGTAGATGGGGGTAATGCAAATTCGAGTTACTTCGCCAGCTATTCTTACTTCGACCAGAAAAGCGTAATGCCTGAGAACTTCTTCAAAAGGCACTCTGTTTTCGTGAAGTATAATACTAAGATGGGTAAGTATTTCAACTCTACTTTCCAGCTTAACTACGCCAACTCTGAACAAAACAGGCTGCCGGAAGGCGCCAGCAACGGCCCGTTGTTCGTATTGTACGGCCAGCCCGTTTCCTGGAATCCTTTCCCTATCCTCAATCCTGATGGTACGCAGCGTGGCTACCGCTTCTCCCGTAACATGCCTGAGTGGACCATCAACAATATCGAAAACAACGATAAGGTGAACAGGTTCATCCCGGTATATACATTGAACGCTACACCCACAAAATGGTTAACCATCACGGAAAGACTGGGTGCGGATTTATACATGGAGGAAGTGAAATATACAGAACGTCCAAGTCCGCAGATCGGTCTTACCGGACAGGTTCACCACATCAACACCAACTTCCGCCAGTTTAACAACGACCTGATCATAAGCACTAACAACAGCTTCGGTAAGTTTAATGTGAACGCACTGGTAGGTAATAACATCTTCTCTTCGTACAGCAATGCGATGAATACTACTGGTACTGGTCTTACGATCGATGACTTCAACAACATCTCCGGTGCCAGCACATTCAGCTCCAGCCAGTATAACTACCTTACCCGTAAAGTAGGTTTCTACGCGCAGGCTAACATCGAATACAACCGTTTCATCAGTTTGGCGCTTACCGGCCGTTACGATGGCAGCTCGGTACTGGCTTCTGATAAACAGTTTTATCCATACGGTTCTGTGGCTACCAGCTTTGTGTTTTCTGAATTGCTGGGTGAAGGCGCCAGGAGTGTGCTGAACTTCGGTAAACTCCGTCTGTCTTACGCTACCGTGGGTAACGATGGGGTAGGACCTTACGCCCTTAACACCCCCTACGTAAGGGCAGGCCGAAACACCAATGCCGGTTACTTCGAGTTCCCTTTCCAGGGCCAGTCGGGCTTCCTGTTAAGCACAACATTGGGTAATCCTAACCTCACCAACGAAAGGCTGAACGAATACGAAGCTGGTTTGGAACTGAACTTCCTGAAAGACCGTATCACTTTCGAAGGTTCTTACTTCCAGCGTAAATCGGTGAATGGTATTATTCCTGGTGCGCTGATTTCCAGCGCTACTGGTTACACTGGTACCACCATCAACAGTGCTGAAATTGAGAACAAGGGTATTGAAATATTACTGAGTGCCATACCGGTGAAGAATAAAAACTTTAACTGGAGAACAACGCTCAGCTTCAGCCGCCTGCGCAATGAAGTACTGGCGCTTGCCCCGGGCATCAACCAGCTGGGCCGCCTGATCGTAGGTCAGCCTTACAATATATTTTATGGTAACCGCTACAAACGTAACGCAGATGGCCAGGTGCTGATTTCCGCTGCAGGTTTGCCTGTGGTAGATCCAACCCAGGGCATTGTGGGCGACGCAAACCCCGATTTCATGGCGGGCCTCAATAACGTGTTTACTTACAAACAGTTTACGTTCAGCTTCTTCCTGGATATGAAACAGGGCGGCGATGTACAGAATGATGTAAACGCATACGGCTACACTTACGGTACGGTAAAAGCTACCGAAAAACGTGGTCCTATGGTAATTGAAGGTATCAGCGAGGTGGATAATAAACCTAATACGGTAACGGTTGACGGGCAAACTTACTGGCAGAGCAGGCAGTACGAAAGCACCATCCAGGATGGCTCTTTCATCAAACTGCGCCAGTTAACGCTTGCATACGATATGAAACCATCTGTGTTGTCAAGAACACCATTTAAATCTGCTTCTCTGTCTGTAACCGGCAGGAACCTGTGGATACATGCTCCCAATTTTGATGGCGCCGATCCGGAAGTTAGTTCTTATGGAACAGGCAACGGTGCGCAGTCGATTTACGCGTTCACCACGCCTACTTCCCGTTCATTTAACGTAGCGCTCAGGATTGGTTTTTAATCGTACCACAAAACTTATTGAACATGAAAAAAGTAATTGCTCTTTTATCGATATCTGCACTGCTGTTAGGTGGGTGTAAAAAGTTTCTCGATGTAAATAAGGACCCTAACAATCCTACCGATGTGCAGCCCTCGCTGCTGTTATCGCCCATCGAGATGAATATTTCGGATAACATAGCTGGTGGTTTCAGCGCACTGCTCATCCATAACTATCTGCAAAACATAGCGCCTAACCAGGCTAACCCTGGAATAGCGAACTACCAGTTGTTTAATGCGGATGTGAATGGCGACTGGACGATGTACTATGTTACCTGCCTCAACAACCTGAAAATCCTGAACCAGAAAGCGGAAGCTACTGAAAGCTGGAACTATGCGGCGGTTGCAAAGATACTGTCGGCTTATGTATTAGGTAACGCTACCGACCTTTGGGGCGATATTCCCTACTCAAAGGCTTTTGATAAGAACAACTTTCTTGTAGCATACGATTCACAGGAAGAGATTTATAAAACCATCCAGTCGCTGCTGAATAATGCGTTGGTGGATATCTCGAAGAATGCAGGTGTTAAACCAGGTTCTGATGATTATTTCTATAAGGGAGATATGGTTGCCTGGAGAAAACTGGCCTACTCTTTAAAAGCCCGTTATTTCATGCACCTTACCAAAGCACCCGGTTACACTGCTGCTGTACAGTCGGATAGCGCACTGGCTGCGTTACAGAATGGTATGACGGCCAATACGGACGACTGGAAGTTTACTTACGAGGGCAATGCTTCTACAGAAAACATCTGGTATTATACCTTCCTGCCTGTTACTACTTACGTGCTGAACGAAACAATCGTGGAAACACTGAAGGGCAGATTAGATCCCCGTTTGTCTAAAATGGTAAAACCTGCAGTGAACAGTGGTACTTATGTGGGCAGGAGAGTAGGTACGCCACCCAGCGGCAGCCTGCTCAATTACTCGTACTTGGGCGACTTCTACGGCGCAGCCGCATCGTCTAATTACATATTCAACAACTCGGAGGCGATATTCCTGAAGGCAGAAGCGGTGTTCCGTAAATCTGGCTTCGCTGCAGCACAGCCCATCTATGTTTCTGGTATTAATTCGCATCTGCACAAACTGGGTATCGATACTACTTCGGTGGCTGCTTTGGCTTATGTAGCCAGCCGCCCGCTTACAGCAGTTAACGGCATTCAGCGTATCATCGAAGAAAAGGCGGTGGCCAACTTCCTGAACCTGGAAACTTTTAACGACTGGAGACGTACCGGCTTCCCCGCCCTTACAAAAGTTGATGGCGCACTGTCGGACATTCCCCGCAGGCTGCTGTATCCCGAGTCGGAAACTCAGAGTAACGAACAGGCCCAGCAGGCTGGCGTTACCCTCACCAGCCGTGTATGGTGGGACGTTCAATAAACTGATTTTTGATTAATAAAATGGAGAAAAGAGAAAGGCCGCTTCGTGCGGCCTTTTTTTGTATCCTGCGGGTGAGTATGGTAATCATTTTATCACATCCTGCCCATATCACTTTAATTATCGCGGTATTTTTCTTCAGGCAAAGCCTTTGCGGCAGCCACTTATATTGCTTTTTGATCAGGGAACGCAAACCATGGGTTAAAGACACCTGGATCTACACCCGCATATAATCCCCCTGCCACTGTTTAATTGCTTTCTTAATCTCGTCGGCCGACAACTTCTCCGCAATAGCCCGCGATACCAGTCCCGGTAACTCCAGGTCTGATGCGAAACGTAACGCCAGCACCTGCGATAACGACAGTTGTGGTTCCAGCACTTCGAAGCGGGTTTGGGTAAGCGTATAATAACGGAAACGTACTTCCTGCCTCACGATCCTGTCTTGCAGCGTAAGCGCATAATGCTGCCGCAGCATGAACGATAACCAGCCGCATATGATAAACAGTGACGCCACAAACAACCATTCCAGCCCGCCTTCACGGAAATAACGGAACACAGCGAATGTTGTGCCGGCTAATACTACGGGGTAAAACACAAAGTGATGCGGTGGGTAAAAACGTACATGGTTGCTGTATTGTTGCTGTTGCATATTCGAATAGTTAAGATTTATTTACTGTAATGCAGGTAATAAGATATGAAATTGCGCGCCTCGTCCCAGTTCGCCCTCAGCCCACAAATAACCGCCATGGGAGAGTACTATTTTACGGCAAAGCGCCAGGCCAATACCCGTGCCTTCATATTGCTCACGGGTGTTAAGCCGCTGGAAAATCACGAATATCTTTTCTTTCAGGAATGAATCAAAGCCAATACCCTGGTCGGTAATCGTGATATGGTACCAAATTTTATCCGGTGTTTTGTTATACGTTTTCAGCAGTTCTTTATCTGCGGGTACACAGGTAATCGTAACCCGCGGCGCTTCGCCTGCTTTCGTGAATTTGAGTGCATTGCCCAGCAGGTTGTAGAACAACTGGTTCATCTGCAATGGAATGGCCTCTATTATGGGCAGGGGCTCCTTCGTAATCACCGCTTCCTTCTGTTGTATCAGCAATTCAAAATCCTGTTCCACACTGCTCACTATCTTATCCAGGCTCACGCTGGTAAACAGTTTTTCCTTAATGTTCACACGCGAAAAGTCGAGCAGGTCTTTAATCAGCAGGCTCATTCGCGCAGCCGATGCGCCTATTTTATCGAGATATTTTTGTACGTACTGATTGTCGTGCAAGTCCTCGCAATCGTTTAACATGCTTGAGAACATACGGATCTTCCGCAAAGGTTCCTGCAAATCGTGTGAGGCTACGTACGCGTATTGTTCCAGTTCTTCATTGGTTTGTTTCAGCTGGATGTTGGCCAGTTGCAGTTCACGGGTACGTTGCTGTACTATGTTCTCCAGTTCCTGTTCCTGCATTTTCTGCCGGGTAATATCGTGTACAATGCCTGTAAGCAGCATAGGTTCGCCGGCTTCACTGTATATTACCCTGCCCGACATACGGAGGGTGCGCAGCTGGTTTTGTTTCATGCCTACCACACGGTATTCGTCTTCGTACAAACCGCCCCATTCGTTGCCAATGGCTCTTTGCATGCGGGATAAGGCTCTTTCCCGATCTTCTTCATGGATAGCGTTAAAGCCTTCCTGGCTATTGATCGTTTCGCCCTCGAAACCGTACCATTCCCGTGCCCGTTGCGAATAGTTTACTTCCCCGGTTTGCAGGTCGATGCTCCAGGTGGCCATTTCTGCGGATTCTATCGCCTGCCGCAGCCGCTCTTCCGCTTCCCTTACTTTTTCCCGGGCCAGCACTATTTCCGTAACATCTGCAGCAGTATTGATAATGCCATATACTTCGCCACTGGCGTTAAGCAAAGGTTTGTAAATGAAGTTGAAATAAAAGGTCTGCATGCGCTTGTCCACAAACAGGTCTACCCGTTGTTCATTCGCGATGTACGGCACGCCGGTGGTATATACTTTATCGAGCAGGTCAAAGAAAGGTTGTCCTTCCAGTTCGGGCATTGCTTCCCGGAAGGTTTTACCCAATACGTCCGCTGCTGTCTTGTCCCAGGTTTTTAGTATCGATTCGTTTACGGTTTGAATACGCATTTCCCTGCCGATATAAACGCCAATTGGGGTAGGGGCGGCGGTGATGAAGCTGCGGAAACGTTCTTCACTGGCCTCCAGTTCTTTTTTAGCTTTTACCTGTTCGGTTACTTCGAGTGCTACAAGCTGTACACCTGTTATTTCGCCTCCTTCGCGGAAGGGAGCATAAATGAAATTGAAGTAGCGCGATTCCAATACACCGTTTCTTACCAGCCGGGCCATTGTTTCGTAGCCGTAATGTGGTATACCGGTTTCGTATACCTGCGTTATCAACTCCGGAAATCCCTGGTTGGCTATTTCAGGCAGGGCTTCCAGCATGGGTTTGCCTACTGCACTACGGTCTTTGCCCCATACTTCGAGCAATTCATCATTGGCTGTTTCTACCAGCATATCGTAGCCCTTTAACACGCCCATTGCTACAGGGGCCTGTTCTATCATGCTGCGGAAGCGCTGTTCGCTTTCGGTAATGGCTTTGTTAAACGCCTTTTCCTGACGCAGGTCGCGCGATATGGTGGCGCGGCCTATAGGCTCGCCGCTGATCTCGTCGTACACCATCATGGAGTTGGCGTATACGGGAATAGGTTCCCCGCTTTTAAAATGTTTATATAGTATTTCGCCGGACCAGCGTCCTTGCTGGTAAAGCTGCATGTTCACATCCTGTTTTAGTTTCTCCTGTTCTCCCTCCACGAGGTAAACGCTGTTGTGGCGAAGCAATTCTTCTTCGCTTTCTATGCCCAGCATACGCCTTCCGGCTTCGTTCACATAGTACACGTTGTCGTTGATGTCGGACAAACTCACAAAGTCGGAACTCTTTTCCAGCAGGGCGATCAGCTTCTGCTGCTCTTTCTGTGCCTTCAGTTCTGGCCGCATATCGCGCATTACGGCACCTATGGCCAATGGCATGCCGGTTATCGGGTGGTCTATGCGGGTGGTATTATTGTATACAGGGAAACGTTCACCGGTTTTAAGATTACGTACGATCATGGTGCCTGACCAGCGACCGTGTTCCATAATGGCAGGTAGTACCTCGTCCTCTACCTTCCTGAAGTCTTCGGCGGAATGTAGTTCGCTTAATGGCGTATTGTACACCTGTTCCTGTGTATCAAACCCAAGCATTTCCATACCGGCTTTGTTCAGGTAGGTGTTTTTCCCGTTGAGTCCCAGTATCGACATCAGGTCTACACTATTATCCACCAGCTTGCGCAGCTTCTGCTGTTCCTGTTTCCACTCCAGCTGTGAGGTAATATCTTCCGTAATGATGATAATGTTAGCGGGCCGGCCTTCCTGGTCGTGCAGTAGCGATACGTTGTTGCGTACCCAAACGATCTGCCCGTTTTTATGCGTATATCGTTTTTCGATCTCAAAATCGTTCCTGCTGCCGCCGGAAAATTCTTTCAACATGGCTTCCTTACGGGCCCAGTCGTCGGGGTGACTAATATCCACCATTTTCATCCCATATAATTCCGTGGCCGAGTACCCCACGATTTTCGTATAGGCCTCATTTACCAGGGTATAGCTACCCTGCAGGTCCGTTAACGCAATGCCCAGTGAGGCATGTTGGAAGATGGACTGGAAGCGGCTTTGCAATGCCTGTATATCTGCCTCGCGTTGTTTTTCGTCTGTGATGTCGCGCACCGTACCCGAAAAGGTAAGGGGCGTACCATGCTGATCGTAATAATACCCGCCAAGGGCTCTTACCCAGCGTATGGTACCGTTGTTCCATATGAAACGCGCCTCGTAATCCAGTTTGCCGGTAACGGAGGCCTGTTCGTACGCCCGTTCCCGCAGGTGTGCATCTTCAGGGTGTATATGTTTAACGAACAGGTCGCGGGTTACGGAGGGCATTACCTCGCCGGTTAGTATAACCGAGAGCAGGTCGGAATACTTTATTTCATTCGGACTATGCAGGTTAATAAAAAACGTACCCACCTGCGATGACGCAGCCGCCATTTGCGACAAGTGCTCGGCAGAAGTTGCCTTTTGTTCGGCCTTTTGCTGCAATTCCAGCAGCCGGTTACGTTCGGCATCGGCCAACATGTATTCGATGGCCAGTATAGTCGTACTGCTAAGCAGTCTTACTATTTCCTGGTCGCGCTGGGAGGGTGTTGTTTTTGTTTTATAGTAGATGGCAAAAGTGCCGAGTAACGCACCTTTTCGTGATAGTAGCGGCGTACTCCAGCTGGCCCGGAGGCCGAAGTAGTCCGCCACATCGCGGTACAGTGCGCAGCGGGGATCAGTAGCAGTATCTTCTATCACAACGGGCGTTTTAAAGAAAGCCGCCGTACCGCAACTGCCATGTCCGTCTGCTACAGGCAGGCCGGTAATAAGTGTGCTGAATGATGTTGGTAAACTGGGTGCGGCGCCGTGCAGAAGGCTTTTACCTTCAGGCCCTGCCAACAGGATGGACGCATAAGGTTGTTGATCACTGTTTTTCTCCACCAATAAGGCAATCGCCGAAAGAATAATATCCAGGTCGTCGCCCCTGGTAATCATCTCAATGATCTCCGACTGACCTCTGATAATGGCATTAAACCATTCATGCTCATTCTGGTAATAGGTATCAGGGTCGGATTTCCCGGGAATTGTCATAAATGTATTTTGTTGTTACGCAGCTTCTGGCCTGACTATTTAAAGATAGGAAATTTGTTATGTATAATTGATAAATTCCTATTCCTGAGGCTGGTAATCAATGCACAAAAAGCAGGCCGCCATATTATTTTGGGACGATAAAGGCGGGGCGCGGCATATGGGGCAGGCGTCCCTTTATGATGTGTAGATTTTTTTTCTCGAACTGCTTTCCGCAGCCCGTTCTATAACGCCCTGTTCCCGAAATAGCAACTCCCGCCAGTAACAACGCAGAGAGCAGTAACATTTTCTTCATGAGCCAAGGTTTTGGCAAAAATACATCCTGTCATCTCCCATATCCGCTCAATTGCGACTGGTGGGTCTATGTATACATGTACGGGGCACGCATGTGAGTAAACATGTGATACGGCAAAAGGAGAAAGGTGGATCAGCAGTAGTCATTCTGTTCGGCCGCCGGCACTCCTTCACCGCTGAAATACTATGGGGCTTCTACTTAACCTGTCGCAAACGCACCCACGCGCCTTAAATACGTCTTTACCGGCCGCTCACCGTTCGCTCATGCTCCGCTCAGGGGCCGCTCGTCTTATATCTTCCTCCCTTCTATCTAACATCCTTCCTGGTAGTTTCCCGGAAAATACTCCGTTCGGGAACAGTTTTTCCTCCGTTCGGGAACAGTTTCAGGCAGGGGGATGACCGACCTTTACCTAAACAAAAACATACAACATGGCAGTTTATATACATAATTCAATCACTTACGGGCTAACGGGTAAGTTCGGAACTACCGGGTATTTCAGGCAGCATAATGGTAAAACCGTGCTGTGTAAGGTTGAAAATCCTTACACGGGGTCCGCCACCGCTAAACAAACGGCCTGTAACGAAAGGTTCAGGAAAGCCCAGCTATTTGCCCAGGCTGTTATCCGCGATCCCGGCCGGAAAGCGTTGTACGCTGCCAGGGCCCGGGAAGGACGCAGTGCTTACAACGAGGCTATATCAGACGCTATGAATGCGCCGGTAATCAGGCAGGTAACAGTGGAGGGCACGGCCATCAGCATATTGGCGCTGGACAACTTCGAAGTAACGCGGGTGAATGTGCAGGTGTATGACGAATTTGGTGTGCCTGTAGAAGAGGGCCTGGCGGTGAAGCCATCAGGGAATATACGCTGGCAGTACGATGTAAAATCATCCCTTACCGTACGGGTAGTGATCACAGCCTTTGACGCTGCTGAAAATATGGCGGAACACGAAACGTTCGTGGAGGGTAAACCTGTACTTTTGCCCGATAGTATTACCGTTGTTGAAGAGAGTGACACAACGGCGGCTGAACAGCATTCCCACTGCTGGTCCCCAAAATCATCTCACCAATTCCTGCTGGCGCGAAGGCACAAACGGGATGCTCACCATAAATTCATTGTTCGCTGCATTTTCAACAATTTCCACCTTATCCATGGCCATAAGGGCATAGCGTTTTTTGAGGTGTTGCAGGCCCTTGCCGCTCGGCGCTGTGGTGGCCTTACGCTGCAGGTTGTTGGTAATCATGATCCGCCGCTTCAGGAAATTGAAACGAATGTGAATGTGCAGCGGGCGGCTGCGGGTAATGATGTTGTGTTTAATGGCGTTTTCAAGCAACAACTGTAAACTCAGCGGGGGAATCAGGTAGTTGTCGAGCCCCGGCGCTTCGTCTATTTCGAGGTGCAGGCCATTCTCGTACCGGGTTTGCAGCAGGTAGAAATAAGTACGGGCAAAACGGATCTCTTCGTCGAGGCTGATCAATTCGCGCTCGCTGGCTTCGAGGAAATAGCGGTAAGTGCTGCTCAGTTTTTCGGTGAATATCTTCGCTCTCGGCGGATCTACGGTGATCAGGCTAATAAGCGTACTGAAAGTATTAAACAGGAAGTGCGGTTGTATTTGCAGTTTGAGGGCGTCGAACTGCATCTGGAAATGCAGTTTTTTCAGGTCTTCGGCCTCCTTGCGGGCTTTGTTCCATTCGCGGAAGAAGTAAATGCCTTCGTAGGCTGCTATTTCCAGGAGTACAAACAGCAGGCTGATGCCGGAGGAGATGGAGTAATTGGTGATGGTGCCTACCGGTACGCCCCAGAGGTTACTTTTATCTTCTATCCATATGCGCAGCACACCAATGAGTATGGCGTAAGGCACCAGTATGAACATAGCGGCGAAGGTGCGCCTTTTTACCATTTTAAGGCTGCTGTACCGGCTGCGCAGGGCCAGTATCACGTAACGGGTAATTTCCCAGATGGCCAGACTGTAAAACACTGTGATGCCCAGGGTTTTGAGCAACATGTTATCGTCGTGCCAGGAGAAAAACATTTCCAGCATGAAGAACAGGAAAAACGTACTGGCTACGATAAAATAACCGGCTACCCTTATGCGGCGGTCTGTTACAGGCATGATGGGGGATTTAGATTCGGACCCCGAATTTACTGTGCCAGTGCCTTTGATGGTACATCTTACGGTTAGAATGGCAGATTTGATCACTGAAGTGATGAGACTGAACAATTTGTAGTTACTTGCTGTTAGCATATGAGGAAATCCCCTTTTGTTCAACCAAACCATACCTTATGAGCGTATTAACTGTATGTACGTTATTCGCCGGGATTGTAACAGCGGTGATAAGCCGTTTGGGAACGAGGCTGGCATGGTTCACCGAAGAGCAGGCGGTGTTCTTTAATTTTACCAGTGCTTTACTGGTGGTCACGGCTGTGGCATTTTTCCTGCTGGCCGTTTGGTACAGGAAAATGCAAAAAAATACCCCGTAGCAGGGCCACGGGGTAAATCTTGTAAAGAAGGCTGTACTAATGCTTCAGCTTGTCTTTAAACGCCTTTTTGAACTTTTCCAGTTTAGGCCTTATTACGTAACTGCAGTAAGGCTGCGAGCCATTTTGGTTGTAATAGTCCTGGTGGTAATTCTCCGCTTTGTAAAACGGCCCTTCCTTCGCTATTTCCGTAACGATAGGATCGCTGTAAGCGCCGGAATCCTGTAATTTCTTCTTGTAAAAATCCGCGTCCTTGTGCTGCTGCTCGTTATGGTAAAAGATAACAGAGCGGTACTGAGTGCCCACATCGTTTCCCTGGCGGTTAAGCGTGGTGGGGTCGTGGCTTGTCCAGAATGCTTCGAGCAGGGTAGGGTAGTCTATTTTACGCGGATCGTAGGTAACCCTTATCACCTCGGCATGGCCGGTAGTACCGGTACATACCTCTTCGTAAGTAGGATTGGCCACCTTGCCGCCCATGTAGCCCGATTCTACCTTCAATACGCCGTCGAGGTACTGGAACTGGGCTTCCGTGCACCAGAAGCAGCCGCCTCCAAAGGTGGCAGTGGCGGAGGAGTCTGTGTCTTTTACTTCCACATCTGCCGGTACTTTTTCTTTTTTTGTCTTCTTTTGCGCGCAGGCTGTCAGGGAAACACACCACAAACAGCCCAGCAATAAGTATTTCATCATGATTCCCCTTAGTTTTTTGATGGGCTTTACAAAGTTACGCTACAATTAATTAACCCATACTTCCTATCAAATTACGGGATATATGATGATTTAGATCGGCAAGTTTGGTAACTTTAACATTCTTTTTGGCGGCCCTAACACGGATGGTGCGCCCGTAAAACGACCGCAAAAGACATAGTTTCTAAGATTTAAACAGAGTAAAAAATTGAAATATTTTCCGGATTCGGCGCTGGTGCAACTGGAGTTCGACAAGGTCAGGAATTTGCTGGAAGAACATTGTAAGACAGAGCTGGGCAAGCAAATGGCCAGTGATCTCAGGTTACATACCCACATTGATTACGTTAAAACCGCGCTACAACAGGCACACGAGTATAAACAACTGGTTTTATTACAGGAACACTTTCCGAACGATTACATCCTTAATCTCCGGAACGAGTTGCGGCTCCTGAATATCCAGGGTGCTGTGCTTGCGGGCGACCAGGTGATGCAGTTACGCAAACTGGCCGAAAGTGTAGGCAGTATATTCCGCTTCTTCGACGCCGACCGCCAGGTTACCTATGCAGGACTGCATGGCGTTGTTAAAGACACTCATTACGAGAAAAAGATAAGGACGCTCATCGATGAGGTGCTGGACGAGAACGGGCAGGTGCGCGATAATGCCACGCCCGAGCTGGCCAGGATCCGTATGAACCTGTACCGCAAACGTACAGAAGTGCGCCGCTCCTTTGACCGTATATTGCAGAAGCTCACTAAACTTGGCTACCTGGCCGATATCGAAGAGGCCTTCCTCAACGGTCGCAGGGTGGTGGCCATTTTTGCGGAGAACAAACGTATGGTAAAGGGCATTATTCACGGTGAAAGCGATACCCGTCGTACCGCTTTCCTGGAGCCCGAGGAAACGATAGAGCTAAACAACGATGTGTTTTCGCTGGAGCGGGAGGAGGGTAAAGAAGTGTACAAGATCCTGCGCGATCTTACCGCTTCGCTGGCCAGTCACTCCGGCCTGCTGGAAACCTATCACACCATACTGGGTACCTACGATTTCATTCGCGCCAAGGCCCGCCTTGCGCTTGATATCAACGGTAACTTCCCCATGCTGGTGCCATACGCGCAACTGCACATTGTAGAAGCTTACCATCCGCTGCTGTTGTTATACAACCGTAAGAACAGTAAACCTACGATCCCTATCAGCGTAACGCTCGATAAAAATCATCATATCCTGGTGATAAGTGGGCCCAATGCGGGCGGTAAAACGGTGACACTTAAAACCGTAGGCCTTATACAGCTGATGCTGCAGGCAGGCCTGCTGGTACCCGTACATCCCACTTCACAGATCGGTATTTTCCGCCAGCTGATGATCCATATCGGTGATACACAGTCGCTGGAGTTTGAACTGAGTACCTACAGTTCGCACCTCAAGAACATGAAGTATTTTATGGAGGAGGCGAACGGTAAAACCCTGTTCTTCATCGACGAACTGGGTAGCGGCTCCGACCCTAACCTGGGCGGTGCTTTTGCGGAAGTGATCATGGAAGAACTGGCGCGTAAACATGCTTACGGCATTGTAACCACCCACTATCTTAACCTGAAGGTGATGGCCAACAAAGTGAAAGGCATTATGAACGCCGCGATGGGCTTTGATGAGCAAACGTTGCAGCCCATGTACAAACTGATGGTGGGTAAACCGGGTAGTTCATACACCTTTGCCATTGCACAGCGTATCGGTTTGCAACCCGCATTGATTGACCGTGCGCGTAAGCTGGTAGACGAAGGGCACTTTCGCCTCGATAAATTGCTGAACAAAGCCGAACAAGACCTGCAAAAGGTAGAGCATAAAGAACGCGACCTGCAAAAACTGCTGCGCGAAAACGAGCGCCTGAAGCGCGAGTACGAGCAACTGGCCGATAAAGAGCGGAAGAGCCAGCAGGTGCAGCTGCTCAAACTACAGAACAAGATCCGTGAAGATGAGATCCAGTACCTCAAAGACATGGAGCGTAAGATGAAGCAGATCGTGATAGAATGGAAACGGACCGATGATAAACAGAAAGTGGTGAAACAGGCGGAAGCGCTGCTCTTTAAAAAGAAAGAGAAAGCCATTAATGACAGGTTCGAAAAGAAAGTGCAGGACAGGTTCCAGGAAATTGGCGGTACCTGTAAAGTAGGCGACCAGGTGAAGATCGTTAGTAATGGCCAGGTAGGTAAGCTGGTAGAGATAAGAGATAAACGGGCGATCGTGCAACTGGGAAAAATACCTATCAATGTGAAGTTAAATGACCTTGTTGTGGTAAAAGAAAAGCCAAAAGAAAAAGCAGAAACAAAATAAATTGTATTTTTACAGGGCCGGTTAATCCGGCCCTGTGTCTTAAAAAGTACAATTCATGTCAAACGTTATCACCGAAGAGAAGAAAGAGCAGAAGCTGCTGGTAAAGGATAAAATAGCAGTTTGCAAATCAGATACCGACTTCTATATCAAACGTTTAAGCGGCGAAGCGCTTCATAATATAGCCAGCGAGGTACCCTTCCGCCACGAGGGGTTCTGTATATCCATTCTCACCAGCGGTGATATGGAGCAATACGTTGATTTTGACCGCCAGATGGTAACCGGCCCGGCCATTACAATGCTGGAAAGAGGGCAAATACACCAGCAGATCTTCGGAGAAGGCTGCGAACTCATACATATTTATTTTAAACCTGAGTTCCTGGTAACAGAAACCCAGTGTCTATTGAGCTGTTGGGGCTGTATGTTCCGCTCCGCCGTTATCCGGATGGACGAGGAGCAGCTGAAAGAAGTACTGGCCTATTGCAGGCTGTTAATCAGCGAGTTCCGCCAGGCACGGCCCCGTAAAGATGCCGTGTTACGTAGTTTGCTGAGTGCCCTTATCATCGCCTGCAGCCGTATAGCAATGCCCGAACCGATGCCCATGAAAAACGAAGATACCCTGCCCCAGGGCCTGGTATTGCAGTTTAAAATGCTGGTAGACAAACACTTCCGTGATAAAGTACAGGTGGCAGATTATGCTGAAATGCTGTATATCACGGCCGGCCATCTCAACGATTCGGTGAAAGGAGTGTTTGGACGTAACGCCAAAGGGGTGATCGATGAAAAGCGTATTATGGAGGCAAAACGCTTGCTGTACCTGAGAAATTACTCCGTAAAGGAGATCGCTTACGAGCTGAATTTCGAGGACGACGCCTACTTTAACCGCTTTTTTAAGAAGCATACAAATATGACCCCGGTGTTCTTTCAGAAGCAAATCCGTGAAAAGTACAATTAATCCCCCAATAATGTAAATGCCGGTGACCTGATTATACGTTTACTTTGCATTTGTATTTAAGCATCAAACGAACGACGATGAAACTCATGTAACTTAGAAAGCAATCGTTTCACTTTAGCAATTCTCTCTCTCGCAAAGAGTCTATTACACACGATACCTGAAACGGATGCCGCAGCATGCGCCGTTGCCCAAAATACGGGCATGCACTCTCTTGTATTTTTTTATTTCCAGATCCATGTTGTGAGATACAGTAAACACTACCGCCAGCCGGACAGGCTCCGTGCGCACCAGTGTGTCTGTGACTCGCAATGGACCGCCTAACCGCTTTAAAACACGCCGAATTATGCAACCATTCGCAAACAACAACAAACAGAAGTGGTCCATCGCGCTTATCGCCGTGGCACTCACCATCATAGCTTACAGCTGCGGCACTACTTCAGCAGAAGTACCCGCAGGCAGCGATGCGCCTTCATTACCAGTAGTTCAACTGAAATCCCTGCCAGCAACGAGCTACAGGGAATACACTTCCGCAGTGGAAGGTAAGGTGAACGTAGAAATAAGGCCGCAGGTAGATGGTTACTTAGATAAGATTTATGTGGACGAAGGCGCCTTCGTAAAACAAGGCCAGCCGCTGTTCCGCATCAATGATCGTCCTTACCAGGAACAGTACAGCAACGCTAAAGCCAACCTGGAAGCCTCCAAAGCTAACCTCGAAAAAGCTAAGCTGGAAGTAGACAAACTTACCCCGCTGGTAGAAAACAACGTAGTAAGTGATGTACAGCTTAAATCTGCACAGGCTGCGTATGCCGCCGCCAAAGCTTCTGTAGCACAGGCGCAGAGCAGTGTGGGTAATGCCGGTATCAATGTAGGGTATACCTTAATTACTGCTCCCGTTAGTGGTTATATTGGTCGTATTCCTTTGAAAACAGGTAGCCTTGTAGGCAGGGGAGAAACACAGGCCCTTACCGTAATATCGGATGTGAAAGAAGTATACGCTTACTTTTCGATGAGTGAGGTAGACTTCCTGCACTTCAAAAATGATATTGCCGGCGAAACGGTGCCAGACAAAATCAAGAACCTGCCCCCGGTGGAACTCGTACTGGCAGACGGTTCTGTATACAGTGCCAAAGGAAAGATAGAAACCGTGGAAGGTCAGTTCGACAAAACCATGGGTGCTATCAGCTTCCGCGCTGTGTTCCCTAATGCACAAGGTTTATTACGTTCCGGCTCTACGGGCAAAGTAAGGATACCTCACGAATTTGCTTCTACCGTGGTTGTACCACAGGAAGCTACTTTCGAACTACAGGATAAAGTGTTCGTATTCGCCGTAGGCGACAGCAACAAAGTGGTAAGTAAACCACTGACAATTACTGGTAAAACAACAGGTTACTACTTTGTAGGTAACAGTCTTAAAGATGGCGAACGTATCGTGTTCAGCGGATTGGGCCGCTTGCGCGACGGGGCCGTTATTAAGCCACAGCCCATACAAATGGACAGCCTACTTAAAACAAGGCCGCTCTAAGTAACCAGCTAAGCGCATCTACTATTCGCCTCATGCCGGCAGCCATGGCTGCTGCCGGACTTAAAAACTATTGCTACGATGTTAAAGAAATTCATAGAAAGACCGGTGTTGGCTACAGTAGTTTCCATCATATTGGTACTGCTGGGCACCCTGTCGCTCATATCACTGCCGGTGGCGCAGTTCCCGGATATTGCGCCGCCCAGCGTACAGGTTACAGCCCTGTACCCCGGTGCCAATGCCGAAGTAGTGGCCCGCTCGGTGGCCACGCCGCTCGAAGAAGCGGTGAATGGTGTAGAGAACATGACTTACATGACCTCTACTTCCAACAACGACGGCTCCATGGCCCTGAACGTATATTTTAAACTGGGTACCGATCCTGACTTAGCGGCGGTAAACGTGCAGAACCGCGTGGCGAAAGCTACTAACCTGATGCCTGCAGAGGTAGTACAGGCAGGTATCTCCACGCAGAAACAGCAGAACAGCATGATCATGGTGGTAAACCTTTTAGCAAAGGATACTGCGTACGATGAAACGTTCCTGCAGAACTATGCTAAGATCAACATCATTCCTGAATTGCAGCGTGTGCCCGGTGTGGGACAGGTGCAGGTGTTTGGTGGTAAGGACTATTCTATGCGTATTTGGCTGAACCCCGACCGCCTGACCGCCAATAATATGTCGCCCCAGGAAGTACTGGGCGCTATCCGCGATCAGAACCTGGAAGCAGCACCCGGCCGTTTCGGCGAAAGCAGTAAGGAGTCGTTCGAATACGTGATTAAATACAAAGGCAAACTCAATAAAAACGAGCAATACGAAAATATCATCCTCAAAGCTAATCCCGATGGTTCTGTATTAAGATTGAAAGATGTAGCCCGTGTAGAACTGGGTTCTTTCAGCTACAGCACCGAAACAAGGATTAACAACAAGGAAGGTATTGGTATTGCCATCTTCCAGACAGCAGGCTCCAACGCCAACGACATCCAGACAGCCATCAAAGAGCTGATGAAGAAGTCGGAAGCGCAGTTGCCCGGTGGTGTGGAACAAACGATCATCTACAGCACCAAAGAGTATCTTGACCAGTCGATCGACCAGGTTAAACATACCCTGGTAGAGGCCTTCATCCTCGTATTTATCGTAGTGTTCATCTTCCTGCAGGATTTCCGCTCTACGCTGATCCCGGCGATTGCAGTGCCTGTAGCTATTATTGGTACCTTCTTCTTCATGCAGTTGTTTGGTTTCTCCATCAACCTGCTCACCCTGTTCGCCCTCGTACTGGCCATTGGTATAGTAGTGGACGATGCGATCGTGGTGGTAGAAGCAGTACACTCCAAGATGGAACGGGTGAAGATGAATGCGAAAGATGCCACCGTACAGTCGATGAGTGAGATATCCGGCGCGATCGTGTCCATTACCCTGGTAATGTCCGCGGTGTTCCTGCCCGTAGGTTTTATGCAAGGTCCTGTAGGTGTGTTTTACCGCCAGTTCGCCTTCACGCTGGCCATTGCGATCCTGATATCGGCACTGAACGCGTTAACGCTGAGCCCTGCACTTTGTGCGCTGTTACTGAAAAACACGCATCATGATGACGAGCATGCGCCAGCGCAGGCAAACGGTAAGCTGCAATTTGCTACCAAAGGTTTTGGTGGCAGGTTCTTCAAAGCATTTAACGCCGCGTTTAATGCCATCACCGCTAAATATATTCACAGTATACAGTTTTTGGTGAGAAGGAAATGGGTAGCCATTCTCGGGCTGGTGGTGATAAGCGCCGCCACTTTCTGGATGGTGAAGACAACGCCTACCGGCTTTATTCCTTCCGAAGACCAGAGCTTCTTCGTATACGCAGTCAACATGCCCGCAGGTTCTTCACTGCAAAGAACGAAAGACGCGATCCACAAGATCGACAGCGTGGTGCAACAGAAAGAAGGCGTATACCTCGATCTGAGCGTAGCAGGCCTCAACATCATCACCAACTCTAACAGCTCCGCTTACGCAGTAGGTTTCGCCAAAATGAAACCACATGCCGAACGTGGTGAGGTCAAAGACATGAACGCCATACTGGCGCAAATGAACGGCGAGCTGTCTAAAATATCAGAAGCAAATGTGTTCCTCTTTACCATGCCAACAGTACCAGGCTTTAGTAACGTAGATGGATTTGAGGTGATACTGCAGGACCGTACGGCAGGAGAGCTCGGTAAGCTGGGCGAAACCGCATACGGTTTCATAGGAGAATTGATGAAACGTAAAGAGATCGCGTTTGCTTTTACCACTTTTAACACCGGCAACCCGCAATACAGTGTAGAACTGGACGAGCAAAAGGCAAAACAGCTGGGCGTTTCCGTAGGCGATCTGCTGCAAACACTGCAGGTATATTATGGTAGCACTTTTGCTTCCGACTTTAACCGCTTCGGTAAATACTACCGCGTAATTATGCAGGCCGATGTACCATTCCGCGCCGATCCCACATCAATGGATAACATTTTTGTGAAGAACAACCTGGGCGAAATGGTGCCGGTAAACGGACTGGTAACGCTGAAGAAAGTATACGGTCCTGAAACGGTAACCCGTAACAACCTGTTCAATGCCGTAACTATTAACGGTCAGCCTAAACCAGGCTACAGCACCGGTGATGCGATCAAAGCCGTAAACGAAGTAGCAGCGCAATACCTGCCACGCGGTTACACCCACGAATGGGTAGGTATGACTAAAGAAGAAATTGATGCGGGCGGACAGGCTGGCCTGATCTTCATGCTGTGTCTGATATTCGTATACTTCCTGCTGGCGGCACAGTACGAAAGTTACATCCTGCCGTTCGCGGTAATCCTCACGATCCCAACCGGTATATTCGGCGTGTTCGTATTCATTAACCTGGCCGGTATTGAGAACAACATATACGTACAGGTAGGTTTGATCATGCTCATCGGTTTGCTGGCCAAAAATGCCATTCTTATCGTGGAGTACGCGGTACAGCGCCGCAGGCAGGGTATGGGATTACTAAACGCCGCATTACAGGCCGCACAGTTACGTTTGCGTCCGATCATAATGACATCCCTGGCATTCATAGTAGGTCTTATTCCATTGATGCGTGCAACAGGCGCTTCGGCGAAAGGTAACCAGTCCATCAGTATCGGCGCAGCGGGCGGTATGCTTAGCGGTGTAATACTCGGTCTGTTTATCATCCCGGTACTGTATATCATTTTCCAGCACTTACAGGAAAAGGTAAGCGGTAAAAAGCCCCAGGTAAGCAATGACCTCCAAACAGTTTAAAAGAAGCAACAAGATGACTAAGTATATTCAATTCATAGTACTGGCAGCGGCCCTTTCGGCCTGCACCGTAGGCCGCAACTACCAGCGTCCGGAAGTAGCGCTGCCAGCTTCTTTCGGGCAGCAACCGGCCGCAGACAGCAGCATTGGTAACACCGCCTGGAAAGAATTCTTCCGCGACCCTGCCTTACAGCAGTTACTGGAAGCGGCCGTAAAAGGTAATTTCGATTTGCAGATAGCGCTTAAAAGGATAGACGAGGCCCAGGCTTATGTAAAGCAGTCGAAGGCTGCATTCTTTCCTTCTTTAACCGCAAATGCCACGGCAAATACCTCTATTCCTTCCAAGAACAGTCTTAACGGCGTAAGCCTGGAGAACTTCCTGAAAACAACCCACATCGAAGATTTCACACTCGGTGTAGGTTTAAGCTGGGAGATAGATGTATGGGGCAAACTGAGAAGGCAGAAAGAAGCATCATTAGCTACTTACCTGCAATCTTACGAAGGCGCCAAAGCAGTGCAAACCGCCCTGGTAGCCAATGTAGCCAGCGGTTATTTTAACCTGCTGATGCTGGATGCCCAGTTACGCATTGCGCAACGCAATGTAGCGCTCAGCGATACCATCGTAAAGATGATCAGCATGCAGAAAACAGCCGGGCAGGTAACTGAGCTGGCGGTGCAGCAGTCCATCTCCCAGAAACAAACAGCAGAGGCCCTGGTGCCACAGTTACAGCAGGCCATCACGATACAGGAAAACGCATTAAGTATTCTCACGGGCAATATGCCCGGCGCTATCGTTCGTAACAGTTCACTGGAGCAGGTAACGCTTTGGGATAGCCTCTACACCGGTATTCCGGCCGAGGTGACTGCTAACCGTCCCGATGTAAAAGCATCGGAGCTGGCATTGCAGGCGGCCAATGCGAACGTGGGTGTGGCGCAGGCCAGTATGTATCCCGCGTTGAGCATTACAGCCAGCGGTGGTCTTAACGCCCTTAAGGCGAGCGACTGGTTCAGCATTCCGAACTCGTTGTTTGGTACCGTGGCGGGCAATATTATGCAGCCCGTATTTCAGCAAAGGCGGTTGAAAACGCAGTACGAGGTGGCGCAGGTGCAGCGGGAGCAGGCAGTGATAGGTTTCAGACAGTCGGTAACAAATGCCGTGAGAGAAGTGAGCGATGCATTGGTGAGTGCTGATAAACTGAAGGAGCAGCAACGGATTGCAGATGCACAGGTGCAAACCTCTAATAAGTCGGTGCAGCAGGCCAGGATGTTATTCCAGAGCGGCTTGGCCAACTACCTTGAGGTAATTACCGCGCAAGGATACACGTTGCAGGCCGAGTTAAACCAGGCCGACGTGAAGAGAAGGCAGCTTACCGCAACGGTAGATCTTTACCGTGCGTTAGGCGGAGGATGGAAATAACTCTTTTTAATAAATAAGTTCTTAACAGGCCGCAATGCTACGGCATAGCGGATTGTTAATAGTGTAACAGTTGTAGGTTAACTATATAGCCGGGATAGTCTTATCCCGGCTTCTTTATTTCCTTACATTTGAACGATAAAACAAAATGAGATGAAAAGCGTAACCGTTTTTTGCGCCTCCAGTCCAGGCGAAAACAGGGCATACATGGAAGCGGCCTTCGAAACCGGCCAGGTATTGGCGGAAAAGGGGATGGGCCTGGTGTATGGCGGTGCGAGGGTAGGGTTGATGGGCGCTGTGGCGGATGGTGCCTTATCTGCCGGTGGTAAGGTAATTGGTGTGCTGCCCGACTTCTTACGCAGCAAAGAGATAGCCCATACAGGTCTTACAGAACTGATCGTAGTGGACAGCATGCACGCCCGTAAAACGAAGATGAATGATCTCTGCGATGGTATTATAGCGCTGCCCGGCGGCTTCGGTACGCTGGAGGAATTGTTCGAAATACTAACCTGGGGGCAGTTAGGGTTACATAAAAAGCCGGTAGGGTTACTAAATGTGAGAGGTTTTTACGACAGTCTTATCGCGCTTTTGGATCATATGACAGCTGAACAGTTATTGAAAAAAGAGAACCGGGACATGCTGCTGGTTAGTGACAACGTACATACGTTACTGGAGCTGATGGACGCCTACGTGCCGCCCGTTACAGGCAAGTGGATCACAAAAGATGAGGTGTAGTTAAAATATTTTTCTCCTGTAACCCTCTGTAGTAAAGGTTTTAGAAGGATTGATAAAAAATACTGCAAATATTTTTTTTAAAATGTAATCCATTTTATACTTTTGCCGCGGAGGAATGGCAGAGCGGTCGATTGCGGCAGTCTTGAAAACTGTTGACTGTTACAGGTCCGGGGGTTCGAATCCCTCTTCCTCCGCTGAAAATTAGCCTGGCAAAATGCCGGGCGTTTTTGTTTTTGGGAACACCCCAGTCTTTGCGTAAACTATTTTGACTGTTACAGGTCCGGGGGTTCGAATCCCTCTTCCTCCGCTGAAAATTAGCCTGGCAAAAATGCCGGGCGTTTAGTCAGCCACAATTCGTAGACGTATCTTTAGTCGTTTTCCTTAAATTTGGATACAAGGCAACCGCCTGCTTAACCTAATTACCATGAAACAAGTGTTGTTCCTCGTTATGCTGCTTCCACTCATGCACACGTTGTTTGCCCAGAAGGCATTCAGCAGGAAGGAGCTTGCGGCGATCGACAAAAAGGCGTTACAGCTACCCGACTCCCTGACCCGCAACACAACGGATATGGCCAGCTATATCAATACTCACTTCAGGGGCGACCGGGACAGGGCAAGGGCGATCTTTATATGGATAGCGTCCAATATCCAGTATGATATCGAGAACGTGTTTGCAATCAATTTTTATGAGAAAATGGAGGCAAAGATAGACAAGCCATTAAAAACGCGAAAGGGCATATGTGAAAACTATGCAGCGCTGTTTAATGACCTCTGTGCAAAGTGTGGGATCAAATCGTATTTAATAGAAGGGTATACCAGACAAAACGGATTTACGGAGTATATTCCGCATGCCTGGTGTGTGGCCAGGATAGATACTGCCTGGTATATGTTCGATCCAACCTGGGGGGCCGGAAGTATTACGGAGCGCAAATTTGTGAGGCGGATCAATAACACTTACTTTCAGGCAACTCCATCAATCCTTATAAAAACACACATGCCTTTTGATTATCTGTGGCAGTTCCTGCGTTTCCCAATTACTAACCAGGAGTTTTATGAAGGCAAAACAGAAGTAAACCTGTCTAAAGCCTATTTCAATTATACCGACAGCCTGAAGTTGTATGAAAGCCAGAGCCGCCAGGAACAGTTGAAAGGTATTGTATACAGAATCCAGAAGAACGGTTTGAAAAATTCGATGTTGTTCGACCGGCTGCGGAATACGCAGGTGGAGCTGGATAATATTAAAATAGGGCAGGATAACGCCCGCAGGCAGAAGATAATTAATACTTACAACTCGGCAGTACAGGATTATAATGATGGAATTAATGCATACAACGAATTTATTCATTATAAAAATGCCCGGTTTACTCCATTAAAGCCAGACGCTGATATTCAGGAAATGATGAATGCGGCGGAAAATAAACTTAAAAATGCTATAGCAAAACTGGCGTCTGTTAATGAGTCCGAGATCGACGGCGTAACTCCCGGCCAACTCGGAAAGGCCGTGGAGGATGTGGCGCGGAAGGTAGCAGAAGAGCAGGAGTGGCTGAAGACTTATTTCAGCAAGAAAAGGGCGGACAGGAAGGATATGTTTTACGGTAGAAGATAAATTTGTTTGCCGGGCTGGCTTGCTGACATACTGTTGTCACTTACCACCGCTTACTTTGTCGTAAATTACAAAGGTTATGCAGGCAGATGTTACCACATTATATAACTCACCGCTTTGTTCCGTGCATAATTTCTTATGCCGGTGCAGCGAGTGCGCAATATCCAAAAGCGAACACCAGGATACTTTTTCCATCGCCTACATCCGTAAAGGTAATTTCGAATTTAAGGTATTCCGGAACGACCTGGATGCACATCATGGTTTATTCCTGGTTTGTAAACCCGGTTACGAGCACAGGGTAAGGCATGTGCATGATTTACCAGATGAGTGCACGATCTTCTCTTTATCGGCCGAAAACTTCGGGTCCGTGAAAGCACAGGCGGAGGATTTCTCCTGGTTCTTTAACAATCCGGATATTCAGTCGGTTTTAGTAAAAGCAACGCCCCAAACAGAACACCTTCATCACATTATTTTTCATGAACTGGCTAAGCCGCACCGGCAAAGTTTGTTTGTAGAGCAACTGATCGCAGATCTTTTACTGAAGGTGCTTTCGGCAGATAGTGCGCGGTTGAAAATTCCGTTACTGAACTATAAACAAAAGAAATATTATCTGCCTGTTATTGCATCTGTAAAGCACTATGTGAACAATCATTTTACGGACGATATCTCCCTTACGCAACTGGCAGCTGTAGGTAATTTAAGTTCCTTCCATTTCAGCCGCGTGTTCAAGCAACTAACAGGGGTTACGCCATATACTTACCTGTTGCGTGTTCGACTGGCGCAGGCCACCATTCAGATAAAAAATACCCATCAGCCTATCACTGCCATTGCGTTTGCTGCAGGATTTAATAGCCTGGAACATTTTTCGGCTTCTTATAAAAATGTATACGGAAAAGCCCCTTCCGACATGCGACCCTGAAAATAGCAATATGTCTTAAATAAGCTCCAGACCCGCCTGTTAACTTTGTTCTATCAAAATTAATATGGTATGAAAACACAATTACAGGCAAGGCTAAAAAACGCAAAGCAGTACACACTGTCAACCGCCGAGGCGATGCCCGAAAGGGATTATGACTTTAAACCTGCGGATGCTGTGTGGGGTTTTAACGAATTATTTCACCACATAGCATATGGTATTTATTGGTTTAAGGCAAGTCTTATAGATGGCACCGAACTGGCCTGGGAACCTCCCGTATTGGCGACAGGTAAAAAAGAAACGATCGCTTACCTGGAGGACGCGTTCAAATTACTGGAAGATACATTGAAATCCATGCCCGAAGCAGGAGAGGCGATTGTTGGTTTCTTTGGTACACTTGATCATATTACGCACCACAGGGGGCAGGCCACCACTTATCTGAGGTGCAGGAACATTACACCTCCCGAATACATTTTCTAACCAATCAATAGTTTAAGATGGCAGTTTATTATATCAATAGTTATGACATTGTTGACATGGAAGCGTACGCGAAATATGCACCAGCTGTGTTTATATTGCTCAATAAGTACGGTGCAGAAGTGATATCGTCCGATTTAAATGCAATTGCAGTAGAAGGGACTGTGCGGATGATGAACGCAATTATAAAATTTCCCTCAGAAGAAGCGGCGCTTGCCTGTTATAACGACCCGGATTATCAGCCGGTGAAACAAATCAGACTTAATTCTACAACGAATTGTACGATGATGTTAGTGAAGGAGTTTGTAAATTGATAAGTGTTAAAGCCTGGTATTATTGCCAGGCTTTTTTGTTATTTCAACGGCCCCTGTTTTGTGATGTCGAAGGTTATGCGGTAGGTATATCCCTACCGTTCAGCCCTGACTATCGTGTTATTTATGAAAGAAAGTACCACTTTGGGTTAAAAAAACTGTATATTTCGTATTATACGAATGGTATAAAACAACCACTATATCGTTACACTAACCCGAATAGCCGATCTACTGCTGTTTTTCCGCGGTGAGTTTGGCGGAAGAGCGAAAATCGGCCGTAAAGCCGAATATTTAAAAGAAAAATGACTCAAATCAGCTATAGTGGGATATTTCAAAAAATCAGAACGGTCAAACAAAACCAATATTGAGAAAAGTTTAAGGTAGTATGGTATAACACTTTGTCGTTAAGCAACCCGTTAAGCAAGTAAAATACCGTTATATTTTTATCGGGATGAGATAAAAAAGTATTATCGCTTTGCTGGAAATAGTAATAGTTTTGATTCAGATTCCAGGTATATACAATTACCACGTTAGTTTTTTAGACAATAGAACATTTGTAAGATGAATAGTGATACACCCGGATTTTTTCAATAGATTTTTAAACTGAGTGATGCTGGCCCGATTCCGGCCTGCCCCGGATATTACTGATGACCGTTTTACGTTCCACGTGTAGACGGAATGCTGTAATGTGTTTCCCTTTTTTGTTTTGATAGTTGCCCATGTGCATTACAATGCATGCGGACTTTTTATGCATTATGAACCGTGATGCTGCAGGTTATGTTTTGTTTGAACAGTGAGTAACCCTTAACCTGGCAGGCCGTAGAAAACCAAAATCCACGTAATTTTTTTTCAATGATTTAATTAATTCCGAACGTCATGAAAAACTTTCTACTAAGATTGCTGTTGCCAGCGATACTGGCCGGCATGCCTACTATTGCCCTATTGGCACAGGGCTACAACTGGAGCGCCGTCCGAATAGGCGGCGGGGGTAGGGTCACGAGCATTAAGGCTCACCCCAAAGTTCCCAATCTCTTTTTTATTACCACGGATGTGGGCACCTCTTACAAATGGAACCACTCCACACAGCGCTGGGACGATTTGATCCTTGGCGCGAAAATTCCCACTACTTACTGGAACTGGGCAAACTCACAGGTAAGTGCCGATCTGGCCTTCGATCCGAACGATGTAACGGGTAACACCCTGTACATATCGGTTTGTAACGGTAAAGGCACCGTGCCTGGTGGCGGTATTGACAACAAAGGCACCGTGATGAAATCTACCGACCGCGGTGCGTCATGGACGGATTGCGGACTGGCGGTAGACATCAAGCCTAACAGCGATCAGCTGTATACAGACAGGCTGGTGGTAGATCCGCAGAACAGTAATGTAATCTGGTTAACTACCCGCTCTAATGGAACCTGGCGCAGCGATGCGGCGGGCGTTGCCGGTAGCTGGACTAAACTCACTACTGCTTTTGATGCTGCAGTAGGCCGCTTTATTAAATTTGATATTAGCGCGGGCACCGTGAATGGTGTTACCAAGAACATGTTTGTGGGAACTTCCACAGGTATGTACCGAAGCATCGATGGTGGGGCAACTTTTACGGCCATGACTGGCGGACCCGCAGATGTTCGCCGTGCTTCTATTTCGAAAAGTGGTAAAATGTTCGTAACCGCTGCTCCTTCTGCCACCAACAACGGTGTTTGGAAATGGAACGGCAGCGCATGGTCTGGCGTATCCCCTGATAATTCGAGGGGTTTTAAATATGTAGTAGTAAACCCTGATAATGATAATGAGGTAATTGCTGCTTCGTCCGGCACCTGGAACCACGACCTTACTTATCGTAGCTCCACCGGTGGTAATGCCGGCAGCTGGAGCGTGATGTCTATTACCCGTGATAATTCGGAAGCGCCGCATTCCGGTGGCGGTAGCGCAGGCAACCTGGGGCACGATATTGATATGTTGAGTTTTGATCCGTTCAATGCTGGTCATTTATGGTTTACCTGTATGACAGATGTTGGGCAAACAACGGATATCTGGGCGCCAGTGGTAGCCTGGAAATTACGCGTTGCCGGCCTGGAAGAAGTTGTAGTAACCGGGCAGATGGCATGCCCTCCTTCGGGCCGTAACATATTGTTATCTACCACCGGTGACGTGGGCGGTTTCGATCATCCTTCGCTTACTACGCCTCCGCCTACGGGCATGGCTAACCACTTTTCGACTAACACGGGTTGCAATTTCTCCGGTGTGGATTACCAGAGCGCTGATCCTAACTTTATCGCACGTGTAGGCAGCGATGGATGGAATGGCCCCCCAATAGGTGGTTACTCTACGAATGGTGGTTTGAACTACACTAAATTTCCAACGTTCCCTTCCATATATGCGCGTGGCCGTGTAGCCGTTTCGGCTACCAGCCGTACCATAGTGTGGGTACCAATGGGCGGCAAAACGTATATGTCGAATAACCTGGGCGCCAGCTGGGTAGCTAGTGCCGGCGTACCTGAGAATGTGCTGAAAAATGGAGACATTTACCAGATATACCCAGGTCAGATACCATTAACGGCCGACCGTGTAAGTGGTAACATCTTCTATATTTATGCTAAAGGCACCATGTATGTGAGCCAGGATACCGGCCGTACTTTCGTGCCAAGGTCAACCAGCTTACCTAACGACGGTGGTTCTGCCTCTTATGCTACCCTGGTAGCTACGCCCGGTAAATCAGGCGATATCTGGTGGTCACACTCCTCTGGTTTGTACCACTCTGTAGATACCGGCCGGACATTCGTTCATGTTAATCCTTCGCAAGTTGTAAGCCCTAAATGGCTGGCAGTAGGCAGGGCCGACACATCAGCATCAGCCCCTACCGTATTATATCTTACTAACAATTCCACCCCTATCAACGGCGTGTCTTACGGCATATTCCGCTCAGACGATGAAGGCGCAAGCTGGACCACTATATCCACCAACGCTCCCGGTATTACCATGAATATGGCTGCCGATCGCAACGGTCGCGTGTTTATTGGTATTGGCGGTAACGGTATCGTAGTAGGACAGCCTGAAGGTGGTCCTGTAACCGGTGTTACTATTACACCTGCTGCGGATACACTGGTAGTAACTGATTCTGTGCAGCTGAAAGCTACACTCAGTCCTTTATATCCTAATAACAACAATATCAGCTGGACTTCCACCGACCCTTCCGTAGCCACTGTAAGTGCTAATGGTTGGGTAAATGCGTTAAGCGCGGGCACAACAAATGTGATCGTTACCACGCAGGACGGAAGTTTGAAAGATACTACCGTAATTACGGTAACGCCATTTGTACACGTTACCGCAGTAACGATGGACACAGCGTTCTATATAGGTCTTGGTAGCACCGGTAGCATCATTGCGAAAGTATTACCACTGGATGCTACAAATAAAAAACTGACCTGGAGTTCTTCCGATACTACAAAAGTGAAAGTAAATGCAGGCGGCTTTATCAATGCCCTCGGGCTTGGTACTGCCACTATTACTGCTACTTCTGTAGACGGTGGCGTGATAGGTACTATTCCGGTGAAAGTGGGTACTACTTCTACCGCTTATAACCTTGGAGATACTGCGCAGGTAGGCATCTTCCGTAAAGATCCCAACACCTGGGCCTGGACATGGGTAGTACGTACTACTAACACCATTAACATGAGCGGTGCTGTTAATCCGGCCCCGGAAGCAGTGTATAAAACCTCACGTAACGGCCTCGATCCAACTTTACCGTACAATATTACCGGTCTGGTTCCCGGCGGTAGTTATACCGTACGTCTGCACTTCGCAGAGTTAGGCAACGTAGCGGTGGGCGCCAAACGTTTCAATATTATAATTGGCGCAGATACAGTACTGAGAAACTTTGACGTGATGGCTGCATCAGGTGGTAAAGAGCGCGCGGTAACCCGCGAGTTTGCTGCCACGGCTAACGCCTCAGGTGTTATCCAGGTTAAGCTTAAATCTGTTGTGGGTTACACCTTCATGAACGGTGTGGAAGCTGTTATGAACCCGCTGGATAGCGTAACGCTGAACAACGATGCGGCCTTTGTAGGTGTGAATGATACATTAAGGGTTACACCAACCGTATGGCCACTGGTAGCTACCAATAAAGGCGTTACCTGGACAACCTCCAATACTTCTGTTGCCACAGTGTCTGCTACTGGTTTGATTACCGGTACAGGTGTTGGTACAGCAGTGATCACCGTTATCACAAATGAAAGTGGTAAAAGAGATTCAATAACAATTACGGCTGACAGCATTCATGTAGACAGTGTAAGACTGCAACAGCAGCAGGATACTGTAGGCGTGAGAAATACCCGTCAGCTGCAGGCTACTGTTTACCCGTTGAATGCCAGCGATAAAGCAGTTATCTGGTCTTCTTCAGATACCACTATTGTAAAAGTAAATGAAAGTGGTTTGCTGTCTGGCATTGCATCAGGTACAGCTACCATTACTGTTACTACTCAGGATGGTGGTGAAACGGCCAGCACTTCTGTACTGTCGGTCGTAGTACCGGTGGCGCAGGTAACGTTGAGCAAAACAGCTTACACCATTGGCGAGAATGATACTACCACTGTTAATTTCAGTCTTCTCCCGGCTAATGCCAGCAACCTGTTAGTGACCTGGTCATCTTCCGATACCACTATCGCTAAAGTGAGCGCAAATGGTCTTGTAAGTGCGGTGAAGGCAGGTAATGCTACTATTACGGCTACTTCCCAGGACGGTCTTGGTGCATCGGCTGCATTAGCGCTGACTGTAATCAAAGGCGACACATGCGGTCTGCTGAGCAACGGTGGATTCGAAAGTGGTTTCTTCAACTGGTGGAAAGCGAAGCCTAATGGTTCCATTGTTACAGATGTACCATCAGAAGTTCACTCAGGACTGAGGGCGCTGAAGATCATCGAAGATGCTGCAGCACATAACTATCTGCCAACTGTTAACGTTCCAGGCGGTGCGCCCGTTACGCTTAGCTTCTGGGCCAAAGTGGCAGGCAGCCCTAATCCGGTTAACCCTGCACAGCTCCTGAACCCTTACTGGGCAGGTGTAGGTATCGACTATTACGATTCCGCAAATAATAAAATAGATAATCCACAGGCACCGATCTTGGGTGCAACACCGGCACAAAATCCGGTTAACTATACCCGTTTCACGATCAGAAGAGTTATACCTGCGAATGCTGTAAGAGCAGCTATCTGGGTGTCCAAAGCTGGTCCGGGTTATATTTATATTGATGATTTCTGCTTAGTTGTGGAAGCAGCCTCTGTGGCAATCGATGCGGATACTACTATCCTGGCGGTTGGCGGTACCAGGAAACTGAACGCTACTTTGTTGCCTGCAGCTGTAACCCTTCCGGGTGTTACCTGGAAGTCTACAGATACCTCGGTTGCAAAAGTTGATACCGCAGGCCTGGTAACAGGTATTGCACAGGGCACAGCTTATGTAATTGCTACTTCAGCCGACGGTTTAAAAGCAGATACTTCATTCGTAGGTGTTTATCACCAGCTCATTACCGTGAACAGTGGCGATGTAGCGGCTGGTAACTTTGCGGCTGAACATTCTTATACAGGTGGTGCTATTACAGCAGCAGTGGCTACTGGTTCCATCAACACTACGAATGTTACTTACGTTGCACCAGTGGCTGTATACAGCAAACGCCGTTACGGCAACTTCTACTACAACTTCAGTGGTTTTGCGCCTAACACTGCTTACACAGTAAGGCTGCACCTGATGGAAACATTCTGGTCACAGTCAGGCAAACGTGTGTTTAATGTGAACATCAATAATGCCACTGTAATCAATAATATCGACCTGTATGCAACCGCGGGTAAAAACAAAGCGATAGTAAGAGATGTAACGGGTGTAACCGACAGTTCCGGTAACCTGCTGATCGACTTCGTATCGGTAATCGATCATGCATCGGTTTGTGGCATAGAAGTATTGGGTAACAAAGCGCCAACCGAACAAGTGATCGGCATCAACAGTGCAGATACAGCATTTGGCGGTTTTGCGGCAGATAATGCTTATACCGGTGGTTCGGCAGCAGCAGCAGTACCAGTAGGTTCCATCAATGCATCGGGTACTGTAAATGCAGCTCCTGCGGCGATTTATACCAAACGCCGTTACGGTACTAACTTCTCTTACACACTTAGCGGTTTAGGCGACAGTGCTTCGTACACACTCAGGTTACACCTGGTCGAAAGCTACTGGAACCAGGCTGGTAAACGCGTGTTCCACGTAAAAGTGAACAACACAACGGTGATCAGCAACCTCGATCTTTATGTGGCAGCAGGTAACAAGCTGAACAAAGTGGTGGTGAGAGATATACCTGTGGTGGCAGATAGCTTAGGTAACGTAGTAGTACAATTTGTTGCAGTGAAAGATTACGCAGCAGTAGCCGGATTGCAGGTGCTGCAGGCTCCTGGCAGCAATCAGAACCTGCAGACAGAAGGTTTGAGCGTGGTGAAACTTTACGCAGAACCAGTATCTCCTGTGTTGCTGAAAGTGAGCCCGAACCCGGTTTCTGGTAACATCAGGTTTACACTTGGCGGCATTTCTAACGACGAACAACTGCAGGTAACCGTTACCAATGTGCAGGGCAGTGAGGTGTACCGTACCAGGATCACTTCCTCTAAAGGCAATGCTCAGCATGAATTACAGACTGGCGGAAGATTGACACGCGGTATTTATTTCTTAAACGTTTCAGGTAAAAACTTCAGACAAACCACGAGGGTCGTGGTACTCTAATAACTCATAGCCGGGAAGGGCCTTCCTTCCCGGCTTTTTTTAATTTATCAACTCAAATTCCTCTACCATCATGTTTAAAAATTCCACACTGCCATTATTCTTATGGCTTCTGTTACTGGTGTCTGCCGCGAGCCATCGCTCGCAGGCACAGGGTACCACGGGTACCGTAACGGGTAAGGTGACCAACGACGCGGGTGAACCACTACCGATGGCCTCTGTTAAACTAAAAGGTACTAACACCGGCGCACTTGCCGACCAATTGGGTAACTTCCGCCTCGAGCAGGTAAAGCTGCAGGCTACCCTTATTATTTCATATGTGAATTTCGAAGAAAAAGAAATTGTCGTAACCGACTTTAGTCAGCCATTACAAATAAAGCTGATCACTAACACAAAACAACTGACAGATGTTGTGGTAATGGGTTACGGTGCTACCAGGCGTAAAGAAGTAGCCAGCGCCGTAAGCGTAATATCGGTAAAAGAAGCCGGTGCCACCACCGCACCTACACCCTCTGCACTGCTGATCGGCAAAGCTGCCGGCGTACAGGTAGTGCAGTCCAGCGGTAACCCGGGTGCGGATGCGCAGATTATCATCCGCGGTACAGGCTCTTTTAAAAGCATTGAGCCTTTGTATGTAATTGATGGTATCCAGGCAGGCAAAGGGTTGTTTAACACGCTCAGCACGCAGGATATCGAGAACATCACCATTTTAAAAGATGCATCTTCCACAGCGATCTATGGTTCCGCTGCGGCTAACGGGGTGGTAATCGTAACAACGAAAAAAGGCCGCTCCGGGGCGCCGCGCATTACTTTCACTTCTCAGTGGGGTGTGGCCAAAGCCTGGCGTACAATGGAGGTGTTAAAGGCGAAAGATTATGTAGACCTGATGAAAGATTTTGCCGCCACCAATAATACTACGCTGCCTGCTAAATTCGCTACAGATGCGGTATTGCAAGATAGCGCTTACTGGCAGGACGAAATCTTCCGGTCGGGCATGGTGACCGAAAATTACCTCGGTATCAGCGGTGGTTCGGAGAAAGTAACGTATAGCTTTTCAGCCAACTATATACAGCAGAAAGCCATTGTGCGCGATGCTACCTCGCGCCGGTTGAACCTGCGTTTGGGCGTGGAAGAAACCTTTGGCCGCTTTAAACTGGGGCAGGTGCTTAGCGTGCGTTACAGCCATGGCGATGGTGTGATGGGGTCTATCGTAAATGCGTTGCAATATGCGCCTTACAAACCTATTTTAGATCCTAATATCCTGGGCGGTTATTCCAACGTATCAAACGTGGCAGATGCCAGCAACATCGATAACCCTTTGTTGAACCCGGGCGTAAAACGCTCGAAAAGCCAGGGTGTACTGTTGTTCCCTCAGTTATATGGAGAAGTGGGACTGTTGAAAGATCTGAAGTTCCGTACACAGATCTCGGCTGAAATATTTTCAAGCCGTAGCAGCGGGTACCAGTATGCGCACCTTGCAGGTAACAACCTGAGTTATGCACGGCAGGCGACTTTGTCTTACAGCGACTATTATCACTATACCTTTGAAAACTATCTTAACTACAACCGCACGTTCGGCAATCATGGTATTTCCGGTGTAGCAGGAACGAGCTTCCTGTGGCCTGGTAAAAACGGTGGCCTGAGCGCGATCGGTACTGGTATTGCGAACGATAACATCCAGACGATCAGTGTGGCTACATCACGTTCTGTTTCCGGAGCTTCACAGGGTTATGCCCGCGCTGCGGTGATCTCTTACTACGGCCGTGCTAACTATGTGTTCCAGGAGAAATACATTGTGAATGCGAGCTACCGTCGCGATGGTGCATCTAACTTCGGTGAAGCCTACCGCTATGGTAACTTCTACGGCGCGGGTGCTGCATGGCGCTTTGTGGACGAGGATTTCCTGAAAGGAAGCTTTTTGTCTGACGGTAAACTGCGCGGCGGCTGGGGACGTACCGGTAACAACAACATTGGTAACTTCCTGACGCAGCCTTCTACATTTGCGGGTAACCCTGCCGGTATGCTGGTATATTCGTTGGGTACCAATGAAGCATTTGTACCAGGCGTTACTGTAAATACCCTCGCCAGCCCTGATTTGCGCTGGGAAACCACAGACCAGACAGACATCGGCATTGACCTGGGCTTTTTGCAGAACCGCTTTACCGTAAGCTTTGATTATTACAAACGTAAGAGTGATGGCCTGCTCGTATCGGTGCCGCTGCCGGCAAGCATTGGTATTGGCTTAACAGGCGGTGTGGGACTCACAAAAACCATGAACGCAGCAAATGCGCAGAACCAGGGCTTTGAACTGACAGTCGGTTATCAGCAACAGTTCGGCGACCTGAAAGTGAACCTCAGTGCGAATGGTTCTGTGAATGAAAATAAAGTATTGTCGCTTGGCGGACAGTTCGTAGCGCCAATTATCAGCGGTAAGTTCAACAACCTGGTGGAAATGACGCGTACTGCGGACGGTGGCCCTATAGGCTCGTTTTATGGCTACCGGCTGGACCATGTAGCGCGCGACCAGGCGGAAATAGATGCACTTAACAAAAGAGCGGTAGATGTTTCTGGTAACGCAACAGCGGTATACCAGGCCGGTATCAAGCCCGGTGATTTCATCTTCAAAGATATTAATGGTGATGGTGTAGTATCGGCTAAGGACCAGGAAGTACTGGGCAGTCCGATCCCGAAATATGTGTACGGCATCAATGGTAACCTCGAGTACAAAGGATTTGACCTCAATTTCGTGATTTCAGGTGTTTCCGGCGTAGACCTGATTAACGGTATGAAGTTCCATACCCATATAGTATCTACAGGCCATAATGCTACTACCGACATCCTTGACCGCTGGCGTCAGCCGGGCGATGTGGCCAGTGTGCCGCGCGCGGGTCAGAATGCAACTGGTAGTGCTAACCTCAGGGCATCCGACTGGTGGATAGAGGATGGCAGTTACATGCGTTTACGTAACCTGACAATTGGTTATAAACTGCCTAAACCTATTACCAACAACATACTACGTAATGCACGTATTTATGTGGCCGCACAAAACCTGTTTACCATTACCAACTACAGTGGTTTTGATCCTGAAATTGGTGCTATGCCGGGTGGCGACTTCCTGTTCAGCAGGGGTATCGACCTGGGCGCACTGCCACAGCCAAGAACATTCCTGGCCGGCATAGAAATCGGGTTTTAATCAACTTAAAAAGAAATCAACATGAAAAAAATATTTATAGCCGCTGCACTACTCGCCAGTTTGTTTAGTTGCCGGAAAAGTGAACTGGAATTACAGAACCCGTCGACCTACGACTTTGAAACCTACTTCCGTTCGTCGGAGGCCATCAATCAGGCCACGGTGGCTACTTATGCCACGCTGATGCACCAGGGATTGTGGGCGCGCGAATACTACTTTATTTTTGATCTGCTGGGTTATGATGCTAAAAAAACGTCGAACATGCAGGGCGATATGGCCCAGCTGGCAGAATACAATTTTGGTCCGGAACAAGTACAGCTCACACAACTGTGGCAGTCGCTGTACCGCATTATTTTCCGCGCCAACGTGGTAGAAGACCGCGCCATTGCCTGGAACCCTACCCTTGATGCCGATAAATTAAAAGTAGCACAGTATGTAGCCGAGGCGAAGTTCCTGCGTGCATATGCTTACTTTAATCTCGTGAGCCTGTGGGGCGGCGTGCCTTTGCATAAAACGTACAACGAAACTATTAACAATAACTACCTTCCACGCGCTACAGCTGCCGATGTGTGGGCTTTTGTTGAAAAAGACCTGAAAGACGCGCAGGCTGTGCTGCCGGTTGTATATGGTAACGCAGATCTCGGCCGTGCTACGAAAGGCGCTGCCACAGCATTGTTAGGAAGGGTATATCTTTTTCAGCAGAAGTGGGGGCCTGCCCAGGCGGAACTCGTTAAACTGACCCAGGCACCTTACACTTATGCGCTGGAGAAAGATTATAACGCAAATTTTACACCCACCAATCAAAACACCAAAGAGAATATATTCCAGGCGATGAATGCTGCCTGGACCGACTGGGGACTTGGTAGTCAGTACTACATGTTTGGTGGCGCCGAAAGTCAGCCGTCTGCAGGCGGAAAAGTGACCCACTCCGGCCGTGCGCAGGAATATGGATTTAACGATTGGGATAACATGTACGTTTCTACGGCTGCTGTAAATGCCTTTACGTATCCTAATCCAGTTGGCGGCGCGCCTTACACCGATCCCCGTGCGAAATTCACGTTCTACGGCAGTGCGGCCAGTGGCGGTGCTACCGTGTATTGCGAGCAGTGTACAGGTGGTGCGATCAATTTCCCTTTCAATGCAGCCGATCAGCAGGGTTATTACAAATGGAAAAAGTATGAATACTATGACCGCGTAAAATCATATGGTGCCCCCATTAGTTCCATCAACGGACAGATCATTCGTTTTGCCGATGTGTTGCTGATGCTGGCCGAAACACATATCCAGCAAGGTGATGTGGGTGATGCGCCAAGGCAGTATATCGACAGCGTAAGAAGTCGCTCGGGCGCCGAGTTGTACACCACACTGGGTGATAAAACGAACGCGATGAATTTATTAATGCGCGAGCGCCAGCTGGAGCTTTGCGGCGAGCAGCAACGTTACTTCGACCTGATTCGCTGGGGTATCGCGAAACAAACGCTTAACGCGATCAGGAAAGCGGAACCGGGCGACGGTAAAGAGCCGTTCCTCGATAAACACGTATTGTTCCCGATTCCCAACGCAGAAAAAAACTACAATCCCAACGTCCTTGCCGGTGTGCAAGGCGAATGGAATTGAGTAACAGAGGAATAGCAAAAGGCTGCCCCATTTGTGGGACGGCCCTTCCTTTCAAGCTGGCAGATGTTACATCTGCCAGCTTTTTTATAATAAAACACGGGGAATAACGTATTTTATTCCTTTACTTTATTTGTATGATTTTTACCCGCTTTAAAAAGGTTTTTGGGTTGATGGCAGGTTTGTTCATCAGCAGTTTTTCCGTAGCCCAGCAATGGATTGCGCCGCCTGGTGTTCCTCTCAAAGAATATGGCGTGTACCATTTTCGTAAAACCTTTACACTGGACGAAAAGCCATCGGCATTCAATATTGATATTTCTGGCGATAACCGGTATGTGTTGTATGTAAACGGCACCAATGTTATTTGCGGCCCCCAGCGGTCGGATGTGGCGCATTGGCGTTATGAAACCATCGACCTGGCCCCGCATCTGCATGCCGGTCAGAACGTAGTGGCGGTTACTGTGTGGAATCATGGCAGCAACGCTGCCTGGGCACAACTATCGCTGCAAACAGGGTTGTGGATAAAAGGTACAGGAATAGCCTCTGTGCTTAATACCGATAACAGCTGGCGGGTGACGGAAAATAATGCCTATACACCACTTGCCGATGCATTACATATTACGGGTCCCTACGAATATATCTATGCTAAACGTTACCCCTGGGGATGGCAGCAGGCAGCTTACAACGACAACCACTGGCAAACAGCTATTGTTACCCGTGAAACCGGCCGTACGCTACTGCCACGCAACATCCCGTTTCCAATAGAGAAACAGCAACGTTTCGCGAGCATCAGGCGGTCCGAGGGGGCTGTTGTGGACGGGCAGTTCCTGACAGGCAAAAAGCCCCTGATCGTGGCGCCCGACCAAACCGTAACCCTGCTCATCGACCAGGGTACGCTTACTACAGCTTACCCTGAAATGCAACTGAGCGGTGGCGAAGATTGTAAGATCACGCTCACTTATTCAGAAGCATTGTATGATAAACAGACAGGGGAGAAAGGGAACCGTAATGACGTAGAAGGCAAAAGCATCAGCGGTTACAAGGATGTATTTATTACCGATGGGGGCGATCGTTTGTTCCGCCCATTGTACTACCGTACTTTTCGTTTTGTGGAATTAAGGATAGAGAACCATCAGAAGCCTCTGGTTATTTCGGGTTTTAACAGTCGCTACACAGCTTATCCTTTTGAAGAAAATGCACGTTTCAGTTCTAATGATACATCTCTTGGTAAGATATGGGAGATAGGTTGGCGCACCAGTCGCCTGTGCGCTTTTGAAACTTACATGGATTGCCCGTATTACGAGCAGTTACAGTATATCGGCGATACGCGTATACAGGCACTTATTTCCCTGTACGTGTCTGGCGATGGCAGGTTAATGAAAAATGCCATCACGCAGTTCGCGCAGTCCAGTATTTCGGAAGGGCTAACGCAAAGCAGGTACCCGTCAAACGTAAAACAGATCATCCCGCCTTTTTCCCTTTTCTGGATAATTATGCTGCACGATTATCAGATGCTTGTAGATGATGAGGCTTTTGTGAAGTCAATGCTGGCTGGTGTTGCAGATGTATTGACCTGGCACGAAAAATACGTGATCGCACAGGGTATGCTGGGTAAAATGCCCTACTGGAACTTTGTCGACTGGCCTGCGCAATGGCCATGGAAAGGCACGGAGGAAACAAGTGGTATACCTGCCGGCGCACTGGAAGGCAATTCGTCGATTCTTACGTTGCAATATGTATATGCATTGCAGCATGCAGCGGAAATGTTCAGGAGTTTTGGCCGTACGAAAGAGGCCGCACACTGGGATGCGCTGGCCACAAAACTACGCACGGCGGCATATAATACCTGCTGGGATGCAGCCAAAGGCATGATAGCCGATTCGCCGGAAAAGCAGGAGTTTAGTCAGCATGCTAACGCTATGGCAGTATTAACAGACGCAGTGCCTAAAAATGAGCAGGCTTCTTTATTGCAGAAGATTGAAAAAGATGAATCGATTATACAGTGTACTATCTATTATCGTTTTTACCTGATGCAGGCGTTTAAAAAAGCAGGTTTGGGTGATGAATATATTCGCCTGCTTAAACCATGGCATGCCATGATAGACATGGGCCTCACCACGTTCCCTGAAAGACCGGAGCCTACGCGTTCCGACTGCCACGCCTGGAGCGCCAGTCCTGTATACGACCTGCTGGCGACCGTGTGCGGCATCGTTCCGTCGAAGCCCGGCTTTAAGGCCGTACGCATCACCCCCCGTTTTGGCGGTTTACAGTGGATAGATGCAGAGATGCCGCATCCCTCAGGAAAAATTAAATTGCATCTTCAGCAGAAAGGAAAAAGCCTGAACGGCTCTGTTACAACGCCCGTGGCAGGCGAGCTGGTATGGCAGGGTAAAACGATGCGGTTAAGGGCAGGGGGGCAGCAGGTACAATTGTAAAACCATATTTTTTATATTTACAGTGAATTAAAACCCTGGCGTATGCAAACGTATGAACGGAAAACCCCTGAAGACCTTGATTGCGGTATTATCGTGTTTATGAAAGTGCTGGGTGGAAAATGGAAGCCCTGCATTGTAGACCTGATTTATAACGGCATTACAAGGCCCAGCGAAATGCACAGGCAGTTGCCATCGGCCACACCGAGGGTAATCGACATGCAGTTAAGAGAACTGGAGTTGCACGGACTGGTTTGCAAAACGATTCAACCCGGTTTTCCATTGCGGGCAGACTATACCTTAACGAAAATGGGGCGTGATATTATGCCCATTGTTACCGCCATGGACATTTGGGGCCGCAACAATGGCGAATATGTAAAAGAAGTGACCCAGACTACCATACCGAATAAATTTTCGGTAACCGAATAATTTAGCGGTAATTGACCAGGCCAGTGTACTTCCTGATTTTTGTGATGTAAAAATCTGAAGTACACATGAAAAATATGACAGCCGATAAACGCCTGGCATTCTCCGATGTTTTTAGCATTCTTTTATGGATGGGGATCGTGTTTCTCACCTGGTCGTTCATGCAAGCGGCCGATCACTTCCTGCGTCTTACCCCCGAAGCGATGGGGAAATATTTTAAGTTAAGATGGGTGCTCCTTATGCACATTACGGCGGGTGGTGGCGCGCTTATACTTGGTCCGTTACAGTTCTGGGGCAGGTTACGCGCCTATGGCTGGAAGCTGCACCGTATCATAGGCACCCTGTACCTGCTGGCCATCATCTGCAGCAGTATCACCGCCGCTATCCTTTCCTCCACCACCGCTTATGCCGTTAACTGGGCTTACGCTTTCTCTTTACAGGTATGGGTTACAGTTTGGATCACTGCGACCTTTATTGCCTGGTGGGCAGCTATCAAACGCAAATTTAAGTTGCACCAGGAGTGGATGACGAGAAGTTACCTGGTAACGCTGGCTTTCGTAGTGTCGGGTACCCTGGTGAAGTTGCCCGTAGTACAGCGCCTGGGTGAATTTGCCGATATATCTCCTTCTTTATTCTGGTTAGGGTGGGCGGCGCCACTATATTTGTATGAGGTGGTGCTGTCAGTAAAGCGGAAAGCTTAAAAAATCCGTCACGTTTTGCTGCCCAGGCTTGTCATATTATCAGTAACGATTAAAAACTCAGTAATATGCAACACTCAAACAGGCAGCAACATAAAAATGCTTTTATCGTATGGCTGGCCATTTACCCGCTTGTCACTTTCATGTCCTTTGTGCTGGGCGATTACCTGGTGGCGCTTCCTTTGGCGGCGCAAACATTTATATCAACAGCGATAGCGGTACCTGTCGTTTTTTACGTGCTGGTACCACTGTTAAACAAGATTTTCGCCGGCTGGCTCAACCGGCTTTGATTGAAAAATTGTAATAGATATTGGTTTTTGGCAAGCCCGCAGTGATGCACTGCGGGCTTTTTCGTTTATCATGTTCGCTAAGTCGTTAACATGCAGCGGTTTCCTTTCTTAGTTTATCTATTTGATAAATGTTAATATGTTATTATATTTGCCACTGTATTTTATAATGAAATAATGCGGACGCTGTGTAACGTGAAGGCCTATACAATTTAGCTATCAAACCCGATAAACCAAAAATATCACCTATGAAATCCATCTATGCACTTGCTGTGGCGGCAGCGCTCGTATTTACCGCCTGTTCAAAAAAAGATGATGCGAAGCCAGACACCGGAGCCAAAACACTTTCAACGAAAGTATTAGGCAAATGGTCGTTGGGCAGCGAAGTAGAAATTGGGGCCAGAAAAGCCGGATCTACATTGGCGAAGGAAACTTCGGTGGGTGAAGGTTTTGTAGAGTTTCTGGCGGACAGCACTTATTACATTCACGATGCGCGTGGAAAGTTTTATACTGGCAAGTACAGCGCCCTGGACAGTATAAATATTTCGCTCGGAAGCTTCGGGAAAATTACCGCAATTAGCTTTACATCTACCGGTATCAACTTTAAACTTACTTATGGAGCCAATAACGAAGAGCTTACCCTGGCAGGTGTTAAGATCCAGACTGCGGCAGCAGATGATAAAACAAAGCTGATCAGCCGCATATGGAGTTTGACCAAGGAAGACAATGGCGAATCTATGTTCGGCCAATGGCCTGTTTGGGATGCTGCAGGGGAGATTGTCGGTTACAAGCAGATAGACAGCATCACTATTCAGTTCTCTACTTATGGCACCCGCATTTTACGTCGTTTCGAAAATACAGTACTGATCGATACGGACGTTACTAACTGGAAGTGGCATGCAACAGAAGCCAACCGTTTTCTGTTCTACCCGGTAGGTACTAACCCCGGTGAGTATCCTTACGAAACTGCGCTGGAGTTAACGAAAGATATAATGAAAACTGAGCAGGTGGCCGATTTTAACGGTGATGGTTTGCTAACGGCAGACGAAAAATATAAGTATACATTGAAGCCAGCAGTGAAGTAGTGTTTCAATCAACCCATAATAAAAATCCCCTGTGGCTTTTGTTGCAGGGGATTTTTTATTTGCTGATAAGATCATTTTTCCTAAATTCATATTCCAACCTGCTTTTCCATTGAGCAATTGGGTCTTCAATTAGCTTTTCTCCAAATTTCCCGCAAACCTTTGCGTTATGTAAACCAACCGGTATAGCCATTGTTATGCCCGGTACTGAGGCCTGCATTTACTTCAAAATACACCATATGCTTCATTTAAGTGGAATAGGCTCCCTCGCAATTGGGAACAATATTCATGATCAGGAACACGTGCAACTTGTTGCCGAACAGCCGATGGCGGTTACGCCGGGCAAAGGTTTAACAGGAGGCGCCATGTACCGGTACGTTGGTGATATAGATGAACTGAACAATAACGTCAATATCCGCAGTCGCATCGAAGCCGTTCTGATCACTACATCGACAGACGGTTGCATCGGATTGTTGATGCTGGTGCTACCGACTGTCGATGCAGATACTTTGATCACTGAGTTAAGAATACTCTTCGGTGAAGAAGAAGTAATGAGCCCGTTAAACGGTAACATGGTTTTTGTCTGGAAGCGGCCGAACGGGCTTATGAAAACCATGCTGCTGCTCCCGGAGGAGGAGGCTGAGTACTGTCACCTGATATACCTGGATTAATACTACCGGATATAGAACGTCTGACTAAAAGCCCCATTCGCAGCAACGTCCCAGGCTTCCAGTCGTACCCATTTACGGCCTGTCAACGCGGTGCTGAAATTGAATGCCTTTTCGCCAAAAGCTTTCGTGGCAGTAAGATCTATCTTTTCACGGTACACCTTTTTACCATCGCCTGAAATGATTTCCACGTAATTCATAGGGAATGTCCATTTCAGCTGAAGAGCGATGCTGGCTTTACCATTGGCAGGCAACTGGAGGCTATCGCCAGAAATATGACCGTTTATTTTTAAAGATGGAATGAGTACTTCGCCGGTTGAGCCAAAGAACCTGCCATGCTGCATGGCGTCGAGTACAGGTTTCCAGCTGTCTTTGTAAGCTGGTATTTTATCGAGCATCAGGTAATTGACGTTCATGTGGGCGTACATCTCATTTTCGTGGGTGATGGTGAATAAATCGGCTTCGGTGATCACTGTTTTTTTCAATCCCCAGTTATTCATGTCGTCCAGCAAATCGAGTACACGGCGGCCAAGACTGGGAATGGATAGATCGGCTGGCATTGCTTTCCAGGCAGCACCCATAAAACGGTCGGAGAGGAAGAAAGCCTCGTTCTTATACGCATCCGGCGTGTTTACAGAGCCTTTGGTACGGGCGTGGGCCGTCCAGGCCAGACCTTGTTCTTTTTCCAGCAGCTGCAGCATCTCTTCTTTATTACCTACATGGTACACTTTGCCGTAACCGGGTTTATCTTCTACAAAAGGCACGCCTTCTTTGCGTGACATTACCCAATATACCGGACTTGGAAACAATTGCAGCCAATGTCCACCGAAGAATTCATTCGGTTCTTCGCCTGGGAGTAACAGGAAGCTGTTGTCAGACGAGCGTTCGCAAAGGTCAAACAAGGCTTTCAGCTGTGGCAGGCGTTTTTCATCCGGCCCTTTAGGATCGGCGGTGTAATGAAATTCTGCGAGGTGTACGATATCAACGCCCGCTCTCTTAAAGACCTCCACAAACTCCAGCGTGTCAGGCATCGGTTTGCCCTTCATCATTACATTCATCACAAACTCATTGTGGAAGTGGCTCGACATGGTTTTGAAACCGGGCAATTCCGCATACCGGTCGTTATTCGTAAACTGTTTTACGGACGAGAAGGCTTCGTTTTCGTTGCCTGCGCTTAACAGGCAGAAAAAGTTCATGCGTTGCTGTGAGCCCGGCGGTGCATTAAACCAGGGTACAAAACGATTATCGCCGTTTAGTTCCTGCCGTATACCCATGCCGAAACCATCGGTCATGTTACGGTATTTGTTGCCGTACCAGGTGAAGCGCAGGTTAAAGGCTTCGTCGAGCGGGTAAAAGTATTGATGTGGGGGAGGGAAGAGGGCCAGCGTGCCCTGTTTGCCTGTTGCGGCAATGGCGCGGTACTTAACGGCTACGTTGCGGGCCGTGTCGCCTTTTACCACCACCGCTTTTTCAATCTTGTCGCCGGTGTTGGTCCATGTGATGTTTTGCCAGGCATCGGAGCGGCTGATTAATCCGGCATCGAATACCAGTGCGGTAGAATCGATGCTGGTAGACATAACGGCTGCTACGTTGAACAACGGGCTACCGTTGTAAAAGGTAACTTCCAGGTTGCCGGCAAACCGATCTGCCGAAAGTTGCCCAATAGTAACCACAGTGTGACTGCCTTCCGATTTAACCGCAGCCGAGGTTTTCTCCAGGCTAACCGGGTAGCTGTCAAATGGCTTCTTCGGGACCTTGTCGAAAAAGATGTTCCATCCATTTTGCGAGCGTAGGTCTCTTTTGCCAACAGTGATGATGAAAGCAGCATCCAGATCGGCAGACACCACTTTTTCGCCCAGCAGCAGTTGCCGGAACAAAGGTTTCCCTTTACCGAGATCGAAGATTACTTTACCGGTAAGCGCTTTGCCCGCGGGCCAGCTTACTTCCAGTAATTCACCTTTCTGGATCACCCGGGCTTCGTTACGGGTGTTAAAGGACTTTGTATTTACGCGCACCTGCGCGGTGGCTCCAAATGCAACCAGGAGGCCTAAAATGGATAACAGAGGATGTTTCATGACGTGATGTGCAATAATGTTTAGACGTGTGGATGCAAAACCGAATTAGCTAAAATAGAAAATTCCTCGAAAAATGATGCATTTCGGGAATATTATCTGGTTGAATGGTAAGGGTTAAATGAGGTGGTCGTAAGCCCGGCATTTTGCCAGGCAAATTTTGAGCGGAGGAAGAGGGATTCGAACCCCCGGACCTGTAACAGTCAAAATAGGTTATGCAAAGACTGGAGTATTCCTAAAAACAAAAACGCCCGGCATTTTGCCAGGCAAATTTTGAGCGGAGGAAGAGGGATTCGAACCCCCGGACCTGTAACAGTCAACAGTTTTCAAGACTGCCGCAATCGACCGCTCTGCCATTCCTCCGGCGCAAAAGTGATAAATCAGAATGAATTTTCAAAAAAAATATTTGCAGATGCATATGGATTTTGCTTCCCCGGCAACTTACGGATCACTCCAAACGCAATGCCATAGATGGTTGTAGACATTCTCTACAATGTTTGAAAATATTTGTAACACTTATACGATCGCAACGTAAAAAAATCCCCACAGCTAATACTGTGGGGATGAAATGACTTCGTTGAGCGATTATTTATCAGCCGGTGTGAATGTCCAGTTACCTGATTCGTTTGCGCTGATAATACCGTCCCCATCGTGGTCTGTATCTTCAGACATTCTAAAAATGTCCTTCGTCAGCTCGCGGATCTGTGCTTTGTTCAATTCCTCATTTGGCTCGTTAGTGCTATCCCAATACACGAAATATGCGGGCAGGCTGCTGTGCCATTTCCAGTAGAATACATCTGCAGTCCTCAGTTGTTTGTCTTTGAACATCCGTACGATGTAAGTACCGGCGGATGTCATCTGGAATGTAATGCTGTCTGCAACAAAGCTGCCGATGGCTTCTCCGTTGGCGTTAAATACAACACGGGCGGCCGTGTAAAGCATCGCGCCATCATCTTCTTGGGTGAGATGCCAGTTTAGGCAAAACAGTTTGGTAGAGTCTGTGAGTGCAACGCCGGGCGCTTTGTTGGCGGTAATCACAATTTCCTTTGTACCGTAATAAAGCAGTGTGAAATTCAATACTCCCTGTGCGAATGTTATATTGTTCAATGTGCCAAAGTCGCCCATAGAGATAGTTACACTGTCTTTCACGGTAAAAGTCCCCTGGTAGAATTTACCTTCCGAATCATAGAGGTAGTAAGTGCTGTCGCTCTGGAATTCGATGAAACTTTGTACCTCCTCTTCTGTTGTACGGGCTAGTGGCGCCTGGCGGGAAAAAGCTGTTCTGCCGGTAGAGGGTGGCGCATCCAATGTTATATTCGCGAACGTCCATTTGCCTATTACCCTGGTGTAAAGTTCGGCAGCACCAGTGCCCGCCTTTGGTTCATCGTCTTTAGAACATGCACTGAATGCCAGAATGGAGACGGCCAGCATTACATAAAGTTTTTTCATAGGTTGTTGTTAAATATGAATTGAAGTAAATAAAAGGTACAGCAGCGCGGATTTAGAAAGGTATTAGCCGCATAGAGAGATGGTAAAGCCCGGGTAAAAGGCTTCTGTATGGCAGTAATTTCCTTAAACAGGTTTCATGGGCGCCAGGAGGGTATATCTTTACTCACTCACTATCCTGGTTGCCGATAAATATAATTATATTTTAATGCAATTAAGTGGCCGAAAGTTCTTCTCTTTTAATACTAAAGAAGATTTTGGTTGATAATCAACATATAATCGTCCGGGGACAGGCAATAAAACGGTAAATAAAATTAGATATTGGAAAAGATGATCTTTTCTAGATGCGTGGACACGCCGCCCCAGTTTTTTTATCTGTCTTCCGGCGATTACCGTACCTTCGCAGCTTGCAAATCACGACCACACTCGCCGATATCGCGGCTAAAGCAGAGGCTAAGGATGCCGAAAACCAGGCATTCAGAACATTTCTCCAGTCACAGGAGTCTGATAGTATTGACGAGCTTGTACAGGAACTGGATGCGCTCATCACTCCTCAAATAGATTGTACCACCTGCGGCAATTGCTGCCGTTCGCTTATGATCAATGTTACGGCTGATGAAATTAATGTGCTGGCTGCACATCTGGGCCGCACAGAGGCAGATGTAAAGAAAGAATATGTGGAAACGGGCTCCCATGGTGGTATCATGATCATGAACACCATTCCATGCCATTTTCTTAAAAACGACTGCTGCACTATTTACGAGCAACGTTTTGCAGAGTGCCGCGAATTCCCCGGCCTGCACAATCCTCAGTTCACCAAACGCCTCTTCGCCACGCTGGCCCACTATGGCCGTTGCCCGATCATCTACAATGTAATCGAAGAAATGAAAGTAAGGCTCCGCTTCAACAGCTAATTCCCTTCACGTACGGTAGAGGCTGGAAAGAAAAAAGATCCGGGATGTAAGACGCTACAACCTTTTTTAATATATTTATTCCCAATACACGTTTCCGTTACCAAACCTTACCGATGAAAAAATCTATCGCAGCAGCACTTATCCTGCTTTCTTCTGCAGCCTGTACACAAAATGCGCCTGCAGCAACCGCAGACCTTGGCAAGGGCCTTCTTGAAATATTTGACGCCAGACTTAAATACTACAAATAATGATAACGATGAAATATAGCTTGCTGCTGTTTTTAACTATTTGCAGTTTTAGCGCCTACGCGCAGTTCGGTGATTACGACATACCTGCGAACAAACCGCACGCTGTGACAGACGATTTAAGGGGGCCTGTGAAAAAGGTAAAAGTAACAGAATGGAAACTTAAGGTGAAGTTCGGAAAGCCTGAAAAGGAAATTTTTGAGATCCAGGATGTGTATGATTATGATAAAAATGGCATGCGGCTTAAACAAACGAGAGAAAATGGTACGAGAAAGTACCTGGGAACATCTCAACATACATACAGTTACAACGATGCCGGAAAGTTGTCGAAAATTGATCGCGCACACGATGGTAAGCACGCCAGCACGTATAAATTTATTTATGATGAAAAAGGAAGGTTGAAAGATAAAGACGTTATCCGCCCTGGCACGCACTCGCTGAAATTCAGGTACCGTTACGACCATGCTGGCAATACGACGAGTATCACTAAATACCATGAAGATGGAAGTTATCTCGCCAAACGTGAATTTACGTGGAATGGGAAGAATCAAATGATAGAAAGAGTTGATTTTGACCTTAAGGAAGTGCCAACGGAGAGTTACAAATATGATTATGATGCTAAAGGCAATATTTATGATGAGGTTAATACTTCTGGACGTTATTACTTCCACCGCAGGTATGTTTATAATGGTGATAATCAAAAGATAAAGTCGGTATTGTCGACTGATAAAACAGGGGATATCAAAGTGACGGCCAACGACCCCACTTATGAATATGATGACAAAGGGAACCTGGTAAAGGAAATTAAGTACGCCGGGAAGGAAATCATTACCTGGACTTATACGTATGATGAGCACAATAACTGGATCACGAAGTTATTATCCTACCCGGACGATTTACGAAATGGCGAACCGCTTTATGAACTCACCGAGAGGGAAATCAAATACTGGTAATAACATTATTTTTAAGACACACGGCCTGGCGTTAGTCAGGCCGCTTCTATTTATGGCCATCTGGACCCCGCCACTGCCATCTAGGCATCGCCACTGTCATCTAGGCATCGCCAGATGAGCAAAAGGCATCGCCAGATGAACAAAAGAGGTTGACAGATGAACAAAAGACCCCGCCAGCTGCCATCTAGGCATCGCCAGATGCACAAAAGAGGTTGACAGATGAACAAAAGGCATCGCCAGCTGCCATCTAGACATCGCCAGATGAGCAAAAGAGGTTGACAGATGAACAAAAGACTCCGCCAGCTGTCATATAGGCATCGCCAGCATTACTTTATGGACCGACAGACGAGCTTTAGGCATCGCCAGCGTCACTTTTATGATGGACGAAGGCTTCCGGGCATCGCCACCTGACATGGAGGCATCGCCAATGTGTTTCCAGGTATCGCCGGCAGGCTTACAGTGGCCGCCACTGGACATTCAGGCATCACCAGGCGGTTCCCGTGAATCGCCAGTGACGGTGCAGAAGAATCTTTTATCGCGTTATAGCAATCTTGTGAATACGTTTTAGTGTTAGGGTTTTGGTGTCAGTCCCATCGCCCACTGCACGCCTTTCCATGTGATGTCAATGAAAAAGGGATCTTCATAATCTTTGTCGAAATGGCCAAGGCCTAGGTAAAACGAGCGGCCGCCCTCGAAATGACGGTACCAGCTGATAGGATGGAAGTGGCCCATTTTGCCGCCTTTGTAACTGTTTTCGTCTACCGTTAGCAGGTAGTGTAAAGAGTCCTGAACGTTGCGGAAATTATAGATTTCGTCGAACCGGCGGAAGGTATCCGGCAGATGGGCGGTAGCGGGAAAGCTTTTGTTGATGGTGGTATACAGGGCTTCCTGTGGAACGGGGTGCCCGTCGAAATAAGCGCCTGCCAGTTGATTGAACCATGGCCAGTGATACTCGGTAGTGGTAGCAGCGTGTATGCCAACAAAACCACCGCCTTTCCGGATGTATTGCTGTAAGGCATCCTGCTGCACCGTATCCAGCACATCGCCGCGGGAACTGAGGAATACAATGGCTTTGTACTTCGCGAGGCGGGCAGGGGTGAAGTAACTGGCGTCTTCGGTAGTATCTACACCTACTTTGTATTTCTTGCCCAGCGCGAGGAACATCTTTTTACCGGCGCCAATAGAGGCATGGCGATAGCCGGGTTCTGTTTTGGAGAACACCAGTATTTGATGGCTTTGTCCATAACAACAAAGTCCGGCACAAAGCAGGATAACCAGGTGAATAATCTTCATTGTATAATCAGCGGTTTCATTTCTTTAATGCAGTTACGGCAAAACCCGCCTGTTTTTACAGTGTGTTACGCGTTCCCTGCATACAAGGCCGTTCGCCAAAGTAATATTTATCTTTCATTCCGCTAAATGTTACCGTGGCGTTTTGATCAGGTGGGGTGTAAGCGTCCCTTTTTTGCTTAGTGTTCAATCTTTACGTAATATTACCGCATGACGTGAAGTTTATGAAGCTGAAGTGTTTAATGCTCCTGCTGCTGGCACCAATACTCGCCACAGCGCAGGACAAATATTACAAAGAGATCAATAAAATAGCCGATGCCACCGGCACGAAATACTGTTTCCGCTACATTCACCTGTACAACGACAGTGGTTACGTGGTTACCGACCTGTTTCGCCCGACCAACGACGATACTACGCCTGCAGATACGGTAGTGACGAAAGGTTTTTACCGCAAAAGCGGCCCATTCTTCCAGTTCGTGCAGCCGGTAGCCGGTAAGCAGGAGCCAGACATTAAATTCTGTTTGAAAAGATCGGGTAGCAATAAGTTTTACTACGTGCATCCATCCGGCGGGTATGAATTTGGCTGGGTTACCTGGATGTTCACCCGCGGCAAACCGTTGAAACGTTTTACGCCTGATGGCGCGATGATGCGGTGGTTATAACACCGAATAGTTTACAGACTCTGTAGTATAAATTTGTATTCGCCTTTCCTGGCTGGATTATAGAACACGTATACCAATCCCTGGTCCGACCAGGTAATGTCTGCATTTACGTCAGAATCTACCTGGAAAAGTAGTGGTAATGCCTGATTATCGTCGTCCACTGGCCCATCGTTGCCCTGCAGCCATTTAGGATAACCACCTATCAGCGACTGGAAATCAGGCTCGGCACCCAGCTCTTTTGTTACTTCCTGGTAAGGTGTCCAGGGTTCGTTTTCGTCGAGGGTGCAGGAAAGTTTGGAGGCCTCGGGGCTTACATCGTCAATGCCGTCCCAATCGGGTAATACCTGTATTTGTTTAAAGGTTATGTCGCAGTACTTGGCCCGGCCGAGGTTGGCGGGGCGTTCTATCAACAACTGTTTGTCCGGGTTAACGGCTTCGTAGGTTTTTACCAGCCAGCCTCCGTCGCCCGTGGACCATGGCCCTGCGTGCCAGTCGTAGTAGAACTGCAGCACTTTAATATCTTCCGGTAAGCCCTGTTGGCCGGTATTTACCACCTGGAAAATAAAATCCATGGGCCTGCCGTTCGGCATTTCGGGCC
>NZ_CABHOU010000020.1 GCF_902168175.1 uncultured Chitinophaga sp. | reverse complement strand
ATATTATCGGCCCATTTGTTTAGTGAGCCCACCGCGTATTGGTTATCGCGCCTGCAGGAGCGTGGTTTGTGGGCCATGGAGGTTTTTGACTGGGAGAAGATGACTTCCCACGAATCGTACCGCAGCCTGCAAATGGAACAACCGCTGAACGCATCCGGTAAACAGATTATCACCACCCGCTGCCCCATCCGGTTTGATGGCGAACGTTTGTTTTCAGACAGGCCTGCGCCCCGGGTGGGAGAACATACGGAGCAACTGATCCGCGAAATGAATGAGGTGGTAAAGTAAAAAACAGGCTAATGCTTTTAGAAGATATACTCGTTATAGATTTTTCCCAGTTCCTCTCTGGCCCTTCGGCAGCCCTGCGGCTGGCCGATATGGGCGCACAGGTGATCAAAATCGAAAAGCCAGGCACTGGCGATATTTGCAGGCAACTGTACGTATCGGACGTAATGATAGAACGGGAATCCACGATCTTTCACGCCATTAACCGCAACAAACAAAGTTATGTGGCCGACTTAAAAGAGGCGGGCGACCTGGAAAAAGTGAAAAAACTGATCGCGAAAGCAGATGTGGTGATGCATAACTTCCGGCCGGGTGTGATGGAGCGCATCGGCCTGGATTATGAAAGCGTGAAAGCCATTAATCCCGGTATTGTGTATGCAGAGCTGAACGGCTTCGGGCACGAGGGGCCCTGGCGCGATTTACCCGGGCAGGACTTGCTGTTGCAGGCTGCATCGGGGCTTACCTGGCTGAGTAATAACAACAACGAAAATCCTACCCCGATGGGCGTAGCGGTGGCAGATATACTGGCGGGTACACATATTGCCCAGGGCGTGCTGGCAGCGTTGTTCAAAAAAAGCGTAAGCGGGAAAGGCGCCCTGGTGCAGGTAAGCATGTTTGAAAGTGTACTCGATTTCCAGTTCGAAGTACTCACCTGTTACTACAACGATGGAAAACAACTGCCCGTACGTAGTAGCGTGAACAATGGTCATGCCTACGTATCGGCCCCCTATGGCATTTATAAAACGAACGACAGTTACATTGCGCTGGCCATGGGTAATATATTAGTGTTAGGCGAACTGCTTGGTTGCGAACCATTAAAACAGTATTTTGACCGCGCAGGATGGTTCGACAGGAGAGATGAAATTAAACAGGTTATAGCCGATCATCTTATCAGTAATACGGCCGTTCACTGGCTGGCCATCCTGGAGAAAGCCGACATCTGGTGCGCACCCGTAATGGACTACGACCGGTTGATGACAGAAGAAGCTTACCAGGTGCTGAATATGGAGCTGACGGTGAAAACGAGCAACGGCCTGTCGGTAAAAACCACCCGTTGTCCTATCAGGATAGATGGAGAATTGTTATCTTCCTGCAAAGGAGCGCCGCTGCTGGGCGAAGATAATGAGGGAATAGACCGGCTGTTCGGACTATCGGATTAACCCACGATAAGCATAAACTAAGACGATGAGAGTTGTCGATACTCATTTACACGTATGGAATCTCAGCCGGGCGGCTTACCCCTGGCTGCAGGGCGACATGTCCATCCTGAACCGTACCTGGAGCATTGATGAACTGGAGCCGGTGCGGAAAGCAGCGGGTGTAGACAGTGCCGTACTGGTACAGGCCGCAGGCAATGCCGAAGACACCCAACTAATGCTGGAAGTAGCCCGTAATACCAGCTGGGTAGACGGCGTGGTGGCCTGGCTACCGTTGATGGATACACGGCAAACTGCTCAGCTACTCGAAGAACAATTTTTGAACGAACCCTATTTCAAAGGTGTTCGCCACCAGATTCATGATGAAAGTGACCCCGAATGGCTGTTGCAGCCTGCGGTGATAGAAAGCCTGCAATTGCTCGCCCAACATGATATTCCTTATGACCTGGTAGGCGTACTGCCCATACATATCGCCACTGCATTAAAGGTGGCCGCAAAAGTGCCCCGGCTGCGTTTCGTGTTCGATCACCTGAACCAGCCGCCCATCGCCCCGCAGGAACGTTTTGGTGAATGGGGAGAGTTGATGAAAGAGGCAGCGGCCAATCCGCAGTTCTATGCGAAAATATCCGGCCTGGGAACCGCTTCGGGCAGCTTTGCCGGCCGTACTGCGGAAGATATTAAACCATACGTAGCGTTCGTGCTGGAGCATTTCGGAGCACCGCGTTGCTTTTGCGGCGGCGACTGGCCCGTATCGATGCTGGCGCATGAATACCCTAAAACCTGGCAGATCACGCAACAAATAATATCAGAACTGGCGTCGCCGGCGGAGCAGGAACAGGTATTCCATTCCAACGCCGCGGCCTTTTACAAATTATCAATCCCATAAATCAGCGGCATGGAAGTTTTTAATGGCATATTCTATCATGCAATGGGTGCTTCCGGCGCGGCGCTTTGTTATACGCCGCAGAAGAAAGTAGTGGGCTGGTCGTGGCACACCTACTGGTTATTGCAGGCGGCGGTTTGCTGGCTGTTATTACCGGTAGTGGTGGCGTACTTCACCATTCCACAGTTATCGCTTGTATTGCAGGAAGCCCCGGCTTCGGCCATGCAGCGTTCTTTTTTCCTGGGTATGGCTTATGGGATAGGCGGTACCGCTTTCGGTATTGCCATCAGGTACGTTGGTTTTTCGCTTACTTATGCAATATCTGTAGGTATTAGTTGCGTGCTGGGCACATTGTTGCCACCGCTGGTAAAAGGTGTACTGGGCGATGTGCTGAGCGCTGCAGGCGGCACTTACCTTGTAGCGGGTGTGGCCATGGGCGCGGTGGGTATTGCTTTGTGCGGACTGGCAGGGCGTAATAAAGAGAAGGATATAGAAGCCTCACAATCCGGCCCTTCTACTTTTTCGCTGGCTAAAGGTTTGCCATTGTGTTTAATGGCAGGCGTATTATCCGCGTTGTACGGCTTCTCCCTCGACCAGGGTCAGCCGCTGGCCGATGTGGCGGCGAAACATGGTGCGGGCCATTTCCAGGGGAATGTGATATACCTGTTTTCCAACACCGGCGCGTTTGTCACCACCCTGGTATATTGCCTCTACCTGCATACTAAAGAAAAAACATTCGGTCAATATGCAGCCGCTATGGGAAATCGTTTACCGCTTAACTACGCCATGTCGGTGTTAACCGGTTTACTCTGGTACGGGCAGTTCTTTTTCTATGGCCTTGGTCATGTGCGTATGGGGCCGTTCAGCTTTTCGAGCTGGGCCATTCATATGATTATGCTGGTGTTGTTAAGTGCGGTAGCCGGTTTAATAATGAGAGAATGGAAACAGTGCGGCGCTAAGACCATGCGTTTGTTATGGACTGCGTTAACCGTGCTGGTAGTGGCTATCCTGTTGCTCACATATGGTAATTACCTGCACGCGTAGGTAATGCCACGTTATGAAAGAAATATGATTACACAATTGCCCTTAAAAAAACATCCTGTTTTTATCATTGGTGCGGGCGGTATCGTTACATCCGCCCACTTGCCGGCTTACCAGCTGGCAGGCTTCGGCGTGCAGGGGATATTCGATTTATCATACGGGAAAGCCGCCGCCGTGGCGGAGCAGTTTAATATACCACAGGCCTTTACCAGTCTGACCGGTATGCTGGCTGCGGCACCCGCTGGTGTAGTATACGATGTGGCGGTTCCCGGTTCCGCGATGGTGAGTGTGCTGGAACAGTTGCCCGAAGGCGCTGCTGTGCTGTTACAAAAACCGATGGGCGAAGATTATACAGCCGCTTCGAAAATACTGGAACTGACCAGGCAAAAGAAAATGCTCGCAGCCGTTAACTTCCAGCTGCGTTACGCCCCCTTCATCCTGGCGGCAAAGTCCATGATCGAGGCAGGCAGTATAGGAACACTGAATGATATTGAGATCAATGTAAATGTACATACGCCCTGGAACCTGTGGGACTTCCTGTTTTCCGCCTCACGTGTAGAAATATTGTATCACAGTATACACTACATCGACCTGGTGCGCAACCTGCTTGGTAATCCGCAGTCGGTGTACGCTAAGACCGTCCGCCATCCGGCCATGAAGCAGCTCGCCTCTGTAAAAAGCAATATCATTATGGATTACGGGGATATGGTACGGGCGAATATTCTTACTAATCATTGTCACGACTACGGCACTTTGCATCAGCAATCCTACATCAAACTCGAAGGCGATAAAGGTGCTGTTAAGATCAATTTCGGTACGCTGATCAACTACCCATTTGGCGTGGCAGATCGTTTTGAATACTCCGTACCCGGCGGGCAGTGGCAGGTATTGCCGGTAGATGGCAGCTGGTTCCCTCATGCGTTTATGGGCAGTATGGCGCAGGTAATGCTGGCGCTGGAAGGCACGATAGCGCGACCAGACAATTCCGTAGAAGATTGTATTGATACCATGGCCTGTGTGGAGGCAGCGTATTTGTCGAGCCAGCGTGGTGGCATTTCATTATCAGATATAACATGATGGGAAGGAAGCGATATTACATAATGATACTGCTGGTTTTAGTTTGCCAGGCGTCCGCATTTGCCGTGGCGAAGAAACAGGTCATGATCAGGCAACTGCATCGTTCGGCACGTGTAGACTGGGGGGTGCAGCAATTATCGGCCGCGCTGAAAGCTGCCGGGTACGAGGTGTTGAGTAAGGGCGGGCAACAACAAATAGTGTTGGGCAGATGGGAAGATAAAATGATTAAAACACTCGTTGGGCAGCAGTCGGCACCCGGCAAAGAGGGGTTTGTGATATTGGCGGCCGGGGGTAAAACGATTATTGCCGGGGCAGACGATTCGGGTATTCTTTATGGCTGCCTTGAGCTGGTAGAGCAACTGGGAGCGGCGAAAGTGCTGCCCACTAATACCATGGAAACCAGTACACCCGAAATGGTACTGCGCGGTGCGTGTATAGGTGTGCAAAAACCGTATTACCTGCCGGGCAGAACGGTGTATGAATATCCTTACACACCCGAAGTATTTCCCTGGTTGTACGATAAACAACTATGGATACAGTACCTCGACTCTATGGCCACCTGCCGCATGAACGCCCTGTTCATCTGGAACGGCCACCCTTTCGCCTCGTTGGTAAAGCTGCGCGATTACCCCTATGCGCTGGAAGTAGATGAGGCCACGTTCAAAAAGAACGAGGAAATATACCGGTTCATTACCACCGAAGCCGATAAGCGCGGCATATGGGTGATACAGATGTTTTACAACATCATTGTATCTAAACCCTTCGCCGAAAAGCATGGCATCAAAACGCAGGAGAGAGAAAGACCGATTATACCGCTGATAGCAGATTACACGCGTAAATCCATTGCCGCCTTTGTGGAGAAATACCCTAACGTGGGACTGATGGTTTGTTTGGGCGAGGCCATGGAAGGAGTGGGGAAAGATGATATTGAATGGTTCACTAAAACAATTATACCCGGTGTAAAAGATGGTTTACAGGCTCAGGGCAAAACAGAAGAACCGCCTGTTGTACTGAGAGCGCACGATACGAATGCGCCCGAAGTAATGGAAGCCGCCCTGCCCTTATACAAAAACCTGTATACAGAAGCAAAGTTCAACGGCGAAGCGCTCACCACCCCAAGGCCACGTGGCTCCTGGGCAGCGCTGCATCAAACCCTCAGCAAACTGGGAAGTGTACAGATCGAAAACGTACACATACTCGCCAACCTGGAGCCTTTCAGGTACGGCTCGCCCGACTTCATACAACAATCCGTAAAAGGTATGCACGAAGTAATGGGCGGCAACGGGTTGCACCTGTACCCCCAGGCCTCTTACTGGGACTGGCCTTACAGCGCCGACAGCGTAAAAGGGAAACGCCTTTTGCAGATAGAAAGGGACTGGATATGGTACCGCGCCTGGGCCCGTTACGCCTGGAAAGCCGATCGCGACAGGCAGAACGAAATAAACTACTGGAGCGGTTTATTAGCCGCCAGGTTCGGTTGCAGTATAACCGATGGCCGCAAAATACTCGCGGCCTATGAACAATCCGGCGAGATAGCCCCGAAGTTATTACGCCGCTTCGGCATTACCGACGGCAACCGCCAAACCTTAACCCTCGGCATGCTCATGACGCAACTGATCAATCCATTCCGCTACGGACTGTTCACCCTGTTGTACGACGGTGAAAGCCCGGAAGGCGAAATGATCATTGATTATGCTGATAAAGAATTTAAAGGACTAACGCATACCGGCGAAACACCGCCACAGGTAGCTGCCGAAGTGGTGGTGCACGGAGATAAAGCCGTGGCACTGATGGCGGAAGTGGCGGGCAATATCCATCAACATAAAGAAGAATTTGAAAGGCTCGCAAACGATATGCGTTGTTACCAGGCGCTCGCCCGTCATTTTAGCGCAAAGGTGAATGCAGCGTTGCAGTTGCTGAAATACAAGTACAGCAACCAGGTAAACGACCTGGAGCAGGCCGTGCCCGCACTCACCGAAAGCGTAACCTGGTATAAAACGCTGGCACAATTAACAGCGGGTAGTTACCTTTATGCCAACAGCATGCAAACCCAGCAGCGTAAAATACCGATGCGTGGTGTTAACGCTACTTATAAACACTGGACAGAAATGACGCCTGTATTTGAAACAGAGTTATCCGCTTTTAAGTATAAGATCGATTCATTAAAAAGAGCCAGCCCGGGTGCAGCTGTAGTACGAACTGCTTTAACACCCGCTGATATATCAACCCATCACGCCGATGTGGTGCTTAAAGAAGGTGCGCGGTTATATAGCGATACGGGCATCGTTGTTAAAAAAATAGCAGCGGAATTAAACGGGTTAAAGGCAGTGCAATTGAATTACCGCCAACAACTGCGCGAGGCAACGGAACTCACTTTTACGGCTGCTAAACCAGTTAAGGTGTTGGTAGGTTACTTTAAAACCCAGCGAGGAGCGTTCGTTACCGACACCGTTTATGCCAAAGCCCCCGAACTGGAAACCAATGCAGCCGCCGACGACTACGGTCAGGCCGAAGCAAGGATATCGAACGCGGTGGCGATAGAAAATATGCCGCCTGTAAATGTACATACCTACCAGTTTAAAGCCGGCACCCATACGCTGAAACTGCCCAAAGGCCTTTGCCTGGTGCTTGGTTTCACCGATAGCGCGCAGGTGGTACCGGTGTACGACGCTTTACTTTCAGGAGATGAGAAGTCAAAAAATATAGATTGGTTATTTGAGCGCCCATAACAGCACAATATGAAACAGAAAATATTATTAAGCCTGATGTTGCTAGCCGTTTACAGCGGCCGCCTTTTCGCGCAGGAATTGAAACTATGGTACAAACAGCCCGCCGTCAAATGGACGGAAGCGCTGCCGCTCGGTAACGGCCGCATTGGCGCCATGGTGTTTGGCGGGGTAGCGCAGGACCGTTTACAGTTTAATGAGGAAACATTGTGGACGGGGGAGCCGAGAGATTACAACAGGCCCGGAGCCTACAAATATCTCGATACTATCCGGCAACTGCTGTTCGATGGTAAACAGAAGGCAGCAGAAGCACTGGCGGAAAAGGAGTTCATGGGCTTAAAAAGCAGTGAGGGCAAACGGGCAGCGTGGATCAACAGCATGCTGCAACTAAACGCACCCGCCCAGGAAAATTATGATGACAGTCGCTGGAAACATATCACTGTGCCATCCTTCGATGGTTGGGAAGCGGTGGGGCTGAAAGGCGTTGATGGTGCTGTGTGGTTACGCACGAACTTTGAATTGCCGGCTGCATGGGCCGGTAAAGAGCTGGTACTTGACCTTAACCGCATACGCGACTACGACCGTACTTATGTGAACGGGCAACTCGTAGGCACGCAGAACAATACAGAAGCGAGAAAGTATACCGTTCCCGCCGCTGCATTACATGCAGGCAAAAATACCATAGCGGTACAGGTGCTGAACTTTTCAGATAAAGGCGGACTGGCAGGGTATAAGGATACCGTGCAGCATATCGGCATTTATCCGGCAGATCGAAAAGGTTCCATGGTTTCGCTGAACGGTCAGTGGCGGTATTTCATACAAAACGAGGAACCGCCGGCCGTAGGAAAATACCAGGACGATTACCAGCCTTTCGGCGACCTGTTCCTTCAGTTTAAACATACAGGCGTTGCGACCGACTACAGGCGGGAACTTGACCTGGCCACTGCGCTGGCAACCACCACTTACAGCGTGAACGGAACGCGGTTTACGCGTGAGTACCTGGTAAGCGCGCCCAACCAGGTATTGGCAGTACACCTCACCGCCACGAAAAAAGCGAGTATCAGCCTGGATGTTTCGTTAGGTAGTCCGCATAAAAAATACACGGTACGTAAGCTGGATAATAACACCCTGGCTTTATCGGTCCAGGTCAAGCACGGCGCGTTAAAAGGAGAGAGTTACCTGCAGGTAAAAACCAACGGCGGCACGGTACAGGTGACGGATGATAAGATAACGATCACCAATGCAAATGATGCAGACATCTACCTTACCGCAGGTACTAACTACAAAGATTATAAAGATGTGTCGGCCGATGCGGCGGAGCCCTGTAAAAAGGCATTGCAAAGTATAGCTGGTAAAACATATGCACAGGTAAGGGCCGCGCATTTACAGGAGTATGGTCAGTACTTTAACACCTTCTCCGTTAATTTCGGGAAGTCCGTAAACGAGGCCCTGCCTACCGATGAACGTATTGATGCTTTTGGCAGTACGGTGGATGCGCCGTTTGTTGCGCTGTATATGCAGTACGCGCGGTACCTGCTCATTGCATCCTCCCGTCCGGGTACACGGCCTGCCAACCTGCAGGGCATATGGAACGATTTACTGAATCCGCCATGGGGAAGCAAATATACCACTAACATCAACCTGGAAATGAATTATTGGCCGGCAGAGTTGCTGAACTTATCGCCCATGCACGAGCCCTTGTTTAAAATGATAGAAGAGCTGGCGGTGGCGGGGAGCAAAACGGCAAAAGCCTATTACAATGCGCCGGGGTGGGTACTGCATCATAATACGGATTTGTGGAGAGGTACAGCGCCCATCAATGCGGCGGACCACGGCATTTGGGTAAC
>NZ_CABHOU010000019.1 GCF_902168175.1 uncultured Chitinophaga sp. | reverse complement strand
CATCCGATCCGGACGATATTCCCCTAACCACCATATTCGCAACCCCACCTCCAGGCTGCCCCGTACCGTTAGTTACTAATAACCCCGGCACCAAACCCTGCAAACTTTTATCGAACGACCTGTTAGGCAGGTTCTCAATCTGTGAACCTTTGATTACGGTAACGGCACCCGTATTTGACCTCTGCGTCGTAGTCCCATACGCCACCACCACCTGCTCATTCATCTCATTCACCGCCTTCACCATCTGCACCATCGCCTCGCGCTTCCCCCCAATCCGCAACTCCTGCGCCTGATAACCCGTATAAGTCACCACCAGCGTGCCATTACCTGGCGCCCTCAAACTAAACCCACCGTCAGCGTTGCTGGAAACGCCATTGCGCGTTCCTTTTAATACCACCGTAGCCCCAGGCAACGGCGTACCCTCAGCACTCATTACTTTACCCGAGAAGTTAATCAGCGTATCTGTAAACGTGTTAACGCTCAGCTGCAACGTAATCGCCGTTCCAATGTACTTCCACGCAAAACCCCTTGGCTGAAGCAACTGGCCGAGTATTTCGTCGAGCGGACGGTTACGGAAATTCACACTTACTTTTTCGTTAATGTTTAACAGCTCGGAACGATAATTAAAACGTAAGCCAGTTTGTTTCTCAATGCTCTTAAGCACTTTTTCGAGCGGTATGTCCTGGCCGCTCAGTGTTACAGGAAGCGAACCTTTGTCGTCGGCATTGCGCGCCTGGGCGTTGAGGTTGCATAAGCATGCGGTCATTACTAGCAATAGGGCAAGCAGTTGTCGTAATACTTGCCTTGGTGGTAAAGTTGATACCATCATAGATAGAGTTAGTGGTGAGAAATTGAATTGCCCTTGCCCGGCTGCTGTAGCCGGGTCGGGTATTGACTGAACATTCACTTTTGCCTTAAAGAATTAGAGATTCTTTTTGTTATGGTGCAGATAATTTGGATATGGTTTCATAGTAAGGTCGCAAATCGGGGTAACGGGTACTTATGGGTTAACATTTATTTCATAATAGCGAAAACTCCCCCTGCAAAACAGGAGGAGTTAAAAGTAATTTGTAGCTTATTTCCCCAGCTTGTCCAGCAGCCTGATGGCTACGGCGGCGGTCAGACTGCCTGCCATATATAAACCTATGGTTAACGCTTTGGTTTGCAGGCTGCGATTACTGTAAGCGGGATTTAATCCGGCCCTGCCTGGTACACATATCGCCGCAACACCTGCGGAAGCACCAAGCACCCCCGCCCTTATAAAGATGTCTTTTTTCGGGCCTGCCGCCGCTAAACCAAAGTATAATGCGTTACTCACTATATCACCGGCCAGTGTATAGTTAAACAACGCCTGGTCGTCTAAGGGACGAATATTCGTTTTGGCCAGCCCTTTGGACAGTGCCTGCATGCCCAGCAGGTCCATACGCGGGGCTTTGAGGGTGGTTTTACGGGTTATTTCGTGCAATGCGGTTAATACGCAGGCTCCTATTAATCCGCCTGCTATAGCTGCTCCTTTCATGTTCTGCTTTTTAAGATGAATAAACCGGGGTACGTTTACTGAAAATCAAATATTATTCCAGCATCTGCTGGCTTACTTATTGATATTGTATCCTTAAACCATATCTTATGACCAGGCAGATCACAATCAAAATGCACGGCGACCTCATAATGGCGGACCTTGAGTTTGAAAAAACAGTTGATTCGCTTATTTACCGGATCAAAGGCAATAAACGGTTCTTTAACCAGGTACCGGATGGATTCGCTATTGTGAAGGAAGATAACAGTGGGGAGTTCAAATACGACCGGCAGGAACTGTCGGAAGAAGGACTTTACATCGTACAGCAGGTATGCGCGGAAATCAAATGCCTGCCTGAACAGTTCCAGGGAACGTCGGCTGCTGAAAAGGCGTGAGTTATTTTATGTGCAGTACGCTGTCCTGCGTGTAGTAATAGTCATGTATATACCGCGAATACCTCAGCACTTCCAAAAAGGAGGTAAGGGGTTGTTTGCGGTCGAGTGAGCCGGTGAACAGTGAGTGTTTGTCTACCGCCTCGTCCAGCGCTATTTCTATACCATATATTCGTTTGATACTGGTATAGATGTCGCTGAGCGGGGCTTTGGAAAATACTTGTATACCCTGCCGCCAGGCGAGTACGTCGTGTTCGTCAAAGCTGGTGGCCTGCAGGGCTTTTTTCTCATCCGCAGTTACTTCAAAACCGGGCTTCAGCAGCAGGCTGTCGGTACCAGCTTTTACCATTACTTTACCGGTTACGAGTGAAACGCGTTCTACAGTTTTGTAGGTGTTAATGTTAAACGATGTTCCCAGTACTATCACTTCGGTTTGTTCCATATGCACCGTAAATGGCTCCAAAGCATTGGCGGCTACTTCGAAATATGCTTCCCCGCTCACAAATACTTCTCTGACCCCGGCAAATGCCAGGGGGAATTTGAGGGTAGAGGCGGCGTTGAGCCATACTTTACTTCCATCGGAAAGCTGCACCTGGTAATCTTTTCCTTCGGGCACATGCAGTGTGACCCATTTACCTGCGGCTGCCTCACCCTCGGGTATCTGCAATAATTTATTACCGTTAGATGCACTCACCCCGCCCAATTGTATAATGCCTGAAGTGTCAGACAGGTCGAAGGTGCCACCGCCTGGTACTTCGAGTGCAACCTGGTGTTTTTTGATGCCTGCCAGTTTTGGAGGCGCCGGGGTTTGAAACGAAAAGAAATAACCAATGGCCAATGCTGCAACTGCGGCGGCAGCCGAGTACGTGGCAATACGTTTAACGGCGGATTTACGGTGTAGTTTGTTTGTTAGCTGGTCGAAATGACCTGGGCCGCTATCGTTCATAGCCTGTTGTACGGCCGGGTCGGCGAATTGACGTATTACCTGCTGGTAAACGCTTTGCGCATGACTGTCTTCGGCTATCGCCCGGTGAAGGTATTCTCTGTCGCTGTCCCCGATAACACCTGATACTTCGTCCAGTGCGAGCCTGTGTATTTCTTCTTCGTTATAGCGCATGATTAATCTAATGGTCGTAAAATCAACTGCAAAGTACCTATCTAAAGGTCAGGTTTTATCAACTTCTTTCGCAGTACCTTCCTCGCATGTTGCAGAAGGTTCTTCACACTTTGTACTTTCAGTCCCATTTCCAGCGCAATTTCCCGCCCCGATTTTTCCTCCACGTACATCAGTTTAAAGGCATAACGGCTTTGTGTGGATGAGATGCCTTCTATGGCATGGTGGAGTTCCTGTTGTAACTCCTGCTGCTCTATACGAGATGGCGGCAGCACGGCTTCCGACGAAAATAGCTGGTTAAACTGCTGCTTACGCCTGTGCGTTTGCTCGCGCTTACGGATGGCGTCGATCGATTTGTACTTAACAATTCGTACCAGGTAGCCCCTCAGCGATGAGTGGATGTCGAGCCTGCTGCGCTCCTGCCATAGCCATATAAAGACCTCCTGCACCATGTCCTCGGCCTCCTCAATGTTGTTGAGGTGACTGTAAGCCTCGGCGAACAGGCGTTTATAACACTGGTCGTAAATAGTGGCGAATGCAGACGGTGAGCCCTCCCGCAATAGCATTAGTAGCTGAAAGTCAGCATTTTCTTGTGGTGATTGCACGTGAACACATGATTTAAACAAATAAATCCAAGGTGACTTGTCTACACTATTTGGAGGGAGTCGTTCTTTAAGCTAAAACTGGCAGATATTCCCGAAAGTGTTACGAAGGTATTAAAATGACCAATACAGCGATAGTGGTTTATGTTATTTAAATAATATTTCTAACCGGATAACGGGGGTGAATTTGGGCGGCAGTGGATCCAGGCCGGTTCATCGCCGGGTCTGTTTGGTGGAGCAGGCAGTAGTAATCCTGTTCAGCCCCGGTCTCGGTCACGTCCTAAAAAAGGTTTACACCTTCAAAAGTGTAAAACATGGATAAAAACACAGTATTAGTTCGTAAAAAGGGCGGTAGGGCCTTTAAGTATGATCAAACTTTTATGCGGCAGGTTGT
>NZ_CABHOU010000018.1 GCF_902168175.1 uncultured Chitinophaga sp. | reverse complement strand
CACGACGCTGGTGCGTGGTGCGAGTACGAACTGATCGGTAAAAGCTTTGGTAACACTGGCGTTGGTGGCACCATAAGTTTTATAACCGGCCCAGTCGCCCATAACCAGTATACGAGTGGGAATAATCCCAATAGCGGGGCGCAGATCGCTGGTGAACAGCTCGTACATTACCTGTCCCTGCGTGGCGGCATCGCTTTTAACCGCTTGTTCCAATGCCACCGCTACTTTGGCGGTATCGCTGATCATGCCGGGCAACATCATTTTCTGATAAGTTCTTACCTCATCGGGTGTTTGGGCAACCATGCCCGCACGCATTTGTGTGGCCATAGGACGCGCACTTTCGGCAGTGGAAGCGGCGTCCATTAAAGCTGGCAGAAACGGGGCCGAGCTTACGATCACCAGGTCGCCTACTACTTCGGGATGTGTTACCCCTATTTTTAAAGCCAGCCATCCGCCCAGGCTATGACCTACGATAATGGGTTGCTTTAAGCCCTTCTGTTTTATATACACCGCCAGTTCGTTGGCTAAGGTAGCAAGTATGGAGTCGGACTTAATCGGCGGCACACCGGCAAAACCCGGGAGGGTAATGAGATGGCATTCGTAACTGCCGGCAAAACGGCTGGCAGCTTCTTTCCACACCTCGCCGGCGGAGTATAAACCGGGAATAAATATCATGGGGCGACCTTTGCCAATTACCTCGTCCTTAAAGGACTGTTGCCCAATGGCCGTATTGATGTTGCATAAAAGCAGGAAAAAAATGAAGTGAAATGTAATGTGTTTCATAAAGGTTGTTTTAACAGTACAAAGAAAGTGCTGCCTCCCAACTCCCTGAAACCATATTGATGTAATCATGGTTTTAGCTGCTGAAATGCCCTTAGCAGCCTGTTTAAGGCGTTATCTCCACCTCCGGGGCCCAAGTGTATACTCCGCTGCATTTCATCCTCTGGTCAGCCTGTTTCGTCAATAAATATTGTTAACTTATATGCCATCTGGTAACTTACATCACATGAAATGGTTTTTACGGTACAAGCTGCACCACGTTCTCTTTTGGATAGCGTACTTCACGTTCTGGGTGTTCAACTCTATGGCCGCCTACGACTACTCGCTTTTAAATGCGATGTTAACCACTGCCATATGGCTGCTGGGGCAGGGGCTGGCGGGCTACATCGGCATGTATGTGCTGGTACCGAAATACTTTAATACCCGGCGTTACGGCAGATTTGCGTTATGGTGCGCACTGGTTATTATGGCATCCGCGCTATTTATACAGGTGCTTATGCACGTTACATTAGCCATCACCAAGCCTGGCTTTATGGAGCAGTACCCTACGTTCGACTTTTACCGGTATGTATTACTGGCCAACGTATACACCACGGCGATCGCTATTGCCGCCAAGGTAGTACGCGACAAACTGCGGCACGACCGCATTCAGCGGCAGGTTGAACAGGAGCAGCTGCGTAACGAACTACGTTTCCTGAAATCGCAGATCAACCCACACTTCCTGTTTAACGCCATCAACAGCATTTATGTGCTGATAAAAAAGGACGCCGACCTGGCGGCACATACGCTGGCCAAGTTCTCGGACATGCTGCGTTTCCAGTTGTACGAGTGTAATGCCGACGAAATCAGTATCGACAAAGAAATTCTCTATCTCCAGAATTATATATCGCTGGAAAAACTGCGTAAGGGCAAGGGACTGAAGGTGGATTTTGAGGTAGATGCGGGGGTACATAGTTTCGGCCTGGCGCCGCTGCTGCTGATCCCTTTCGTGGAGAATGCCTTTAAACACGTATCGGCCTACACCGACCGCGAAAACTACGTTAGCACACAACTGGACTATACCAACAATACGTTTAACCTCACCGTGGAAAACACGGTGGATAAAAGCGCCATTACCGAAGAAGATATACCCGGCGGTATAGGACAGCAAAACGTTAAACGCAGGCTGGAGTTGCTGTACCCGGGCAAACATACGCTGGAGATTACCGACAGGGATGGTATATACAAGGTTTCACTCAACTTACAGGTACAATGAATATCCGTTGCATGATCGTAGACGATGAGCCACTGGCCCGGGAGGGCATGGAGCTGCTGGTAAATGATGTTGGTTTTCTGCACCTGGCCGCGCAGTGCTGCAATGCCATGGAGGCCAGCGAAGTACTGGCCGCTCAAAAGATCGACCTCATTTTCCTGGACATACAAATGCCCAAGATCAGGGGCATCGACTTCATTAAAAGTCTGACCACCCGCCCACTGGTGATCATTACCACGGCCTATCCCAACTTCGCGCTGGAGGGGTTTGAGCTGAATGTACTGGATTACCTCGTTAAACCCATTACGCCCGAGCGTTTCCTGAAGGCGGTAAACCGTGCCCGCGAATTGATGGAATACAAGCAGGGCGGGCCTGGCAGCGTGGACGATACCTATTTCTTTATTAAATGCAGCCAGGGGTACGAGAAGATATTTTATGCGGATATCCTTTTTATAGAGGCCTCGCAAAACTACGTTACGCTATATACCAACCAGGGCAAATACATGACCCTGGCCACGATGAAGGGCATTGAGGAACAATTACCGCAAGGCAGGTTTCTCCGTATACAAAAGTCGTACATCGTTGCACTGGGCAAAATACAGTCATTCATTAATAATGAAGTAGTTATAGGCCCTCACAAACTGCCTGTAAGCAAAAGTTACCGTGATGAGCTGATGCAACTCATCGACCAGAAGCTCATTAAGAAATAGCCGTTAACAAAATATTTTTAGCCCTGTTTAGTCCAAACTCAGTAAAATCAGGGGGCATGCGTATAAATACGCAAGGGGAAATACCGTATTTCCCCTTGTGCATTAACAAAAAATGCCTGCTATTTTTGTTTTACCATTTGACCCCAAAGTTATTCGATAGTTAAGCCAGTGGTTTTCAAGGACGGCCTTTCATTCATAAGCCCCTATGACCAGTATACCGTTAGCCGGTACCAGATGAACAACTGGCGGCCTTTCGATCCAGGATTGTTACCCAATCTTTTATTCATTGGTTCGAACCTTGTAAACGAACATCCCTTTTCCTGTTAATCGCCTGCATCCATTATCATTCCCCATTACCTTATTAATTCCTGAACAGGATGTGTGATTACACGCTTTTCCTGCAGGGGAATAGTGAACAATGAAAAAAATATTGGTCCTATCTGTCTCATATGCACTCTTGTGTTAGTTTAATGCAATCGCTGAAAGAGAGAGCGGGGCGTTTGTTCCGCTCTCCCGTTTCTGAAGGGCCGCCGCATTATTCAGGTTTGTTCTCCATGTATTAAAAAAGCGCCGGTTCCACAACCGGCGCTTCCATCAACATCCAATTCAAACTTACTATTTCAGCTCCTTTATCCACTCCTGGGCAAAACCTCTTACGGTGGTAGTTACATCTTTACCAGCACGAAAGGCCATTTTCCAGTGAGGGTTTTTACTTTCGTATGTTTTGTTTACGAATACTTTATGCCCGTATTTCTCCGTAAGCTGGGCGTTAAAGTCCACTCCTTCGGTAGCATCCAGCATTTCCTGCAGGCGTAGTTTAATGTAGGCATTGGAGCTGGCCGGAAAGGTTTTTTCCCAGGCCTCCATGGCGTTATCAAAGTCCTTTTTGCGATAGTCGTAGGTTTGTTTCTCTCCTTCGATCATCATATTTAACATATCGCTCTTGTTGGCTTCCGCATCTTTCAGGTTTTGTTTGAACATGGTAAGCGTTTCACCGATCGTTTTCTTCATTTCCGGGTCGGCCATGGTTTGCAGGCCTTTCTCCAGGTTAGCAATCCCTTCTTTCAGTTCTTTAATGTATTTGGTGCGCACTTCCTCATCCGTTTTAGGCGGGGCAGGTGCTGAAGGCTTTTGCTGGCTGCGGTAAGCATCATACTCTTTGCGGAACTCATCGCCCTGCACATACTGTTTGGTGTACACGAGCAAATCCTTTGTTACCGCTTGCCTGTCGCCGGCAGCAATGTTTTTGATATTACGGGCACCGTAAAACTGCAGGTAACCCGACAGGAAGCTGCCTTTAATGTTCGTAGTGGCTTTCGACTGGCTCAGGCCCAGTTGGGCCCATACGTCGGCATACAACTTATCGGCCTTAAAGGCCACCAGCATGGTGCAGGAAAGGGCCCAAACCGCGATGCACAGTATTTTAACGGCGGTAAAAAGCCTGGAAATAATATTCTTTTTCATTTCTTTGGGGGTGTTAACGGGGTTATATATTTTCAAGTTTCCGTTACAAAGTTGCGAACAAGGAGCATCACCAAAAAGGGAAGGCTGAATGAACTGCCGAAAAACATAGCTGAACTGTATACGGTAAAAGGAGCCACCTTTTCGTATTTTTCATCCCCAATTCATACATATGAATCTGCAATTCATGCATCTTTATCCTCACTATACCCCTCCGGCCGGGCCGTCAGCAAGGGAAAATGCCTACTTTTCGGGATCAATCTGTATGCAACGCAAATGATTTCCTTACCACAATATACCCGGAAGGACCTGCTGATATTCAGCGGGATGCTGCCTGTTATGCTGCTGGTACTCAACTCGGTGATGTTTGATGTGCGTTACTTTACCGAATGGAAGGTGTTTGTTTGGTCGAGCCTTATTATGGCCGTAGTCATCAGCATCCTGTGGACGGGCCTTACCTGGATAGCCGTTACGCTGCGCGACAGGTTTCCGCTACACGAGCAGCTCATGAAACGATTGTCTATCGCCATCTTCCTGTTCATTGTCAGCACCGCGCTTTGTATTACCCTCATCTTTTGGGGGTACGACCACTTCCACCTGTTCGGCTACCGTATGAACGAAGCGCGGTATGAGTGGACCATACTGGCAGGCATGGTATTTAATATCACCATTACTTTTATTCATGAGGGGGCCGATGGGTTTGATAAATGGCAAACCACCCTGAAAGAAACATCGCAGTTAAAGATGGAATATATGCAGAGCCGGTTACTGGGCCTTAAAAGCCAGGTGAACCCACACTTCCTGTTTAACTGTTTCAATACGCTCTCCAGCCTTATCCACGAAAACAAGGAACAGGCAGAGGCTTTTTTAGATGAGATGAGTAAGGTTTACCGGTATTTGCTTCGTAGTACGGACGAGCAGTTTGTATCGCTGGCTACTGAAATGCAGTTCACGCAGTCTTACTACAAACTCCTGAAGGCCCGCTATGGCGATGCACTGCAAATGGAAACAAACATCACACCTTCGGCCGCGGCACAAATGCTGCCACCACTCACGCTGCAAATGCTGCTGGAAAGCAGTTACCAGTTAAACGCCATGAGTAAAGAGCAGCCGCTCACCATTCACATTAACAGTCTGCCAAACGGTTGGCTCGAAATACGGAATAACCTGCAGCCTAAACTGGGTGAAATTACCGAGGAAACCGATGCCGGTATAGACAATGTGATCAACAAATTCCGGCTGTTATGCCACCGTGAGATCGTGATCACCAGCACGGAACAGGAAAGGGTAATACTTTTACCATTAATCAACGAAGACAGCTTAAAGAGATGAAAGCATGGATGAAGCCCATACGGTCCGAATGGATCACCGTATTTGCACTGATCCCCGTGATTAGTGTGCTGCTCAACCATTTGCTTTATGGCGACCGATTGTGGACCGACCCCGAAATATGGTATTACTCCGTGCCCGCTATGATGGTAGTGGGATTGATAAGCTGGTACCTTTGCGTAGCCGTGATGCACTGGCTGCGGGTGCGTTACCCTGATATGCGGCAAACCGTACTAAGACTCGTGTTGCTGGCATTATCCTACATCCTGCTTACCTCGCTCACCTTCGTAGCGATGTTTTATAGCTACGACCGGTTTAATATACTTGGCTACAACTTCAGTCCCTCGCACATACGCGTACCCATCTTTATATCGGTATCCATGACGCTCATTGCCTCCGCATTCTGGGAGGCAGAATACGTACTGGCCCGCTGGAAAGAAAGTATGGCAGAAAAGGAAATGATCCAGCAGCAGTCGGTTTTCCAGGAGTTTGAAACGTTAAAGAACCAGGTAAATCCACACTTCCTGTTCAATTGTTTCAATACACTTTCTTCTTTGATCAGTGAAGATGCGAAACAGGCCGACTTCTTCCTGAACGAATTGAGTAAGGTATACCGCTACCTGTTGCGCAATAATGAAGATGGGCTTTCGTCGCTGGACAATGAACTTAAATTCATCCGTTCATATTTCGAGTTGCTCAAACACCGTTACGGCGATGCCGTTCAGTTACAGATAGAGGTGGACAAGAAGTATGCTGCGTACCTGCTGCCATCGCTAAGCCTGCAACTGCTGGTAGAGAACGCCGTGAAGCATAACATCGTTTCCAAACAACAGCCACTGGTGATTGATATTTTTGCGATGGCAGGCAACAAGCTGGCCGTGAATAACAATCTTCAGTTGAAACTGATTAAAGCGCCGTCCAATAAAGTAGGCATCAGGAACATACAGGAGAAGTACCAACTGTTAAAACAGGAGGGCTTCCAGGTGTTGGAAGATGCGCGCAACTTTACCGTAGTACTGCCGTTAATATGGGCACACCCTAATAACCGGTCCGTTTTGGTAGAACGGCCCATCAACTTAGATCCCTCCATACTAACCCCTAAAAACAAGTGATATGAAAATTTTAATTGTCGAAGACGAAGAACTGGCTGTAAAAAAGATAAGAAAAACGCTGGCCAGTGTAGATAGTACGGCCGAAGTAGCCGGTGTTACCGATAGCATCCGCGCCACGGTAGAATGGCTGGAGAACAATCCTTCCCCCGACCTCATACTGATGGACATCGAACTGAGCGATGGTCAGAGTTTCGAGATCTTTAACCGCGTAAAAGTAAAAGCCTCCGTTATATTCACCACCTCGTACGATGAGTACGCGCTCAAAGCATTTAAGGTAAACAGCATCGACTACCTGCTTAAACCCGTACAAAAAGAAGACCTGGACGCTGCGCTGCAAAAGTACCACCAGCTAAAAGACCATTACGCTACCGGCGCCGCCCCCAATGCGCAGGTAAACATGGACAACCTGGCCCGCGAGCTGTTCCAGAAGCTGCAGCAGAAAGATTTTCGCAAACGTTTCCTGGTTAAGAACGCGCAAAAGCTGGTATCCATAGAAGTAGAAGATATCGCTTACTTCTTCAGCGATGGCCGCCTCAACTTCTTCAAGACCTTCGATAATAAAAAGTTCGTAGTCGACTATACCATGGACGAACTGGAGGAAATGCTAAACCCGGAAACATATTTCCGCATTAGCCGTTCCTTCTTCATTTCGGTAAACAGTGTATCGCAAATCCACGAGTACTTTGGTAACCGGCTGATGTTGCAACTGAAACCAGAGGTAGATAAAGAGGCGTTGGTAAGCCGTGAAAAAGTAGCCGATTTCAAGAAGTGGATGGGTAAATAATTACTTAACAGGCACCTGCAGAATGATGGAGATGCCACGTTTATCTGCCTGGATGTCGAGCAGGGCAGGCAATTGGGCAGCCCGTTGCTGCATAGCTTCGAAGTAACGCTGGTCGGCTACGGCCTCTACCACCGTGAAGGGGCCTCCCGCATGTATCTTTAACAGGAAGCGCGATTTAACAAGGTCCATGTTTACCAGCACAATGGTGCCCTCCGCATATTGCGAAATGTAGTTAAGTGCATCTTTAAACAGGAAATAAATATCCTGCCGTATTTTCATATCCAGCGTAAGGGCAGCGATGTTATCATCCACGGCCATTTTAACAATAACACCATGACTGCTTTGCAGTCCGTCGCTGAACTCCTGCATGCGTAACAGCGTTTTCTGCATACTGTCGTTTTCGGGTTGTATGCTCCACAATACATCGTCCATCGCATCTATCATTTCCCGGCTCTTTTCGCTTATCTGTTCAATGTATTCCTTCGATAACGTTATATCCTTATCCGCCTTCATCTTAGCCATTTCGCTAAGCAGGTTAATATTGTTGAGCGTCGTATTAACTGCGGCATGCAGGTTAGCTGCAATCTGCGAGCGTACTTTCTGTACACCCATTATCCGTTTTATCCGCTCCCTGTCTATCCAATAAAGAATGCCCGTAGCCAGCAATGTTAATGCACCGTAGAACCACCAGGTACGCCAGAAAGGGGCATTTACGTGGATATGTACCGTGGTTACATCGCTGCTGAATACGCCATCGCTGTTCTGACTTTTTACTTTAAAAGTGTAGTGCCCCGGGGGCAGATAATTATACACTGCCTCTTGTCTTTCATCCGCCTTAATCCATTCCTCATCCTGCCCCTCGAGCTGGTAATAGTAAGTGAGTTTATCGGGGTTAAGATAGATGAGTGAGCTAAAGCCGATGGTAATAGAGGTACGGTCATAATCCAGCGCCACATCTTCCAGCGCCAGCAGTGAGTCTACCAACTGCGGCTGGTTTTCGAGGTTAAAGGAAGTGATGACTACATTACGCGGTGCCGATGATTGCTGCATCCGTTCGGGATCAAACATCAGGAAGTTATGGTCAGAGGGAAATACGATGCGGCCATCCGGCAAACTGCCGGCACCGATGGCGGCAAAGTTGTCGTAGGTAATACCATCGCGCCGGTCGTACAAAGTAAAAAGGTTTTTCTCGAGGTTCATGCGGCAAAGTCCGTTGGCAAGGCCCATCCAGATATAACCGCTACGGTCCTGCACCAAACCGAACACCGTGTTAGAGGGCAGGCCCTGTTGCGTGGTATAAATCTTTATATCACCGCTTCGGACGTTTAGTACGTTCAAAGCGCCGGTACTCACAACAAACATACTATCGTTCAACTGAATAATATCGTGCGGCGTGTTTTCATATAACCGCTTTCCTTCGGCACCTTCGGCGTTGTAGCGGTTCAGCACCGCACCGGTGGTTGCATCTATACGCGCAAGGCCATATCCCTGGCAGCCTGCCCATATATAACCCTGCTTATCGCAGAACAGGCGGTGTTGCAGGCCTTCCTTCATTACAAGCGAATATCCTTTAGTGGGATCATCGCCGGAGGCTTTGCGGTCCCATTTGATGAGCAGGCCACGCTGGGTGCCTATCCACATATTTCCCTGCTGATCTTCTACCAGCTCACGTACAGTACTTTTCTGGAGGATGGGAGGTTCGAGGTAAGTGCCCTTTTTCTTTTCGTTATCGTATACAAGCAGGCGGCCGTCCTGCAGGCCCAACCAAACTCTTTTACCATCCCGCTGCTCCTTGATGTTCCATACCATGGGCGCCTGCTTAGGGTCCAGGCCCGGCGGCGGTGGAATGGGGTTCATTTCTTTATCGTAGAAGTATAAACCGCCACCCCAGGTGCCCACCCACATTGTTCCGCTCTGCGTTTTAAGAACAGCCTGCACGGCAACTTCTGCAGGCTTATCGTTATAGTGTTGCGGGGTATAATTCTTAAACACCTCGGCATCGGGGTTAAATATGTATAGCCCATTATCAGAGGCGGCCCAGAGGTTTTGTTCCCGGTCTTCATACAGATTATCGACCCGGTCGAACTTAATACTGGTTTCATTGGTATACTCGTTACGGACCAATAAAAAGGGACGGGCAGTATCGCCGGTAAACTCCGCAATAAACGGATAACCATGGAACCATACACGCCCGTTACGCTGCACCAGCGGCCCGAACACCTCGTGGTAACCGATTTTAACAGCAGCGTGCAGGTTGTAATCGTGACCACGGTTAGTGGTAAGATCGAATACGCAGATGTAAGGACCTGGTTTGCCAGGTTCCCAGGTAATAAAAGAAAGGCGGCGGTTTTTATCGAGTGTTAGCCAGTGTGTGCTTTTGAAATGCTGGTACCAGTTAATAAACGGATCATTGTCCGGGTTGTGACCGCGGTAGTTGAGGTGTTTGGTAGCGGGATCGTACATCACCACCCCCTGCGCACAGGAGATCCACATCTTTCCCGATTTCTTATCATCAATAATGCTATTCACACTCCAGCCGGCAGGTGCTGGTATAAAGTCAGATACCTGCTTAAACTCGCTGGCCACACTGTCGTACATGTACATCCCGTTTTCCTGGGTGATTATTAACAGTTCGCCTCTTATTTCAGTAAGTCTTTTATTGATGTAAATGTTATTACGGTTTCTCCATTTCACCGGCACCTCCGTAAACTTAAAGGTACGGGTATCGAACAGGCCCAGCTTATTATCGCCCGTACCCACCCAAAAACGACGGTGCGCATCTTCATAAAGTAAACCTACATAGTCGTTAGGGAACGGATGTATGTTGCCAGGCTGGCGGTTAAAAGAGAGAAAGGTGGTGCCATCGTAGCGTTGCAAACCGTTATTGGAACCCATCCACATATATCCGCGATGGTCCTGCAGAATAGATGTGATGATATTTGAAGAAAGTCCGTTAGCGGTAGAGAGGTGCCTGAACACGTATTGCCTGGCCTGTTGCGCGAAGGCATTTGAGGCAAGGACAAAAAACAAAAGGGGGAGCAAGATGCGTTTCGCAACCATATACTGTCAGGGAAAAGCTGATCAAATATACTCATCGCGCACCGTAAAAAGAAAAACGGTCTATGCGCCATTTTCCTCAACTGGTTCAGGCTGTTATTTTAAATCGATGCGTGGCGGGGCATCTTTGCGGTACATTATTTATTAATCTCAAAACATTCGTTTGTATGAAAAAGATCCTAGCGGTGCTTATACTGCTGGCGGCCGCATTCACCTCCTGTGATAAAGACGACAGTAAAGGCGGCACATTTAAAGGCCCCGAAGTAAAGTTTCATGATGGTAAAGCGTGGACATGGGTTAAACTGGACAATGAAGAAAAGCCACTGCAGGTTGGCGTAACCATTACCGATGCCGCATTTAACAGTGTTCCTTTTCCTCAGAACATGCCTCCCGGCCACGACATGTCGAACAGCTTTTCATTAAAGCTGCATGCTAAAGCCAAAGTACTTCCGTTCACACACATCGGCCTCGACTGGAATCCGGCAGGGCACGAGCCTCCAGGCATTTACGACAAACCACACTTCGACTATCACTTTTACATGATCAGCGAAGCCGACCGTTTGAAGATCAAACCTTACGAGCAGGATAAAGCGAAGTTTGACAATGCGCCAGCACAGGGTTACCTGCCGGCCGTGTACATCAATCCCGGCGGCGGTGTTCCGGCAATGGGCGCACACTGGATAAATGCCAATTCACCCGAATTAGTACCTCCGCATAACTTCACTGAAACCTTCTTCTTCGGTTCATTCGATGCCAAAGTGATTTTTTACGAACCGATGATCACGCATGACTTCATCAAAACCGTAAACGGTACATTCAGCAAGGATATTCCGCAGCCCACTAAGTTCCAGGCTAACGGATATTATCCTACCAAATGGAGTATTACCCGTAAAAACGGAGTTACAGAAGTTATTCTCGATGGCTTTGTTTACAGAACTGCTTCATAACATGCATAATTTCCCCAAAAAGGAAGCGTCCCGGCAAATTCCGGGACGCTTCCTTTTTATGTTCATATCGTTTATAACAAAGCGCGCGACTTCAGCTCCAGGTACTTGTTCACCAGGTCCACCGTTAGGCCGGCCGGCGTGCTGATCAAAGAAAGAATACCGTATTTAGACAACTCGCGTGCGATCAGTTTTTTTTCATACGAGAACTTCTGTGCAATGCCCTGCACGTAAATATCTTCTATAGTAAGGGCCTCGCTGGTAGTGAGTTTATGCACTTCCGTATTCTCAAAAAACACAACCAGCAACAAATGGTACTGTGCCAGTTTACGCAGGTAAGGCAATTGGCGCTGCAGGCTGCTCATCGACTCAAAGTTGGTAAACAGGATAAACAGCGAACGTTGCGAAATGGAAGTACGGAGCGTTACCGCCAGTCGTTCATAATCGCTTTCCTGCCACTGTGTTTGCTGGGCGTACAGCATTTCCAGTATCTTGTTAAGCTGCACCTTTTTGTTAGCAGCGGCCAGCACTTCCACCTTCTGCTCAGCGAAGGTGACCAGGCCCGCCTTATCGCCCTTATTCAATGCTACTTTACTAAAAATCAGCGAAGCGTTAATGGCATAGTCCAGCAGGGAGAGCCCGTCGAAAGGCATTTTCATGGTACGGCCTTTATCGATAAGGCAATATATCTGCTGCGAGCGTTCCTCCATAAAGTTGTTCACCATCAGTGTGCCGCGGCGGGCGGTCGCTTTCCAGTTAAGCGTACGCACATCGTCGCCCTGGGCGTATTCCTTAATATGATCAAACTCCATACTATGGCCAATAGCGCGGCGGGTGTGTACACCATATTCGTTCAACTGGTTATGCACGGCATACAATTCGTAATGGCGCATTTGCTGGAAGGCCGGGTATACTTTTACCGTTTGCTCCTGTTGAAAAACGATCTTTCTCCTCGACAAACCGATGAACGACTTTACGAAGACATTAATAAACCCGAACTGATAAACGCCCCGCTCCGTGGGCCGCAGGTTATACTCCACCACCTTCTCATTAGCCGATGGTGTCAGTTTCGTTTTCAGTTCGAAATTACGCAGCTGGAACTGGAAAGGCAGTTCATCTATCACCGTTACCGACACAGGAAAACGCATTTTGCTCACAACGCGTATCACCAGCTTGTTAGGGTCGCCGTTGCTGAGGCGGTCGCTCACCTGCCTTTCGGCCAATACCGGCTTGCGTGGGATAAACAGCAAAGCCATATCTGCCAGCAACAAAAGCAGCAGCAGCCAGAAGGCCGTTTTACCCACAACCAGCAGTACCGGAAAGAAGAATGCGAGTATAAAAACCAGTATGACCCCACCCAAAGCGAAGTAAAACCTGGCGCCAAAAAACAGCGAATCAAATAATTGCTTAAGTCTGTGCATGTAAATACGGATGTTTTAACGCGGCACTTCCACGGCCTTCAGTATTTCGGCAATCACCTCATCTGGCGTAATACCTTCCATTTCGCGCTCGGGCGACAGCATAATACGGTGGCGCAGCACGTGTGGCAGCATACTCACAATATCATCCGGCGTTACGAAGTCACGATTGTTCATCGCCGCGGCAGCTTTAGCACAGTTCATTACCGCAATGGAAGCACGCGGCGAAGCGCCCAGGTACAGCGATGCGTTCATCCTGGTTTCGTGTACCAGCGTGGCGATGTACTGAATCAATTTATCGTCGATATGCACCTTTTTTACCTGTGCCTGCAACTCACCGATAGAGGCGGCTGTAAGTACGCGGTTCACCATATGATCGGTACGGTGACCGTGCGGTTGCTGGTGATTGGCTTTGAGCATGGTAAATTCATCTGTCAGCGCAGGGTATTTCACTTCTATTTTAAAAAGGAAACGGTCGAGCTGTGCTTCGGGCAGGCGGTAAGTACCTTCCTGTTCGATGGGGTTTTGCGTGGCAATCACCATGAAAGGAGCGTCGAGTATATGCGTTTTACCATCGTTGGTAATCTGCCTTTCCTCCATTACTTCGAACAGCGCCGACTGCGTTTTAGCGGGGGCCCGATTAATCTCATCTATCAGGATAATATTTCCGAAAATAGGGCCGCGTTTATATTCGAACTCGCGCGACTGCGGGTTAAACACAGAAGTTCCCAGCACATCGGCCGGCATCATATCAGGTGTAAACTGGATACGCGAAAACTTGGCATCAATGGTTTGGGCCAGCAGTTTGGAGGCCAGGGTTTTGGCCACGCCGGGCACACCTTCGATGAGTACATGCCCGCTGCTCAGCAGGCCGGTAATAAGCAAGTCTACCATTTCATGCTGACCTACCACTATCTTCCCTACTTCACTCCTTATTGCCTGTACTGCTTCGTGCAGCGCCGAAAAGTCGGCCCGTGGCTGAAAACTATCAATTACTTCTGTTTCCATCTAGTTTGTTTTTAAATAAAAATGGTAAATACTTTTATAGAATGCTTT
>NZ_CABHOU010000017.1 GCF_902168175.1 uncultured Chitinophaga sp. | reverse complement strand
ACCATGGTGTTACGCCAGTATTTTATGCTTACATTTACTTATACGCTGAAGAATTTCGGCAAAAGATCATAATTGCCAGGAGGCCGTCCTTGTTTTTAGGAATAGCAGGGGCGGCCGCACTGCAGTAGAAAAGCTCAACTCTTCCATTTGGCCGGCCTTATAGAAAATTTGAAGCAGGGCAACGCATCTGCTTTTAAAGATATGGTACACACCTGTAAAGACATGGTGTACAATACGGCTATTGGTATTTTACAGAACCCGGAAGATGCGGAAGATGTGACCCAGGAGGTTTTCATGCAGGTATATGAGTCGATATCGTCGTTTAAAGGAGAAGCCCTTTTGTCTACCTGGCTTTACCGTATTACCGTCACCAAATCGCTGGACCATTTAAAAAAGAAGAACCGGAAGAAACGCTGGGCCAAAATAACAAGCCTGTTTGGTGCGGGTGGCGAAACCCTGGTGGAGTCTGCCGATTTTCACCATCCCGGGGTAACGCTGGCCAATAAAGAACGTTCTGTATTGCTGTTTAAAGCCCTGGCACGCCTGCCCGAAAACCAGAAGGCGGTATTTGTACTGCATAAGCTGGAGGGGTTGAGTGCCAAAGACATAGCCGCAGTAATGGACATTAGTCTGGCCTCGGTGGAGGGGCTCATGCACCGGGCTAAAGCAGGACTAAGGTCGCAGTTGGAAAAGTATTATCGGGAAGATGATTAAAAAACTTGAAAAAGTTGCGGAGGTTTTTCCCCGGATTGTCGTCTAATAAATATATACCGTATGAGAAGTAGAAAAGACATAGAAAAAGACATCGAAGCTGTACTGGGAAGTATGGACGGAGTTGACAGGGCTACCCCTGGAGAGTTCTTCTATACCCGCCTGCAGGCACGCCTGCAGCAGGAGCGGCCCGGTATGTTGGAGCGGTTGACAGCGTTTATTGCCCGTCCGTCGGTGGCTATTACCGGTATTGCATTGATACTGCTGATTAATGGCGTTACGATGGCTAAACAATGGTATGCCACACCCGTGAAAGTGGAGCAGGCTTCTTTACAGGCCTTTGCAGATGAGTATAACCTGAGTGTGGTAACTATTTATGAAGATGAAAAAATTGAACCCTGATGACGATGCCAACTAAAAGCAGAATACTGGGTGTCCTGGTGGTCATCCTGCTGGTTACCAATGTGGCCATGCTGGCGTTCTTCGTTTTCCTGAAACCGGCAGCGCCGCAAAAGCAAAACAGAACGGGCAGGGGAAACGATGTGGCAGTAATCCTGGAGAAAGAAGTAGGTTTCAGTAAAGCACAGATGGAGACGTACAACCGTTTACGTGAGCAGCACTGGGATAAAATGAAACCTCATTTTACCGAAATGCGTACGGCGAAAGACAGCTTTTACCAGCAGTTATACCGTAATAATGTACCTGATTCCGTTATTAACGCCTATGGCGACTCCATCGGGCTAAGGCAGAAAGAAGTGGATATGCAGGTGTTCAGGCATTTTCAGCAGGTGAGGGGATTGTGTACGGACGAGCAAAGGCCGCGTTTTGACTCACTGATCAACCAGGTAATCCGCAAAATGAGCGGTCCTTATCGTAAGGACAGGGGAGAGCGGGCAGATAGTACAAAGAGTAGATAATAAATATAAAACCCAATTCCGAACCATTCATTTAAAAACAATCAAACAAGATGAAAAACAAATTCATGTTATTCCTGGGCTTAATGTTAGCTGTTACTATTTCTGTAAGCGCGCAACAGGGCCAACGCCGTACAGCCGAGGAAAGAACGAAAGCCACAATTGAAAGATTGACAGAAAGCCTGGCCCTTACAAAAGACCAGGTAACTAAACTGGAGCCCATTATCCTCGCTAACAACCAGGAAATGGACAAAGCGTTTAAAGACGGTCAGCGTCCTGACCGTGAAACTATGCAGAAAAACAGGGCGGCGATGAACGAGAAATTCAAAGGCATTCTGACTGAAGAGCAGTACAAAAAGTACGAAGAAGATCAGGCTAAGATGAGGCAGAACCGTGGTGGTAATGGTGGTCCCGGCGGCAACGGCGGTGGCGGCAACAACTAATTTCGCAGCTAAACAAGATTTAGAAGGGCTGTTCCTGAAAGGGGGCGGCTCTTTTTTTTATCAGATGGGCAGGTAGCTTAATAAAAGCAGGAGGGATTGCAGTACAGGCAGTAATATCTCCCTAACCTTTTGAACCCCAATAGCTTTTTGCTTTTTTATCGTTAAGGGCGACAGGTCGAGGTACTCAGCAATTTCAGTATTGGAAAGTCCTTCGAAATAAGCCATTTCGAATATCTGGCGACATTTCTCCGGAAGTTTAACGCATGCATTACGTACGAAGAGAATCATTTCATCTCTGCCATCGGCTTCTTCATTACTATGGGCTTCGGGATCAATCTCGTGGCCGGTAACTTCCCGCTTCATTTTACGCATGTAGTCAAGCGCAGTGTTCCGCACCGTCTGATACAGATAGGCGGCCGGATTGGCTACGTCCTTCAGGGAACCACGTTTTTCCCAGATCTTGAAAAATGCCTCCTGCACCAGCTGAGCGGATAAATCCTGGTCCTCAGCAATTTTGGCGCAAAGCACGACCATCTTCACAAAGTGAGTTTTGTAAAAATGTTCAAAATCAGTCATGTTTTCCCACGGGAGTACCCGTTGAGTGTCGATATGTGCTGCAAAGTCATCCATTCCTGGAAATGGTATGGGAAATTTTAATGTTATTGGCCCTCTATCTTGATTTGTTCATTCACCAAATGCTGCTACTATTCATTTAAACCTAATGATTCCGAAAGATAGTTGAGAAAAGGGAGTTTTCATAACAGGACAAGATGGATGTGCATAAATGGTGTATGAAATGCACTTTTTTAAAGTATTTGAATTTTTTTTTGTTCCCGCTTACTCCTTTTTCACTTTTCGTACGTCATCCATGAAAATAATCCGGATGAACAGCACATTTTCAGAACAACACCCAATATGGCATGAGTGGTTAGACCTTTACCTCCGGGGAGAGGCAGATGAAGCTACTTTGGCCAGCTTAAAAGATTGGGTGGCAGCGTCTAATGAAAATGACAGACTGTTCCAGGCTTTTTTAAAGTCGTATAAAGCGGACGTTCCCGCCTGGGCGGCCAGTATTAATGCCGACCAGCACTGGAACGAACTTCGTGCCCGTATGACCGTTGCCCCTGGCAAAACGGTACTGATGGGCGCCCGCAAGGGTAAAGTACGTACCCTGCGCCTTGCTGCCGCAGGAGCCGCCGCCGCTATAGCAGCAATTGTAGCCGTGTTTTATTGGTCGGGTAAAGATGAATACCAGACCTATGAAGCCTTTGCCGAGCCGATCACCGTTGTTTTACCCGACAGTACCACCGCTTTGCTGAACAGCAACAGTAAACTCCGCTTCCTGCCAGGTTATGGTAAGGAACACAGGAATGTTGAGCAGCAGGGACAGGTGTTTTACCAGGTAACCCCAAATACCAAAGTGTCATTTAAGGTAAAAACCTCTCATTCTGTTGTTAAAGTATTGGGTACCAGCTTCGATCTGAAATCTTATGAAGAAGATGGTACCGAGCAACTGGCCGTGTTAACCGGGGCCGTTAGTTACGAACCCGCAGGCAACGAAGCCGCGGCTAAAGTACTGAAGGCCGGCCAGAGCGCGATATTGGGTAAAGAGGCGAATGAAGTACAACTGACAGGGGCCCTGCCGGCCAAACAGTTGTACTGGAGCGGCAACCTGGTATTTGAGCAGGAAAAGGTGGAGGACATTGTTGCCGTACTGAGGGCTTACTACAAAGCAGACATCCAACTGGAGAATACGCAGCTGGGCAGTGCCAGCTTCACCGGGTCGTTCGAGCGCGAATCGCTGGACGAGGTGTTGCAGGTGATCTGTTACTCGCTGAACATGCAGTATGCAAAGAGTGGCAACCGATACACCATTCAACCAAAGAAGTAAGGCTGTATTTTAATCGTCTATAAATGAAGAAAATGCTACTCATCGTCCTGCTGCTCGCGGGCGTGCAGTGTGCCGGGCCCCTTTGGGCGCAAGGCCCTGTGCCGGCAGCACAACAGGATGCGGTAAAGCTCAGCGAACTGTTATCGTCACTCGAAAAAAAGTTCCAGGTAAAATTTGCCTACAGCCCGGACGTGTTGCCGCTGAATAAGCTGGTAACCGTAAAGATCACCGGCCGTAAACTGGAACCCATACTCGATGAGTTGTCGAAAACACTGGGCATTACCTATGTCATCAACGGCAAGCGTGTGGTGTTTGCGAAAGCGGAAGTCCGCAAACCTGTAAAGGTGAGTGGCAAAGTGGTTTCCGCAGCAGACGGCGCGCCGCTGGAAGGGGTAACCGTATCGGTGCCGGGCCTGCCCCGCCATACGGTTACCAATCCTGCCGGAGATTACAGCATTGAGGTGGCAGGCGACCCGCAGGAACTGGTGTTTAGTTTCATCGGTATGCAAAGCCAGCGTTTACCGGTAAAAAGTAATGTAGTAAATGTGAGCCTCGAGCAAGACCAAAGGCAATTGGAAGGAGTGATCGTTTCAGGGTACGGATTGCAGGAGCGGAGAGAGAACCAGGTGGGTAGCGCCACTGTGATCACTGCCGCGCAACTGGAACGTAAACCGCTGGACCGTATCGATCGTATGCTGGAAGGGCTGGTACCCGGCCAGCAGTACCAGGTGCAAAGCCTCGACCAGAGCAGTCCGCGCCCGCGTTACCAGACGCGGATACGAGGGCAGGGGTCGTTCCTGGCTTCTAATGAACCCTTGTGGATTATTGACGGGGTGCCCATTTATACCGGTGATGCCACCAACTCAATTTCTGGTGTAGACGTGAGCATCAGCCCCCTTTCCTATATTAATCCGAATGACATCCAGAGTGTTACCGTACTGAAAGATGCAACTGCCACCACCATTTATGGTGCCAACGGCGCCAACGGGGTAATATTAATTACCACGAAGAAAGGCATCGCATCAAAAGATAAAATAACTTATAATTTTCGTGCAGGTGTAAACGTTGTTACCGACACGAAGTTCCAGGTGCTAACAGGAGATGAGTACCGCACGCTTGCCGCGGAAGCATATGCCAATGCAGGACTGAATCCGGCCGATTATCCATTTTCCCCCGAAAAGGACAAAGCAAACACAGACTGGTACGATAAATTTTTTCGTAACGGACTTACCATGTTACATGACCTTTCTTTTTCCGGTGGCAACGAACGTACGCGGTATTTCATCTCCGGCTCCTACTTTAAAGAAAAGATGACCATGCTGGCTAATGACAACGAAAGGTTGTCGGCCCGCATGAACCTGGAGCAAAAACTGAACAAACGGCTTTCGCTGTCTTTTAAGGTGGGCGGTTCCTATAATAAGAATAACATGTTTACGCCAGAATCTGATTATTATACGAACCGCCCTAATATTAACCCCTATAACCCCGACGGGTCCTACGCTTTGTACGATTCGATCACCGGGTATCGCTTTTTTAACAGGCTGGCGTACGCAGCCCAGAATGATTTTAAGCAGCACACTTTTGCCGTAACAGGCAATATAGGTGCTACCATTAAAATCATCGACGGGCTGGAGTTTAATACCACCAATGGTATCGATTTTTATAATATTCGTGAAGACGAGTACAGGTCCCGGAAGAACTGGTCGGGGATGGATACTTTTGATGGCACACCTTTAGGGCGTGCCCGCCGGGCGCAAACGAATTTCCTGCGCTGGATTTCCATCAACCGCCTTAACTATACCAGGCAGTTCGGCGCCCATATCGTAGAAGGATTATTGGGTACCGAAGCGTCAGACGGCCGGCTTAATGCATTGTTTGCCTCTGCCTCCAATTTCGCAAATGACAATATCCGGGAAATATCTTTTGCGCCGGCTGAAACAAAGCTCGCAGGCAGCAGTGCAGAAGAGGAAAGTGCGCTGTCGCTGTTCTCAAGAGTAAGTTACACTTATGATAAAAGGTTCTCCTTCATCGCCAACTACCGGCGCGATGGTAACTCCCGCTTCGGCAGGGATGTGGCATGGGGTAACTTTGGCTCCGGTGGTGTAGCATGGACCATCAGCAACGAGGATTTCTGGCACAACGATATCATCGATTTCGCTAAACTGAAAGCCAGTTACGGCACCAATGGCAACTCCCGCGTAGGTAACTATGCCTCCAAAGGTTTGTACAGCTTCGGTGAAGACTATTCCTACGCCGGCCAGCCCGGTGCGGTAATGACCACCGGCGAAAATCCCGCCTTTAGCTGGGAAACCACCCGCATGTTGAATATAGGTCTTTCACTGAGCTTGTGGAAAAGGGTATCAGTGGAGCTGGAAGGCTACCGGAATACCACCTCCAGGTTGATCGATAACGTGGATGTATCGCGTACGACCGGCGAAACCAAGATTAACCAGAATATGGGCGGAGTGCGTAACCAGGGCGTAGAACTGGCCTTAAACTCAGTGATTATCAATAAAAAAGACTTCCAGTGGGTCGTAAACCTGAACCTGGCAAAAAATAAGAATACGATCACATCTCTTTACAATAACAATGACAAGGTATTAGGAACGGAAACCATCAGGCGTGTTGGCGAAGATGCCAACACGCTTTACCTTGTGCGTTGGGCAGGCGTCGATCCCCGCGACGGGATGCCCATGTGGTACGACCTGCGCGGTAACATCACCAAGGTGTTCGACCTGAATAACAGGGTGGCCATTGGCTCTACCAATCCCGACCTGTTTGGGGGTGTCACCAGTAACTTTTCGTACCGCCAGTTTACACTGTCTGCTTTACTCAATTTTACATTGGGCGGATATGGTTTTAGCAATCTGCGGCGTAATTCCGAAAGCGATGGCTTGTACATCCTCGATAAAAACCAATCGCGCAACCAACTCGACCGCTGGATGGAAGAAGGCGATCTGGCGCTGGTACCGCGGCTGGTATATGGCATCAGCAGTTCATCGGGCCGCCACTCTACACGATTCGTGCATAAGAAGACCAACATACGTTTACAGAACATCAGCCTTAACTACCGGCTGCCCGATAAAACTGCGGGCAAGTTGCATTTACAGAATTTCAGCGCCTATCTGCAAGCCGACAATGTTGGCTTCTGGACACCGTACCAAACTCAGAAAAACAGGAATACGTACAAAAATTCCTTCTCTCCCTATCCGCTGGAAAGAGTAATTTCGTTTGGACTGGTAGCAGGCATTTGAACTATTTAAAAGGACCTATGAGCAGATATATGCAGATGTTGAAAGTCACCGGCCTGTTTGCAGCCATCTGCTGCCTGGCGGCGGCCTGTACCAAAGGTTTCCTGGAAAAGGAGCCCGTGGGAAGGATCAGCAAAGAGCAAGTGTTTAAAGATATGGACGGCGTACGTGCTGCCATGAATGGCACCTACAACCGTATGGCCTATTACTACGCACGTGAGTTCCTGATGTACCCCGATATTGCAAGCGATGATGTGAACCTGAAACTGGCAGGTAGTTCCGGCGATATAGATCTCGCTTTGTTCGATGAACACAACTTCCAGAGTTTGCCCGAAAGCGACGACCTCGCGGTAGGCCACATCTGGCTGTACATATTTGCTGCGATGAATAATGCCAACAACATCATCAACAGCATTACCCCGCTAAAAATACTGTACCCCGATAAAAGAGGCGAACTCGATTCGCTGCACGGCCAGGCGCTGATGCTGCGCGCGCTGTGCCACTTCGACCTTAGCCGTGTATATGCACAGCATTATACGTTCACTACAGATGCCTCGCACTGGGGTGTACCGGTGTTGCTGAAAACACCGAGCCCGGGTGAACTGATCGCACGTAAAACCATCAAACAAACCTACGACCAGGTGATCAAAGACCTGGAAGACGCGGCGGCCCTGCTGAAAAAACATCCTTCCAGGAGTTCGTTCGCAGTAAACCATGTAGCCGCATGGGGGGTGTTATCAAGGGTATATCTGTACAAAGAAGACTGGGATAGGTCGATACTGTATGCCGACAGCGTGATTAACCAGGGTGGATATACCCTTACGTCTGCAGGCAATTACCAGGATATGTTCGTATCCGGTCAGGCAGGATCAGAAGTAGTGTTCCAGCTATACGCCCGCAAAGGTGCAAAGGAAAGTATTGCCGGCACTATATCGGCTGTATACTCTAATAGCTCGTTCCAGGCTTATGCCGCTAACCAGCTGTATGATCTGTATGATAATGGAGACGTACGAAAAACAATGTTCCGTAACGCATCCGGCAAAAACTATACGATAAAGTACGCCAGGAAAGACGGGGCGGTAGATTTAGACTGGCCCATGGACCCAAAAGTGGTACGTCTTTCTGAAATATACCTGAACCGTGCAGAGGCCTTGTGGAAAAAAGGAAGGTATGCCGAAACGGCCAGCGACCTGAAAGTAATATCACAGCGCGCGCATCCGAATACAACCATCGATATTGTTTATAACGATGCGGCCGACTTGTTCGCACAACTGGCAGCAGAGCGCAGGAGAGAGTTGTGTTTCGAAGGTCATCGCCTGTTCGATATTTCGCGCCGTAAAGAAAACCTGCACCGTGGCAGTGATTGTTACGCCGCGAAGTGCAGTCTTACTTATCCGAATGCACGTTTCATTCTTCCTATTCCTTCAAAGGAACTGGATGCGAATAAGGGCATGCAACCAAACCCGGAGATTAACTAGATGATAAAGCAATTGTGCATACCGGTCATGCTGGTACTCATGGTGATAGCGGCTTGTAATAAGGACGAAGTAAAACCTTACGATCATCCCTTTGTGCATATACATGTGGCCAATGAAGACACGGTGTTTGTACGTTTTAACCGTAAAGACACCGTGAATTACAACGTGTACTACAGTGGAAAACTACAGTTCGAGCCAATGGACGTAAAATATAGCGTGGTAGCCGGTAATGGTTTACAGGAGGGGCGCGACTATAAACTGATCAACACCAGCGATACCCTTCATTTTGTGCAGGGCATGTTCGAGCGCCCTGTACGTATTGCCTGGCTCGAAAGTCCGCTGGCCCCGCAACAGAATAACAGTCTTACGATACGCATCATCAGTAATTCTAAAAACTATACCATTGGCCTGCCCGGACCCGATAAGTTGCAGAGCAGCCTGGTAATTATTAAAAACTGATGAAGTTATTCCCGGTCGATACCGGCCATGGTGAGCGCCTAAAACAATACCAGGCGGAAACGCCGCCGATAAAAGCCGTTCTAATGCCCGCGCATTATAAAAAACAAAAGGAGTGAAGTAGATGAAGCCTGCGCTGCTTGCCATATTACTGATTCTGCTTGCCCTGGCCACCCTGTTTATGGGTTGCCGGGATAAGGACCCTATTATCTATACCAAAGACTTTAAGACCTTTTACCTGCCCGCCGCCAGGAACAACGGTCTGGCACAGGACGTAACCGGCGTAATAGATGATACTGTAATTGTATTGAGAGTGCCGAACGCAGTAGACGTTTCTAAACTGGTACCAGCTTTCGACCTGGTCAATCCCCGTACGATCATCAAAGTGAAAGGGCAGGTACAGGAGAGCGGCGTTACAGTCATCGACTTTACCGAGCCGGTAGAATATTCCGTAAAAGCGGAAGACCGCAGCGTGAAAACCTACAAAGTAAAAGTAGAGAAGAGTGCTGCCATCACAAGGTTTGGACTGTACGAAAGCGATAATACCCACCGGTTGTTCAAAAACTACCTGGGCGTTATCACCGGTGTTAACATACAGGTGAGGGTACCTAAGGAAACGGACCTTACACAACTGGTACCCCGCTTTGAATTCAGCGCCGGCGCTACGGTGAAAGTGAACGGCGTGGTACAGGAAAGTGGCAAAACAGTACACGACTTTACCAATCCCGTTGAGTACGAAGTGCTGGAAGCCGGCGGCAACACCGGTGAAAAATTCATTGTCAAAGTTGATTTCCTTACCGACCCGGTTTGGACAAAAATAGGAGAGAACATTATTACTCCGCGTACCGATGGCATTGTGATGGCCATACATCCATTAACCGATAAACCATTCCTGGCTTACCAGCGCGATGGTTTGGAAAATGGTGTGTTGATAGACGGTGCTGCCGAGAAGGCCACGGTGATTACTTATACCGGCACCGCATGGGAGTTTTACGGTGGGGCCACAGGTTTCTCCGAAGATAAAGCCGAAGACTTTGCCCTGTGTTTCGACGATACCGGCATTCCTTACATCAGTTATAAAGACTTTAAGAACAGCGAGCAGAAGGCCACTGTAATGAAGTATGTAAATGGTGCCTGGACGAACGTCGGACTGGCAAGGTTCTCCATTCCGCGACCAGATTATTTGTCGATGACAATAGGATCGGGTAATGTACCGTTTATATCGATGAGCGCTCGGGGTGGTACGGTTGTAGCGGAAAGAGGATTATACCCCATGCACTTTGACGGTGCAGGCTGGAACGCGGCTAATCCACCCGCAGGCATTACCTGCGGCACCACACAAATGGCTTCGCGCAACGGTGCCGTATATATGGCCGTGATGGAACGCACGGGTGGCGCCAGCAAACCATCGGTATATACCTGGGAAGCTAATGCCTGGCGTACAATAGGAACGGCGCAGTTCAGCGCAACGGGCGCCAATGGCTTTTTAAAGGTAGAGCTGGCGGTGGATCAGGAGTGCGAAATATATGTTGCTTACCAGGAAGCAGCCGCCGTAGGTAGATTGAACCATGTGATGCACTATACCGGCAGCACCTGGGAAGTGTTAGGTAACTCCGTAAACGTAGCCGGCGAGCGCGATAACTTCAATATCGCGGTACACCCCAATGGTAAGTTGTACCTGGCTTACTCCGATGGCACCGCCTTATACGTAAAAGCATTTTCAAAACAGATCAATAATTGGGAAGCACCGGTAAGGGTGATCGACGCTAAAGTAGGCGAGTTTGATATGCAGGTAGGTAACGACGGTGTGGTGTACCTGGCGGCCAGTTTGTTCGCCACCGAAAAAACAGAAGTCTGGAAACTTGATATACCATGATAAATATAGTGGTGACGGCAAAACTGTCTTCACCGCTATTCTAACACAGGCCGGCAACAGGGCCGGATGGCAGAAAGGCCGACATTGTGTTACTGGAGTACGGAGTTATGTGTATGCATCTATATGCGGCAATACCTATTCAGGCAGTAATGGAACGCTGGTGAATGCACCAAATTTTTGTACTGATAACAGGGTAGTATACATCCTGTTCTTCAGCCTACCCTTGAAACCCTTTCTGGTTTTACCACCAATGCCGGCGTAACTGCCGGCATTTGCCATTTAATACCTATTTTTAAGACCTAATATTGTTGCATGTTGAATGAGATGGCCAGGTTCCTGGTACAACATTGGGAAACCATTGGTATCGCTATCCTTTACTTTTTTACTGCCATGGCCGCTTATAAGGCGCTGATGGAAACGCGTTCTTCCGGCAAAACACTGGCGTACCTGTTACTGCTGTTCTTCCTGCCCGGCCTGGGCCTTATCGTATATATGACCGTAGGCGTTAACCGCCGCGTTAACCGCATTTATAGCCGTAAATGGGTCAGCAACGTCCGCCTTTCGCAACGCCTGCAGGATTACCTGCAACAGGAATCACGGGCGGTGTTGTTGCAGCATGCCGATCTGATGGATAACAAACAGGGCATAGCGCGTTTACTGTTTAAGGACACATTGTCGCCGGTAACCGATAATAACTATGCGGAACTGTTGCTGAACGGCGAACAGAAGTTCCCGCAGTTGCTGGAGGCGTTAAAGAAAGCAGTACATCACATCCACCTGGAATATTACATTTTTGAAGAAGATACCATCGGTAGTGAGATCATGGAGGTATTGAAGCAGAAAGCCCGCGATGGGGTGGAAGTGCGCTTTATTTATGATGATTTCGGCAGCAGTGATATCAACCGCCGCTTCCTCCGCCAGATGAGAGCAGCAGGCGTACAGGTGTTCCCGTTTTACCGCATTCGTATCCTTGCCAACCGGCTTAACTATCGTAATCACCGTAAAATAGTAGTGATAGATGGGCATACCGGCTTTATCGGCGGTATTAACGTGGCCGATAAATATATCAACGATGCACGTTATAATCCCACGAAGAAAAGCAGTTTGTACTGGCGTGATACGCACTTACTGATCAAAGGCCATGCGGTACACTCGTTACAGTTCATCTTTATGTCCGACTGGAACTTTTGTGCCGATGCAGACTTACCCATCACCCACCAGTTTTTCCCCGACTGCGAACAACCCGGCGATTCGCTGGTGCAAATAGCCGCCAGTGGCCCGGACTCTAACCGGTCGGCCATCATGCTGTCGTACCTGGCCGCTATTAACCAGGCCGAACGTTCGGTATACATTACTACACCCTACTTTATTCCTAACGATTCGATATTCGATGCGTTGCGGCAGGCCGCCTTATCTGGTAAAGACGTACGCCTGCTTGTACCCGGCGATAAGAGCGACAGCCGTATTGTAAGCCATGCCAGCGAATCTTTTTTTGAAGACCTGTTGAGCTGTGGCGTTCGTATATTTCGCTACCAGAAAGGTTTTGTACATGCCAAAACCATGGTGGTCGACGATAACCTGTCGGTAGTAGGTACCGCCAACATGGATATCCGCAGTTTCGATTTTAACTTCGAGGTAAATGCTTTCGTGTACAGTCATGATGTAAACCACCGGCTTACACAGGCATTCCTGCACGACCAGGTACACAGTAGCGAAGTACAACCGGAAGCCTGGCTGCTCCGCAGTAAATGGCGCAAACTATTCGAGGCCATCGTAAAACTTATTTCCCCTCTTTTATAAATAGGAACCATGCTAAAGAACCCTGCTGTGCGCCCCCTGCACATTCATATTCCCGACGAAGACATTAAGGACTTACAGTACCGTTTAAAAAACGCCCGCTGGCCTACGCCCATTACGCCTTCTAATTGGGCCGATGGTACCGATGGTGATTACCTGCGCGACCTGGTACATTACTGGGCTAACACCTACAACTGGCGTGAGCGTGAAGAAAAGCTGAATCGCTTTGCACACTACCAGGCCGATGTAGACGGTACAACACTTCATTTTATACACGCTGCCGCTACAAGCGAAAACGCCACACCATTATTGTTGATGCAGGGCTGGCCCAGCAGTTTTGTGCAGGTGCTGAACATTATCCCCTTACTCACCGGGCGTTTTGAAGTAATAGCCGTTTCCATGCCCGGTTACCCCTTTACAAAATTCCCGGAAGAGCATGGCATGAGCTTCGTGCGTATGGCCGACCTGGTGAAAAAGCTGATGGTGGACGTGTTGGGCTTTGCCCGTTTTGCCGCCCGCGGTTCCGACCAGGGTGCGCTGGTGCAGCAACAGATAGGTCTCAAATACCGGGAACATGTGATAGGCTTACATCGTACCGGTATTACCCCTTTCCTGTCGCCGCAGCCCAACGATCTCAGCGAAGCAGAAGTAGCCTACCAGCAAAAAGTAGCTGCCTGGGCACCCGAAGAAACACTCTACGCACGTTTCCAAAGCCTGCGCCCCGAAACACTTACGCCCGCATTATCAGATTCCCCCGTAGCATTAGCCAGTTGGTTCATCGAAAAATTCCAGCGCTGGGGCGATTGTGATGGGAATGTAGATGCGCACTTCGGTCGCGATGCCTTACTCGATAACCTTTCCCTGCACTGGTTCACGAATGCCGGTGCTGCTTCCGTTCGCATCTACCGCGAGGTGTTCCGCGCCTGGGGTTTAACAGGTCGTGTCGCTGCGCCTACCGCTATCATCATGCCTTTGAAAGATGCTGTAACCGTACCGGCGCCACGTGAATGGGCGGAGCGGTTTTACAACGTGCAACGGTTTACGGTAATGGAACGCGGCGGCCACTTCGCCGAATGGGAGGTGCCGCAGGAAATAGCGGAGGATATTAAAACGTTTTTCGAAGGGTTGAAGTAACTAATACGTATCCACCCGGGGCGGACGCCAGTTCCTCACTCATTCCGGTTAATCCGCCTTCCGTAGAAAAAAACATTTGTATATCTCACGAAAGCACCCTTACTTTGCAGTATTAACCAAATGGTTAAAACTAATAGTTGAACATGGAAACTGCCAGCAATACCGAACAACTCATCATCGCCGCCGCGAAAAAGATCTTCTTCCAGAAGGGGCTTAGTGGTGCGCGGATGCAGGATATTGCGGACGAGGCAGGTATTAATAAGGCCATGTTGCATTATTATTACCGCAGTAAGGACAAACTGTTCGATATGGTGTTTCAAAGCGCCATGGGAGAAATGATGGTCGATATTAAGGCCATCCTCGAAAAAGACGCCAGCCTGCAGGAAAAGCTGAGCGTG
>NZ_CABHOU010000016.1 GCF_902168175.1 uncultured Chitinophaga sp. | reverse complement strand
CCAGTGCTTATTCATGGAACGTACTTTCTTTCCGCGGCCCGGGTTACACTACACAGCTGTTCTTCGATAAAAGTACTTTGGGTATTAAAGAATGGGGTGGTAACGCTGCTGCCCTTACTACGAATGCCGGTAATCCCTGGTACAAAGTGGTGTTAACGCATGGAGATATGAATATCGCGAACGGTGCTGTCATCTTCGGTGGTAAAACACATGACGCCAGTACAGAAATAATGCAGGATGCGGCAATGCTTTTCTGGGATAATGCCAATAAAAGACTGGGGATAGGTACGAATGCGCCAAATAGTACTTTAGAAGTGGATGGATCTATCGCCGAATCGCTCACAATTGTGAACAGTAGTACTACCCTGAATGCAACAATGAGTACGGTGGTAGTAAGGCGTACGGGATCTGGTACGGCAAATATAACGGTAACGTTCCCATTGGCCAGTACATGTCCGGGCAGGATATATACCATTATTAAAGATTATACCGGCGGCGTGAGCGGAAACCTCACGTTTGCATTCACCAGTCCCGATAACCCAGGTTTCTCTAAGACTTATGGAAACGCTACAGGCGTAATAAGATTTATGTCTGTAGGCACAAAATGGGCGAGAATTGGTTACGAAGACAACAGTGTGTTCTAAGTGTAAAGAATTTGACTATGAAAAGAATTTTACCGGTTATACTCTTGTTGTTTATATGTGCGAAGCATACATTTGCCCAGCAGGGAATTTACATTCCTGCTGATGGTAAGGTGTGTCTTACAGGGATATTACCGGTAAGCTTTTACCAGGATACGCGGAATGAAGGGCTGCTGGGTTCCAACTCCGGCGCGGTACTTTACTTTTTCGGTAAACAATGGACAAATGGATCTGCCGCCACGCTTACGCACGGTACCGGTTCGGGAGGTGTATTCCGCTTCGCCGGTAACAACCCTGTAAATACTTCCATTGGCCGCCAGTTGTTATATGGCGGTTATAATACAGCATCCGCATCCGGTGCAAGCTTTCCAAATTTAACGGTAGATAATTCAGACGGTATTGAGCTGGGTGATCTGAACGATACTAAAATCCGTACGAACCTTCATTTCAGCAACGGCAACATCTATCTCAACGGATGGAACCTTGTGGTTGGCAACAACAATGCAGGAATCATCACCGGTTATAACGAACATCGTTTTGTTGTAACCGGCGCCGATGTGGCGGGTGGTTTTCTTATCAGGGAAAAACTGGATAGAGATGCTGGTAAAGTCGTATTTCCGATTGGTACCGATGCCGGCAGTTATTCGCCCGCAGCGGTGGAATATGCAGGCACGCCTGACGATTTCCGGGCGCGTGTATTCGAAAACGTTTACCAGCTGGCTACCTCTGGCGCCGCGATGTTAGATACATTCGTATATAAAACCTGGAACATTGGTCGCAATAACGGCGGCACCAGTGGTGCTAACCTTACGTTTCAGCATATGAACAGTGCAGAACTGCCGGACTATGTGGCCAACCGCGGCAACAGTATCGTTAACCGGTTTTCGAATAACAGCTGGAGGGAAATGTCTTTTACGCAGTTAACAACAACTGATGGTGAGCTTTCGACTTCCGCCCGTATGTTAAATGCCACTTCTCACACGCAGGCGCCCGTAGCCACTTTAGGTAATAACGAGTTCTTCTCTAAATCCACAACTAAGGCAATACCGGGCAAACAGGTAATGTTTATCCGCTTCTACGCACAACGTATTGCAGATGCCCTGGTGGAAACATTCTGGACTACAGGACAGGAGAGGAATGTGGCCTACTTTGTACTGGAGCGTAAGCTGGAAACCGAATCGGTTTATAAAGACATTGTCCGGCAAAATACCCAGGCACTTAACGGTAACAGCCGCGCCAATCTTAACTATTACTTCCTGGATAACAACAGCTTTGATGGCTGGAGTTACTATAGGGTGAGAGTGGTATTGCGTAATGGAAACGTGGAATACTCTGAAATACGCGCGGTGCCGCCGAACAAGAAAGTCGATATCTTCCCGAACCCGAACTATGGACAGTTTAAGATCAGGGTACAGGGTTACCGTACGCCGATGATACTGCACCTCACCAACGTTTGGGGGCAGGTGGTACGCGAATACCGCATCAATTCAGAAACTGTACTGGATGTTACCAATATTGCGGCAGCTACTTACTTCGTGGTACTGTATGAAGAGAATTCGCACCGTATTGCTTTCCGTGGTAAGGTGTTGGTACTTAAATAATTGATATGAATGCCTGAACCGGTAAACGGCCATCGCCGTTAAAAGTTACAGGCACAGGTGAAAGTTTATTCCGGTTATTATGCCTATTTTTAGCGCACAGTAACCGGAATCTTTTTACACCAATGCTCAAATACCTCAGCCTGTGCCTGCTTGCATGCATGGTCGCTATTACAGCGATTGGGCAAGTGGTGCCCGGCGCCCCCGGAACCGCCTGTACTAATATCGGGCAAAATCCTTCTACAGCATTCCCCGTATGCGGAACAAAAGTGTTCGGGCAGAATACGGTGCCCGCCTGTGGAGGTAACCAGGTATTTGGTGCTTCCTGCGGCAGTATTGTACTCGACGACCGCTTTCCTTACTGGTATAAATTTACCTGCTTCGAACCCGGTACCCTGGGTTTCGTTATCACCCCCAATGATATTACCGACGACTACGACTGGCAATTATGGGACGTTACAGGCCGTAATGTGAATGATGTATATGTGAATAATAATAAGATGTTTCTTGCCTGTAACTGGTCGGGCGAAGGTGGCGCCACCGGAACTTCTTCTGCAGGCTCCAATGTAAATGTTTGCGACGGCATGGGCCGCCCGCTGTTCAGCGCTATGCCTAAACTGATAAAAGGTCACGAATACCTGCTGCTGATCAGTCACTTTACCCCTTCGCAAAGTGGTTACCAGTTGGAATTTAAGGGAGGTACTGCCAGTATTACGGATACGCTGCAACCCCGCTTAAAACAGGCCGCTTATAACTGCGGCCCCTACACCGTAACACTGAAGCTGAACAAAAAAATGCAATGTAGCACCCTGGCGGCTGATGGTAGCGATTTCTATATCGCTTCCGGTGCGGCCAACATAATCGGTGCTTCGTCAGTTTGTTCGGGTTTCGATATGGATTCGGTGGTGCTGCAACTGGACCGTCCTTTACCTGCGGGCACCCACTCCGTAGTGGTGAAGTTGGGTACCGACAACAACACGATCCTCGATATTTGCGGTAGTGGTCTTCCCGTTGCCAGTGCAATGAATTTTGTAGTGTTACTTCCCGCACCCGTACCGTACGATAGTATTGCGCCCATAGGCTGTTCCCCTAACAGTATTAAAGTTGTTTTCCGGGATGCGATTCGTTGTAGTTCAGTAGCACCCAATGGCAGCGATTTTCAGCTGATGGGTCCCGCTGGCGTATGGATAACGGGCGTTACCACCTCCTGTGCGAATGGTCTCACTAAAGAAATAATACTGAACCTGAATGCCCCGGTAAACATCGCAGCAGGTTTTACCCTCACACTGGTGCGCGGCACTGATAATAATACTTTATTGAGTGAATGCCATATAGAAACGCCCCCGGGTGGCGTAGAAGCCTTTAATACCCTGCCGCCGGTAAATGCAGACTTCACCTATAATGTAACACTTGCCTGCAGCGGCAACGGCGTAGCCTTTATGCACGACGGCAACAACTTTACCGATACCTGGCACTGGTTTGTTGACGGACAACTCGCCAACTCGGTGCAAAACCCCAGTATCATCTTTGCCGGCGGGGCTCCCAAACATATAGAACTGGCTGTAACTAATGGCCTTTGTTTCGATACGGCTACCGCCGACATCACGTTCGCCAACCACCAGGTAGCCGATTTTACGATGATGCGCGACCTGCTGTGCCCCGAAGACTTTGGGATGTTTTTCGATAAAAGTCAGGGTAACATTATTTCCCGCCGCTGGGAGTTCGGTAACGGCAGTACAAGTAACCAGCTGAATCCGCCCCCTCAGATGTACCGTCAGCGTATAATGGCCGAACAGCGCGTACCCGTGCTGCTCATTACCGAAAACGATTACACCTGCCTCGATACTGCCATTCAATATATAACCCTCGTAAGCAGTTGTTACACCGACGTGCCCACCGCCTTTACACCGAACGGCGACGGACAAAACGATTTCCTTTACCCGCTGAGCGGTTATAAGTCCAAGGACCTCGACTTTCGCGTATTTAACCGCGCCGGTAACCAGGTATTCCATTCTACCAACTGGACCCATAAATGGGATGGCACCATTAACGGCCGAAAAGCAGACGTGGGCACCTACGCCTGGATGCTGCGGTACACCAATAAGGAGACCGGACAGCAGTATTTCCTCAAAGGCACCAGCGTATTGATCAGATAGTCAGGTGTATGTAAAACACTTTACCATTCCCCCTCTATTTTTTGCCAATTGTCCGGAATAGAATAAATTCCGTTGCTAAGTGGTTAAAATACGGTTTGCCTATGCCGTCTTATATGGATACTTTTATCGACCACTACCAGAAAACGCAAAAAAAATTTGAATATGAAAATAATTGTCGGGTTGACACTAATGATGTCAGTATTGACCTTCGGCGCTTTCGCCCAGGACTATCCCATAAAGCCTGTACCCTTTACTTCCGTTAAAGTAACGGACAATTTCTGGGCACCCAGGATTATGAGGAACTACAAAGTAACCATTCCAATTGCACTCGAACAGTGCTACAAGACAGGCCGCGTGGACAACTTCCTGATTGCCGGTAAACTGAAGGAAGGCAAATTCTTAACCGAATATCCTTTCGATGACACGGATATCTACAAAATATTGGAAGGTGCCAGCTACTCGCTGCAAACTTATCCCGATAAAAAGCTGGAAGCCCAGCTGGATACCCTTATCTATTATATTACCAAAGCGCAGGAGCCCGATGGTTACCTGTTTACCAACCGCACTATTGCCAAAGACTCTGGCCGTTTGCACGCCTGGGTAGGTAAAGCCCGCTGGGAGAAAGATCCGGACCTGAGCCACGAACTGTATAACTGCGGTCACCTGTACGAAGCGGCTGTTGCGCACTACCAGGCTACCGGTAAACGTAGCCTGCTCGACGTAGCGACTAAAAACGCTGATCTTGTTTATAAAGACTTCGTAGTAGACGGTCTTAAATACTACCCTGGTCACCAGATCATCGAAATGGGGCTGGTAAAACTGTACCGCGCTACCAACAACAAAAAATACCTCGACCTCGCTAAATATTTCCTCGACATCCGTAAAGGTGGCAGCGAGTATAGCCAGTCGCAGCAGCCGGTAACCGAGCAGACAAAAGCAGTGGGTCACGCTGTGCGCGCCACTTATATGTATAGCGGTATGGCAGACGTTGCTGCACTTACAGGCGATAAAAAATATGTACACGCCATCGACACCATCTGGCATGATGTGGTAGATCATAAACTTTACCTCACCGGCGGTATTGGTGCAGAAGGTGGTCACGAAGGTTTTGGACCCGACTACTCACTGCCTAACATGAGCGCCTACAACGAAACCTGCGCATCTATCGGTAACATCTACTGGAACTACCGCCTGTTTTTATTACATGGCGATTCTAAATATTATGATGTACTGGAGCAGGTGTTGTATAACGGTATGATCTCCGGCGTATCCGCCAAAGGCGACCGTTTCTTTTATCCTAACCCGCTGGAATCTATGGGTCAGCATGGCAGGAGCGAGTGGTTCGGTTGCGCATGCTGTCCGAGCAACGTATGCCGCTTCATTCCATCTGTACCAGGTTATGTATATGCAACAGGTAAAGATCGTATTTACGTGAACCTTTATATCCAGAGCACCTCTGAAATTGCACTTGGTAAAAACAAAATAAAACTCGCGCAGCAAACTAACTATCCATGGGATGGCAATGTAACCTTCAACGTAGATCCTGCTACTGCAGGCACCTTCGATGTAGCCGTTCGTATCCCTGCCTGGTTAAGCGATGCTCCTTTGCCTGGTGGCCTGTACAGCTATGAAACACCGGAAAAGAAACAATACACTATCACCGTAAATGGTAAAAAGGCCGAATTCAAACAGGAAAACGGTTATGCTGTCATCAAAAGAAACTGGAAAAAGGGTGATAAAATAGCGGTAGACTTCCCGATGGAAGTACGTTATGTAAAAGCCGACGAGAAAGTAAAAGCGGATAAAAATAAAGCCGCCCTGCAACGTGGTCCGATCGTTTACTGCTTCGAATGGCCCGACAATAACAATATCGAAGTACGCCACCTGCTGCTCAACGAATCTAATCCTGCTACTATTCAATACGATGCGCAATTGCTGAACGGTCTTAACCTGGTTAAAACCACGGCGATGACGCAGGAAATTACAGCAGATAATAAAGTGGTGGACAAGCAGGCGACCGTTACCGCAATCCCTTATTACGCCTGGGCTAACCGCGGCGCTGGTGATATGACCGTTTGGGTGGCAGATAAACCAGGTGGTGTGGTTAAGCTGAAACCAGCTACTGTTGCATCTAAAAGCAAGGTGTCCGGTTCGCACAGAACTAAAACCATGAAATCCATCAACGACCAACTGGAACCTTCTGCCTCTAACGATGCTTCTGTTCCTTACTACCATTGGTGGCCAATGAAAGATACCACACAGTGGGTACAATACGATTTCGAGAAAATGGCTAATGTGTCTGGCGTAGAAGTGTATTGGTACGATGATAGTCCTTGGGGCGGATGCCGTGTGCCTGCTTCCTGGAAAGTACTGTACAAAGACACGCAGGGCGAATGGAAAGAAGTAAAAGCCAAAACCGCTTACCCAAGCGTAAAAGATAAATTCAACACCTTAGACTTTGATGCGATACAAACTTCAGCTCTCAGGCTGGAAGTGAAGTTGCCGAAAGATCATGCTTCCGGCATCTACGAGTGGAAGGTAAAAGAATAAGATAGTTTTAGTACCTATTAATTACATGACGAGGGCTGTGCTTTTGCGCGGCCCTTTTTTTGTCGCCGTCCGCCACATTGCATAAACATCCCGGAAGCACTATATTCGCGTATACTTTCAGAGGAAACGTCATGCAAATACTTAATCGTTTAGCCGCATTGCTGCCGGCATTGTTTATGAGTTTAGCCATACAGGCGCAGCAAAAAGTGAACATCATTCCCAGGCCTTCGGAAATAACGGAGAAGCCGGGTTTCTTCCTTTTAACAGACAAAGTACAGATTGAGTCTGGGTACCCGGATGCTTATGGTACCGCAAAGCTACTTGGCAGTGAAACCGGTATTCCATGCAGGGTGTTGTCGAAATCGGGCATCAGGGAAACGAAGAACAGGATACTGTTCGAAAAGGTAAGTGAGAAAAAGATGAACAGCGAGGCGTACCGTCTGCAGATAACGCCCGACAACATCCGTATAACCAGCAGTTCGCCCACCGGCGCTATTTATGGTATGCAAACACTGTTGCAGATCATCCGCACCCAGCCCGATCCTAAAAAGCTGCCCTGTGTTGAGATCAACGATCATCCGCGTTTTGCTTACCGCGGTATGCACCTCGACGTATCGCGCCACTTTTACCCGGTAACGTTTGTGAAAAAGTACCTCGATCTGATGGCCCTTTATAAGATGAACACCTTTCACTGGCACCTTACTGATGGCGCCGGCTGGAGGCTCGAAATAAGGAAATATCCCGAACTGACAAAGAAGGCCGCCTGGCGTACGGCCCTCACCTGGAAAGAATGGTGGCGTGGCAGTGGTTTGAAGAAATATGCCGAAGAAGGTGCGCCTAATGCCTACGGCGGTTACTACACACAGGAAGATGCGAAGGAGATCGTAGCGTACGCGCAAGCGCGTGGCATCACCGTTATCCCTGAAATAGAAATGCCGGGCCACTCTGAAGAAGTAAATGCCGCTTACCCACAACTTTCCTGTGCCGGCGCGCCTTATCAAAGCTCTGACCTGTGTTTGGGCAACGATTCTACTTTCACTTTTCTTGAAGATGTGCTGAAAGAAACGATGGCGATCTTTCCCTCTAAATACATTCACATTGGTGGTGATGAAGCGTCTAAACGTTCATGGAAAGAGTGCCCTAAGTGCCAGAAGCGCATTGCAGACGAGCATCTGAAGAATGTGGATGAATTACAGAGTTATGGTATCCGCCGCATGGAAAAGTTTCTCATAGCCAACAATCGTAAATTGTTGGGTTGGGATGAAATACTCGAAGGTGGCCTCGCTCCAGAGGCCACTGTAATGAGCTGGCGGGGTGAGAAAGGCGGCATTACTGCCGCTTCTGAAGGCCACGATGTAGTGATGACGCCTGGTGCCTATTGCTACTTCGACGCCTACCAGGCCGACCCGGTAACGCAACCCGAAGCCATCAGCGGTTACCTGCCGCTCTCGAAAGTTTACAGCTACGAACCGGTACCCAAAGAACTGGACGCTTCTAAAGCCCACCACGTATTGGGGGCCCAGGCCAACGTTTGGACAGAATACATGCCTAATACCGATCACGTGGAATACATGGTGTTCCCCCGTATGCTGGCCCTGGCCGAAGTAGTTTGGTCGGATAAAGGCAAAAAAGACTGGTTCGATTTTAAGGAACGCCTGCAGGCGCATTACCTACTGCTGCAAAGGATGAACGTAAATTATTACCGCCCTTCTTACCAGCTGCAGATCAAAACGCAGTTTAATTATAGCGGCGGTAAAGCGACGGTGTCGTTCGACAGCGAGCAGTACCTGCCGGTTATTCGTTACACGCTGAACGATAGCATGCCTACCGCATCGTCCCAGGTTTACAGCGGCCCCTTCGATGTTACGGGCTCTGCGAAAGTAAAGGCAGCCATATTTAAAGATTCCGCCCGTATGGGACCGGTGGCTTCGCTTCCGGTAGACTTTCATAAAGCACTTGGTAAAAAGGTTTCCTATAATAAACCTTACAGCACGGGATATGTGGCGCAAAAAGACAGCACGCTCACCAATGGCTACCGTGGTACGCTCACTTATTCGGACGGTCAGTGGCAGGGTTTTTTACAAACGCTGGACGTGATCATAGATATGGAGAAGGTAGAAACGCTGAACAGCCTCTCTGTGAACTTTATGCAATTGACCGGCCCCGGTGTATACATGCCGCCGTATCTCGAAGTATCACTTTCTGAAGATGGAAAGGAATATACACCGCTGCCAAAGGCGGAGAATGATGTGCCGGCAACGCAGGCATCTCTTACGTTCAAAGACTTTATCGTAAACCTGAAAGGCAAAAAGGCCCGGTACATCCGTGTATTTGCGCCTAACCAAAAGGGTTTCCTGTTCGCCGATGAGATAATAGTGTACTAGCAGGTCAAAAAATGTAATTACAACGCCCCGGTGGTTTGCCCGCCGGGGCGTTTGTGATTTGTGGCTTAACATTATAGTAATATTACAAGGATACATTTGTATTGTTATGAACTACATTATAGCAGTCGGTGTATTCCAGTCGCTGATGGCGATGGCGGTTTTATGGGGCAGTAAGCAAAAACGCCCGGCAGACAACCTGTTGCTCTGGCTGGTGGCTTGCGTGTTTACCCATCTTACCTTTAAATTTATCATTTTTACTTCCGTAGAGTACGAGGAGATAAAGCGCCAGCTCGTGACGTTTATTGGTTTGGCTTATGGCCCGTTGCTGTGGATGTACGCGCGTAAAGTGCACGACCACCACTACCAGCCGGCCCGTCACTGGTACGTGTTGCTGCCCTCTTCGCTGGCCGCGTTCTGGTATATGTTTATCGTGGTGTTTATTATGATTACAGGCAAGGTGCCGCATCCGCTGATTGACGCCTATAACAATGCAATGGTTTTCTGCACGATCGCTTTTGGGGGTTTTGCGCTATTGGCGCTGCGTATTTCGAGGAAGGTGCCGGATTTCTGGAGTATGGAGAAAAAACTGCTACAGCATATTTCGGTGTTGTTCCTGGTGTTGCCGGCTTCCGCGTTGGTGCTGACGTATGGGTTTGATCTGTTTCATATTGATGGCGCTCCTTATGCCATCTTATACCGCAGCATCGTTTACGCTATGCTCGTACTGATGGTGTTACGCGTGGCGCATTACAAGTTGAGCATGCACCACCTGATGACCCGGCCGGTTACCCATGAAGAAATAGCAGCCCACGCAGAACCGGAGCCGATGCCCGCGCCAACGCCGGAGCTGGTGTTGGTGGTAGATGGAGAGATCATCACCGACGACCGGTGTGCTAAAAAGCACCAGGCGCAGCAGGATATTATGCAAAAGCTGGAAGAAAAAATGCAGCAGGAGAAATTGTATCGTGATGCCGACCTCACCCTGGAAAAACTCTCCGCCAACCTCGGCCTTTCCCGCAACCACATTTCTGAAGTATTGAACCAGTTTGCCGGCAAATCATTCTATCAATATATAAATGAGTACCGTGTAAGAGAGGTGATCCGCTCCCTGGATAAATGCCGTTCGGGTTCCGTGATTCCTAACCTGCTGCTGCTGGCATACGATGCAGGTTTTAAATCAAAGTCCTCCTTCAACCTTTATTTTAAAAAAATAACCCACCATACGCCTTCTGAATACCTGCGGCAGGAGCAGTTTCCATTAGTCCCAAAGGATAGTCTGGCCTGATTGGTAACGTTTCCTTAATACAGTCTAACTGCTTGAAAATCAAAATATGTGAGTGCGAATAGATCGGGAAAAGGGGCGAGAAGTGCGGGAGTGTACACCCGGTCGACCGGCATCGGTAAGCGCGGCAACTTTGCAGAAAAAAACACTGGTATGAGTAATTGTTTACTTTTCAGGTTGATGCAAAAAATGCCGGTAGCAGGTTTACTACTGTTGCCAACACTGGCCGGCGCACAGGTAATTAAAGGCACCATTACGGGCGAAGGCGGATCGTTGCCGGGTGCCACCGTAAGTATTGCCAACACGAAAAAAGGCGTAGCCACCGATCTCTATGGACAGTTTACGCTCGATGCACAACAAACGGGGAAAGTCACCCTTAAAATAACTTACACGGGTTTTAAGGTAAAGGAAATGGAGCTGGACGTTAAGGCCGGTTTAAACAACCTCGGCGCGCTGGAACTTCAACCCGCCAGCGGTCAGTTGGGCGAAGTGGTGGTAAATGGCACCATGGCCCCTTCGCAAATCAAAGCCCTCAGTATTAAGAAAAATGCCCTCGGCATCATGGAAGTAATGGCCGCCGATGCCATTGGTAAACTGCCGGACCGTAACGCTGCCGAGGCTGTACAACGTATGCAGGGTGTGGCAGTAGCCCGCTATCATGGTGAGGCCGATGCTGCTACCGTACGTGGTACGCCGTTCGCCTGGACATCCACCTTATTTAACGGCACGCGTATGCCCAGCGCTTCCGTAACCGGTAGCCGAGCGTCGGTACTGGACGCGGTGCCCTCGGAAATGATCCAGTATGTACAAGTGTCTAAAGCTATTACGCCGGATATTGAAGGCGATGCCATTGGCGGATCTATCAACTTCATCACCCGCACCGCACCTGCGAAAAGGCAATTGAACGTGAGCGCTGCCGGTGGTTATAACAGCTTTTCTAAAGATGGTACGTATAACGGCTCGCTTGTTTACGGCGACCGCTTTTTTAAGGGCAAACTCGGTGTAATGCTCGCAGGTGCCATCTGGGACAGGCAATGGGGTACCGACTCTTACGACGTTTCGTACAATACGGGTTCTACCAACACTACCCAGCAAAAGTCGATCAACTCCGTAATGTTCAAACGTTATATGGGTAAACGCCAGACCTACGGCTCTAACCTGGGACTCGAATATAAATTCAATGCCAGCCATAAATTATTCTTCCGCGGACTGCTGGACAAGTTCAATGACATCCGCCCGGTATACGAATCGTATGTAGATTTTACGAATAAGCGTTATCAGTATAACTATCGTTACTCTCATTACCAGACTACCCTCAACAGCTTTGAGTTAGGTGGAGAGCATCAGCTGGGCAAACGCCTGCAGGCCGATTGGAGTGTGTCAGATCATGAGTCGAAGTTCTTCCTGGAAACTCCGCCCACAAATGGTTTTAAGGGATTACCGATTGCAACCTTCCGCCAGCGCATTACGGGCGGTATTAATGGTTTGGCATCCGATGGTATGAAATACTGGTACTTCGATTCGCCCGATGGTACAGGCGATGACCCGATGCGTTTTAACGCCAACCTCACCGATCCCAACGAGAAAATGGACCCGGCGAAACTGACTTTACAGCAGCTGGTTATTTCGAAATTGGATACGAAGGAACATGATAAAGTAGCGCAGGCAAACTTTAAATTTACAGTGAACGAAAAGTTATCGGTTAAAGTGGGGGCGAAGTACCGTCATAAAGATAGAGAAGGGTCGTTTGGCGCAAACAAGGTGTTTATTCCGAATGCTGCGCTGGGCGTACCTAATTCTCCCGCATTACTTACTCTCTCGCAACTGCAAACAGAAAGTTTTCCGAATAAAGGTTCTTTCTTTGGTAACCTGGATGGTGATTACAGCCAGTACGTAATGAACCCGCTAACCAAAGATCAATTGTTCAGGTTGTACGATACAGCCGCTTTGCGTGCTAATGGAATGCGCGATGTGTCGCCTGCCTCCAACGCCAGTTCTTATTATGAAGGATATGAGTCGGTAACGGCTGGTTATGTAATGGCCGAGTATAACGTTACACCTAAACTTAAAATGGTAGCCGGTGTTCGTAATGAATACACCCACCTGGAACTGAACAGTACGAAAGTAACTACCGATGCTTCGGGTGTTAAAGTAACACCACAAACCGTTAATAACAATTACAACGCGTTGTTGCCGATGGTACACCTTAAGTATGCGCTGAACGAGCAGGCTAACCTGCGCGCAGCATACACGCGTACTTTCGTTCGCCCTAATTTTCCTGATCTGAGTCCGGGCGAAACGGCCGATCTTACTAAAACACCTGCAACGATCACCAAAGGTAACCCGTCGCTGAAGCCTACCTTTTCCAATAACTTCGATGTAATGGGAGAGTATTATTTCTCTAACATCGGTTTAATATCTGGTGGTGTATTTTATAAGCAGATTAAAGATGTGATCTTCACCGATCGTTCGATGGAAACGATAGAAGGTACCAGCTACCTGATGTCGCAGCCCAAGAACCTGCAGGACGCTTCACTGGTGGGTGCCGAAGCGGGTATCAGCAAGCGTTTGAGCTTCCTGCCTGGCTTATTTAGCGGTTTTGGTGTGGAGTTTAACTACACTTATATCCACTCCGAAGTGAAAGTGCCGAGATTACTGAACGGTGCAACGGTGACAGAAAAAGCAAGTTTGCCGAACCAGTCTAAAAACCTTTTCAACGCTATCCTCTTTTACGAACGTAATGGTGTAATGGTACGCCTGGCTGGTAACTACAGGGGCAAATCGCTCGAAACTATTAACCAGCAGTTAGGCCCCGATTTCTACATCTGGACCGACAAGAACTTTACGCTCGATGCCTCGGCTACTGCCAGCATTACCAAACGTATTAAAGTATTCGTAGAGCTTAATAACCTCACCAATGAGCCGCTGCGCACTTATATGGGCGACAAGCGCCGTATCACCATGCTGGAAAGTTATGGGTTGCGCGGACAGGCAGGCCTCCGTTGGGACATCATCAAATAATCATCATCTTATAAAAAACAATTACCATGAAGAATATCATTCTCCTGGCCCTGGCCGCTATGCCCCTACTGGCAACGGCGCAGGTTGCCGACAGCAGCAAACGTTTAGTTAAACTGGAAGGCGGCGTTAATTTCCGCGACCTGGGCGGTTATAAAACCACCAACGGTAAAACAGTGAAGTGGGGTAAAATGTACCGCTCGGCCGACATCAGCAAACTTACCGATACCGATATGCAAAAGCTGGCGGCCAGCCACATCAACACCGTAATCGATCTGCGCGAAACAAAAGAAGCACAGAAAGCGCCCGATCGCTTATTGCCTTACGCTGACTATACCCTTTGCGCTGCCTCCGAAGATGTAGGTGATTTTATGAGCATGCTCAAGTACACCAAAAGCGGCGATTCGCTGATGACTTCTTTCTACGGAAAAATTGACCATTACGAAGTAAAGTACAAACCTATGTTCCAGAAACTGCTGGACATGCAGGACACTTCGGCCCTGGTGTTTCATTGCTCTGCGGGGAAAGACCGTACCGGTGTAGGCGCAGCGCTGATCCTTACTGCGCTGGGTGTTCCTTATAAAACGGTCGAAAACGACTACCTGGCCTCCGCTGTATACCGCAAAGAAGCGAACAAGGCGATGACACAAATGATGGTGAAACAGTACGGGCTGGACGAGAAAATGGTGAACGACATGATGGGCGTAAAGCCAGCCTACCTGGAGGCCTCATTCAATGCTATCCGCAAACAGTACGGTTCGGTAGATGCATTTTTTAAACAGGTATTAGGCCTGGGCGATGCAGAACTGAAGCAGCTTCGCGCTAAATACACAATGTAAAGCAGTTTGTTTATATTTCAGAAAGATGGCGTTGCCCGGCTGGGTGACGCCATCTTCTGTTTATCCCGGGAATTTTTGGAATCTGGGTTTATTTATTATTTTAAGGTTATCATATCAACCAAAGGGAACTAATTACTCGTCACTTTTTTACTTTTATCGCGGTTTTTAATTTTTAAACTGTTGTTTAAAATGCATAGGGTATCTGAACTAAGGAATAACAGTGAGGCTGCATTCGAAAGCATCTTTGTGGAATACCGCTATCCACTATTTAATTTCCTGTACAGGAAAATTGAATCGGAATATTATGCAAAAGAAGTAGTGCAGCTCACCTTTATTAAACTCTGGCGCTTCCGTCACCACCTCGATCCGAACGTAGACATTGCCATTCAGCTTTTTAGAATTGCCAAAACTACTTTGATTGACGAGTTACGGAAAATACAGGTGCGCGAAAAACATTACCATGCCTATACCATGGGGCCCGCCGCATCGGAAGAGGTAATGAACCAGGTAACTTATAACGATACGAAAGCCCGGCTCCATAAGCTGCTGGACCTGCTGCCACCCAAACGTCGCGAGGTGTTTGAGTTGAGCCGCATCCATAGCCGCAGCACCAGCGAAATAGCCGAAATTTTATCCATCTCTCCCAAAACTGTAGAAAACCATTTAACCCTCGCTATCCGTTTCATCCGCCCATTTTTTAGTTTTGTTTTAATAATATTTGCTAATCTTGTAATGCCTTAACAGGCGTTTTAATGAGAGATGAGCATTTATACAACGATGACTCCAAAAGAGCAAAAGAGATCGCTGCACTGCAAAGCCGTCTTAAAGATAAGTCGTTGGATATAGAGGAATATCTTTCCGAGGATGAATGGAAACAATACCTCGATTCCAACGATGCCGGCCGTAATAACGAACTCCCCGACGATACTTACCGCCCGGTTTATAAAGCCTCTGTTCTCAAAACCAAACGCGCACAAAACTTCTATAAAGGATTCGGTATCATACTGTTGTTGTGTATTTGCGGAAGCGCGTTCTACTTCCTGTACCGCAATACACTTCCCCGCCCTGCACAGATGGCCGCATATGATCATCTAAATGAATCTAAAGGTACCGAACGGATAAACCTGCCGGATGGTACGCAGGTATTATTATTTGCCAACAGTAAAATTTACTACGCCGATAATTATAACGATACCTCCCGCGACATCTACCTCGAGGGTAGCGCGGAATTCCAGGTATTTAAAGACGATCGCAAACCGCTTACGGTGTATTGCCGCAATATAGCCACCACGGCCCTCGGTACCAGGTTTAGGGTAGATGGCTGGGGCGAAAATGCTTTTGTACACCTGTACGAAGGAAAGGTACGGGTGAGAGATACGGCTAATACGGTACAACCTGCATACCCGTTACCGGGCGAAGCACTGGCCTATCGCATTGATGAAAAACGCTTTGTAGCGGTAGATATCAATGGTGTGCCACTGGTAAAGCAGGTAGTAGCTTCGCGTATGATAAAGAAGAAAATTGCTTTGCCAAGAAAGGTGACCGATCCCGTTAACCATAAAACATACCTCAATTTCCAGAACCAGGCCCTCAGCGATATGTTCGACTACCTTGCGGTGCAGTATAATGTGGAAATACGGTATCCAACTGACGTGGCGCTCGCCACTAATATGCTCGTATCGGTTGATGCCGGCCAGCCAGTACACCTGATGCTGCAAAATATTTGTCGCACTATCGGTATGAAAGTCAAGGCTTCCGGCGATTCTTTGTACATCATTTCAAAATAATTTTAGTCCGCATTAGGGGCAACTGAGTTTGTAAAACGTATTCAGATTGTGTTTCTTAAAATTCAATCTGCTGATATGCTTACAATGCTACCGCGTTGGGGGAGGCTTTTCTTCCTTTCCCTGTTCCTTATGCTAAATACTGGCGTGTTTGCCCAGGAGCAAACAGCCACCGTTGAAGGCGTGGTTACCGACGAGCAGGGCGTTCCCCTGCCTTTCGTGTCGGTGCTGGCCCGCAACACGCTCACTAAAAAATCATTCCCGGCCATTTCCGATTCACTCGGAAGGTTCCGGTTCGCTAACGTGCCCACAGTAGGTACTTATGCTTTCGACTTCTCCTCCTACGGTTACCAGAAACGTTCGGTTACGGGGTATGTGGTGAAAAGCGGTGTGCCTAATTCCGTAATGGTGAGTCTCACTATCGACGAAAGTAAACTGTCGGAAGTAGTGGTAGTGGGTTATGGTACCCAGAAGAAAGTAAATCTTACGGGTGCGGTAAACCAGATTTCCGGTGATGAGCTGCGCGATCGCCCTGCCACCAATATCTCCTCGCTGTTGCAGGGCGTTATGCCCAATCTAACTATCCGTGTGGCGAGTGGCACGCCTGGCCAAATGGGCTCCCTTAACATCCGTGGTGTTACTTCTATCGATGGTAGTAATGGCGGCGCTGTATCTGGTGGTCCATTGGTACTGATCGATGGTATTCCGGGTACGCTCGACCGGCTTAACCCGGAAGAGGTGCAGTCTATTTCCGTTTTAAAAGATGCGGCTTCTGCTGCGATATATGGTGCCCGTGGCTCTTTTGGTGTGGTTTTGATCACCACTAAAAGTGGTACTGCGGGTAAAACAGTGGTGCGTTATAACAATTCTTTCTCGTTTTCGACGCCTACGGTTAGTACCGATTTTATGACTAAGGGTTACGACTGGATGAGCCTGAACGACCGCGCACTGTATTACATTGGCGGTTACTCCGGGTATACAGAACGCGATTATGCAGAACTGCTGGCGCGTCGTAACGATAAAACGGAAGACCCTTCGCGTCCATGGGTAACTATCCAGAACCGTAACGGGCAGGACCAGTATGTGTATTATGGCAACTACGACTGGTGGGACATTATGTTCACCAAATGGCAGCCTATGCAAACGCATAACATTTCGTTAAGCGGCGGTAACGATAAAGTGAACTTCATGATTAACGGTAACCTGAAAACCAAGGATGGTATTACCCGCATCAACACTGATAAATACAGTTCCAAAACACTGCGTGCCAAAATAGGCGCTCAATTGTACCCGTGGTTGAAAGTGTCTTCGAACACTAACTTCTATCATTCCAATTATTCCTATCACGGCCGCGAAGGCGGTGGTACGGCTAACTTCACGCACATCAACGTGCATGCCTCACCTGCTTACGCGCCGTATAATCCCGACGGTACCGCCAGTTACATTACTGGTTTAAACGCCTACGATATTGGTGACGGTATTTTTGCCATGATGTTAAATGGTAACAGTAAGGGCGTGGATCGTAAGTTTGAACTGACTTCGATTAATGAAGTGGTGATCACGCCACTCAAGAACCTGAATATTACGGCTAACTACAGCTACAATATGTACACCGACCCTAACTTTTACCGTGCTGCTCCAGCTTATTACTCACTATATCCAGGTGTAGTAACGATGACGCCGAAGTATAGTACAGATAAGTTGACGGAAACGCAGCAGTTTAACCAGGTGCATGTGGCTAACGTGTATGCCGATTACCTGAAGTCGTTTAACAACGCCCATAATTTCAAACTTGTAGTGGGGTATAACCAGGAGTTAAGCCGTCCAAAGAGAATTACAGCGGCACGTATGAATATTTCTTCCGAAGATCTGAATGACCTTGCCCTGGGTACCGGTGAACAAACTGTTGGTGGTGGTAGCAGCGAATATGCGTTGATGGGTCTTTTTTACCGCCTCACCTACGATTACAAAAGTAAATACCTGTTTGAAGCGAATGGCCGTTACGATGGTACCTCCCGTTTTCCTAAAGGCGGCCGCTGGGGTTTCTTTCCCTCTTTTTCTGCAGGATGGCGTGCGAGCGAAGAGAAGTTCTTTTTACCACTTAAAGGAATTGTCAGCGATCTGAAATTACGCGGTTCGTATGGTTCGCTGGGTAACCAGGCTATTGGTGGGCAATACCCATACATTTCTACGATGAATCCCGGTACGGCTTCTTATATATTAGATGGCGAACTGTCGAAGTACTACGGTGCTCCGGCTCCGGTATCGGGCAGTCTTACATGGGAAAAAGTTACCTCCTACAACGCCGGTATCGATGTTGCGTTCCTGCGTAACCGCCTGAACTTTAGCTTCGATCGTTATATCCGTAATACCAGTGACGTACTTACTAATGGTATTGCCCTACCCGATGTATTTGGTGCTGCAGAGCCCCTGGTAAACGCCGCTTCCTTACGTACAGAGGGTTTTGAACTTACTGCCGAATGGCGTGACAGGTTTAAACTGGCGGGCAAAAACTTTAACTACAATATTGGCGGTGTGCTGGGCGATAACCGTTCCCGCATCACTAAAGTGGTAAACAATTCTAATTCTGCGGCCATTATTACCGGCCTGTATGTTGGTAAAAATGTAGGCGAGATATGGGGATATGTAACGGATGGTTTCTTCAAAACGGATGCGGAAGCAAAAACCTATCCTGTTGACCAGACATGGTTGAACAAAATGCGTGTAGACAATAACATCCCGCTCCGCGCTGGCGATCTTCGCTGGGTAGATCTGGACGGCGATGGTAAAATCACCAATGGTAACGGCAGCTCCCTCGCCAACCCAGGCGACCAGCGAGTGGTAGGTAACTCTACGCCCCGTTTCCAGTATTCCTTTAACGTGGGTGCCGACTGGAATGGTTTCGACTTCACTACACTCTTCCAGGGTTTAGGTAAAATGGACTGGTACCCCGGTAATAATGCCGACCGTTTCTGGGGGCCTTATTCAAGGCCGTACTTCTCCTTTATTCCTGCAGACTTTGAGAAAGACGTTTATTCACCAACGAACCAAAACGCTTACTTCCCGAACCTGCTTGCATACGTGGCGCTGAATGCCAACAACGAATTGCGTGCTACTAATAACCGTTACATGCAAGATCTGGCTTACCTGCGCCTCAAGAACATGACGCTCGGTTACAGCCTGCCCGCCCATCTCACAAGGCGCGCAAAAATCGAACGCTTCAGGGTGTTTGTCAGCGGCGAAAATATGTGGACCTGGACTAAACTCCGCTCCAAATACATCGATCCGGAGCAGGCTATGTCGAACATCGACGGACGTGTGTATCCATTTTCCAAAACTTATGCCTTTGGCTTTGATGTTACCTTCTAAAACCTGTAGCCATGATGAGTATGAAAAAAATTAGAATAATAGGGATGCTGGCGGCTGCGGCTGTACTTACATCATCCTGTGGTAAAGACTTCCTGGAGCGATATCCTACATCATCTGTATCGCCACCCACCTTCTTTGCCAATGAAGCAGATTTTAAAACTTATACGAACCAGTTTTATACCTACTTCCCTGCGGCAGATTACCTGTACAGCGAAGGAGCCGATAATATCGCTAAATCCTCTGTAGACAGGGAAGTGGCGGGTACAAGGCTTATTCCGCTTACAGACGGGAAATGGAGCTTTTCACAACTGCGCAGTATCAACTTTTTGCTGAACAGCGAAAACGTAAAGAACTATCGCGATGTGGCGGTGCGTGATAAATACGTGGCTCTGGCCCGTTTCTTCCGTGCTTACTTCTACTTCACCAAGGTGCAGTATTTTGGTGATGTACCGTTCTATAATGTAGTGATTGAAACCAACGACCAGGCTAACCTGTACAAAGCCCGCGATCCAAGAACGCTGGTAATGGACTCCGTACTGGCCGATATTAACTTTGCAGTAGAAAAACTCGATGCCACTAAAAGTGTAGAGCGTGTAACCAAATGGACAGCGCTGGCGCTTAAATCGCGTATTTGCCTGTACGAAGGTACCTGGCGTAAATATCATACAGAAATGTCATTGCCCGATGCCGATAAGTGGCTGAACGAATGTGTATCGGCTTCGGAGCAACTGATGCAGGGCGGTATATACAAAGTGTACACTAAAATCGATGGTCCTTCTAAAAAGGCTTACCAGGATTTATTTGCTACGCTTAAAATTGATGGAGTGGCGGATGAAGTGATACTGGGCCGTCGTTATTCAAATGAGCTGAACCTGAAACACAACCTGCAGTTCTACACAACTGCCCGTTCGCAGGGTAAACCCGGCCTGGAGAAACGTTTGGTTAACAGTTACCTGATGAAAGACGGTACCCGTTTTACAGACATCCCAGGCTACGAAACCATGCAGTTTTACGATGAGGTGCAGAACCGTGACCCGCGCCTGGCACAAACCATCCGCACACCCGGTTACATGCGTATTGGCGGTACACAGGTGTTGGCGCCCGACTTTGAGTCTTCCATGACCGGCTATCAGCCTATCAAATGGATGAACATCGCTACTTACGATGGAAACAGCCAGTCTATCAATGATATGATCATTTTCCGTTTCGGAGAAACATTGCTGAACTATGCAGAGGCTAAAGCAGAATTAAATACCATTTCACAGGCAGATATTGACCTTTCGATTAAACTGCTGCGCGACCGTGCAGGCATGCCTAATCTCGATGTGGTAGCGGCAAACGCAAACCCCGATCCTTACCAGGCAGCTTTGTACCCTAATGTGGCAGGTGCCAATAAAGGCCTTATCCTCGAAATAAGAAGAGAGCGCAGGGTAGAACTCGTAATGGAAAGCAACTTCCGTTGGGACGATTTGATGCGTTGGAAAGAAGGTCAGTTGTTAACTACTGCATACAGGGGAATGTACTTCCCCGGCGCAGGTTTCTATGACCTGGACCGCAACGGTACCAATGATGTAGAAATATATGCAGGTACGAAACCACCGGCTACTGGTCCTTACCAGTTACCTGTTACCGATTTGACGAATGGTAACAGCGGTAATGTACTCACGAACAAAGGTGTGGTAAAGGTTTTTGATGAAACCAAAGACTACCTCTGGCCCCTGCCTACACAAGACATCACCCTTAATCCTAAACTGGAACAAAATCCTTTCTGGAAATGATGAACAATGCTAAAAGTATAATGGTGGCGGCGTTATTGCTGCTGGCCTGCAATAAAGATCCTTATCTGCCTAATACACCACCTGCTTATGTGGAGTTGGGCAGCAGCGATGCCACCTACGGAAATAATAACGATGCCGAGCCCAAAATGGCTACCATCAAATACATGACCTACAACATTCACGCAGCAAACCCGCCGGGCGCGCCAGGTACGGTGGATATAAACGCCATTGCCAATGTGATCATACAGGCCAATCCGGATGTGTTGTTTCTGCAGGAAGTGGATAAAGGAACTAACAGGAATGGTTATACAGGTGATATGGCAAAAGAGATTGCGGCGCTGGTGAAAATGAACTATTCGTTTTATTCTTCTATTGCTTACATGCGTGGGTTTTATGGGATCGCCATCCTCAGTAAGTATCCGCTGAAAAATAACAGGAAGTACATGCTGCCCAAAGCAAATGCTACGGACGAGCAGCGCGTACTGGGTATTGCTACCGTTGATCTTCCTGGTGTTGATTCACTGACGCTTGCGGTAACACACCTGCAGCATACAGCTGGCGGTGGACGCCTGGCGCAGATCAACGAAGTGATCTCTCATCTTTCTAAAACTTCCGATCGCATACTGATCGGCGGCGATTTAAATGAGAACCCTTCAGCTACCGATTTTTTTAACGTGTTTGACGGCGCCTTTACCCGCACCTGCGTTGGTGTGAACTGTCCGAATACTTCCAGCGCGCAGAACCCAACCGTGATCATTGATCACCTGGGGTTCCGTCCTTCGAACGCATTCGGTATTCTATCACACAACGTTATCCAGGAACGTGTTGCCTCGGATCATCTGCCGGTGATAGCGGAATTAAAGTTTAACCGATAAACAACAACGATCATGAAAAAATATATACTGCTAGTCGTATGTTGCTTAAGCCTGCTGGCCTGTAACAAAAACGACGACAAGGTTGCCGGGCCGGTAATTACACTCGGGGCGGGATTTGAAGAAGTGGAAAACCTGAACGTGGGTGAGCAGGTAACAGTGCCCGTGAACGTGAAAGCACCCGCCGGTATACGCCGCCTGGCTTACTACTTCATCACCCAAACAGCATCGGGACTCTCTTCAGGAACGCCTGTAACGATTGACTATAAAGAAAATCATCCACAGGAACTCGATCAGAACATTGTGTTTACGGTGCCACAGAACATGGTGGAACTGGTTGTCATTTCGTTCGATAAACAAATGAAGAACAGCGAAAAGCATATCAAACCAAAAGGCGTACGACTTATGCCGGTACTTTCTTTTAAGGATAATGTGAAGTTCCGTGCCTCTGTTTTTGAGAACAAACAATTTAAAGTGGAAGGTAGTTTTACATCAGAGCATGATGTAACGGCCCTTACTTACCAGACTATTGTAAACGGCACAGCATCGTCCGAAAGTCCGATCACTATCACTAACGCAAAGAACATGCCTTTTGCGTTGACCGTTACCGTGGTGAAAAACATGAGCGGTATTATCGTAAAAGCAAAAAACAGCTTCAATGGTACTGCACTCGATACCTTCAAGATTGGTACGGTGGTAGACGATGCGGTGAATATCGCGCTGGATGGCAATAAAACAAACATTCCGGTAGTGTATGCGGGTATTGACAATACACTGGCGGGTACAGTGTTCTCTGGTTCCGCAGTGTCCACCCTTACCTACGCGCTGAAAGTGAATGGTACGTATGGTGCGGAAACAGCGATTACTATCGGAACGCCGAAGGATGAATTTGCGTTCAGTGTACAATACCAGGGCACAAATGGCGTACAGGCCGTACGCATCAGCGGTGCGAACGAAGGTGGTAAAAGTCTGCAGGCAGAGTATGTGGTAGCGCAGGTGTATAATAAACTGGTACATGTTAGAGACATTAAACTGACTACTGAAATAGGAGCCGGTAAACATAACTGGTTCTCTATGAACAAGGCACCTTATACATTTGATGTGCCAGGTGCCGCTGCTAACCAGCTGGCTATGGACTTCCTGATGTACAAACACGGTGCTACGGACTTCCGTATATCTTCGGCTGCTGCATTTAATGCAGGAGCAGCGTATTCCACTGGCATGGCGCCTTACATGGTTGGTTTCAATACCGCCACGTATACACTGGTTACTGTAAACCGTCCAAGTCTTACTAATGCCTTTTTTGATGGTATGTTGTGGGATGGTGAGCTTACGGATTACATCAATAACAAAGTGAAGGCACCGGTAGCTGCCGGTGGAGAAAACTATAACGTATCTACCACCAATCGTCGCTTTAACAGCGCACTGAAAGCGGGCGAAGGTTTCATTATCGGTTGGGGTTCATGGACGCCGACCAATAACCAGGCTTTTGCGGTAGTGATGGTTAAAGAGTATGCGGTTGTCAATGGCCAGGCCACCGTAACCCTTGAAGTGAAAGCACCTGCGGAAGACAATCGCACGAAATATAATCCGGTATCTACTTTAGCCTACCCCTGATAATCTATGTACCAATGATAAGAACATTCTTTTTTTATTCACTCATGCTGATGATGTTGGCTGGTTGTAACAGTGCCCGGAAAACAAGTTCCGGGCCTGCCAGTCGCGAGGTAACTGTGGTTACATATAATGTGCATCACGCTAACCCGCCATCGCAGCCAAAGGAAGTAATTGACCTGGACACCATTGCTGCTACGATCCGTAAGTCTGGTGCCCAGCTGGTAGCCCTGCAGGAACTCGATAGCGTAACGGTACGTGCTAATAAGGAGTTCCAGTTAAAACTGCTGGCCGATAAACTGGGCATGTACTATTACTACGGAAAAGCTATCCCGTACGAGGGCGGTGGTTATGGCGTAGGTATCTTATCAAAATACCCGCTTACTGAAACCCGTACGATCATGTTGCCTAAAATAGAAGGCTTTACAGGCGAGGATCGCGTAGTGGCCCTGGGACGTGTAAGTCTGCCCGGTAAAAAAGATATCTGGTTCGCCAGCACCCACCTCGATGTTAGTAAAGAAGAGAACCGTGTATTGCAAACGGCCGCTATCGTGAAGTTGGGCGAAAGTTTGTCCCTGCCCCTGGTAATTGGCGGCGACTTCAACGCTACTGATGAAAAGGGTGCCATACAACCACTCACAGCTTTCTTTACCGACGCCAGCATTAATAAAGCGCCTACGATTCCGAATGTAAACCCAAAACGAAGGATCGATTATATCTTCTTCCCTAAAACCAGCAGCTTTAAAACAGTGAGCGAGCAGGTATTGATGGAAGGATTTTATGGATCGGACCACCTCGGTTATAAGGCGGTGTTAAGTTATTAAAGAGATAACGGGGCTGCTTCGAACGAGGCAGCCTTTTTCTTTACGGCACCTCCAAACCGTAAATCACCTGTAAAACAAAAGCCCTTCTGAACGCGCATGCGGTGCCCCTCCGCATTTACACCAACCCAGCCTCGTTTATTGAATGTTACACAAAGATAGCCTCCGCTAACCCCGGAAAATTGTCCTGAAAGCAGAAAAAGTTGTCCTGAAAGCAGAAAATATTTATCACTGATAGTATCTTAACAAAAAGCGTCAAGAGTAGCTGAAGTATACCTGAAGTATACCTGAAAGCTAGGAGAAGAGAACCTGAAGATGGTGAATATAATATTGAAGGCCGTAGCTGCCCAGGTACGGGCATTTGAGCAATTAATACTTTAAACCCTGAATTAGACGGCTTTATGTTAACAAAACCAGATAAATGGTGTTAAATTTGATATGTAAACCTCAAATCGCCAGTATGAAGTATAATCTACTCGGAAAGTCAGACCTCAGGATTAGCGAAATTGGTTTCGGATGTATGTCGCTGAAGGGCAGCGATGCGGAGAATGCCGCGCTGGTGGCTCGCGCCGCCGACCTTGGCATTAATTATTTTGATACGGCGGATTTATACGACCACGGCCGTAACGAAGAAACCCTGGGCAAAGCATTAAAAGATAAGAGGAAAGATGTGGTGATCGCTACCAAAGTGGGTAATCAGTGGCGACCCGATGGAAGCGGCTGGGACTGGAATCCTACCAAGGAATACATTCTGGCTGCGGTGGAAGATAGTCTTAGACGCCTGGGAACGGATTATATCGACCTCTACCAGTTACACGGCGGTACTATTGACGACCCTATCGACGAAGCCGTAGCGGCGTTTGAATTATTGAAGTTGCAGGGAAAGATCCGTTATTATGGCATTTCCTCTATACGCCCTAACGTGATACACGCCTGGTTGCAACGTTCTCATTTGACGAGTGTGATGATGCAGTATAGCCTGCTCGATCGCCGCCCCGAAGAAATTTGCCTGCCCTTATTACAGGAGTATAATGTAGGTGTACTGGCGCGCGGCACCGTGGCCAAAGGTTTGTTAACGGGCAAAACCCCTGAAGAGTTCCTGAACTACAATATACTGGACGTGGCCATGGCTGCCAAACATGTGGCTGGCTTATCGGGCAGCGAACGCCTGCCATCGCAAACCGCCGTGCGTTTCGTGTTGCAGCAACCGGCCATTACCTCGGCCGTAGTAGGCATCCGCACCCTGGAGCAGTTGGAAGAGGCTGCAGGTACCACCAATACCCCGCCGTTAAAAGATTCCGAAATGGATTTTTTACGCCAGGCCGTTCGCATTAATTTGTACGACCAACACCGCTAGATATATTACTTTTGGGCGCAATTTCGTAACAACCTATGACGATAAAAACAACGCGCGCCCGGTTAAAAGCTATCTTTTCCGGCTCTGTGGGAAACCTGGTGGAATGGTACGACTGGTACGTATACACCGCCTTCGCACTTTATTTCGCGCCCTCTTTTTTCCCGAAAGGCAATCAAACCGCCCAACAATTAAACGCCGCTGCCATTTTCGCAGTAGGGTTCCTGATGCGCCCGATCGGCGGCTGGGTGTTTGGCCGCATTGCCGACCGTACCGGCCGTAAAGCTGCCATGACCCTGTCGGTGATGCTGATGTCTTTCGGTTCCCTCATTATCGCTCTTACCCCCACTTATAACAGCATTGGTTTGGCCGCCCCGGTATTACTGTTGGTGGCCCGCCTGTTACAAGGCCTCAGTGTAGGAGGGGAGTACGGCACTTCGGCCACTTACCTCAGCGAAGTAGCAGAGCCCGGCAAACGTGGATTTTATTCCAGCTTCCAGTATGTAACGCTTATTGGTGGTCAGCTTACGGCGCTGGGTGTGCAAATGCTGCTGCAGAAGGTGTTCTTAACACCGGCCGAACTGGAGGAATGGGGATGGCGTATTCCGTTCGTGATCGGTGCTGCGCTGGCCATTGTGGCCCTATACCTGCGGCGCAACATGGAGGAATCAGTAAAAATAGATACGACCAAAGAAAGGGGAACACTAAGACTGATGCTGAAAAAACACCCGCGTGCGGTGTTGACGGTGGTGGGTCTTACGCTTGGAGGCACGATCGCGTTCTATACATATACCACTTACATGCAGAAGTTCCTGGTGAATACTGTGCATCTTAGTAAGGACAGGGCAACGCAGTTAACGTTCTTTTTGATGCTGATATATGCGGGCATGCAACCGCTGTTCGGCTGGCTGTCGGATAAAGTAGGTCGTAAACCGTTGCTGGTAGGCTTTGGCGTATTGGGTACCCTGCTGACGGTGCCGATCTTAACGGCGCTGAGTCACGCCAATACCGAGGCGGCCGCCTTTTTCCTCATACTGGCGGCGCTGGTGATCGTAAGCGGTTACACGTCGATTAACGCAGTAGTGAAGGCGGAAATGTTTCCGGCGGAGGTACGGGCGCTGGGCGTGGGTTTACCTTATGCGCTTACGGTGGCTATCTTCGGCGGTACGGCAGAAATGCTGGCGCTGTACTTTAAAGATATCGGCCACGAATCGCTGTACTATTGGTACGTTTCGGGTTGTATATTTATATCGTTACTGGTGTATACCGCCATTAAAGATTCCAAACGTACGTCCTGGATGGACAAAGAAAATCTGAATTCATGAGGAACTGTTATCTCTTCCTTTTAACCCTTTTACTGCTTGCCTGTAAGCAACCGGTACCCCAACACGCGCTGGTGTTTCAGTCTGATTTTGGTTTGAAAGATGGGGCCGTGTCGGCAATGAAAGGCGTGGCCTTTAGCATATCGGCCGACCTGCACCTGTACGACCTCACACACGAGATACCGGCCTATAATATATGGGAAGCAGCTTACCGCCTTGAACAAACTGCGAAGTACTGGCCCTCCGGTACGGTGTTCGTATCGGTGGTAGACCCGGGCGTTGGTTCGGAAAGGAAGTCGGTGGTGTTGAAAACACAGACGGGACATTACTTTGTAACGCCGGATAATGGTACACTTACACTGGTAGCGGCTTCTATGGGCATAAGTGAAGTGAGGGAGATAGATGAGGTGAAGAACCGCCGTAAAGATTCTGGCAAGTCGTACACCTTTCATGGCCGCGACGTGTATGCCTATACGGGCGCCAGGCTGGCTGCGGGGGTGATTCGTTTCGAAGAAGTAGGCCCGGTACTGCCGGCGAAAGTGATCAGTCTGCCCTTCACCAGCCCTGCTTTTAATAACGGGGTGTTAACCGGCGGTATTCCGATACTGGATGTGCAGTACGGCAACGTATGGACCAATATCGATGACAGCACCTTTCGTCAGCTAGCTGTGAAGGCGGGCGACAGGATGCTGGTGGAGTTTACGCAGGCCGATTCGCTGGTGTATCGCGACAGCATTCCGTTTGCCAATACCTTTTCGGCCGTGCCGGAAGGTGCGCCCCTGGCTTATCTTAACAGTCTGTTACAGCTTTCCTTTGCGCTGAATATGGGCAATTTTTCCGAACAGCATCATATAAATAGTGGTCCCGGCTGGCAGGTAGTAATAAAGAAAATTGAACCGGGGAAATAAATCATACCTTTGCCTCTTAGTAAAAATGTGATGATCAAAGTAGGCGAATACAACAATCTCAGAGTAAAGAAGGAAACCGATTTCGGCGTTTATATGGCAGCCGGAGAGGAAGAAATACTACTTCCCAAACGTTTTGTACCCCGCGGTACCAAAACCGGCGACGAGCTGGAAGTGTTTCTGTACCACGATTCTGAGAACCGCCTGATTGCCACCACCCAAAGGCCTTTTGGCAAAGTAGGCGACATCGTGTTGCTGAAGGCGGTAGACGCCACTGGTCAGGGTGCTTTCCTCGACTGGGGGCTGATGAAGGATATATTTGTACCTAAATCACAGCAGCATGCTACGATGGTAGCAGGCCAGGAGTACCTGGTGATGATTTACCTCGATAAAATGACCGGCCGCGTAGCCGCTTCCGAAAAAATAGATCAGTACCTGAGCAATGAAGAGTTAACCGTAAAAGAGCTGGATCCTGTGGAGCTGCTCATTTACCGTCGCAACGACCTCGGTTTCCAGGTGATCATTAATGGTAAACACACCGGTATTCTGCATGCCAACGAAATATTCAAACAGGTGGATATTGGTGATAAAATACCAGGTTTTGTCAAAAGCATTAAGGAAGAAAACAAGATCGACGTGGTGCTGGGCAAACGTGGCTACGATAAAGTAGAAGACGAAGCCGGCAAAATACTGCGCCTGTTGCAGGAAAACGATGGCTACCTGCCTTACCACGATAAGTCGGACCCAGAGGAAATTTACGCCTTCTTTGGAATGAGTAAAAAAACCTTCAAAATGACTACGGGTAACCTCTACAAACAAAAGCGCATCATCTTTACCCAAACCGGAATAAAACTGCTGGACGAAGAAGCTTGATTTTTTAGATAAAAATCAACAACTGGTGCCGTAAATTAGATGCTTAAATACTTAAGCACTTGGCACCTTACCATATCAACAGCAAGTTACCCAATACCGGCACTACCATTTTTACCGTAATGTCGGCCCTGGCGGCAGAACATAAGGCAATTAACCTCTCGCAGGGCTTTCCCGATTTCGACTGCAGCCAGGAGCTGAAGGATATGGTGAATAACGCCATGCAGCGCGGCAATAACCAGTACGCACCTATGCCCGGCCTCATGGCCCTGCGCGAAGTAATTGCAGGCAAAGTGCAGCGCCTGTACCAGCAAACCATCAATCCGGATACGGAAATTACCATCACACCCGGAGGCACCTACGCTATATTCACGGCTATTGCCACCTGTATTGGTCCGGGCGATGAAGTGATCGTGTTTGAACCGGCATATGATAGTTACATTCCCAATATATTAGTGAACGGAGGCGTGCCTGTACGTATACCACTGGATTTTCCCGGCTACAGTATTAACTGGGACCTTGTGAAAAGCAGGGTAACCGCGCGTACAAAGATGATCATCATCAATACCCCTCATAACCCCACCGGTAGTATTCTAAAGGAAATGGATATACGGCAGCTTGAGCAATTGGCAGAGGAACATAACCTGCTGGTTATTTCGGATGAAGTATATGAACACCTGGTGTACGACGGTGCCCGGCATGAGAGCGTTTTGCGCTACCCCGGCCTGTTGCAGCGGAGTTTTGTCACCTTCTCTTTCGGTAAAGTGTTTCATAACACTGGCTGGAAAATGGGTTACTGCATAGCACCTGCTCACCTGATGGCCGAATACCGTAAAGTACACCAATACCTCTGCTTCTCAGTGAATACGCCCATGCAGTACGGCCTGGCGTCTTTCCTCGAATATCCTGAACACTACCTCACACTTCCGGATTTTTATCAGAAAAAAAGAGATTATTTCCTGCAACTGATGAAAGATACCCGCTTCACCCCTTTAGCAGGCGAGGGTAGCTACTTTCAGTTGATGCAATATCATCAGATATCCGACGAAAGCGATAAAGATTTTGCGATAAGGGTAACGAAAGAGTTTGGTGTAGCTACTATCCCGGTATCTGCCTTTTACCAGGATGGTAAGGACGATAAGGTGATCCGTTTTTGCTTTGCGAAGCGTAAAACGACGCTGGAGCAGGCGGCTGAGCGGTTGAGGAGGATGTAGGCAGTAATTTGTACAACCCCATCCTCAATATATACAATGATTTACCCCCTTTTTGTCACGGGACTATAACACCTCATTTTAGGCTTCCAGTGTATGCTCAAATTGTCTAAATTTACACCTTCGTTTTACCACATCATACATATCTATGACAAATAGCTTATTTGACTTTGGAATGATTGGCCTCGGTGTTATGGGAAGGAACTTCCTGCTTAACATGGCCGATCATGGGTTTTCTGTAATAGGGTTTGATAAAGACCAGCAAAAAACAGACGCCCTTGAACAATCTGCCACCAAGGGTACAACGGTAAAGGGCGTAGCCGAACTTTCCGCCATGGTACAGTTGTTAAAAGCACCCCGCAAAATTATGATGCTGGTACCCGCAGGTAAACCGGTAGACGATGTTATAGAATCACTGCTGCCACTGCTCGAAAAGGGCGATGTGGTGATAGATGGTGGTAACTCGTACTGGAAAGATACCCTGCGCCGTGTAGATTACCTGAAAGGGAAAGGCCTCCACTTTATGGGGATGGGCGTTTCCGGCGGCGAAAAAGGCGCACGTACCGGTCCTAGCATTATGCCAGGCGGCGACGAAGCAGCGTATCAGCATGTTAAACCCATGCTGGAAGCGGTAGCTGCCAAGGTGGGCGACAGTCCCTGTGTTGGTTATCTCGGTAAAGGTGCGGCAGGCCACTTCGTGAAAATGGTGCATAATGGTATCGAGTACGCGATTATGGAACTCATCAGCGAAAGCTACAACCTGCTCCGCCAGGGTGCCGGTTTAAGCAACCAGCAGTTGCACGAGGTGTTTTCCAAATGGAACGAGGGCGTTAACCAATCCTTCCTGCTCGAAATTACCCGCGATATATTCCTGCAAAAAGATGATAAAGGCAGTGGCGAACTGCTGGATAAGATTTCCGATAAGGCGGGCTCCAAAGGCACCGGTAAATGGACTTCCCAGGACGCGCTCGATTTGCCTTTGCCTGTAACCGTGATCGATGCGGCGGTGGCCATGCGTAATATTTCCTCTCTCAAAGAAGAAAGAACGCAGGCGGCAGCGCTGTACAAAACCGTTACCGGCAAAGTAACCGCTTCGCAGGAAGCGTTTGTAAAACAGGTACACGATGCACTGATGTTCTCTACCATCATTTGTTATGCACAAGGCCTGGCCCTGTTGCAGACCGCGTCTAAAGAACTGGGTATGGATATTTCCCTGCCAGAGTCTGTACGCGTATGGAGAGCAGGTTGTATTATCCGCTCGGGACTGCTGCCGGCATTTTATACTGCCTACAAGCAAACCCCCGGCCTGCAAAATTTGTTATTAGATGCAGAAGTAGCGAAACTGTTGCAACAAACAGAAGCGAATGCAAGAGCAGTGATCGTAGAAGCAGCACAAACCGGCTTACCGGCTTCTGCCTTTATGTCGGCCCTGTCTTACTTCGACGCGTATCGCAGCGAACGCCTGCCCACCAACATGGTACAGGCCCAGCGCGATTACTTCGGCGCACATACCTATCAGCGAATAGATATGCCTGGCACTTTTCACACAGAATGGCAATAACTCAAGATCTTTTATAATTTCTATATGCAAAACCATAAACGTCCCCCTGCCTCAGTGTTGTTTATTTTCGGTGGCAGTGGCGACCTGAACCTGAGAAAGCTTACACCAGCACTCTTCAACCTTTTCCTTGATGAGTGGATGCCCGAGAAATTTGCCATTGCCGGTTTGGGCCGTAGTTCCTACACCGATGAGGCTTTCCGTGCGCACCTGCTGGATGGTATACAGAAGTTCTCCCGCCGTAAGGGTGAGGAAAATGGTCACTATAATGATTTTTTTGAGCACGTAAACTACCTGCAAATGGATGCCGGCGACGAAGCTGCGTACAGCTTAATCACCGACAAAGTGAAAGAGAAAGAGCAGGAGTGGGGCGAACATCCCAATGTAATATTTTACCTGGCCGTAGCGCCACAGTTGGTGCCGGATATTGCGGTGAAGCTGGGTAAACTGAACCTTTGCAAAGACACGCACTCTACGCGTATAGTAGTAGAGAAACCTTTTGGTCACGACCTTAAGAGCGCGCTGGAGTTAAATACCTTACTGGGCAGCATTTATAAGGAAGAACAAATTTTCCGTATAGACCACTACCTGGGTAAAGAAACGGTGCAGAACATCCTGGCACTTCGTTTTGCGAACGCATTGTTCGAGCCGGTTTGGAACAGGCAATACATTGAGCATGTACAGATCACTGCTGCCGAAAGTGTTGGTTTGGAAGGCCGTGGTGGTTACTACGAAAACTCCGGCGCCCTGCGCGACATGGTGCAGAACCACATTCTGCAGCTGTTATGTATGGTGGCTATGGAGGTACCCGTTAACTTCGATGCGAACGAGGTACGAAATAAAAAGGTAGATGTGCTGCATGCACTGCGTCCGATTAAAAAGGAAGAAGTGCATGAGTATGCAGTGAGGGGCCAGTACGGCGCCGGCTGGATTAAAGGCAAAGAAGTACCCGGTTACCGTGAAGAGAAAGGAGTAAATCCTGAATCTGAAACCGAGACCTACGCTGCCGTTAAGTTTTACATTGATAACTGGCGCTGGCAGGGTGTTCCGTTCTACGTTCGTACTGGTAAATTCCTGAACCAGAAAGCCACGCATATTACTATCCAGTTCCGTCCCGCGCCACAGTACGCCTTCCCGGCGGAAGCGGCCGAAACCTGGAGAAGTAACAGGCTCACCATCAGTATACAGCCCGAAATGGATATCCGTATCCGCTTCCAGGCTAAACGTCCGGGCCAGACGATGACCCTTGACCCGGTGAACATGATCTTTAATTACGACGATGCTGCCGGCGAACATGCACCAGAAGCATATGAAACGCTGCTGCTCGACGTAATGGAAGGCGATGCTACGCTGTTCATGCGTGCCGACCAGGTAGAAGCTGCCTGGAAGGTGATCATGCCTATCCTGCATGCATGGGAAGCCCGGACACCTACAGACTTTCCTAACTACTCTCCTGGTACCTGGGGACCTGAAGATGCCGAAGCGCTTATTGCACGCGATGGTCATGCCTGGATCAACCTGGCGCCGTCGAAGTAAAATATATTTATCGACCGGCAGGCTATAAGGCCTGCCGGTTTCATTTTATACAGCCTTTAGATCATGGAACTGCACATCGCAAAAGACCCGGCACAACTGAGCGAAAACCTCGCCGCGTGGACCTGCAACTACATCCTGGAAACACTACAGGAAAAAGAACTGTTTACTTTCGTACTCTCCGGTGGCAGCACGCCGAAACTGCTGTACACATTGCTGGCGAAAGAGCCTTATGCACAAATGATTCCCTGGAATAAAATACATTTCTTCTGGGGTGATGAAAGGGCCGTGCCTTACAGCGACGATCGCAACAATGGCCGCATGGCCTGCGAAGTACTGCTGGAAAAAGTAGGTGTACCTAAAGAAAACATTCATTTAATGCGCACCGATATTGCTCCCGAAGCTTCGGCAGAAGCATATGAATTATTGCTGCAAAAATATTTTAAACGTACCGGTGTTACATTCGACTACGTGTTGTTAGGCATGGGTGATGATGGTCATACCTTATCACTTTTCCCGGGTACAGAAATAGTGCATGAGAAAAAAGCATGGGCTAAAGCATTTTATTTGCCGGCGCAGGAAATGTACCGTATTACGCTTACTGCTCCTGTAGTAAACCAGGCGGCACGCATCGTTTTTTTGGCCACAGGTAATGGTAAAGCGCTTACGTTACAGGGCGTAATAGAAGGAGAATATAAGCCCGATACCTATCCCTCGCAGGTGATTAAACCTGTTACGGGCGAACTGCATTGGTTTGTTGATGAAGCTGCGGCTGCTGCTTTGCAGGCATAAGTTTTTATATAGTATCTGAGCCCCTGTTATACATTGGTGTAACAGGGGTTTTTTATGTTGATGAGGGAATATAAAGTAGAAGTGTGCGACGCAACGGGGGATTGGTAGTGTTCCCGATGATGACTACACCAATCCTTTATAATCCGCCATAGTGGCCCGCAGATGCAGCGGTTAAAAAATTCCATAAAAATAAATATTGACGAAAACCCTATGGAAAAGTATTTAGCGCGCCATCTTATATGCAAATCTACAAGCCATGGACATCACTAAATCTACCACTCCCGAATTTATCGACATCCTCTTTGATGGAAGGAATAAAAACTATGGTGCTTACAAACATCGCGTAACATATGATAAGCGCGTGCGCAATGCCATTGCGGGTACAGCCTCTATCGCGCTGGTGATTATCGGCGGTTACGTATTGGGTACCAACTTACGTGCAGCCGATGTGCACAGGGATAACAAACCGTTAATTACCCAAACAGAGCTGATTGATGTGAAGATAGAAGAGCCTAAGTTTATTCCGCCCCCGCCTGTTAAAGTTGAGGAGCCGCCTGTTAAGATCGCAACAGAGAAGTTTAACACTTTCAGGGTTACAGATGAACCAGTGGCGCCTGAGGAGGAAGTGGTAAAGATTTCTGAACTGGAGAATAAAGTAATTGCGAATGCAAGACAGGATGGTGAAGATGGTTCGAACGAGATCGCGGCATTGCTTGAAAAAGGAGGCAATAATACCGGTATCGTTGCTAATGAGACCATTAAAGAAGATCCAAACAAGGTGCATATTTTCGTAGAGATCCCTCCTGAGTTTCCTGGTGGGGAAGCCGCCTTGAATAAGTTTTTACAACGGAATATTAGCTATCCCGCTGTAGCTTCGGATAATGGTATCCAGGGAATTGTGAGTGTGTCGTTTGTAGTAGGCAAAACGGGCGAAATCAGTGAGGTGAAAATTTTAAGCCTGAAGAAAGGTGGTGGATTAGAAGAAGAGGCGATCCGTGTGGTGAGGAAAATGCCAAAATGGAAACCAGGCAGGCAGAATGGTCAGAATGTAAATGTGCAGTTCAATCTCCCTGTAAACTTCCGCCTCGCAGAACAATAAAGTTTTCTTTCATTAGGATATACGCCGCGCCTTACGTTTGTAAGGGCGGCGTTTTTTATTTATATTTAGCAATACCTTATCAACCACGTCTATGCCTGAACTAAAACCGCAACCGCGTATACTTTCTATCGATGCCCTGCGTGGCATTACCATACTTGTAATGATATTTGTGAACGAACTGGCGGGTATCCGCAACATTCCGCAATGGGCGCAGCATATGAAGGCCGATGCCGATGCGATGACCTTTGTGGATATGGTGTTCCCGTTCTTCCTGTTTATCGTGGGCATGTCGGTACCATTTGCGGTAAAGAACCGGCAAAGTAAGGGCGATAGTACAGCTAAGATATTGTTACACATTGGTTTCCGTACATTGGGGTTATTGGTGTTAGGTCTTTTTATGGTGAATGCCGAATCGGGTTACAATGCCGAAGCTACCGGGTTGAGGGAGTCGTTATGGACATTGTTATTCTACGCCAGCGTAATACTGGTTTGGAACGTATATAAGTTTGAAAAGCCCTTTATCGCCTACCTGTTGCGCGGTATTGGCGTAGTTGGGTTGATAACACTGGGATGGATATACCGCGATAACGAAGGTAATGGTATGCAGGTGCACTGGTGGGGTATTTTGGGTTTGATAGGATGGGCTTACCTGTTTACCAGTTTAATTTACCTGGCGTGTAAAGGTCATAAGGCCGGGGTAGCCATCGCGATTATAGCCAGTATGGGTTTTTTCATACTCGGCCGCGAAACCGATACGTGGGCGAGTGGGCAAACAGGGCATGCTATTCATACAGGCATTGCACTGTGCGGATTGTTACTTTCACTCAATTACTTTGATGGGAAAACGAAGCAGCCTTACTTTTGGGCGATCGTATTTGCCGTATTGCTGGCCATAGCCGCCTATGTGTTACGTCCATATTATACCATTTCAAAGATATGGGCTACGCCGAGTTGGGCACTTTACAGCGCTGCCAGTTGTTGCGTGTTATACACGGTTGTGTACTGGATCACCGACGTAAAGGGGTACAATCGCTGGACGGGGTTCCTGCGGCCTGCTGCAGCCAATCCACTGCTTACCTATATTATACCGTCTATTTTATATGCGTTGATGTACTATTTTCACTTTTTCCTGTTCCCGGATGCCTGGCGGACGGGGTGGCTGGGGGCGGCTTACTGTGCGGTATTTGCCCTGGCAGTAATGGGTTTGGTGAAATTGCTGAATAAAATCGGCATCCGGCTACAGTTGTAACCGGGGCGAACGGAAGGGCCGGGTGCTTTATTGTATCCGGGGCTGCGCTATAATTGGTCGGAATTTTGTAATGTTGTCTTAGGTATTAGTGCGGTTACATTGAAGATGAGATTAAAAATATTCCTGCCTCCCTACATCGGCTGTTACATCTTACTGCTCCTGTTTCCATTATTTGTGCAGGCCCAGGTAGATACTGCGCGTACACCCAAAAGTGGGTGGTTTCGCTCGGTAAACCGTTATATGGACTCAATTCGCAGCCGCAGCTACCGCGATTCCATGATCAAACGCATGAACCGCGAGAGAACGGAGCCACTTTCCACCGACAGTGTTATGGTGAAAAGTGAACGGCAGTTTACGCCCTATTCGGGCATGCCCATCCGCAACATCTACTACAAAAAGGTGGACGTATTTGGTCCCAAAAACATTACCGATACCACTTTTACCACCAATATGAAACTGCTGAAGTTCGCCAACCGCCTGCACGTTCATTCGCAGCAATGGGTAATAAGGCAGTCGCTGTTTTTCCGGGAAAGAGATACGATCAATGCTTTTGAATTTGCTGATAATGAACGTTACCTGCGTAGCAGGCCGTTTTTGAACGATGCGCGTATCTACGTAATTAAAATTCCGGAAGATGCAGATTCGGTAGATGTGCTGGTAGTAACCAAAGACGTGTTTGAATATGGTGTAGACCTCTCATCAATCACTACGCAGAACTTTGAGTCGCGTGCGTTCAATAACAATCTGTTTGGCGCGGCCCAGGGTCTTATGCTGGGTGTGCAATGGCACAACACCTGGACGCCCCAATGGGGTTCCGAAGCGCGTTATACGAAGTACAACATAGGCGGCTCCTTCGTTGATGCATCCATCGGTTACTCCACGGTGAACAATAACTCCCCGCTGGATACCAATGTGTACGAAGGGTCGTATTACATCAACATCAACCGGCCGCTTTACCGTACCTCGGCCCGTATTGCAGGCGGTTTGCAACTGGCGCGTAAATGGTCGATGAATATCCGCGACTACCCCGATTCGGTATTCCGCGATTACAGCTATAAGTTGCTGGACGCGTGGGCGGGGTATAACATCGTCAATCGCCAGGGCAAACACGGGAGTTACAAGGACTGCCCTAACCTGGCCTTAACCTTCCGTTACCAAAACCTGTTTTTCGACAAACGTCCCAACCAGGAGGTGTTTAAGGAAGACCCGATATATAACCACCGGCACTACTATATAGCCTCGCTGGTGCTGTTTAAACAGGAGTTTTTAAAGTCGCACCACTTCTTCGGCTTCGGCAGAACGGAGGATATTCCCTATGGCTTTAATGCCAACATATCTGGTGGCTGGGAAAACTGGACGGGTAGGAGGCGCTATTATTCAGGAGGTGAAATTCAGAAGTACTGGGTAACAAAGTTGAAAGGCATACTGGCCGTACAGGCCGGTGTGAGCAGTTTCTGGGAAGGCGGCAAATCCGCGGACGCCGTTTTACATGGCCGTATCGATTACTACAGCCGTATGTTTAATCCTAACGGTCGCCACCGTTTTCGCCAGTTCCTGTACGCCGATTACCTGGGTACGCCGAACAATGACCTGTACAAACCGCTTAATATCAATATGGAATATGGGGTGTGGGGCTTCAGGCACACCAGGGTAAATGGTTACGCCAGGCTTAACCTCCGCACAGAAACTGTGTATTACAGTCCCTGGAAATTCTTTGGGTTTAAAGCGAACTTCTTCTCCGCGTTACAGGTTTCGCAACTGACAGAGCAGAATAATGCGATCTTCAAGAATCCTATCTATGCAGGTATTGGCGCCGGTTGCCGTATCAGGAACGAAAACCTGTCGCTAAATACTTTAAAACTTTCTGCGAACTACTATCCTAATCATCCGCCGGGCATGAACCCGCTGTTCATTGAAATTACCACCATCACGGACTTCCGCTTCGATATCTTCGGTATTAAAGCGCCCGGTTTCCTGCAGTTCCGTTAAAAAGTCAGCAGCTTATTACGCACAAGTAAACAGGCGCCCATCATACCAGCCTTTTCGCCCAGCTTGGAGATTTTAAGCTGTGTATCGTTATTGACCAGGCTCAGTGAAAATTTGTTGATAGCGCTTTTTATCGGGAGTCGGATGTAATCGCCCGTGTAACTGAGGCTGCCGCCAAGGATGACCAGTTCCGGATTAAACAGGTTGATGAGCAACGCAATACCGCGGCCGAGCTTTTCGCCTATTTCAGCAATCAGCTCAATGGCCAGTACGTCGTCGTTAATGGCAGCCTGAATAATGTCTTCCAGTGTTACATCCTCCGGTCGTTTGTTTTTGCGGGTAATAACGGTAGAAGAGCCTTCGTCCAGCTTTTCGCGGAATATGCGTAACAGCGCCTGGCCGGAGGCTTCGGTTTCGAGGCAGCCCTTTTTACCACAGTGACAAATGATTTCATTGTTGAAGAATGGAATATGGCCAAACTCGCCCGCAAAGCCGGACTTACCGTAATAGAGCTGCCCGTTTATCAATATGCCCAAGCCGATACCATGGTCGAGGTTCACGAACAGTACATTCTTTTCCTCGTTCACCACACCGTTGCTGAACTCACCATAAGCCATAGCCCTGGAATCATTCTCCAGGTAGGTGCGAATACCAATGCGCGACTCAATGATCTTGCTCAAGGGCTCTTCGTCAAAATAAAAGAAACTATAACTGTAGCCGGTAGCGAAGTTAATACGGCCCGAAAGGTTAACGCCGCAGCCCAGTATCTTATCCTTAGCCGCCGGGTACTCCTGTAGAAAATCGATGATGATACGGCAAAGGTCGTCGAGGGAAGCCTGTGTGTTGTTTAATTTATAAGGAACACGCTCGGCATGTTTCACCAGGTTCTTTTTGAAGTCGAGCAGGCCAACGTTAACGTGGTTCCGCTTTACCTCTACGCCTACGAAGAAGCCCGATTCCGGTGCCAGTCCGTAAAGGTTAGGCCTGCGGCCGCCAGTGGAATCTATCTTGCCATAGTCCTGCACCATGCCATCCGATATGAGGTCGGTAAGCAAAGTGGTTACTTTAGGGGCGCTGGAGTTAAGCTCCTTGCTAAGGTCAGCGATGGTAGCGTTACCATTGTTGGCAAAGTAAGCGATGATCTTCTTCTTTAGATAAAGGTTCTTATAAGCTACACCACCTGCAACATCGCTAGTGAGTTCGTCAAAGAAAGTCTGCTTGGCAGTCATACAATTTGAAAATATTAGGCAAATATGCGCCCTTTTTAAAAAATATTAGAAACAAATCACGAACAGATACTTATGTGTCAGATTATCAGTTAGTTATGAGGTTGTAATACTTATTGGTGGTCAATTTCACTGGCTATCTTTACTTAAACCGGCACACTGATCTTCTTTTAGAAAACGGTTAATTTACCTATAGTTTTAAAAAAAATTAAAAAAGTACTTTGAGTTTAGTAAAAAATATTCTTATTTAGCCTTCAACTTGATCTAAATCGTTAATAACTGCGTTACAACCAGGTGAGGCTGTAATGAGGGCTATTGGTTTTAAAGATAAGGAACCGCGTCGTGTTCTCCATCTAATAATTAAAATACGGTACGAGGGTACCGCAGAGGCAACCAGAATGATAAACAGTAAGCATATAGTATTGTTGATGTTGAGCTGCTGCGCATGTATAACAGCAGTGGCACAACGAAAGGTGACTACCCAGGTGCTGGTGATTGGCGGTGGTACCGGCGGTACGGCAGCAGGTATCCAATCGGCGCGCTCGGGTGCGGCCACGATTATAGCCGAGGCTACGCCCTGGCTGGGTGGTATGTTATCTTCGGCAGGCGTATCGGCCATTGATGGTAACCACAACCTGCCTTCTGGCTTATGGAACGAGTTCCGGGAAAAGATATATAATGTGTATGGTGGGCCCGAAAAGGTAGCCACCGGCTGGGTGAGCCATACGCAGTTCGAACCGCATGTAGCTGATAGCATCCTGAAAAGAATGGCCGCTGCGGAAAAGAACCTGCAGGTGTTATATAAATGCCGTTTCGTATCGGTCCTTAAAACCGGCAAAAAGGTAACGGGCGCTGTATTTAAAGACAGTACCGGCAAAGAGCTGCGGATAAGCGCCACGGTAGTGGTCGACGGTACAGAGTTGGGTGATGTGCTGGCAAAGGCCGGCGCAGCTTACGACCTGGGGATGGAAGCAGGCAGCATTACGGGTGAAACGGTAGGCATTACCCAAACCAATCGCATTGTGCAGGACCTTACTTACGCAGCCATCCTGAAAGACTATGGCGCTGGTGCAGATAAAACGATTGCCCGTCCGGCGAACTATGACCCGATGGAGTTCGACTGTTCCAATACATCTTACTGCCACGATACCACCCGGGAAAAACCGAGTGTGGATGCGGCGAAGATGCTGGAGTATGCGCAGTTGCCGCATCATAAATACCTGATCAACTGGCCGAAGTACGGCAACGATACTTATCTGAACATCGTGGAGATGAGCGATGCGCAGCGCGAAAAAGAACTGGTAAAAGCGAAAGAAACCACGTTACGTTTCATCTATTTCGTACAGCAGGAACTGGGCTTCAAACACCTGGGGCTGGCCGATGATGAATATCCGACCAAAGATTTGCTGCCGCTTATTCCCTATCACCGCGAAGGCCGTCGTGTAAAAGGGCTGGTACGTTTCACCATGCGCCACATCGACGATCCTTATCATTATGGCGATCCGCTGTACCGCACTGCGATCAGTGTAGGCGATTATCCCATTGATCATCATCATAAGAAAAATAGAAAGGAAGCCCCGCAGCACCTGGAGTTTTATCCGATACCGTCATTTGGTGTGCCTTTGGGCGTAATGATACCGGAAAAAACAGAAGGTCTGATTGTAGCGGAGAAAGGCATTTCAGTTAGTAACGTGGTGAATGGTACAACGCGTTTGCAGCCATGCGTGCTGCTTACCGGACAGGCCGCCGGTGTACTGGCCGCGCTTACAGTGCAACAAAAAACAACACCCGCTAAAATTGATGTACGCCAGGTACAGGCGGAGTTGTTAAAAGCAAAAGCATATTTACTTCCTTATATAGATGTAAATCCAACCGATACGGCGTTTGCTGCCATTCAGCGAATAGGCGTTACCGGTATACTTAAAGGAAAAGGCGTTCCGTATAAATGGGCAAACCAAACCTGGTTTTACCCGGACAGCGCGATCACTGCAGCCACACTCGTAGAAGGGTTTAAGGACTTTAACAGTACGATAGATCTGGCTCGTTTTGCCAGCCATCAGCCACTCACCGTGAACGATGCCAATAAAATAGTGGCTGCTTATAATAACCAAACGCCGGCAGCAACTGCCGATGGTCATCGCCTGATCAGCCGCCGCGAACTGGCGGTGCTGATCGATAACAAGATCAATCCTTTTAACAGTAAAAAAGTGTCCTTTACCGGCCGTTGGATAAAATAATATCATGGAACGCAGCAACAGTTTAGATGCATTAAGAGGTATTGCCATATTGGCGATGGTGCTTTCGGGCAGCATTGCTTTCGGCAACGCGCTGCCCGCCTGGATGTTCCATGCGCAGGTGCCGCCGCCGTACCATGCGTTTAACCCGGAGTTGCCAGGTATTACCTGGGTCGATCTCGTATTTCCCTTCTTCCTGTTTTCGATGGGGGCCGCGTTGCCATTGGCTTTGCACAAGAGGGTAGCGCAGGGGCCATTTTATAAAACGTTTGGTTACATACTGCAGCGTTACCTTTTGTTAGTGTTCTTCGCACTGTTCACAGTGCATGCAAGGGCGAAAAATATTAATGCTGATCCGGGCGTAGCTACCTATTTGTTGTCGATAGGTTGTTTCGTACTGCTGTTCTTTATGTACGTGAAGTGGGAAGGCAGGTGGGGACTGATCATAAAACTGTTGGCTTATGCACTGGCGGTACTGTTCCTGGCGCTTACACCCAAAGGTTTTGACATCAACAAAAGCGATATCATCATCATCGTACTTGCCAATATGGCTTTCTTCGGATCGCTGATATGGTGGGGGACCCGAAATAATCCGTGGTTGCGTATTGGCATACTTCCTTTTATCATGGCTGTTTTCCTGGCCGGTAAAACCGAAGGTACCTGGAACCACGAACTGTTCACCTGGTCGCCGCTGCCCTGGATGTACACCTTCTATTACCTAAAGTACCTGTTCATTATTATACCGGGCACTTTTGCAGGCGAGTGGCTCATGCAAAGGCCAAGGGAGCAGGTAAAGGATGATAAAACAGCATGGATGACGGTTGCCTGTATTTCCCTGCTGCTAGTGCTGGTGAACCTGGCAGGCCTGTTCAGCCGCCTGCTGCTCATCAACCTGTTTATTACCCTGTTGTTATGTACAATTTTATTAGGGTTGATGGGGAGGATGAGAACGGAGAACAGTTGCTTTAAAAAGTATTTACAGGCCGGCGTATATCTTCTGCTGCTTGGCCTTGCGTTTGAAGGTTATGAAGCTGGTATCAAAAAAGACCCTTCCACGTACAGCTATTATTTTGTGACAGCAGGGCTGGCCTTTCTTACGCTACTGGCTTTCAGCATATCCGAATATTTCGGTTACCTCGGTAAGATCATCTATTTTTTTGCCCTTAATGGCAGGAACCCGATGGTGGCTTATACGGCGGGCAACCTCGTCCTTATACCAATATTACACATCACAGGTATCATGCCCCTGTTCGACAGTTTGCAACATAACGCCTTTGAGGGTGTATTGCGTGGCGTGTTGTTCACAGGCATCGTATCACTGATCACCATTTTTTGTGTAAAGCGGAAATGGTATTGGAAAACATAATTGTCAACACATTTTATCAACCATTTTATTTTCATCAATGTCGTTAAGTTTATTAGATATCAGCATTATTATCGCCTACATCGCAGGCATGATCTTCCTGGGATTTTACATTTCCAAGAAGGCCAATAAAGATCTGCAGTCGTATTTTTTGGGCGGTAACAGCATGAAGTGGTACTACCTCGGGCTGAGTAATGCTTCGGGTATGTTCGATATTTCGGGCACCATGTGGACGGTGAGCATCCTGTTTATTTACGGCCTGAAAAGTGCCTGGATACCCTGGCTGTGGCCCGTTTGGAACCAGGTGTTCGTATTTGTGTACCTGGCGGTTTGGATGCGGCGATCGAATACCATGACGGGCGCGCAGTGGATTACCTTCCGCTTCGGCGATGGAAAAGGGGCCAGGCTGTCGCATATCATTATCGTAGCATTTGCGGTAGTAAGTGTAATCGGTTTTATCGCCTATTTCTTCGAAGGTATCGGCAAGTTCAGTACTTCCATATTACCCTGGGACTTGTCCGCTAACCTCGGTACCATGCACCTTTCGTCTGAAAGATCTTACGCACTTATTCTTTGTATACTTACTACGCTTTACACCATGAAAGGAGGTATGTACAGCGTGGTAGCCACGGAAGTACTGCAGTTCTTCATTATGACGATTTGTGCTTTTGTAATTGGTTATGTGGCGTACAACGCGGTTACTGCCGAACAGATACATGCAGTAGTACCTAAAGGCTGGAGCGAATTATTTTTCGGCTGGAAGCTGGACCTTGATTGGAGTACAACCGTAATACCCAGTGTAAATAAGAAAATTGAATCGGATGGTTTCGGGCTGTTTGGCTTATTGTTTATGATGATGTTGTTTAAAGGCATTTTCGCTTCGCTGGCCGGACCGGTTCCGAGCTACGATATGCAGCGTGTATTGTCTACCCGCAAACCCAGCGATGCTGCCAAAATGAGTGCCAGCACCATATTGGTGATGTACATGCCGCGTTACCTGATGGTAGCTTCGTTCGCTGTACTGGCACTGGTGTACATCGGTCCGCAGTTGGGTGGTGATATAGATTTTGAGAAAGTGTTGCCGATGGCCATCTCGCAGTTCGTACCCGCAGGATTGAAAGGATTGTTACTGGCCGGGTTGCTGGCCTCCTTTATGGGCACCTTCTCAGCCTTCGTAAATGCGGCGCCGGCCTACATTGTAAACGATATTTACAAGAAATACGTAAACCCTAACGCTTCCAATAAAAAGTACATCCGCCTGAGCATCATTTCTTCTTTATGCCTGGTAATGGTGGGTATTGTATTCGGGTTTAATGCCTCGTCGCTTACCAAACTCACCCTGTGGATCACCTCTGCATTGTATGGCGGTTACGCTGCCTCTAACGTGCTGAAATGGATCTGGTGGCGTTTTACCGGCATGGGTTACTTTTACGGTATGCTGTTCGGCCTGCTGGGGTCATCTGTTAAGCTGTTCTATTTCCCTGAAATAGTAGATATCTACGTATTCCCGATTATCCTGCTGATGTCGTTCATTGGTTGCATTATCGGAACATTTATGAACCCATTGGAAAACAGGGAAACGGTGAAGGAGTTTTATCGTCAAACACGCCCATGGGGTTTCTGGGGGCCGATTAAGAGAGAAGTGATGGCGGAGAACCCTGATTTTAAACCAAACAGAGACTTTAAACGCGACGTGTTTAACATCGTTACCGGTATTGTATGGCAAATGGCGCAGGTAGTAATACCCATCTATTTCATGATCCGCGAGAACTACAAAATGCTGGCCTGGAGCGCAATATTTCTGCTTACCACTTACCTGCTGAAAAAATTCTGGTGGGACAAACTGAGCGAAGCGGATGAAACGGTGCCGGCAAAAGCAGTGCAGCCATCAGTTATATCAGACAGGGCATGATAAAGTGGAGCTACATAATGGTTTTGGGCTTGTTGCCGCTGGTAGTGCAGGCGCAGCAGATAGATACGAGTTATAATAACAGTCACTACCGCCAGCGGCTCAACTACTTCCGGCAAATGCCCGATCAAAAGAAGGAAATCGTTTTCCTGGGCAATAGTATTACAGAAGCGGGAGAGTGGCAGGAGTTGGTGCCAGGTAAACATGTTGTTAACCGCGGCATCAGCGGCGACGTAACATTTGGCATAAAGGCGCGGCTGGACGAAGTACTGTCATCCAAACCAGCGAAAATATTTTTGCTGATTGGTGTAAATGAGATGAAACGTGGGCATTCACCAGCCGTGATCGCGGAAAGTTATGAGGACATCGTGAAGCACATCGTTACCGCATCTCCTAAAACCAAACTTTACCTGCAAAGCGTTTTGCCGGTAAATGAAAGTATGCTGCAGGCGATTTATAAGGAGGTGGGAAATGAGAAGATAAACGAACTGAATGGGCTGATAAAAGCACTTGCTACTAGGTACGCTGTGTATTATGTAAACCTGCACGAAGTATTTGCAGGGCCCGATGGACACCTGGTAAAAGAGCTGACTACGGATGGGTTACATCTGCAAGCCGCCGCCTACATCAAATGGGTAAACTATCTGAAGCAAAAAAGGTATTTGTGATGATACAAGAATTTTCATCAATCAAGCATACATCGATATGAAAATAACAGGCACTTTCCTGGATGAGATAAGCCACGATATTCCGCACCAGAACTGGGGACGCGAAGAATGGGACCGCGATTTCGGATATATGAAAGCAGTGGGTATAGATACAGTGATCATGATCCGCAGCGGTTACCGCCGTTTCATTACTTACCCGTCGGCATACCTGCAAAAGCAGTACGGCTGCTACGGACCACCGGTCGACCTGGTAAAAATGTACCTGGAACTGGCGGATAAACATGGCATGAGCTTTTACTTTGGCCTGTATGACAGCGGTCATTACTGGGACAGTGGCGATATGCAGGGAGAGATAGATGCGAACCGTTTCGTGATTGATGAAGTATGGGCGCAATATGGCCATTATAAAAGTTTTAAAGGCTGGTACCTGAGCATGGAAATTAGCCGTCGAACCAAAGGCGCTACCGATGCTTTCCGCACCCTGGGCTTACAATGCAAACAGGTGAGCGGCGGCCTGCCCACTTTTATATCGCCCTGGATAGATGGGAAGAAAGCAGTGATGGCAGCATCGGGTGAACTCACAAAGGCCGACGCCGTATCGGTGCAGGAACATGAAAAGGAGTGGAGCGAAATATTTGAAGGCGTGCGCGGTGCGGTAGATGCCGTTGCGTTCCAGGACGGGCACATTGATTATCACCAGTTGGAAGAATTTTTTGCAGTGAATAAAAGTATGGCCGACCGTTTCGGGTTACAATGCTGGACAAATGCCGAGTCATTTGACCGCGATATGCCCATTAAGTTTTTGCCCATCAAGTTCGAGAAGCTGCGGTTGAAACTGGAAGCGGCGCGCAAAGCGGGGTACGACAAGGCCATCACCTTCGAGTTCTCGCATTTTATGAGTCCACAGTCGGCGTACCTGCAGGCGGGACACTTGTACAACCGTTACAAAGAGTACACACAGTCTTTATTGAACCAATAAACTAACAGACCCGTAACAAATATGAAACAATACGCAGAGCAGTATAAACAGGAACTGCTGAACAACGTGATCCCATTTTGGCTGAAGCATTCCAAGGACCAAAACCATGGTGGTTTTTTTACCTGCCTCGACCGTTTTGGGAACGTGTTTGATACCGATAAATTCATCTGGCTGCAGGGCCGGGAAGTATGGATGTTCTCCATGCTTTACAACGAAGTAGAAAAACGCCCGGAATGGCTGGATATGGCCCTGCACGGAGCCCGTTTCCTGGAAAAGTACGGTCATGATGAAAACGGGAACTTCTATTTTTCGCTGAACCAGCAGGGCGAGCCATTGGTACAGCCTTACAATATTTTCTCCGACTGTTTTGCTGCCATGGCTTTTGGTGCATTGTACAAAGCCATGCCCGATATGCGTTACCACGACCTGGCGAAGTATACTTTCGAAAACATAGTAGCGCGCAGGAACAATCCTAAAGGCAAATACAGCAAGGCCTATCCCGGTACGCGTAATCTGAAGAACTTCGCACTGCCGATGATCCTTTGTAATCTTTCGCTGGAACTGGAGCATATCCTGGGAAGCGAAGTGGTGAACAAGTTTATCCCGGAAGTGATTGAAGAGGTAATGGATGTATTTTATCATAAAGAAGAAGGGTTGATCCTGGAGAACGTTGAGCTGAACGGCAGCTTCTCCGATACCTTCGAAGGTCGCCTGTTAAACCCCGGGCACGCAATAGAGGCCATGTGGTTTATTATGGACCTTTCGGTACGCCTGAACGATCCGAAACTGGCAGAGCGTGCGGTGGAAATTGCGTTACGCACGCTGGAATACGGCTGGGACCAGCAATACGGCGGCATCTTTTATTTCATGGATATTAAAGGTCAGCCGGTGCAGCAGCTTGAGTGGGACCAGAAGCTGTGGTGGGTACATATGGAAACCCTGGTTTGCCTGGCCAAAGGTTACCAGCTTACCGGCAGCGAGGCCTGTAAAACCTGGTTCGATAAAGTACACGAATATACCTGGAAGCACTTCCGCGATCCGGAATACATGGAGTGGTTCGGTTACCTGAACCGCCAGGGCGAAGTGTTGTTGCCGCTGAAAGGTGGAAAATGGAAAGGTTGTTTCCATGTGCCACGGGCGTTGTTCCAGGTATGGAAAACATTAGAAAAGCCCGTAGCAGTGCCAGAAGCGTTGCCCGCCTTATAATATTTTTTCTTCTACAAATGTTGATTTTAGAAATGGAGAACCCGGGGAATTCGACTTTCCCGGGTATTATTATAAATTTAAGGATGATGCGGAAACTGTTTTTACTACTGCTGTTATTACCGGTGTTTGTTGCAAAGGCCCAGGAAAAGCACCTCACTTATGCCGTAAAAGATACTGTTCAATACCTGGACCATTACGCGCCAACTGGGAAGTCAAACGGCATGACCGTACTGTTTATGCACGGAGGGGCTTTTGAAAACGGGCATCCCGATAACCAAAAAATGTTCGGTGATAGTATGGCCGCGCGTGGTTACAGGGTATTTGTAATGTCGTACAGGTTATACCTGAAAGGTGTTGGTTTTGGCTGTAATACACCGACCCCGGAGAAGCTGAAGGCCATTCGCCTGGCCGTAGAAGATGCAGCAGATGCGACAAAATATATTTACGACCACGCCGTGGAGCTGGGCGTTGATAACCGTAAATTTTATATAGCAGGCAGCAGTGCGGGCGCAGAAGCCATTCTGCACCTGGTATTTAACCCATTTGCGAAAACAGATACTAAACGCTACGACTTCTTCAAGACGTTCCGTTTTGCGGGTGCGATGGTGTTTGCCGGGGCATTGATAGATTTAAACCTGGTGAGGAAGGATAACTTTGTACCATTGCTGCTGTTGCACGGTACGAGCGACCAGCTGGTGCCTTATGGTACAGCGGCTCACCGTTTTTGTAACGCACTTTCGCCAGGCTGGCTAATGTTTTTTGGTGCCGGTTCAATATTTGAAAAGGCGAAGGAACTGGATAAACCGGCGTTGTTGTATTCCTTTGCTAATAAGGGACACGAAATTTCGTGGTACATGTTTACGCATTATAAAGAGATAGAGAATTTTACTTCGAAGGTGAATAGCGGTAAAGGGTTTAAGGCCGAGGAAATTAAGCAGTAGGGGGTAGCATGTCGGTGTATAGACCGTCGCAATAGAAGAACTGCACGTTGCCGAATGTTGTTACGGCCGCTGAAGGGAGTGACACAACGGCGGCTTAATTGATTAGCCGCCGCTGGTTAAATTAAATAACCCCGTTCTACCGCAAAAGTATGAAGGGCATTGCATCCATTCGCCAAATATCCTATCTTACCCCTCTCTATAAAATTCCACCCAAATGAAGAAGATCCTTTCATTCTTATTATTGATGGCCGTTTTTGGCGCTGCCAGGGCCGAAATTCGTTTGCCCGCTATTATTTCGAGTAAAATGGTGTTGCAGCAAAACGCTACGGTTAAACTCTGGGGCTGGGCGCTTCCTGGCGAAAGAGTTAAAGTAACCTGCTCCTGGAACAACAGCGTAGATTCGGTAACGACTACCCCAAACGCGAACTGGTTTATCGAGATAAAGACGCCCGCAGCGGGTGGTCCTTACACGATTACACTGCAAGGCTGGAACACTATTAAACTTGATGATGTTCTTATTGGGGAAGTGTGGCTTTGCTCCGGCCAGTCGAATATGGAATACAGTGGCAACAACAACCTGCCAGACATTAAAGCGGAGTTGCCCAAAGCAGCCAATCCTAAAATCCGCTTCTTCCACATTCCTAAAACTACTTCTACTACGCCGCAGGATGATGTAAATGCGCGGTGGGTGGAGTGTGATGCGAAATCGCTGCAAAGCTTCAGCGCCGTAGGTTACTTCTTCGGAAAAACCCTGCACCGCGAACTTAACGCACCCGTGGGGCTTATTAACGCCAGCTGGGGGGGGACCCCTGCGGAAACCTGGACGCCCGAGTCTGCCGTAAAAACAGACAGCATCCTCTCCCGCGCTGCCGGAAAGTTAGGTGTTTCACAATACTGGCCGCGCGACCCGGGTTATACCTATAATGGGATGATCGCTCCGCTCCGCAATTTTAATATTGCAGGTGCAATCTGGTACCAGGGCGAATCTAACGTAGGTACCAATAGCTCTTATACCAAATTATTTTCAGCCATGATCAATAAATGGAGAGAGGAGTGGAAAAAGAATTTTGCTTTCTATTTCGTGCAGATAGCGCCTTTCAACTACGGAACTGATAATATTAACGGCTCGCTGCTGCGTGAAGCACAGTTCAATACCCTGGCTGTTACGCCAAATACGGGTATGGCCGTTGTTACCGACCTGGTACATAATGTAAAGGACATTCATCCGATCAATAAACATGATGTTGGTTATCGCCTGGCAGGTTTGGCATTAGCTAAAACTTACAACAAACCTGTAGCTTCTTTGCCTTACCAATACCCTGTTTATGAGAAGATGGAAGTAGTGAAAGGTAAAGTGGTGGTTACATTTAAAGACGTGCCGGGTGGTCTGGTAATCAAAGGCGATACCCTGAAAGAATTCTTTGTAGCTGGTGCCGATAAGAATTTCGTGCAAGCGACAGGTAAGGTTAAAGGTAATACCATCACGCTATCTAGCCCGGTGAAAGAGCCGGTGGCCGTGCGTTTTGGTTTTACCAATATGGGCGAAGGTAACCTGTTTAGTAAAGAAGGTTTGCCGGCAACGCCGTTCCGTACAGATAACTGGTAAGTTTACAAAACAAATTCCCCGTTTACAGGGGGTATTGGGGCTGGGATGAATCGTTCTCCCAGCCCTTCTAATAAGTTGATCTCTATGGTGCGCGTAATATTGTCGAGTGGTATGGCGGAAGGTATGTATTCAAAAGGGTTCATCAGGCTCATACCATTGATGTGCGTGGTATGAAATACAAAACCGATGATCCACCCCAGGATGATAGAGGACGGCCCTATGTCTGAACTGGCAATGGTAACAAGTACCACCAGCATCCAGATGAAAAGTCTTGTAAAATAAACGTAAGTAGTAGGAAATACGGTATTGTTGATCCGCTCTGATTTTCCCATCCCGTCCGTAAAGTTTTGTAAGGTGGTATTTAACGCCATGAACTTAAAGCCATCGATATATTTCATGTCCTGCAGCGTTTGCAGGTCGCGGGCCTGTATATCTAAAATGGCGTTGGGGATATTGGTAAATTTCTTTACCAGCTCACGGTCTTGTTCGTCGAGGTATTTTTCATAGAGGCCATCCGGATTTCTGCGTAGCGATGCTTTTAGTGCATAGAGAAAAGCAAGGTGCCTTTTGATCATTTTATGTTCGAACTGTGTGATGCCTTTGTAATTGTCCAGGTGGCTGTAGGCCATCAGGTTCCTGGCCCATGTGCGGGAGTCGTTTACCAGTCCGCCCCAGATGATACGCGCTTCCCACCAGCGGCTGTAGGCTTCATTGTTACTAAAGCCGATAAAAAAGGCAATGGCTGTACCCATCAGGGCCGGAAAAGTAGTAGGCAAATGCCAGCTCATAAGTATCCTGGTATCTACGAAATACGCCAGGGTACACGAGGCCAGCATCAGCAGGTCAATTTGCCAGGTGATCTTAAGTACCCGGATGAGGCTCAGGTTTTGTTTTAGCAGCATACCTAAATTTAATAATAAACAACGTTCCTTTGTTCAGGTTCAAAAAAGCTTAACTTTATAACATACGCCCCGTTTATCCCCTGGATTCCCAAAAACTGAACAATAATGATCCCAAAGCAAATACTGTTCCTGGCAACGGCCATATTACTCGGTACCTCCGCATTGGCGCAGCAAACGAAAGCGCAGTTCCTTAACAGCCTTATTGCCAAAATGACTTTGGACGAAAAGGTAGGGCAACTGAACCTGCTGACCAGCTTCATGGACCAAACGGGTCCTTTTATGAAAGATGATTATGTAAGCGATATTGAGAAGGGCCGCTGTGGAGCCATCTTTAATGCCTATACGCCGCAGTTTACGCGCAAACTGCAGGACATGGCTATGAAGACCCGGCTTAAAATCCCCCTGCTGTTTGGTTACGATGTAATTCATGGACATAAGACTATTTTTCCGATTCCTTTAGGTGAAGCCTGTACCTGGGATTTAGCCCTGATGGAAAAAAGTGCGCGCATTGCCGCCGTGGAAGCAAGTGCCGATGGTTTGCACTGGACGTATTCCCCCATGGCCGACATTGCCCGCGATCCACGCTGGGGCCGCGTGGCAGAGGGAGTAGGGGAAGATACATGGCTGGGGGTGCAGGTAGCCAAGGCAAAAGTGAAAGGCTACCAGGGAACCGATTTGTCGGCCGCTAACACCATACTTGCCTGCGTTAAACACTTTGCCCTCTACGGCGCTGCCGAGGCTGGCCGCGATTACAATACGGTCGACATGAGCCGCATCCGCATGCTCGAAACTTACCTGCCACCCTACAAAGCTGCTATTGATGCAGGCGCCGCTACCGTCATGACATCCTTTAATGAAATAGACGGCGTGCCCGCTACCGGTAACAAGTGGCTGCTTACCGACCTGCTGCGCAAACAGTGGGGCTTTAAAGGTTTTGTGGTAACCGATTACACCTCCATTAACGAAATGATTAATCACGGTGTGGTGAAAGATGAATACGAAGCGGGCGGACTGGCGCTGCGTGCCGGTGTAGATATGGATATGCAGGGGAGCGTGTTTGCGGGTCATATTGCCGGGCTTTTAAAAGATAAAAAAATCACACAAAAGGAAATAGACCAGGCAGTGTACCGGGTGCTGGAAGCGAAATACAATCTCGGTCTTTTTAAAAACCCATACCTGTACTGCGATACTGTTCGTGCGCAGCGCGATATCATGAATGAAGAACATCTGCAGGTGGCAAAAGATATTGCGGTGCGGAGCATTGTTTTACTGAAGAATGAAGGTGATGTGTTGCCGCTTCGGAAACAGGGAAGCATTGCGCTCATTGGGCCACTGGCCGATAGTAAACGGGATATGATTGGGAACTGGTCGGCGGCAGGCGACTGGCAAAAGGCGGTGACTTTGCTCGATGGGTTAAAAGCAAAATCAGGCGGCAGTGTAAAAATAAGCTACGCGCCGGGGGCTTATGTTACGGGCGATACAGCCATGCTGCGCAAACTCCTGAATTACCGTAAACTGGAGCCGGCCGACACCGCCAATGCTGCGCAGATGCAGGCCGAAGCCGTAGCGCTGGCGCGCAGTGCCGATGTGGTGATTATGGCCCTGGGTGAATCACAGGGAATGACAGGCGAAGCGGCCAGCCGCACTGATATTGGCATTCCCGCCAACCAGAAGGCTCTACTCAAAGCTGTTTTGGCCACGGGTAAACCGGTGGTGCTGGTGCTGACGAACGGCCGCCCGATGACGCTTGAGTGGGAAGATGCGAATGTGCCGGCCATCCTGGAAACATGGTTCCTGGGCACACAGGCCGGTCATGCCATTGCGGACGTCCTGTTCGGCGATTATAATCCGGCCGGTAAACTCACGATGACCTTTCCCCGTAACGAGGGTCAAATCCCCATTTATTACAACAGCAAACATACAGGCCGTCCCATCGATCCTAATAATAAATACTCCTCCAAGTACCTCGATGCACCCAATACACCACTGTACCCATTTGGTTATGGACTTAGCTATACGCAGTTTTCCTACAGCAACCTGCGGGTAAGCCGTGCGCAAATGGCCGCAAACGGTTCGTTGGAGGTGAGTGTAACCGTTACCAATACCGGTAAATACGACGGAGAGGAAGTGGTGCAACTGTATGTGCAGGATCTGGTGGGCAGCGTAACCCGGCCGGTGAAGGAATTGAAAGGCTTTAAAAAGATATTTTTGCCAAAGGGCGCCAACCAGATTGTAAGCTTCCGGATTGCTGCCGCCGACCTTAAGTTTTATAACAGCGATCTGAAATTTATCAATGAACCCGGGGCCTGCAAAGTGTTCGTGGGCAGCAACAGCCGTGACGTCCAGGAGGCGGATTTTGAGTTGATGAGATAGTTATGCTTGTATACGGTAACGTGTATAATATATGTATAGCTGGTAAATACATATAGTTACCAGATTAATGTTTAAATATTTGCTTATCTTTTCTTGTTATAACACATTTTGTTATTTTTATGCTCGTCTTTGAACGTTCACGCGAAGTAATGCAGGAAAATTTAACCATTAAGACGAATTAGATACTATACCGAAGCACCTTTTCTGCACTAAGTGATCTTATCGTGAATCCGTTCGCAGCCTTTTCTTATGTCTGACCTATATCATATCCAGGATGAAGTTTTGTGGAGCCGTGTAACCGGTAGCGACGAGCAGGCGTTTGCCATATTGTTCGGCCGTTATTGGGAAGCTGCGTTGTTAGAGGCAACGCGGAAGATGGGTAATGATGCGGATGCCATGGACTGTACCCAGGAACTGTTTATCAGGTTGTGGAACCAGCGGCACCTGCTGCAGGTAGAAGGTTGCTTCCGCACTTTCTTTTATTCTGCCCTGAAAATCAGGATCATCAGTCACTTTAGGGCATCGGTGTCGCGGATAGCAGGATCGAGGTCGTACCGTGTACAGCAAACCGAACATATTGGCGGTTTACATAAGGTGCAGGCAAAAGAAGTTGCCGGATTGTTGGAAGCAGAAGTACAACGTATGCCGGCGCGTATGCAGGAAATATATAGAATGAGCAGGCAGCAGTTTATGAGTGTGAACGAGATAGCAAATTCGCTTAGGTTGAGTGAACAAACAGTTAAGAACCAACTTACATCGGCACTTAAGAGATTGAGAGCAGCAATGGCCTCGTACGAGGATACATTGGTACCGTTAATGCTTGTAGCAGCAGTTTTTTTATCAGGCTTTTGATTGTGACTTATAAATAGGGTGAATGTGGGAATACCAGATAGACATATTTTAGACAGATATCTGAAAAATACCTGCACAGAAGAAGAACGAATACTTGTGGACGAGTGGTACGATCAGTTAGATGTTGATCTGCCCGACGAGTCGTTATTAAGCGAAGAAGATCGCGCAGCACTTAAAGCCGAGGTTTGGAACGACGTATCATCAAATATGTTACGTAGCAGAAAACCCTTCTTCGGCCGTCATAGTATATGGTGGCAAGTTGGTGCAGCGGCGTTAATTTTTGGTTTGGTATTCATGACGATTAACTGGTGGGAAGATAATGCTCACCGCTACACGTACATGGAAAATGTGATGCAAAACTGGGACACCACCACGGCTAAGGCAGGCGATATTCTGCACCTGACAATGGAGGACGGTACTCACGTATGGCTAAAAGCCGGCAGCAGCATCAGTTATCCCGAACATTTTGCGAACAATGAAAGAACAGTAACGTTATTGAACGGCGAGGCTTTCCTGGAAGTAGCAAAGGATGAAAAAAGACCCTTTATCCTTACTTCAGGCGAATGTGTAACGCGCGTATTAGGTACCTCCTTCAATGTGAGGAATTATGATAAAAGAAAAGTCGCATCGGTAAGTGTGATCACCGGAAAGGTACAGGTGGCAATAGGATCGGGAAGCAAAGAAGTGCTGGACGCAGGAGAAGAAATTGTAAAAGAGCACGGTGATTATATAGTGAAAGAAATTCCGGTTGCAGCCATGCGCGGCGCCTGGAAAAATGGAGAAATGGTTTTCCGCCAGCAGCAGTTTAAATGTATTGCGAATGAACTGGAAGACTATTACGACATTAAAGTGAATTTTAAAGACGAACAGCTGGCAACTTTGCGCATGACTGGACGGTTTAGTTACCGGCAGTCGCCAGATGAAATTTTAAGCTCGTTATGCACCGTTAACGGCAATAGATATACAAAGCAGGGAAATAGTTATACCATATCCGAGTAAAACCACGTGTGATGATTTGATAGGGGAGAGCGCTGCTTTCGCCCGTTTTTACTATTAAAAAATATTTAAACAGGACCACCTATGCCTGTAATTGTACGCAACCTTATGCGCATGCTGAAAAGTATGCTGGTTTGCATCATTGTGCTTGTTTGCACAATGTACCTTTGGCCGGCAGCCTTGTCTGCAAGGCAACATCCGTCAGGCACACCTGTTACCGTTAATATTGGTAGGGAGAACCTGGATGTTGCTATAATGCGGCTCGAAAGAGCAGCAGGTGTTTCTTTTATATATGATGCCGCGGAGCTATCGCGGCATAAAGTAACCGCGCGTAAATACGACCGGCAATCGCTCCAGCAAATACTTACCGACCTGCTGGCCGGCAAGCCCTTTGCCTTTAAATCTGAAGGCCGCCAGGTCATCATCTACAAAATTAAATTGAAGCAAATACCGGAAGTAGTGCTGCCGTCGCAATACGATATGGCCGATACACTGCAACTGGGCCAGGTGGTGGTAACAGCGCTCGGTGTGAGCCGCGCACAACGTTCGGTGGGGTATGCGGTAAATACTTTGTCTAATAAGGATGTTAATACCGTAAAGACGCCTAACGTTATCAACGCCCTCTCAGCGAAAGTCCCCGGTGTGCAGATCCGCAGTATGAGTCCGGATCCTGCGTCCTCCGCGTTTATCGTTATCCGCGGCGAATCGTCGCTTACTGGTAATAACCAGCCGCTGTTCGTAATCGATGGTATACCGGTAGCCGCCGGGGCAAGCATTGGCGGAAATGTGGATTATGGCAATATAATTTCTGATATTAATACGGACGATATCGAGGAAATAACTGTACTTAAAGGAGCCAGTGCTGCTGCTTTGTACGGCTCCCGCGCGGGCGGCGGGGTGATTATTATCACAACTAAAAATGGAAAAAATTCTAATAAAGGTCTTGGCGTAAGTATAAGTTCCTCCGCCATGTTTGACCAGGCTTGGCAATTCCCCAAGTTCCAAAATACCTATGGTGCGGGCAGCGACCTGTACGCAACAGATACTTATGGAGAAGCTTCCTGGGGTGCGAAATTGAATGATGGTTCTAAACGTGTACAGTGGAATAGTCCGCGGGATGCGCAGGGTAACCCGGTGCCGCTCGACTGGGTGGCTTATCCTGACAGGATAAAAGATTTCTTCCGTATCGGGCAAACTTACACTAACAATATAGCGGTAGAGAGCGGCCTTAACGCAAAGGGCAATTTCCGTCTTTCATATACAGACGTGCATAACCTGGGTATTATCCCCAATACGGAAATGCATAAAACCTCCGTGAACATGTCTGCAGGTTATAATATTACATCGCGTGTAAACGTAAACGTTAGTATGATGTATAATTCCTCAGGAAGTGATAATCGCTTTAGCGGCGACAGGAATGGAGTAATTAATCATCTTTATACTACTACGCCCAATGTAGATGTGCGTAAACTCCGCAATTACTGGAAACCGGGCCGTGAAGGCAAAGAGCAATTTTCACATGTGCAGGATATGTCCACTGGCAAACCAATGGAGGATAATCCGTATTTCGTGGCGTACGAGCAACCTAACGCCTTCGCCCGTAACCGTACCAACGGAATGCTGCAGCTCAATTACCGTATACTGGACAACCTGAAGTTAATGTTACGTACGGGGGTTGATCAGTATGTGGAAAGCAGGAACAGTCGCAAGGCCTTTAGTTCTGCGGATTTTACAGAGGGATACTTCAGTTCCGGCGATATCTTTTTCCGTGAACTTAATTCTGATTTCCTGTTAACGTACGATCAGCAACTGGCTGGTAAATGGTCTGCCTCCGTATCTGCTGGTGGTAACCGTATGGACCGCCGCAATCGTGGTAATACCATCACTGCGGCTAAACTGGTAATACCTGGCCTGTACACCATTGCCAACGGTGCGCCCGGCAGCATTTGGTACGATCCATTCTACTACCGTAAACGTATTAACAGCTTGTACGCCACCGCACAACTGGCTTACGGCAGGTCTTTTTTTGCTGATATATCTGCCCGTAACGATTGGTCCAGTACGCTGCCGCGCAGGCATAATTCGTTCCTGTACCCGGCGGTATCGGTATCGGCCATTATGTCCGATTTGTTGAAAGTGCCAACCAGCAGCTTCCTCAGTTTTGCCAAGTTACGTGTGAATCTCGCGCAGGTGGGGAAGGATACGGACCCATACAATCTTTACAATACATACGACTTCATCAGCGATTGGGGCGATATTAAACGTGCCGAAATGGAAACGCTGATGAAGAACAATAAACTGAAACCGGAGATTAGTACTTCTTTTGAAGTGGGTACGGACCTTCGTTTCTTTAAAGGCCGGTTGGGACTTGATCTTAGTTACTATCGCACGGCTAACCGGAACCAGATCATCCCTATCCCTACTGCCAGTTCTTCTGGTGTAACGGATAAAATTATAAATGCCGGCAACATCCGTACTACGGGTTTGGAAATACAATTGAATGCTGTGCCGGTAAAACGTGCGCTTACATGGGAAACGACCCTGAACTTTACGAGGAGTCGCGAGAAAGTGATAGAACTGACGCCCGAGTTAACCGAAGGAGAGATTTACCTCTCCGGCGGCGAATGGTCCAAAGTGTTGGCGCGTGTTGGAGGGAGAATGGGCGATATGTACGGAGAGATCTACCGGGTAATACCCGATGGCCCTAATAAAGGGGAAGCATGGTTATCCGACAACGGCGAGTACCAGTTACTGGGCGATAACTTCCAGCGATTTGGGAACTATAACCCTGACTTTATGGTGGGGCTCTCCAATACCTTCAGCTGGCGTAGGTTTAACCTCAGTTTTTTGCTCGACTGGCGACAGGGCGGCGTGTTTTATTCGTACACGGCGAATAATCTTCAGTCCGATGGGAGGGTAGTAAATACTTTACGTGGCAGGGGGGCAGAGAATGGTGGTGTTGCCTGGACAGATGACCAGGGAAGGCCACGTAACGATGGTATGCTGCTCGACGGCTGGTTGCAAAATACGGATGGTACGTTCAGGAAAAATGATGTGGTGATAGGACCCGAATCATACTATCCCAACTACTACTGGGATTATCCCGCCCGCAATTCGTACAGCGCCTCGTACATTAAGTTGCGTGAATTGTCGTTTTCGTACACCATCAACAAGCCGTTCCGGTTCGTGGAAAGAACGGCTATCACTTTCACTGCACGCAACCTTTTTAGCTGGACGGCCGCCAATAACGGTTACGATCCCGAAACATCCAATAAAATATCCGACGGCAGGTATAATCTCGGCATTAACACCTGGACCCTGCCCGCCATCCGTTCCTATGGACTGAAACTTGACTTTAATTTTTAAAGATGACATTCAGACTCACCATATACTTTTTACTTTGTTGCCTGCTTGTGACGGGCTGCGACGGCAAGTTCGACGACATTAACACCCCTCCCGGTGAGGTGACCGATGTAGATGTGATTTACCTGTTATCTACATCCATTACAAAAACCGCTTACGGTTACCAGGATGAGGCTTTCTTTCGCCACCCTGCATCGGCAGGCCGTTACACCACACTGGTACGTAACGAAACCATGGACAAGTTTGCCTGGGGCCCCCGCGATTGGACAACGATTTACAACCGCCTGGCCACTATTAAACAACTGCACGACCAGGCGTTACAACATGATCAGCCACAATACGTAGTGATCAGCCGTATTCTGCGCGCTTTTAACTTTGCTTATATCACCGACCTGTGGGGCGATGCACCTTACTCAAAGGCGTTATTGGCACGTTCAGACGATATTATCCACGCGCCATTCGACCGCCAGCAGGACATTTATCCGGATCTTTTAAAAGAACTGAAGGAAAGTAATGAAGTGCTGATGGCCCAATTGCCGGCAATAGATGCAGATTACGATGTGTTGTTTCATGGCGACCAGTTGTTATGGCGTCGCTTCGCTAATTCACTTCGCCTGCGTATGCTGCTTCGTTGTGCGAAAAACTATGCCTCCGCCTATACCGAAATTCAGCAGATCATCAATAATCCTTCTCAATACCCGCTCATCGGCACCCAATCGCAGAATGCCTGTTTGAAATACCTGGGCACCAATGCTGAGAACAGCTGGCCCGGCAGCGATATCGCCAATAGTTACGACGAATTTGATAAACGTAAGCCTTCTAAAGAGTTGGTGGATGCCTTGTTGTATTTAAAAGACCCGCGTATCACTGTTTGGGTAGATAAGGTGGCTGACCGCACGCGCGGTACCGTCGATAACCAGGATTACGTAGGTGTACCCAATGCTATTTCCCAGCCGGCGCAGTATAACGGTGGTAACAGTAACATCTCTCACTTTGCCCCGGCGCTTAACAAAGCCGCGGATAATGCCTTCCAAGCCATGCTGATTGGCTGTTGGGAAGTGTCGTTCATACTGGCAGAATGTGTGCAGGCGGGTAAAATTACCGTGGGTGGCGAAACAGCACAAAGCCTTTATACGCGTGGTATAGAGCAGTCTATGGAATATTATGGGCTGACGGGTACTCCCGATGCTCATAACTACTACAAACAATACAGTATAAAATACAACGGAACACTGCAGCAGCTCATTCAGCAGAAGTGGCTGTCGCAGTTATTTGTTGGTGCCGAAGGTTGGATGGACCATCGCCGTACCGGCTTTCCGCAGTTCACTACTGGTCCGCTGGCGGCGCATCGCAACATTCCGTTGCGCTACATGTACCCGCTTACCGAAATACTCAACAACGCGGTTGAATATCAAAAGGCTAAAACGCAGATGGGGGGTGATGAGCAAACTACCCGCATGTGGCTAATAAAGTAATTTCCTTAATTGTTCCGCCTGTAAAATGCGGATGCGTGTGCCCTGCATCTCTATCAGTTTCTCCGATTTAAAATCGCTGAGGGTGCGGATGAGCGATTCCGTGGCTGTACCCACGAAATGCGCAATATCATCTCTCGACAGCTCTATTAACGCATCAGGCCCCTGTTCCTTATGCAGCTTGTCGTGGATGGCTACCAGCCCGCTGGCTACGCGCTTCCGTAGTGAATCGTAAGCCAGTTGCAGCAGGCGATCTTCCTTCTCTTTCACATCCAATGCAATATGTCGGATGAACACCCTTGCGGCGCGAATGTCGTTCAGCAGCTGCTGCAGGAAAATATCTTTGGGGATTTGTACGATCTCTGAATTTTCCAGTGCCTCTGCATTCTCATCATAAATATGATCTTCTATCAGCGCAACATAACCGAAGTAATCGCCGGTGCTGTAAAGGTTGGTGATATATTCTTTACCATCGTCGTTCTGGCGGTAGGTTTTTACCTTGCCACTTTTTACGTAGTACAGGAATTGCGGGTATTTGCCTTCCCGGTAAACGGCCTGTTTTTTCGTAAGTGCCGCCGTATGGTAATGGTCCATGTCGAGCTGCAGGAGGCCTGCCTGCTGCCATTCCTGTAGCATGGCGGTGACCGATTGTTTTTCGGCCGCGTTGAATTTGTCGAGTAGCAGTTGTTGCTTTTTGAGGCGTATTTCTACGGCGGTCAGCAGTTCCACATCTTCAAATGGTTTGGTGATGTAGTCGTCGGCACCCATTTCCATGCCCTTACGAAAGTCGCTGCGTTCCGTTTTGGCAGTCAGGAAGATAAAGGGGATGTGTTCTGTTTCCGGGTTCTTGCGCATGAGGTGTAATACGCCGTAACCGTCCAGTTCGGGCATCATAATGTCGCACACAATAAGGTCGGGCTTTTGCGCCCGGGCTATTTCCAGGGCACGCTTCCCGTTTTCGGCTTCCAGCGCCTGGTAACCTGCGAGTGATAATATTTCTGCTACATTTTCGCGAATGTCCTGGTGATCGTCTACTACTAAAATGGTGGCCATTGTTGTCAGGTTGTATGGTTTGGAAAGCTAAGCTGTATACTCGTGCCTTCTCCGTTTTTACTGTCTATAATAATCTCTCCGTCCAGCATGTCTACATATCTTTTCACAATATGCAGGCCAAGCCCTGTGCCCTGGATATTTGTTACGTTACGGGCGCGGAAAAAGCTGCTGAACAAATAGGGTTTGTCCTCTTCGGGAATGCCCATGCCTTTATCACTTACGCGGGCCTTTATGTGGCCATCGTCCTGCCATACCTGCCAGGTAATGGGCGTGTTGGCGGGCGAAAATTTGGAGGCATTGGTAAGCAGGTTCACGAAAATATGTTTGAGCAGACGTTTGTCGGTCACAAAACCTGTAGTACCTCTTAGCTCCTTATGTAATATTTGTCCCGGCTTTAACAGGCCCTGTACCTCATCTGCCGTTTCGGATATAAATGTTTGCAGGTCTAAGTAGGTGGGTTTCGATTGTATCTTTCCTTCTTCTATCCTGCCCAGCGAAAGGAAGTCTTCGAGCAGTTCGTTCAGGTGTTTAACCGATTCCTTGATCTTATGTACGTGCTTCTCCCGTTTATCCTGGTCGCCTGTAGTGGTATATTTACCAATAAGTGCGGCGGATGATAAAATCGCGCTCAATGGTGTCCGGAACTCATGGGACGCCATGGACACGAACCGGGACTTGATCTCCCCAAGTTCCTTCTCTTTATGTAAAGCGTCCTGCAGTTCTGTTTGTGATAACTCCAACTGTTTCATGGCCTCGTGCAGGTTGTTGGTGCGCGATTCTACCTTTCGTTCCAGTTCCTGGTTCAGTAACTGCATTTCGGCAGCCATGGTTTCCAGTTGTTTCTTCTGCTCCAGTTGCTCGTTCTCTGCAATTTTACGCATGGTAATGTCCATCACAAAGGCCAGTACAAAATCTTCCGATGCCTGGCGGAAATGGCTGAGACTTACTTCTACGGGGAACTCGCTTCCATCTTTCCGCAGCCCGAACAGGTTTACACCGTGGCCCATAGGGCGGGAAACGGGTTTGTGCATGTATTCGCTGCGCTGGGTTACGTGCGATTTATAGTAACGCTTCGGTATCAGTGTTTCAATATCCTTCCCTAATAATTCTTCAGATGCATAACCGAACAGTTTTTCTACTTCCGGGTTGGCCAGCACAATGCGGCCTTTGGAATTAGTAAGGATGATACCCTCGGTGGCGTTACGGAACAGTGCGTCCAGTTGATTTTCATCAGCCTCCAGTGTGCGGTACAGTCTTTTTACGAACAGGGTAAGCAGGGTGGCGCTTATTACCAGTATCAGGGAAAAGAAATGTTCGATGAATACTTCGGCGTAGTCGGGGTTTCGGTGGGGCAGGCAGGCAATAACGATCACGATGATCGTACAGGCCGCACCCATCCAGTGAGTGGCCGCGTCCTTCTTAATGAACATGGTGAGCAGGATGGCGGTCATCAGTCCCCCGTCAAAAAAGTTATAATCCGGCCGCCAGACCAGTAAGTAGGTCGTTATGACCAGTATAAAGACGGCTATTGCCAGAATTTGTTGCTGTCCGAAGCGAAACATGGTTGTAGTAATATAATGATGCAAGTTAACAAATGTATGGCAGGCATACCTGACATAAGTCATTTCCTGCTTTGACGACTCTCATGCGTCATGGTTATGTCACTCATGTATGTTGCGGCCTGTGCCCGGTAGTTTTGTCGTAAATCCTAAACACCATGAATCACGACACTGAAAAATTCATTCCAAAAGGCAGCCTTGCCTTTTTCATCCTGCTGGCGCTGCTTTGTGCCGGTATCTGGTTTTACATCTATAATATCATGCTCGAACGGGCCTAAACTATTTTCCTATGCTGGATAAATTCGAAATCAAGGTTTTACGCATCACCGGGCTGCTCATCGTCATCTTTTTCTTTGCCATTTTATATGTAACCGGCAAACGAAAGGTAGATGTAACAGAGTGTATACCGTACGATAAAGCCTACACGGAGCCCCGTATTCAGAAGATCGATGATAAAACGTACCAGGTGTTCGCCGTAGCGGGTATGTGGTCTTTTGAGCCCTCCGTGATCAATATTCCTCCCGGTACCGAGGTCGACTTTTACGTGACCTCCAAAGATGTGGTACACGGGTTTAATATCGCCGAAAGGAATGTAAACATGATGGCGGTTTACGGAGGTATTTCCAAAACTACGGTAAAGTTCAAAGAGCCCGGGGTATATAAGATTACCTGTCATGAATACTGTGGTACAGGTCACCAGAACATGCAGGCGGAAGTAATTGTAGATTATCCTAATCCTTAATCATATGTCAGTTAGTCGTTCAATGCGGAATGTAATTATCATAGAATTATTCGTTCCCATCACTCTTCTTATTCTTGGTATTTATCACGGCCTTATGCAGGTAGTGTACAGGGCCGGCGTACTTCACCAGGCGGCGGCGGTTAAACTGGACTATTACCAGGGACTTACACTGCACGGCGTTATTAATGCCATAGTGCTTACCACCTTTTTTGCGGTTGCTTTCGGGCACGCTACAATGATCTTTTACCTTAAAAAAGAACCCAATAAAAAGTTATCCTGGATATCTCTTGCCTTAATGGTAGTGGGTACCGTAATGGCGGCCTGGGCGATGATTGCCGGTAAGGCTTCTGTGCTGTATACTTTTTATCCTCCCTTAAAAGGTCACCCATTGTTTTACCTCGGTACCGCCCTGCTCATTGTAGGTTCATGGCTGCCTTTGTTTGACTGGTGGGTAATGTACCGTACCTGGAAACGGGAGAACCCCGGTCAAAAGGTGCCACTGGCAGTATTGGGCACACTGGTGAACTTTATCATCTGGTTCGTGTGTACGCTGGCTGTAGCTTATGAGGTGCTGGTGCTGTTGCTGCCATGGGCTATGGGTTATACGCCTACTGTAAATGTAACCCTGGCGCGTACCCTGTTCTGGTTCTTTGGTCATGCACTGGTATATTTCTGGCTGTTACCGGCTTACATCATGTTTTATACCATGCTGCCTAAACTGGCCGGTGGTAAGTTGTACTCCGACCTGGCAGGCCGTATCGCGCTGTTCCTGTTCCTGTTGTTATCTGTACCTGTAGGTGTTCACCACCAGTTCAGCGATCCTAATATCAGCAGCAGCACTAAATGGTTGTCTACTATTCTCACATTCGCCGTAGCTATTCCGAGCTTCATTACCGCTTTTACACTGTCTGCTTCTTTGGAGTACGCTGGCAGGCAGCGGGGAGCGAAAGGTTTACTCGGTTATTTTGGTAAACTGCCTTATCTCGATAGCAGCCGTTACCTCTTCGCTTATATGATCGCAGGTCTTATCCTGTTCATATTCGGTGGTTTTACCGGCATCGTCAATTCAAGTTATGCACTGAATAATGTGATACATAACACTTCCTGGTTGCCCGGGCACTTCCATATGACAGTAGCCGGGCCTGTATTCCTCGCCATTATCGGTATGGGTTTACACCTGGTGGCAACATTGCGCGGCCGTAAAATATTCCTGCCTGCAGTAAACGTTATCATTCCTTATCTATGGATGATCGGTGTACTGATATTCTCTACAGGGTTGATGTGGGGTGGATTGATGGGAGAGCCAAGGCGCACCAACCTGGGCATGACTTACCTGAACCCTGGGAGCGAATTGTATCATCCGCAGTGGGTGCCATCCACCATGCTGGCGCTGGCCGGAGGTTTCATTATGTTTATAGCAGGCATGTTGTACTTCGTAGTGTTCTTCGGGACCTTCTTCAGCAAACAAACAGAAAAGGCAGCACTGGATTTACCTGTGAGTGAAGCGTACCACGACGAAAAAATGGTGCCCTTGTTCAACGGCTTCAAGCCGTGGTTGCTGGTGATGATCATCATTATCCTTATTGCTTATGTGCCTGCCCTGGTAGATGTGTTGAGTAATAGTGGTCCCGGGGCACCGCCACATCTTCCTCACAACCCCATGCCTGGTATCTGATAAAAGCCTTGTAATATGAACCATAAGAGAAAATGGATTTGGGCAATAATGGTGCTGGTGTTGCCGCTCATCGCCTGGCTGGGCGTAAGGGCTTACGAAAGAGAATTTGTAGCGCTGTCCATATACAGTCAGTTGCAAACCGATAGCAGTTATGTGTTTATCGATCAGCATGCAGCACCCTTTGTGCTGGAGCAAAAGAGCAACCGTGTAACCGTAGCCAGTTTTTTCTTCACCAGTTGCCCGATCGTATGCCCTAAAATGATGAAGCAGTTGTTGCGGGTGCAGGCAGCGCTGGGAGAAGAAGTGCGGATGTTATCCTTTACAGTAGATCCTGCGCACGATGATCCTAACATGTTAAACCAATATGCAACAAAGCATGGTATACACTGGCAGCTCATCACCGGCGATAAAGCATCGCTTTACCGACTGGCCCGCAATGGCTTCCGCCTCATAGCTACCGAAGGCGATGGCGGACCAACCGATTTCATTCACAGCGATCAGCTGGTGCTGCTGGATGGCCAGTCAAGGATCAGGGGATATTATGAAGGTACCGATGCCGCGGCTGTAGATATGCTTATTCACCATATAAAACAACTCAACCATGAACCGTAATATATTTTTCCTGCTATTGCTGCTTGTATTGGGCGTTAGTGCTTATGCCGCGCCACCTTCCGAAGAAGAGGGTAAGCTGATATTCAAGAACCGCTGTGCCGGCTGCCATAACGTCAATAAAAAAGTACTGGGCCCCGCGCTGTCGAAAGTTTATGACAGACATAGTATGGATTGGATCACCAGTTTCATCCAGTCATCCCAGGCGGTAATTAAAAGCGGCGATAAAGAGGCCGTTGCCTTGTTCGAAGAGTACAACAATACGCCGATGCCCGACCACAAAGACATCACTGCCGCACAGGTAGAGAGTATTGTGGCGTACATCAAATCGCAGGAAGGGGGCGATGTTTCCTTAACCAAAACGGTATCTGTAGGCGTACGTGCGCCGCTTTACAGGCCTTTGCAGCTTACCGACTATGGTTATATAACCGGTTTCGTAAGTGTGGTGCTGTTGCTCATACTGGTGCTGTTGTTAGCTGTGAGTGTGAAAGGTGTAGAGCGGGAATTGAAAAAGAAATAATGGTTTATGCTTAAACATCAGCTGCATCACCGCGGCTGATCATATAACCGGTACGGGTATCTACCCGTGCCACCACCTTAGGATAAGTTCTGACATTGTGTATATATTTTAGTCAAACATGTGACCAATCGAACAGGCGTGGGTTTTTACCCGCGCTTTTTTGTGTGTGGAGAAAAAATAAACGGGTAACTGAAAAGAAACCCGCTTCATGTACTCGCATCAATTTATTACTAATCTAAATCGTTATGAAAAGCTTCATTATCAATAGTTCCTTTTCTACCTGCGTCAAAGGGAATACGTTTAAGTTCCAACAGGTAACTGCAGGTGTTGCCTGTATATACAACAAAGCCACTATCTCCGCCTTGCAGCGTATCTACAAGCA
>NZ_CABHOU010000015.1 GCF_902168175.1 uncultured Chitinophaga sp. | reverse complement strand
GGTAGTGTAGCCATTGGTACTACTTCAGCGCCTAACTCCACGCTCCAGGTGGCAGGCTCTATGTCAATGGCCATCAAATCTGTTGATGCTGCTTACACCGTAACCGACGTGGATAATACGGTCCTCGTGGATGCAACTTCTGCTGCGGTAAGCATTACCCTGCCTGCTCCGGTAGAAGGTCGTGTATACACCATCAAAAAGATCAAAGGTGGCCTGGATCACGAAGTAGTGATCAATCCTACCGGCGGTCAGATCGAAGGTGGTACAAGCTATACTATCTACAACGACTGGACTTTCGTAACACTCCAGTCTGACGGAACTGATTGGTTCATCATCAGGAAATAATTTTTAAACGGCAGGGGCGTTGCCAGTGCAATGCTCCTGTTGTTTCTTTAGATGTTTCGCGGCGTGTGTGTAACACCTTTACCTAACTTGCAACTTCTGTTTATATGCGTTTATCGTCGGCAGCCCGTTCCAGTGTCATTATAGGGCTTTGTGGTTTTTTATCTGTACGCGCTTCCGCGCAGCAATTAAAGTTGGGCGCTAACCCAAGCATTCTTAAGCAGGATGCTATTCTTGAATTGAACAGCCCTAATCAGGGTTTGTTATTGCCTCGTGTTACCAGGGCCCAGATAATTGCCGGTGGCAAATTATTTGGTGCAGATGATGGTATGATGGTATATGTGACAGATGCTACGGAAAGATCGCTTTATATCAAGCGTAACGGTAGCTGGGAAAAAGTGGGCAATGTATTTGCGAATGGTATTATCGGAGATATCAGCGCTTCGGTGAACGGTTCCAACGCTTTAGTGACCTCCCTCAATAACGGCGTGGTGACCTATGCCAAAATGCAGAACGTGGCCGACCAGTCTATCCTGGGACGTTACAGTACTACAGCAGGTACCGTACAGGAACTTAAACTCGGATCTAACTTAACTTTAAATACAACTACGGGTGTTATTACTGCTAATGCAGGTACTGCCTTATGGAATGCCAGTCAGTTACAGGGGCGCAACATTGCTACCACTGTACCAGCCGATGGCAATGTGTTGAAATGGAATAATACCACTTCGGTATGGGAGCCCGGCGCAGCCGCATCTACCACCACTACACTTACCGGTGATGTAACCGGAACAGGTGCGGGTACTTTTGGTACCACCATCGCTAACGGCGTGGTAAGCTTCGCAAAAATGCAGAACATCGCTACTCAGCGTTTGCTCGGTCGTTATACTACCGGGGCAGGCTCTGCACAGGAAGTTTCTTTAGGATCTAACTTATTACTGAATACCAGCGGTGTTTTATCGGCCGATGCTGCTACCGCTTTATGGAACGCCAACCAGTTAAGTGGTCGCTCAATAACCACTACAGCTCCGGCATCGGGTGAGGTGTTAAAATGGAATGGTACTGCCTGGGCACCTGCTGCCGATGCAACAGGAAGTGGGGTGACCTCGCTTACCGGTGATGTAACCGGAACGGGGCCTGGTGCTACAGCTACAACGATCGCTAACCAGGCGGTAACGTTTGCAAAAATGCAGAACATTGCTACCCAGCGTTTATTAGGTCGTTATACAACAGGTACGGGTGCTACACAGGAAGTTACTTTAGGTACAAACCTGGCGCTTACTACAGCCGGTGTTTTAAATGCTTCGGGTATTACTTCGCTTACCGGTGATGTTACTGCCGCTACCACAACTGGAGCTGCAGCAACTACAATTGCAAATAAAGCTGTTACTTATGCAAAAATGCAGGATGCGGGCGGCTCACGGTTATTAGGTCGTGCTGCTACAACAACTGGCGCTGTTGGCGAAATATCTGTAGGAACTGGTTTGGAACTTACTACTGCTGGTGTTTTAAATGCAAGAGCAGACGATGCGATCTGGAATGCCAACAGGATACAAGGCAGGACTTTAGCTACTACTGCGCCAACAAACGGGCAGGTCATGAAATTTAATACCACTACTTCTTTGTGGGAGCCATCTGAAGATCTGGCGGGCGGTGCTACTTACGGAACACTTGGTGATAACGATATCGGCCAGGCCGACGCGCCTGAAGCGTTCAGTCGCATGAAAATATGGGCGAGTAATGGTACCGGAACCGTAGCAAATGGTCCGCTTGGAACCAGTGCTTATTCATGGAACGTACTTTCTTTCCGCGGCCCGGGTTACACTACACAGCTGTTCTTCGATAAAAGTACTTTGGGTATTAAAGAATGGGGTGGTAACGCTGCTGCCCTTACTACGAATGC
>NZ_CABHOU010000014.1 GCF_902168175.1 uncultured Chitinophaga sp. | reverse complement strand
GGCATACGAGATTCGCCTTAGTCTCGTGGGCTCGGAGATGTGTATAAGAGACAGCCTTCATATATCGCCTTCATAGATTTCATTAAATTAATTGCGGGTGGAAAAAATGTCGGACCGTTGCGGACTTGCGGCCCAATCGTACGGTCATTGAATTCATCTTCAAAATCGTTGATCGAGGTGAAAATACGGCCGTCACTCCTGTATTAACTTTTTAGATGCCGGGGTAATGTTTACTTCCTTTATTTCGGTAGATGTCTATATGGAATGAAAATTTATTAGTTTAATAAAAAAGGGGCGTTTAAATAAGTTTTGTATATTGACTTTAGTTATTTTAGTTCCAATTTCAAAGTCATATTGAGATTATTAAGAATGTTTTTTGAATATACTCTCTTTACTAAATATTTTCTACGTTATCCATGGAATCAAAATTAAAGTACTCCACTGAAATATCAGAAATAGCTTGTGATTTAACTCTTTTTAAGGAATATGATTCAAGGACGGCGTATCGTTGGGTCTTTGAAAGTATTTATGATGTAAGAAATTTTATACCAGTCTATACTAATCCTAATAGAGGAAGAACAGACTGTCGCGGATGGGCATTGTCTTTTTTTGAAGAGCATTTGCAAGCTAGGCAGAGGATAACCAGATTAGCTGAGAATAAGCCCAAAATATATAATAAGCTGGGTACTCATATCGCCTTGGGTATTTTAGGTGTAAATGACGGTATGTCAGATGATGCAAATGGAGATGGACATTTTAACCATTTCGAGTATATTAATGTTAATCTAGAAAACAAGTTCACCGTAATAGAATCTTTATTGTGATTGCTATAAATGATATATCGATTAACGATTTCCCTTTTACTATAAAGGACTTTGTAGGGCGTGTGCTGTTCCACGAAATAAATACGACTAGTGTTTTTTCAAGTAATGAGAACAAAATAATAATTAAGGAATGGGTTGATTGTTCTGATGACGGTAGTATCGATCGTTACTTTTATTATTCGTCTGGTAAACTGCAGTTTAGGAATTTTATACAGGGGAAATTGAGTCATTTGGAGTTTATTAATGGCGCTGAAAAAGGATTACTTTTCTTTGAAGATGTAAAAGTAGATCAAGTTATCCAAAGAAGTTTAACTTCTGTAGTTGATCTTCCTAGCCAGTATAAACCGGAGCCAGCATTTAAGTTACAGAAATCAGAAGTTGTTGACTATGAAAAAATATTTGAGTATTTCAGGTTAGACAATATAGATGAAAGCACATTTCATAAACAAAATGTCAAAGTAATAGCGGATAAAGATAAATCAGAAACTTATGATTTACATATTGCTGAAGGATTTGGTGTAACCCATGGTACGGTGGAGTCTGGCATACTATCGAAAGTATTAGGATCGTTTGACGCTTTTTATAAAGAAATATCACTTGACTCAATAAAAGGTAGAGATAGAGGAAAACTTAACTTTACCCAGAAAGACAAAAGCCCTGACAAGGTTAAACTGAAGGAGCTTTGCTCCACTCTGGTGTACAAAAGTTTAGCAGCCTCATTTAGTGTTTTAATTAAGCCAATGGCAACATCTTTGAGTAACTATAATACTACCTCAATGACCGAGCCTGCCGCTATAAATTTATTTTCATTAATCAGTTCAAGTACTGAGAGTAAAGAATTAATTGAGGAAGTTACTAAGTATAGTTCATTTACCCTTGCCGCGTATAAGGATTTTGTCAAAGTAATACATGAGCAAAATCTTTTCGTTGATTTAAGCTGGTATAATCCCCAAAATGATAAGAAGAGAGGGTTTGTCTTAAATAGAGACAATTCTTATTCAATATTGGATAATATTGAAAGGCTTAATACAACTCAGGATGATACAGTCGAGAGAAAGGGGAAGTTCCGAGCGTTAAATATAAATTCAGGTAGCTTTTCATTCACAACAGAGGCCGGTGAGAATTTTTCTGGCCTAGTTGAAAAAGAGCGAAGGGATGGATTATATGTAATTAATTTCATTGATAAGTTTAGTGTTTCTATCAGAACCACCGTTCAACAGCTTCCAGGTAAAAAAGAACCAGTGAGATCAAGCGTTTTATTAAGTTATTTTGTTGACAACGATTAGATTTGCGCTATTATTTAAAAGCTTTTTCATTCTAATCAATTGAACTGTGACCACTTAAAATCGATAACAATAGTTAAGCGGCGACTTTTTTTACAAGGAAATATTGAGGGTTTTCGAATCGTGAACAATAAACGTTTTTATGTTATGACACTTATTGCCTATACGCAATGTGATAAAAACTACTTCCGGAACCTCGCCCACCCTATACCAATCCTTTACCCATCCTATACCCAAATCTTCTGAAACCCCCGCCCATAGTGACGGCCATTATAGGATCGATAAAGGATCGATATACCTTCGATATTACATAGTGTCTGCAACATGTACCCGCGCGACCACCTTTTTGTAAAAGTTCTTAGATTAGGGTACGTCTACGCCAGCGAGTGTTACTACATCTTTTCCTATTTCTTCTATATGCGGCACAGAGACAGCATAAGAACGGCTTGTTTTGCAGAATATATCCTTCCCCATAATGAGGATGGCTTTGTCGAGCGTCATACGTAAAAGGTAATGATGACCAGGGCCAATCAGCTTTACATAATTTCCCTCAGCTTCCAGCACAATCACTTCCGAAACATCGATTCTTTTTAGCAGGGTGTCCTGCCGGATAAATAATGTTTTGATTTTCATGTAGGTGTATATTTTATAAATCACTATTTGGTGAAGATGCTTGATAGCAAAGGGTTTAAGGCTGATCAGATGCCTTTCGTCCCAAACTTCTATAAGCTTCGTCCCAAGCTTTTGGGCCTTTCACATCAACGTCGTCCACATCGGCTTTTCACGATAGTATCTTTGTTTTGTTGGCGGCTGGATAGGCATTGCTTAACCAACCGGGACGCACGACGCTGGTAGTTTCCCCGGATTCGCGGGGGTAGAAAACATAAGCGTGATTTATTAAAAATATCGACGCTTAGACGGTAGAGGTTGGGAATTGTGCTACCGAAAAAAAGGGAGGCTGATTTATCTGCCAAAAATGAAGCGTCAACATTTTGGCCAATAGAATCAACAAAATGACTAACTGGAATGGAGATAAAATTGGCAGATTTGCATCAGTCGATTTCTTATGAAAAGCAAAGATCTACAAACCATCATTGGTCGTTTTTCTTCGCATGTTCGAAGCATTAAAACGCAACAAAGATGACAAGCCCACCTTAGGCATCATCCTCTGTAAAGAAAAAGACCAGACAATCATCAAATACAGCGTACTCGAAGAAAGTGAGTACCTGTTCGCATCCGGTTACAGCCTGGTATTACCGTCGGAAGACGCTTTAAAGGCAGTGCTGGAGCAGGTAAGGTAGAAAAGCTACCACGCCTGTATAAGTTCTTTGACATATTGGTTAAAAAAAAGGGGCCTCAGCTGCTATATATATAGGGTAAGGTGGCTTACCGTCACCTTACCCTTTTTTGCCAGTCCGCCTTCTGCCACGCCAGATGATAAATCCTGTAACCGGCAGCGATGCTGCGATCAGGCTTGCGAAAAAGGCCAGTAGTTTACCGGTAAGGCCGCCTATACTACCCATGTGAATGTAGTAGTTCATACGCCGCAGCTTTTCGCCGTTGGACAGGTCCGCAAATTTGGCCGTGCTGATCAGCTTTCCCGAATATTGATCATAAAAATATTCGTCGGCCCGTGCGTAGTTCGAGCCACGGGTAGTTTCAATAGTAAAGCGAAGCACGTCCGCAGGACTGGAAGGTTTATACACCCTGATAGCGTGAATGTCCTTTAGTTCCCGCGTGTGCATAGCGTAAATGCTGTCTGCCGTACGGTAATTAAATCGCAGTGGGAGGTGGGTAGTGTCGGACACTAGCTTTTCTGACGCCGCCACTATTGTTTTGCCCCCGTTGGCGATCCATTGTACGGAATTATTCATCCACTCAAAAGACCATACAAGGCCCGTTAATGCGATGAATATGGCGATCCAGGCCATATAGAAGCCGAGTACATTATGCAGGTCGTAGTTCAGCCTTTTGCCACTGGCATTCCATTTTATCGAGAAACGTTGTTTATATCCTTTCCTGCTGGCAGGTTTCCATAATATAATGCCGGTAATCATCATCACTACGAAGAGAAGTGTGGAGTAACCGATAATGACCACACCGGTTTTACCCATCGCCAGGGAGGTATGGATATGGGTCATGATGGCGAAGAAAGAAGTTTTGTAGGCATAGCTTTCTACTACCGCCCCGGTGTAAGGGTTTTGCAGCACAGCGTGATATTGCCGGGTAGAGTCCAGCGCCCACATAGCGCTAACTGCGGGCTTGTGCATATAAACGGAGTAATATGTTCTCGCGATCCTTTTACCGGCAAGAAGACTGTCGGCCGTTGTAAACATTGTTGATGGCGGTACGTAAGGCGTGTTTTGTTGCTCCACCTTCTGGAAAACCCCGATGCCAAAAACGGTGCTGATCTCTTCTTCAAAAACGATCAGGCAGCCGGTAATCGCTACGATAAAAACGATGATGCCGGAACCGAGTCCCAGCCATAAATGAATTTTGCCAACCAGCTTTTTTATCTTCAAATTATAATGTTTTAAGAACAGCACTGGCCCACAGCTATTGTGGGCCAGGTACTGACAATTTTTTAAAGTGGTTTACAGAGAATAGCCTACACGCAGCATGATATTGCGGGGAGCGCCGGTATAATACCTTTCCCTTTCACGTACTGCTCCGGTATAATATCTTTTGTCGAAAACGTTGTTGATGTTCAGGTTGAGTGACACACGGTTGATCTTATAGAAAATCGCCGCATCGGCCACCGTGTAACCTGGTGTGCTCAACGTAGGAGCCTGCAACATCGGCGTTTCAGACGATATATTGATGCCTGCACCAAACCCGAGCCCGTTGAACGCTTTGTCGTTTACGATCTCATATTTGGCCCATAAGTTACCCTGGTGCAGCGGCGCCATCCCTAACTTCTCGTTGATTTTAGCCGGGTTGATGTCTTCTGTGATTTTGGCGTCGTTGTAATTGTACGCGCCGTTTACGGCAAACGATTGACTGATACGCCCGTTAAATTCGATCTCGATCCCTTTTGAAGTAACTTCTCCCAGCTGTCTCCATATCCTGTCGTTCGCATCGGGAACAGTAGGGTTGGTGAGCTGGGTGACATTGGTTTTCCTGATCTGGTATACGGCTGCGGTTAACAGGAGATTGTTGTCGAACAGTTCCTGCTTGGCGCCTATTTCAAACTGATCGCTGTACTCAGGCTTCAGCTCGCCGCCGCCTTCTACGGTGCCGAATAGTAACGAAGCGGACGACACGGGCTGGAAACCGGTGATATACGAAGCATATACATGCGTGTTAGAGGGGAAGCTGTAGGTGACGCCGATTTTAGGCAACCATGCCTGCTGCGAAACTTCGTTTTCAGCAGGTGTTTTGTAGGCCATTCTGAAGGTGTAATCTTCGTAGCGCAGGCCGAGCAACACTTTCAGTCTTTCTCCGATACTTACCTGGTCCTGGAAATAAATGCCGTTGGCGAAATCCCGGGTCCTGTTGGCCAGTGCATAATTCACCGTGGCCAGCTCGTAGGTTGTACCATCGAGGTTGGAACTTTTAGCAGGGTCATATACGTTTACGGAACCGATAGGTGAGGTGTTATAACGGTAGTTACCCCAGTTGAACAGGGATACGTTATAGTCGTAACCGATCATCGCTTTATGGCCGATTTTACCGGTTTTAAGGTCGCCAGTGAGGTATGCGGTAAGGTTATCGCTATCCATTTTAGATTCCCATTCCCAGTAAGATACACTTACACTGCTGTCGCCATCGGACCATGCACCATCACCGAGATATATTTCCGCAGCATGCCTGCGGTCGTCCCAGGTAAGGAAGTCTTTCAGGTACGATACGTTGAAATGGAGGTTTTTGGCGATTCGCTGGCTGATAGAGATGTTTACCGAAGAGGTGGTGGTTTTGTTCCTGTCGCCTGCCTGGAATACGGTGAAATCAATAGGTGTTTCATCGATTGTTTTTCCTTTGAAGGGGAACAGGCCGTCGTTCTCCAGTGTGGTAAGCCGGGTATGGTTCAGGTCAACGTTAATCCTGGTGCCTTCGCGGGGCAGGAAGGAGAAGGAAGGTGCTACCGTGAAAGCATCGTCTTTCATATTGTCGTACCAGGTGTCGCTCAATTGCCCGAAAACGTTGAGCCGGTAAAGCGCTTTACCATCTTCTGATAATTTACCGGTGAAATCCATATCAGCTCTCACCGTATTGAAGCTGCCAACGCTGAACGACATGTTCTGTTGTTGCTGCGCCAGCGGTTTCTTGGTTACGAGGTTAATAACCCCGCCCGGACTCATATTCCCGAACATAGAGGAAGAAGGGCCTTTGATTACTTCATAGCTTTCCACTACAGGAGAGATAGCGGAGAACCGGTAGTTATCGGTTAACGTACGCAGGCCGTTAATAAGCCGGTTGGTACTCACAAAGCCGCGTATGATCACGGAGCGGCCGTTATTACTCACTCTAACGTTGGTGTTCCTGGCCACATCTTCGAACCGCACCGCCTGCCTGTCTTTGATGAGTTCCTGTGTGATTGTGGAAACCGTGCTGGGAATTTCCGTTACAGGGATAGCCACCTTGGTAGCCGCAAACGAATAATTGGCTTTGTAGCCGTCATCACGCCTTCCGGTAATTTCCACTGTTTGCAGCTCACCCACCGATGGGGTGAGGGTAATAACCTGGGGCGCCGACTGGCCGGCGCTAACGGTGATGACTACTTCTTTTGGCCGGAATCCCACCGAAGAAAGGCTCAGTTTATAGCTGCCGGGCCTGAGCGCGGTAAAGGTAAGCTCGCCGTTTGCGGCCGATATTACCGTTTGATTGTCAATAGTGGCCGTAACGTTAGGAACAGGCTCGCCTGCCTCGTTTTTAACGACCGCAGTAAAACGGTGAACGTCCTGCGCAAAGGCCACGGAAAAAGAAGCAATAAAAAATATAGAGAAGAAAAAGGATAAGTACCTCAATTGCATAGTAGATAAGTTTTGGTTGGAAATCCGGTGCAATATTGCTACTTATCGATGCTGAAGTGTACGCGGATCGGGAAAAAAACTTACGCAATGAGGAAAATGATAACAGCATATTGTTTAATGGCCGTTTTAAACAAGCCGCGAGGGGAGGCTTATCCGGGCAACGCTTATGCACTCACTTTAGCAGGCTATAAAATTTCTGTATGATTTTATTCGTATAAATTAGTTGCAGTGCGGGCGGGTCCTGTTTTGCGGGTTTAATAATGCCGGATGCCTTTATTTCTCCTAAATGGCTTATCGCGTAATATGCAAACACTTTATCGCCCGATTCGGGGGTAGGTGTTGCATAACCTGTAACGCCGATACCCCAATGGCCTGCGAATGATCCGGCTACTGCCAGGGCCATCTGATCTGCTACCTTTTGAGATACGCAGTTTACTTCGAGGGCGTGTACAGGTTCTACCGATAGGTGCTTAAACTTCTGACCAAGGTTATAAGCAGTAATCCCTCCCTGGAAAAATCCGGAAGCATCGGGAATATTGGAAAAGGCGTATTGCAGCAGTCCTGCCGTAACGCTTTCTGCTACCGCTATCGTTTCGTGCCTGTTCAAAAGCCTGGCACCGATCTTTTTTAATTCATTTTCATTGAAATTTTTCACGATCACTTATTGTTTTATTTATTCGAGGAACTCGCTTTCCCAATTCTCAAATGTTTCGGAGAAAAAAGCAATGGCAAACCGTCATTCCGAAGTATGTTTTTCATGGCATTGTACTCCTAAAAGCATACCAGGGGTGTGCATGCTTCCCGGCAAACCGTTGTTGATGAAGATGGCCGGGCATCAGGCGTTAAAATGGGTGTGCCGCCGGGTAAAAAGCTCCACGGTGGTCGTCAGACGGCTTATTTCTGACTATAAGTTCCCATATAATTTTCGAGAACAGCGGCAATATCTTCCGTGTCTACGATAAAGTCAGGATCATCGTGCTCAACCGTACTGCGGGCCATCTGCGACTGGATGGTCCTGTCGGGCCGCTGTACGATAACAAAACCGCCGCTGGCCTCAATCTCTTTTGAGCCATTTACTGCATCATTCCCCATACCCCAGAATACGATCCCGATCGCTCTTTCCCGGTATTGGTCAGCAATACTTTTGAATAATATATCAATGGCATTATTTTCTGCGGTATGCGGCCTTTTTTCAACGGTTACCAGCTTATCTCTTATTACGATATAGGTATTTTCAGTGATGATGTATACATGACCAGGTTGTATTTCGGTTGGGCCCTCTACCTGGTGAACGGGCATAGCAGTAAATCTTAACACAATCTTCCGCAGAAGGCTTTCCCGGTCGCGGCGCTGATGCGTAGCAATAATAAATGCTGCGTTCGGCGCATCGGAGAGATGAGTGAAAAAGCTTGTCATGGCCGAAATACCAAGGCCCGAAGCCGCTAATCCTACTACAAAAAAATCATCCTGCATACGTTACAATTTGGTTCAGGATGTTATTTCAAAGAAAATGCCACTTCAGAAGAAGGAAGGTAATTTTGTGAAAGTGACGCTAAATCCGTGGACGGAATAGTTGGTTAAATGCAGATCCGTTTATTGTTGCGGACCTGCATTTTGGGGGGATTCCTGATGTAATTCTATGTTCGGTAACATGGGCAAAATAGTAGCCCAAGGTTATACCGTTATTCCTGGGTGGGAATTTTAGTCATATCCATAAAGAATATTTCCCAGGTGTGGCCGTCAAAGTCTTCGATCTTACGTAGTTGCATGAAACCGTAATCCATCATGGGCATAGGTTCCGTGCCGCCTGCAGCTAATCCGTTTTCAACGATCTCATTTACTTTATCTACACTTTCTGCTGATAAAGCGAATAGAGCAGCGATGCCGTTTTTGGTGTCGGCAAGGGGTTTTTTGGTAAATGAGCTGAACTTTTCGTGGCTCATAATCATCACGAAAATAGTATCGCTCCAAACCATACATTTTGTTTGGTCGTCAGAAAATTGCGGGTTGATGGAAAACCCGATCCGGGTGTAAAAGTCCATTGATTTTTCAACGTCCTTTACGGCTAGATTGATAAATACCTGTTTCATATCTTTTACTTTTAATTGTTGATAATGCAAAGATGAGAAGGCCGGGGAAGAAAAACCTTTACATATGTTGAGAAAGCCGGAATTTATTTACTGTACCCGAAAACCCGGCTCAATTGTGTAGGCGTAATGCCCAGGTAGGCTGCAATATGATGTTTCTTCAGTCTTTTTACAAGGTCGGGGTATTTATGCAGGAAAGCGGCATAGCGCACCTTCGCAGCGTCGCTTCGTAACGAAACCTCGTAGGGTTCTTTATCGATAATCCAATGCTGCTCTAAGTAACGGATATAAAAGCGCGCAATGTCAGGATATGTAAAAACCAACTTTTTGAACTCGGCGAAGTTATATTCCAATACGGTTGTTTCTTCCAGTGCTGTGATGGTGAATAGGCTTTCAGACTGCGTCAGTGTGGCAGGAATAGAGCCTGCAATTCTACCTTCGGGGAAAAAGTACTTGATGATGGTTTCGCCGTTGTCGTCAATATAGTATTGTGAAAAAAGGCCTTTCGTAACAAAAGCCACCTTTTTAGGGATTTGCCCTACACTGATATAGTTGTCGCCTTTATGACAGGTTTTTTCTTTGAGCAGTGCTGCCCAGGCGGTTTCAGCCTCCGTTGTCAAGTCGGTGTAAGTCCTGATTTTGAGAAAGAATTGGTCTGTCATCGTTTTACCTGTATTAAGCTGCGGTACGGTCATGGCTAAATTAATTAATTATCGGTTGATACCAAACCTTGAATTTACCAGGCTCGTCGCTTGTATACACCCAGGCCAAGTAAATTAATTTGTATTTTTGGCATAGAACTTTAAAGCGTTCAACCATTTGACAAGGTGGTTTGATGGTTATCAACTAACTAATTGCAACCGGAAATGGAGTATGAAGAAATAACACCGTGTACAGCATTATCACCCTATATTCATGCCTTTTGGGAGCTGAAGGGTGGAAATGAAGACAGGCAATGGGAAAGGAATTTTCCTGATGGCTGTGCGGGATTAGTGATCAATTTAGGAGCTACGTGCCTCACAGATAACGGAATGGTTAGAATGGATGCTGGCAAAACATACGTTGTAGGGGCCATGACGTCTTTTAAAGACAGTTTTATTGAGGAGAATACGCACCTGTTGGGCGTATGTCTGAAACCAGGCGTATTCGCCAATTTCTACAATTATGCTTCACAAAGTGAAATAATCGACCAAACCATTCAGCTTGAGGCAGTGCAGTCGTTTGATATTGATAAACTAATTAAAAATCCTGCTTACTATTTAAATGATTTTTTCACGCACAGATTGCAAAATGGAAACGGGCTTTTAAGGATGGTTATTGAAGATATTCATCGAACGAAAGGTCAAGTTAATATAAGTGAAATCGCCAAAAGAAACTTCACAACAGTAAGGCAATTAGAACGAAAGTTCAAGATACAAATCGGTATTACCCCCAAAGAGTATTCCCGTATTGTCCGATTTCAGAACGCTTTGTCTAAAATAAAATGCTCCGGACAAGAAACGAGTTTGTTGGATATTGCATTTGAATGTGGTTATTACGACCATTCTCATTTAACCAACGATATTAAAAGAAATACAGGAATGCTTCCCTCTCAGTTTTAATTTTGTCGCATTTTTCCAAAGCGCTAATGGCTAACTGAAGTTAGTTTTGCAGAAACATTAAAAACGTAAGACAAATGCGTAAAGTATCACTTTTCATTGCGATGAGTTTAGATGGTTACATTGCAAAACCTAATGACGATCTGAGTTTCTTAAAACTGGTGGAAAAGGAAAACGAAGATTATGGTTATGCTGAATTTGTGAACACCATCGACACTTTTATAATCGGCAGGAAAACCTATGATTATGTACTTAAGGAAATCGGCTCTTCTCATTACGACAACGGACAAAGAGATGTGTATGTCATAACAAGAACACCAAGGCCAGGTGTAGGTAGAACAATCTTTTACACGGGGAGTTTGACGGAGTTGGTAGAACAATTGAAATCCGATAATGGAAAAAATATTTATTGTGACGGTGGGGCGGAAGTAATCAATGAATTACTAAAACACGACTTAGTCGACGAGTTTATAATTTCCGTTATACCAGTTTTATTAGGTAATGGAACAAGACTATTTAAGGATGGACGGCCTGAACAAACGCTTGAATTCGTCACTGCAAAAACATATGAAACCGGATTGACACAATTACATTACAGGAAAAAATGACCCATTAATAATATCTGTCATTGAAGTGGATGTAAATTTTGGTTATTAGAAAAGGCCAGCCGCCAACAACCACCCGTCAAAATCGCCGTTACCGGCAACATCGAAAAACAGGTGCATGAGGTGAAAATAATCACAGCTGTTTTACCCGGTAAAACAGCTGTGATCTATGTTGAAGATTTCGCACAACAAGGTGTATTTGGGAGGGAATGTGGTGATTCCGATCGGCAGGGCGTTTAAGCGGGATTTTATGGAGGGGATGAATGACTGAGGCTTTTCTTTTCCTGCCACGTGAGGTGAAATCCGCCCGGGTTTACACTACTACCTACCTTTTCATTTTTTCACTACATTTAACCCCTGAACTGGCTACCAACCGGCCTGTCCACCTTTGTAATTCCATCGGTAAAAATTTAAATTTGTCTACCAGCCAGCCATATAGTGAAAAGGAATTGCTGCTGCTTGTTGCAGCGGGAAACGAAAAGGCTTTCGGGGAACTCATCGCCCGTCATGCCGGGCTGCTTCATGCTTTTTTACTGAAGATCACCCGCGATCCGGCTTCGGTCGACGAATTAGTCCAGGATACCTTTCTGCGCATCTGGATGGCGCGGGAGTGGCTGGGGCAGGTGAACAGCTTTAAGCCTTATATGTTCACGATCAGCAAAAACCTGGCGGTGAACCTGCTGCGAAAATCCGTGAAAACCAGGCTACAGCACTCCCAATGGGCGGCGGAAGTAACGCCCGAAGCGGACGAAAATACTGACGAATGGAAATGGAAACTGTTTGACGAAGCCATTGAACAACTGCCTCCCCAGCAGAAGAAGGTATGGACCATGGCCCGCCGGCAAGGGAAAAAATACCAGGAAATAGCGGACGAGTTGGGGTTGAGCCGCGAATCCGTTAAAAAATACCTGCAGCTGGCCTCTGCTGCCATTTGCCGGTATATCAGCGAGCATCCCGAAGCCTATGCGCTGTTCATTATCTCCCTGGGCGCTTTATAAATTCCAACCTTTTTTGCAGCCGGAAAAAATAATTCTGTGCCATCATACCCCCTTTTTCAAATTTGTTTTGATCTACTAAGTACCAAGCTACATGCAAACCGAGAATCAACAATACAAAAACCTGGTTAAACAATGGTTTAACGGCACGGAGTCTGACGACGAAGCCCATGCCCTGCATACCTGTTTGCAGGACAGTGCCCGCCTGCCGGAACTTATTTCGGCGCTGGAGCAGGAGTACAACTCCCTGTCTGCCGGCGATTACCCGGAACAGCAGGCGCTGGAGCTGGCGGAAAAGATAATCGGGCCTGCGGAAAAGGAGAAGGGCAAACGCCGTTCCCTTAACACCTGGTGGGCGGCGGCGGCCTCCCTGTTGTTGGTGGCCGGGGCGGCGGTGTATTTCCTGGCTTCGCATAACCGGCCTGCGGGTACGATATCAGACGGGAAAGTAGCAGCCATACAGCCCGGCAGGCAGGGCGCGGTACTAACGCTGGCCGATGGCTCGCAGGTATCGCTGGACAGTGTGCAGAATGCCACCATTTCGCTGCAGGGCGGCGTTACAGCGAAGGTGATCAACGGGGTGCTGGTATATGAAGGCGCGGGCGATAAGGTGGTGTATAATACCATTTCCACCGCCAAAGGAAGGCAATACCGTGTAACCCTGCCCGATGGGTCGGGCATATGGCTGAATGCAGCCAGTTCTATCCGTTACCCTACCAGTTTTTCAGGGGCCGCGCGGCAGGTGGAGATCACGGGCGAGGCGTACTTTGAAATAGCCGAAAATGCAGACAAACCTTTTATGGTGGAGGTGAATAAAAAGGCCATCGTGCAGGTATTGGGCACGAACTTCAATATCAACGCTTACGATAACGAGCCACAGATCGCTGCCACGTTACTGGAAGGAAGTATCCTGGCGGCTCCGGTACAAAATAAGGCGGCGGTCGTGAAGTTGCGGCCGGGGCAGCAGGCACTTATGGTAAGTGGACGGGCTGCCGGCGAACCTCCGGTAGTGAAGATGCTGAACGTTGCGGACATGGAAAAGGTGGTGGCCTGGAAAAACGGGTTGTTCAACTTTAACGGCGCTTCCCTGGCCGAAGTGATGAAGCAACTGGAACGCTGGTACGATATAGAAGTGATCTACGAAAAGAGTATTCCGGAGAAAAGACTGATGGGTAAAATGACGAAGGACATTTCGCTGGAAGGCCTGCTGATAGGGCTGAAGGAACTGGGCGTCAATTGTCGCCTCGAAGGAAGAAAACTGATTATACTGCCTTAACAAAATACCGTAAAGAGAATGCTGAACTAAAAAACGGATCAGGGATAAACAAAACACCGGAAGTGGTTCGAAGCACTTCCGGCAAGCTGTCCGGCTGATTTTAAAACGAGGTCTTATTTCCATTTTAACAACCAAACGCTGCTAATTTATGCAAAAAATTGCGATTGGTCCCAGGTTTCCTATGCCCGGAAGTGTCGTGCCTACCCCGCTGGGATGGCTGCGAACAGGGGAAGGAAAGTTGCCTGGGCCTGCAACCAAAATCTTGTTAGTCATGAAGTTGACTATGATGTTATTACTGGTCTTTCTGTTTACTGCTTATGGGAAGGGGAAGGCACAGCAGGTAACGCTTTCCGGGAAAAATTTATCCCTCCAGCAGGTATTCACGGCTGTTGAAAAGCAAACAGGTTACGTAATTGTAGCCAATGAAGGCATCTTCGCCGGTACGCATCCAGTTACGCTAAACGTAGCGGCTATGCCGTTAAACACCTTGTTGGATAAGGTACTCAAAGACCAGTATATCAAATATGTGATCCAGGGTAAAACCATCTTTCTGTCTCAACAACCGGCACCGGTAACAACCGCGCCTGCCGAAGCGGTGCCCCCGATACAGGTGTATGGCCGGGTGATCGACTCCCTCGGAAGTCCGCTGGAAGGTGCTTCTGTGCAGGTAAAGGGGAAAGGCCGCGGCGTGCTTACCGATAAAAGCGGTTGGTTTTCGATACAGGCACAGGAAGGGGATAAAATAATTGTTTCATTCGTGGGCTACAATAAAATGGAGTTTGTTGCCGATGCAAGGCCGGGCGAAACAACGGTGATGTTACGCATCGTACAAACGGGTATTGGCGAGGTGTCCATCGTATCTAACGGGTACCAGCAACTTCCGAAAGAACGCGCTACGGGGTCTTTTACCCACATCACCAGGGAAATGATCAACAGGAGCCCGGGTCCCGATATCCTCAGCAGGCTCGAAGGTATTACCAATGGACTTTTATTTAACCGTACTAACGCGGAGGGCGAAGAGGTGGCAGCGTTTCAGCTGGAAAGCAGGGGACGGGCCACGATCTTGTCCGAATCGTCACCACTGATCGTTGTTGATAATTTTCCGTTCGAGGGTAATATACGCGACATTAATCCAAATGATGTGGAAAGCGTGACCATCCTGAAGGACGCTGCTGCTGCGTCCATATGGGGCGCCCGTGCAGGTAACGGGGTGATCGTGATCACCACCAGGCAGGGCAGCTACAACCGTAAAACGCAGGTTTCTTTTTCTTTCAATACTGCATTTGCGGATAAGCCCGACCTGTTTTACGACCGACGTTTTATGCCATCGCCGATGGTGATGCAAATACAGAAAGAGAAGTTCCTGCGGGGCGACTGGCAAATGAATGAGGAAGGGATGTTCTCTTTTTCCCCTTATGTCGAACTGCTGATCAAACAGCGCGATGGAGTGATCAGTGAAGAACAGTTCCTGGAGGCAGAACAAAAAATGCAGCGTACGGATATACGCAATGATGCGCTGAAATACCTGTACCAGCCGTCCCTGCAGCAGCAATATGCACTCAGTATTAACGGTGGCAGTAATGTAAACAAATACTTCTTTTCTGTGGGGTACGATAAAACGCGTTCGTCCATGGTGGGCGATGATGACAGGCGGCTTACATTGAATGTGCAGAATGCATTTAAGCCGGTGAGCGCGCTCGAAATAAACACCCGTATAAGTTACAGTGCAGGCGACGCCAATAGAAATGCATTTACCATCACCGACCTGTCGAACGCCAGTAGCGGTTTGCAGCCTTATATGTCGCTGGTGGACGAACACGGCAACCCGGCTAAGATCGAGTACCAGATCCGTTCGGCCATCGTGGACAGCGCAGAGAAAAATGGTTTGCTGCCCTGGTATTACAACCCGCTGGAAGAAGTAAGGATGGCGGATAATACAGCTAAAAACAGCTTCCTCAATTTGTTGGGGAATGTACGCTACCAGGTGGTAACAGGGGTGAATATAGATGCCACTTACCAGTACACGGAACAAAAATCATCTACCCGGTACCTGTACAATAAAGAAACTTTTTTTGTAAGGCACCTGGTGAACAACTACACCCAGGCAGATGGCACAAGGCCCATCCCGTACGGCGGTATACTCCGGTTAGGTAGTCCGGCGCAGCTTGTTCAGCATTCAGGCAGGGTGCAGCTGACTGCACAAAAAGAGATCGGCGAGCATGAGCTGGCGTTTCTTGCCGGCGGGGAAGTAAGGCAGGCGGTGGAACAGAGTTTCCCGGAAACGTTGCTGTACAATTACGATGCAGACCTTGGGGTAGGAACATCAAAAATGGACTATGTAAAAACTTATAAACTGTACACGTCCTGGGGCGGTGCCACCATACCCGGTGCGAGCGATAACAGCTATTATAAAATTGACCGCTACCTGTCTTACTTCGCTAACGGTTCCTACACGTTCCGCTCAAAATACATCCTGAGCGGCAGCGCCCGGTGGGACGGCTCCAATTTGTTTGGCGTAAAAACCAACCAGAAGGGCACCCTGTTATGGTCGGCCGGCGCCAGCTGGAACGTGTTTTCCGAATCTTTCCTGAAAGCTGGCTGGATCGATCAGCTTAGGCTGCGCGGTACTTACGGCAGCAGCGGTAATGTAAATAAATCGGTATCTACCTTCCCCGTCATCGATTACTCGGTGGCCAGGTTCCTGCATCCGGACCTGGAACCCTATGCAGGACTTACCTCGCCCGGCAACCCTTCGCTGCGATGGGAACAGGTGAAAACGATGAACTTTGGCGTAGACTGGGCCGTACTTAAAGGCAGGATCAGCGGAAGCCTGGAGTTCTTTTCCAAAAAAGCGAACGATCTTATCGGCGATGCTTTCCTGCCGCCCTCTACAGGCGTGAATACAGAGAATAACCATATATCCCAATACCGGTACAACTATGCAGCGCTCAACACGAAAGGCATAGACCTCCAGGTAACCACGAAAAACCTGGAAGGGCCCGTGAAATGGCAAACCACCTGGCTGTTCAATTATGCAGCCGATAAAGTGAAGGAATATTATAATTCCGAAACGCTGAATGGGAATGCTTACGTTGGTTATCTCGGTTATCAGATACCGCTGGAAGTGGGAAGGTCGGTGTCGGGCATCTACGCTTATCCCTGGCACGGGCTTAATCCTGACGACGGTCGTGTACTGATTTATAAAGACGGACAGAAATCAACCGATTATGCAGGCTACCTGGCATCGCTGCGGCCTGAAGATATGGTGTACGCAGGCGTCACCAATCCGCCGTATTACGGCTCAGTACTCAACAATGTAGAGTGGAAACGGCTGCAGTTAAGTGTGCTGCTCAGCTGGAAGGCGGGATATGTGTACCGCCGCTCCTCTGGCTTCCCGGGTATGGAATACACCGGAACAGGCGTGTTTCATGCAGACCTGGAAAAGAAATGGAAGCAGCCTGGCGACGAAAAAAATACCAATGTACCGGCCGGTGGTAACATTAGCGGGTATGATCAGAGCGAATCTTCCATCTACCTGTCATCGCAGGCGCTGATCGCTAAAGGTGACCATATTGCTATGCAGGATGTAAGCTTAAACTATTCCATCCCCACAGGCAAAAAAACACCATCGCTGTTAAAGTCGGCAAGGGTATACATGTATGTACGCAATCTTGGATTTTTATGGAAGGCCGATCGCAATAACGTGGACCCTACAACGCCCAATGCGCGCTACCCGCAACCTATGCAGTTCAACACAGGTATTCAGTTATCACTTTAACGCACGAAGTATGAAATTTATCAGATATTATATAGGTCTTGGCTTCCTTCTGCTGTTAGTAGGGTGTAGTAAAGATTTCCTGGAGGTGAAGCAACTGAAAAGCCTCCAGGTACCGCATACCATTGCGGATTTTCAGGCGATCCTTGATTATAATTTTGCACCCGGCAATACGGCTCATACCCTTGGGGCAAATGGTAGCGACGAGTATATTATTACCGGTACCCGCTGGGCGCAACTGGCCACAGAAACGAATGCCTACCTGCGCGATGTGTACGTTTGGTCTAAACAGATCAACATGTTGCAATATGAGCAGAATAAGGACTGGAACAGGGCATACGTGTATATTTTTTACGCCAACCATGCTCTCGCCGGTATTGAAGCGATTGAACCAGCCGGCACCGAGCAGGCAGCATGGAACAATGTAAAAGGAAGCGCACATTTCTTCCGGGCTTTCCACTACTATGCACTGGCGCAGCAATATGCTTTCCCATATATGAAAGACGCCGATAATCGTAATGGCCTGCCCCTCAGGCTGGAGCCGGACGTTACGCTCAACGTGCAGCGCTCGTCGGTACATGCCACTTATGAGCAGATGCTGAAGGACGCGGAAAAGAGTGCGGCGTTGCTGCCTGCCGAAACAAAAAGGACTAATTACATCCGCCCGGGTAAGGCGGCTGCATATGCACTGTTAGCCAAAATACACCTGCATATGGAGGCGTATGAAAAGGCTGCGTTATATGCCGATTCGTGCCTGGCACTGCGTGGGCAGCTGGTTGATTTTAATACGATCGGCGCTACCGATCCTGCCAAACAGTACGACTATGCATTTGAGGCGGATAATGGCGTTACAAATCCCGAGGTACTTTACTATGCTGTATCCGATAACGGGTATGCCACTGCGCTTAATTCGATTTTTAAGGACCGTGCGGAATTTAATCCTTCACTGCTGGCACTGTATGGCGCCGGTGACCTTCGATATAACGTGTACTTCAGGCCTTATATCGATTTCGACGATTACCGGTTCCTGGTGTTCAAAGGGTCTTATGCTGCTTACGGCTATTTCTCGGGGCTGGCAACAGATGAAATGTACCTGTTACGGTCGGAGTGTAATGCACGCACTGGCAAAACGGGCAAAGCGCTCGAAGATATTAACCTGCTCTTGAAAAACAGGATAGCGCCCACGCATTTTACCCAGGTCACGGAAACAGATACGGAAAAGCTGTTAAAGCTGATCTTCCTGGAAAGGCGTAAGGAAATGGTGTTCCGGGGCACACGATGGGAAGACCTCCGCCGGCAGAACAAGGAACCACAGTTTGCACAAACGCTAGTGCGGGAAATAGGCGGACAGCGGTATGAGCTGCCACCGAACGACCCGCGTTATACCTGGCCCATTCCCATGTCGGAGATTGATGCAGGCCGTGTAGAACAAAATCCCAGGTAACAAATTTTCCTGACCATTAATGGCGTGTTTCGTTCTGGACCTTTATAGGTGGCGGAACGGAATACGACCGTATGCACCGCCATGTGCGCATGAATCAGTATCTATTAAAATTTCTAAATAAATGAAAGCAGTTTTTTTTCGCGGGCTCGTGATGTTGCCTGCATTGTTACTCACGTTATTGCCGGTATTCGCGGCTAAAAGCGATAGTTCGTTCACCATTCACGGAACGCTCCGCACATTCCGCGAAGGCAGGGTGGTATTGATAAGACAGTATAGTACCGGTCAGGATGTTGATACAGTTACCATCTCCGGCGGTAAGTTTTCTTTCAAAGGCAAATTGAAAGACGATATCGTATCTGCGATGTTAACGATGACCGTGCCGGTATCAGCCGAACAACTGGCCGCTAATCCGTTCGCGTCCATGAGCGCAAGGATGTTTTATCTCACCCCCGGCAACATCGTGGTTACAGGTAATCGCCTCGAAGATGTGGCGTTTGCCGGAAATAAGGAAATGAAGGAATGGATGCAGCTTGAAGGGCAGCTGGCACCCTTTAGCAAAGCCTCTTCCCGTATAGCGGTACAATACCGTAAGTTGTACGCCATGCCGGACTTTCCAGGTAAAGCGGATTCGCTGGCAGCATATGCCAGGGAAGGGGAGGAAATCGGGAGAGGCTACCGCGACGCTGAAATGAATTTCTTAAAAGCACATTCCTCTTCACTGCTGGGTATGGCCCTGCTACGTTCGAAGATGGCAATGGTGGACACAAAAGATGCGGCAGAAATGGAATCGCTTATTGCCGGCCTGGCACCGGCACTCCGGAACAGGAAAGATATGCAGGAGCATGCCGCAAGAATGCGCCTGTTACGTTCACTGGCGGCTGGTAACCCTGCGCCGGATTTTAGCATTGCTGATACCTCGGGCAATCCCATATCGCTATCGTCTTACCGCGGAAAGTATGTGCTGGTGGAGTTCTGGGCGAGCTGGTGCGGCCCCTGCCGCGCGCAAATTCCTTATCTGCTGAAAAGTTACGAAGCATTTAAGGGGAAGAATTTTGATATACTCGGTGTTTCTATCGATGGCGACAGGCATAAATGGATCAGCGCTATCAGTGAGGAAAAGTTGATATGGACGCAGGTGTCGGAACTAACGGGCCATAAAAGCGAGATCATGGCAAAGTACGGAGTAACCGCCATCCCCACTAACTTCCTGGTAGGGCCGGACGGGCTGATCGTGGCCACCAACCTTTGGAGCGACGAACTGTATGTAAAACTGAAAGGACTGTTGAAGTGAAATTAACCGGCTTAAAAATTTGATGAATGAAAGCAATAATGGTATTGGCCGGCATTTTTACCTGCATGCGGGTAACTGCCGGCCCGGGAGAGCAGCCGTTCGTGGTAAGCGGTGAGATGAAGAAGGTGAAACAGGGAAAAATATTCCTGGTGCAACAGGCATCCATGGTGGAAAAGTTCAGGAACCCTGCTGCCTACCTTCACGACAGTGCGGTCATCCGGGACGGTAAGTTTACGTTCAAAGGAGTGATAAAAGATGATATCGTCCCGGTGTACCTCACCATGCAACTGCCGGTTACGGAGGCACAGCGGGAGGCTGATCCGCTGGCCGGATACCGGGAACGTTATTTCTACCTCACCGGGGGAAAAACCCGGTTAGCCGGTAACGGTATCGATGATGCCGTGTTTTCAGGCAGTGCCGAAATGGCTTTATTTATGAAGCTGGATAGTAGTCTTGCACCGCAGCGCATGGCCTACGACAGTATCTTTAAAAAGCAACTGAAGGTATCGTGGGCCGGGTACGCCGCACAAATGGATAGCGTGAAGCGGCTGCAGGCGCAAATAGAATCCGACTTCATCGTTCGCCATCCTTCGGCGTTGCTCAACATCGTGATCTTAAAAGGTCGTGCCGCCCTGGCAGAAACTACCACGGCAGGCGCAATAGGATCGCTGGTAGAGGCATTGTCGCCGGCCTTGCGGAACAGGCCGGATATGACTGCGATCGCTAAAAGAATGAAAGCACTTTCTTCGTTGGTGGTGGGTAACCCCGCGCTGGATTTTAGTTTACCCGATACAGCAGGACGTACAGTGGCTTTATCGTCACTGCGGGGTAAATATGTATTGATCGAATTTTGGGCCAGTTGGTGCGGGCCCTGCCGGATGCAGGTACCCTATCTCAAAAAGAGTTATGCAGCGTGGCACGACAAAGGTTTTGAAATACTTGGTGTTTCACTGGACGATAGCCGGGAAAAATGGATGAAGGCCATTCATGACGAACAGCTTCCCTGGCCGCAGTTGTCGGATGTAAAAGGCCTGGAAAGCCCGGTAGTGCCCATGTATGGCATTACCGGTATTCCACTTAACTACCTGCTGGATACCAATGGTGTGATCATCGCCCGCGACCTTCGCGATAACGAACTGTCGGAAAAACTGTCTGCATTGCTGGCGCCCGATACCAGTAATGCCAGCGAGGGCATACATTTCGAACACACGCTTTCCTGGGCACAAATAAAAGCCAAAGCCAGGAGGGAGAATAAGTACATTTTTATGGATTGCTACGCCACCTGGTGCGCACCCTGTGTTAAAATGATCAAAGAGCTGTTCCCCAAAAAAGAACTGGGCGACTTCTTTAACGACAAGTTCATTTGCGTTAAACTGCAGCTAGATAAAACCGGTAAGGACGACGACTATGTGAAGAACTGGTACAAGGATGCCGAGATGATACAGGCTACTTATATTCCGCCATCGATGCCCACCTTTTTTTACTTCTCGCCCGAAGGGGAGTTGGTACACCAGGTGCCCGGCGCCGAAGATGCGGCTGGCCTCATCACCAAATCTGCCGCCGCTTTAGATACCAGCAAACAATATTTTACGCTGATAAAGAAGTTTGAACGGTCGGATAAGAAAGACCTGGAAATGATGAAGCGACTGGCCATCATGTCGCAACAGGTGATGGCAAAAGACAACGCCCGAAAATATGCGGCGCAGTATATTCAATCACAAAAAGACCTGCTCACGGAGGAGAACATCCGTTTTGTAAATCGTTTTGCATCTTCCGGAAAAGACCCCGGATTTAAGATATTCCTGCACCATGCCGGTAGGGTAGACGAGGTGTTGGGCAAAGGTTTCGCTGTAAGCCGGGTGAGGCAGGTTATATTTAGTGAGGAGTTGGTGCCGCGTTTAACCAACGGCACCGTTCCCGATTGGAAATCGATGACCGCAGCGATCGCAGCCAAATATCCCGGCCACGCCGAGCCGGTGGTGAGTAAATACAAAGCACAGTTTTACATGGTCAAAGGCGACTGGCCTAATTTTCAGCAAAGCGTGATGGCTTATATGGATAAGTACGGGGAGGAGGAGATAGAGATGCAGACGTTAAACGTATTTGCCGGGACTATTTACAGGCATGCTACCCGTAAAGCGGTTATACCGGCAGCGCTGGGGTGGAGTAAACGTACGTTGGCAGCGGATAGTACCAATCCGGAATTCATGGAAGTATATGCAGGCCTCCTGTACCGATCGGCACAGCGGGAAGAGGCCTTGGCCGTTATGGAAAAAGCGGTGAGCCTGGCAACCGGCAGTGATAAAGAAGACTATGGTAAGATATTAGAAAAGATGAAGCGGCGCGAACAAACGTGGATTGATTAGGGATTTTACCCTGGTATCAGGTAACGAAAAGCCATCCGGGTCGTAAGATCTGAATGGCTTTTTCGATACAATAGGCTGGCACACCGGGCATAAACCACGGTTATCATTGGTTAAATTCCGGTAAGCTATTCTTAGGCAGACGGGCTATTTTTACCAGATCATGAAGACAACCAAATGGCTGCTGGCCGCCGCTATCCTGCTGCAATATACCGCACACGCTCAAAACAGTGTTTCCATATCTACCCAAAAAATGGTGCTGGTATTGGAAAAAGATAATGATAGCGCGCTTGTTTGCGCCTACTTTGGTAAAAAGCTGGCCGATCCTTCGGAGTACCCGCATATCCGTCCTTTAGATAAATTTAAGCCCGGTAACGACGACCTGTATAACAAACGCGAGGCCTACATGCCCGCAGGCGGCGTGAACCTGCTGGAACCGGCGCTGGCGGTTACGCATTTCAATAAAGACAAATCCCTCGCGCTGCATTATGTTTCGTCCAATGTGAAAAAGATCGATGAGAACCAGTCGGTCACCGAAATATGGCTGCGCGATGAGTTGTATAAATTCGATGTGAAACTGTATTACCACACCTTTTTTAAAGAAGATGTGATAGAACAGTGGGCCACGATCACGCATCAGCAGAAGGGCCCCGTGGTATTGAACAAATACGCCTCGGCAAACGTGACGCTGGGCGGACATCGCTTCTACCTGAAAAACCATTACAGTGGCTGGGGCCGCGAGATGTACAGTGAAGAACAGCAACTGCTGCACGGCATCCGCACCATCGATTCCAAACTGGGTACCCGCAACAACCTGCTTCATTCTTCTTCGTTTATGGTAGACGTAGATG
>NZ_CABHOU010000013.1 GCF_902168175.1 uncultured Chitinophaga sp. | reverse complement strand
TTTTTTGTTCTCCTTAAACGCCACCAGGTTGTTGTAATGGAACACAACGTCCGCCAGTTGCGGGTATAGCTTGTTCTCGTTAAAATATTTGCTTATTTCCTGCAGATAGGCCAGCAGAGTGTATTTCTTCTGCTCAAAATCAATATAACCATCTGCAAACCAGGTTTCACTCAAACTTTTCATAATATTCAGATTTAAAAAATACAGCCAATCTGAATTTACGAAAAAGATTAATATAAAGATACACTCATACACCCTTTTGAATTTGTTAAAAATTAGTGCTACCTTCAAAGCCGCTACCAGAGAGAAGAGTAGCCGGTAATGCGAAATAAGGGCATGATCGGTTGCAAATTAATTTGGCGCAAAGAAAACTTCCATTTAAATTTATTATATTGAAGTATTAATTCATTTTTTTAATTTTTCTATCATGAACATCTACGTAGCCAACCTACACTATAGGTTGAACGATGAGGATCTTCACCAGATCTTCAGCGAATTCGGTCAGGTAACCTCAGCTAAAGTCATCAAAGATCACGAAACTGGCCGCTCACGTGGTTTTGGTTTCGTAGAAATGGCAAACCAGGAAGAAGGTTCCAAAGCAATGGAAACTCTGAATGGCAGTGAAGTTGAAGGCAAACAGCTGACAGTGAACGAAGCGCGTCCTAAGCAACCTGGTTCAGGTGGCGGTGGTGGCAGCCGTGGCGGCGGCGGTGGTAGCCGTGGCGGTGGCGGCTATGGTGGCTCGCGTGATCGCCGTTATTAATCAAAATTTGATTGTTACACACTCGATCCATAGAAATGGTCCTTTAATAGGACCATTTCGCGTTTAAAGAGGTGAGTGATTGGGGGGCCGGCTTCAGTAGTACTATCTGGCCGCCGTTGTGTCACTCCCTTCAACGACAACACTCTCCCCGTCAGGGTGATGCCCGCTAACGCGGGCATACAATAGAATAATCAGGCATCCTTAGGGGGCTTTCGCTGTAATAACATGTTGTACCGGGTACAAACCTAAGGTAACTCCCTTTTCCTTTGCTATATCATTACAGGACCATGCTATCCGAATGATGTTTTATCAACCCTTTCACGAAGCCCAGGTTATACTACCGCCTTGTTCCCCTAAGTAAAAACACAAAGGGCGCAAAAGCGGTCCGAAGACCTCTTTTACGCCCCTGCGTTATTTTAGCTTGCCTGCTATTGATTAATATTCTCTGGCCGGATCGAAATGCTCCATTTCCTGTGCTACAGCAGTGAGGAAAGTAGCACCGAGGCCGCCGTCCACAATGCGGTGATCGTACGACATAGAGAGGTACATCATGTGGCGGATGGCGATAGAGTCGCCCTGCTCGGTTTCCACTACTACCGGGCGCTTTTTGATGGCACCTACCGCCAGGATGGCTACCTGCGGCTGGTTAATGATCGGTGTGCCGGTGAGGCTGCCGAACGTACCAACGTTGGTAACAGTGAAGGTGCCGTTCTGGGTATCTTCCGGTTTTAATTTGTTGTTTCTTGCGGCATTGGCCAGTTGGTTCACGCTTTTGGTAAGGCCTACCAGGTTTAGCATATCTGCGTTACGGATAACCGGAACGATCAGGTTGCCGGAAGGTAATGCGGTGGCCATACCTATGTTAATGTCTTTCTTTACCACGATCTTATCGCCGTCGATAGAGCAGTTCACCAGTGGGTACTTTTTGATACACCTTACGATGGCTTCGATGAAAAGCGGCATAAAGGTAATTTTTTCGCCTTCCCTTTTCTGGAAACCGTCTTTCACGCTATCGCGCCAACGTACGATATTAGTTACGTCTACTTCAGCAAAGCTGGTTACATGCGGGCTGGTTTGTTTGCTGCGCACCATGTGTTCAGCTATCAGCTTACGCATGCGGTCCATTTCGATAATCTCCACGTTACCGCTGTAATTAGTGGTCGCCGGTTTGCTTACCGGGGACTCCTCCTGTTTGGCAACAGGCGCAGCTCTCGGTGTTTCTGCCGCAGGTGCTGTTTGCGCCGGGGCCGATTTCCTGGTGGATATATATTCGAGGATATCTTTTTTGGTTACCCTGCCATCGTTACCGCTGCCGGGGATCTTTTCCAGTTCGGCAAAGTTGAGACCCTCCTGCTGGGCAATAGTGAGTACCAGGGGTGAATAGAACCTTGGTTCGCCCGTAGGAGCGGCCGTAGCTGCAGGCGCTTCCGTACGCGCAGGTGCATGGAATTGTTTTTCCGCAACCGGCTGCTGTGCAGCGGGCGCAGTGGCAGGCGAGGCTGCAGGCGCATCATCTCCGGCGGTTTTGATGCGGGCTATTACAGTACCTACCGGTACCACATCATTTTCATTAAACAGCACTTCGGCAATTTCACCTTCCGCAATAGAAGGCACTTCGCTATCTACTTTATCAGTAGCAATCTCCAGCACTGTTTCATCGGCGCCCACTTTATCGCCCGGCTTTTTATGCCAGCGAAGTATAGTGGCCTCCATGATACTCTCTCCCATTTTGGGCATCACCAATTCTACTATAGCCATAATTTTGAATTTAGTGTTTAAGTGGTCGCAAAAATAGGGAAATTAGTCATGTCAACGTCAATCCCTTAACGGGTAATAAACTTTCTCAGCAGGTTTATGGCTGCAACCGATGCCATATCTGTATTCCTGGCCCTGTCGTACCTGAAATGATGTTTAATTGTCACGATCTCGTTCGCATCGCCGGCCGCCATCCATACTGTTCCCACAGGTTTTTCGGGCGTACCGCCGTCCGGACCAAGAATGCCGCTAACTGCTACCATATAATCCGTTCCCAGGGCTTTTATTCCACCCGTCACCATTTCTTTTACCGTTTCCTCGCTCACCGCTCCAAACGTTTGCAGGGTGCTTTCTTTTACGCCTAACAGGGTGGTTTTTATCTCATTTGCATAACTGACCACGCTGCCTTTGAAGTAAACGGAACTGCCGGGCACGCAGGTAATCATACGTGATATATTGCCGCCCGTACAGCTTTCAGCCGTACCTACGGTCTTGTTCTTCTCTTTTAATATTCGCCCCAGTACCTGTTCGATAGCAATGTCTTCATCTACCACCACGATATCTTCCAACATGGCTTTCAACTGGTGAAAGTGTTCGGACAATAAGGCGGCAGTACTGATCTTATCTTTTCCTGTAGCGGTTAACCGCAGTTTCAATAGCCCAAAGTTGGGCAGATAGGCCAGTTTAATGGAAGACGGTAAAGCGGCTTCGAAGTCTTTGATCCTTTCGGCCACGAACGACTCGCCCATACCGGAGGTAAGTAATGTTTGATGCAGCAGTGCCGGTGTTTGGAACTGATCGCGTATAATGTCCAGCACATGATCTTCCATAATGCCTTTCATTTCATGGGGCACGCCGGGCATGGATACATAAATCTTCCCGTCTTTATGGAACAGCATACCGGGGGCGGTGCCTCGTTTGTTAAACAATACTGTGCAGCTGTCGGGCACACGTGCCTGATCAACGTTGCGCTGCAATACAGGCAGGCCGCGGCTTTCGAAAAAGCCCATGACTGCGTGCAGGGTTTCTTCGTGTACAATGAGCTGACCGCCGAAGTAGTCCATCAGTACCGGCTTGGTAATATCGTCGGCCGTGGGACCCAGTCCGCCAGTAATGAGAATAATATGTGAATCGCGGCTTTCTTCGTCGAGCGCCTGTACAATGTCTTTTTTGTTATCACCTACGGCTACACGGCGGTGTACCCATACACCAATGTTATTCAATTGCTGCGCTATCCAGGCAGAATTGGTGTCGATGGTTTGTCCGATTAAAAGCTCATCGCCAATGGTGATGAGACTTGCAAGTATTTTCTCCACGCGGTGGTTTCTTTAAACGTTGAAAGACAAATTTACAGGCAAAAAGTTTGCCGTGATCAATAATCAAATTAATTTAAGCGTATGAGAAAACTTTCTATGCTGGTGGTCTGCTGCATGGCTGTACAGGGCGTAATGGCACAATCGACGGAGAAGAAGCTGCAGGATGCACTCACCATTTTGGTAAAAGACCCGCAAATGCAGTATGCGAGTTACTCTTTTTACCTGCTGAATGGTACGAACGGGCAAAAGATATGGTCGGTGAATGAGAATATAGGGCTGGCCCCGGCCTCCTGCCTGAAAGTAGTTACAGCAGCCGCTTCGCTGCACACATTGGGCAGCCAGTACCAATACAAAACCAGGCTGGCGTATGAGGGTACGATTGATGCGCAGGGGGTGTTGCAGGGCAACCTGGTGGTGAAAGGTGGCGGCGATCCTTCACTGGGTAGTGCGCGGTACCAGTCGGCCACCGAAACAGCCGTATTGCAAAACTGGCTGGCTGCGATAAAAAAGGCAGGTATTAAAAAGATAAACGGTAAGATTATCGGTGACGATAGCATTTTCGATACCCAAACTATGCCCGACGGCTGGGTGTGGCAGGATATGGGCAACTATTACGGTGCCGGCCCATCGGGACTTACCTGGCGCGAGAACCAGTTCGACATACTGCTGCAACCGGGCAGCGTACAAGGTGAACCGGCAATGTTATCTTCCACTAAACCCGCTATGCCTTACCTCACATTGGTTAATGAATTGCGAACGGGCCCCAAAGGCAGTGGCGACCAGGCTTATGTATACCTGCCTCCCTACGCCGAAACGGGTTATATACGCGGCACCGCCGGACTCGATGAAAAGAACTTTACCATCTCCGCAGCCGTACCCGATGCGGCCTATGAATGTGCTTACCGCTTGCAACAGGCCCTGGAAGCCGACAATATCAAAGCCGCCAAAGGTATCACCACCATTCGCCGGCAGCTAATAACAAAAGAGGCCTTGCCACAGAAGCTGACCACCATCTCCACCACCCTTTCTCCCACACTCGATAAGCTGGTGTACTGGTTCCTGCGTAAAAGCATAAACCTGTTTGGCGAACATTTCGTGAAAACACTGGCTTTACAGTCAGAAGAACAGGTGTCTACCGCCGCCGGCGTGAGCGTGTTGAAAACATATTGCCAGCAACTGGGTATCAGCGAAGCGGCCGTAAATATTATTGATGGTAGCGGCTTATCCCCCGCCAACCGTATTACTACAACCGCCCTGGCAAAGGTTTTATATAATGCGCAAAAGCAAAGCTGGTATGGGGCTTACTACGAAGCTTTACCAGAGGCGAATGGCATTAAAATGAAAGATGGGTATATCAGTAATGTGCGGTCGTATGCGGGGTATATTAAACCGAAACAGGGCCCTCCCCTGGTGTTCGCCTTCATTGTGAATAACTTTAGCGGAGGAGCGGGCCCTATGCGGCAAAAAATGTGGAAGGTGCTGGATAGCCTTAAGTAGCCTGGAAGTAAGGCAACAACTTTTCCTTTAAAGGATCGGGCAAAGGCACCTTCTGGCGGGTAGCTGCCTGCAGGAACACCAATGTGGTAACGCCTACATTCAGCAACTCGCCTTTTTCATTGAATAATTCAGAATGGAACTGGATTTTATGTGCAGCGGGGAGTTCACGCAGCGTGGTTTTCACCGTAATCAGGTCGTCGTACAAAGCCGGGCGCAGGTACTTGACATTCAGTTCCGCTACCGGCATAATTACGCCCTGTTCTTCCAGTTCGCGGTACGTAAAGCCAAGCTGACGGATCGCTTCCGCCCTGCCTACTTCGTAATAAAGAGCATAATTCCCGTAATACAGGTAGCCCATCTGGTCTGTTTCGCCATATCGTACGCGAATCTGTGTGGTGCTTGTAAACATCTCCTCTTCTTTTAAAAATTACTTACCTATCAAACCATCGATAGATACCCTGCCAGGACCGCAAAACATTAATACCAGGTAACCTACAAGGTAAAACACCGGCAGTTCCAGTTTGCCGGCTCCGTCATGCAAATGGATCTGAAAAACGATCACGGCACCGAGAATGATCAGCGGTATCAGCGCCAGCCGCGTAAACAGGCCCAATATCAGGAATACAGAACAAAATACCTCCGCGAAAATGGCCATTCCCAGCGAAGCCGACCGACCCACACCTAAAGGATCACTGAACGTTTGTGCCTTATGTGCAAAGTTCATGAGTTTAGGCAGGCCATGGTTCAGGATCATAAAAATACCCAATGCCAGTCGAAGCCCAAGCATGGAAAAATGGACCGCATTATCGGTAAATGAGGTAGAAAAAAGTTTTTTCATAGAACGGTTTGTGGTTTGATTCTTGCTAATAACGGCTGCAAGATAGGAAATTGAATGTTTTTGCTGCAAAACCGAGTTATCCACATCACTGTAGATAACCTCCCGGCAACGCCAAAATGATAAATTTTATATTTGTTTTGTTTGAAAACCCCCAAATTTGCACACTTTAGAGGACGAGAGAGAAGCGTTGACGGTGGATATGCAGGATAACCCGATAAAGGCATCCGAAATATTTTCGTTAACAGATCGTTTTAATTCGAGTATTACAAGGTATTAACAAATAAAGCATGAAGCAATTCATAACAAGGCTCTTTTTACCAGGACACTTTAGCGTACTATTGATCACATTTGCCGGCAGCAGCCTTTTAGGCCCCGCTACCGCAACAGCGCAGCAGACGAAAATTTATACGGACGAAGAAAAGGTATTCAAGCACGCCCAACAATTATTCCGCGAAGAGAAATATGCGGTTTCCATGCAGCTTTTTAAGCAAACGATCGACCATATCGATTACTGGCATGAAACGAACCGTACCCTCGTGAACACCGACGCACATTACTACCACACCATCTGCGCCCTTCGTTTAGGACAGGCCGATGGCGAAAGGTATGCCCTGCGTTTCCTGGAAATGTTTAACAACTCGCCGCGCGAGCAACTGGTGAGCTTCGAACTGGCCCGCTATTACTTCCACATCAATAAAGTAAAAGAGGCCATTCCTTATTACGAGAAAGCTGGTATCGACAACCTGACAAACGAACAGGTGGCCGATGCGAAGTTTGAACTGGCTTACTGCTACTTCAACGTAAAGGACTTCAAAAAGGCCTTACCGCTCTTCGCTTCTATTAAGGACGTGCAGAACAAATACTACCTGCCGGCCAACTATTACTACGGCTTCATTGCCTACTACAACAAACAGTACGATCAGGCGCTCAGCAGCTTTAAAAAGGTGGTGAACGAACCTAAGTACAGCGCAGTGGTACCCTACTATGTTGCCGAGATTTACTACTTCCAGAATAAAAAAGATGAACTGATTAAGTTTGCCGAACCATTAATTGCCAAAGGCGGCATGTATTACGAAGGTGAACTGAAACAACTGGTTGGCCAGGCTTACTTCGAGAAACAGGAGTACACCAAGGCGCTGCCTTATCTGGAAGAATTCCAGGATAATGCAGATGAAATAAGGAAAGAGGATGTGTACCAGCTCTCTTACAGCTATTACCAAACCGGCAAACTCGATAAAGCTATTACAGGCTTTAAACAACTGAGCAGCGAAAAAGATTCACTCGGCCAGAACTCTATGTACCTGCTGGGTGACTGTTACCTGCGCACCGGTCAGAAGCAGAACGCACGTAACGCCTTTGCCTTCTGCGCCCGCAACAGCTCTAACGCAGTACAGCAGGAAATATCCCGCTTTAACTATGGTAAACTGTCGTACGAACTGGGCTACCAGGACGTAGCGATCGCCGAGCTGACCAACTTCATCAAACAATACCCACAATCTAAGTACAATAAAGAGTCGAGGGAAATACTGGTGAGCGTGTTCATGAACACCAATAACTACCAGGACGCTTTATCAATCATCGAGAACCTGCCGGAAAAGAACCCAACGGTACTGAAAGCTTACCAGCGTGTAGCTTACGGCCGTGCCACCCAGCTGGTAAACGACCAGCAGCTTGGCGAGGCAGAACGTTTACTGGATATCGCGATTGCTAACCCTTACGACCAGCAGATTACCCAGCTGGCCAACTTCTGGAAGGCAGAAATAGCGCTCCGCCAGAACAATTCCGATAAAGCGATTGCTGGTTTGCGTGGTTACCTGGCTACCAACCCTCCCCCATCATCAGGAGAAGCAAATGCGCAAACAGCCAGCTACAACCTCGGTTACAGCCTGCTTAAAAAAGAAAGCTACAGCGAAGCACTGCCTTATTTCGAAGCAGCACAACGCAGCGGAGGCCCTAATGCCGGACGTATTGCCAACGACGCAGCACTGCGTTCTGCCGATTGTTATTACATGCTCAAAGACTTCCCGAAAGCTACCGCTCTGTACGACCGGGTAATTGCGAACAACGAACCGGGTGCCGACTACGCCACCTATCAGAAGAGCATCATCCTCGGTATTCAGGGTAAGAGCAACGACAAAGTGGCTATGCTGAAACAACTCGCCAACAAGTATCCATCGTCCACTTTCAATAACGAAGGCGACCTGGAAATTGCGAATACTTACCTGGCCGACGAACGTTTCAACGACGCTATTCCTTATCTTAAAAATGTACTGTCCAAACAGCCTAACGGCCCCAATGCGCCTAAAGCCCTGCTGAAACTCGGCCTCGCGTATTACAATATGGATAACGACAATACCGCCATGACCTATTTTAAGGACGTGGTGCAGAAATACCCGAACTCCGCCGAAGCCAATGAAGCACTGGAAAGCCTGCAGGCTATTTATGTGGGTCAGGGCAAAACGGACGATTACCTTGCATTCCTGCGGTCCAGCGGTAAAACGGTTTCTGTATCCGCAGAAGATTCTATCAGCTTTGCTGCTGCAGAATCGAGGTTCAGTAAAGGGGATTGTGCAGGTGCTGCACCGGGCTTCACATCTTATCTGCAAAAATTCCCTAAAGGCCAGTTCGTATTACAGGCCAACTTCTACAAAGCTGAATGCCTGAACACTAATAAAGACTACACCAACGCGCTGCCTGGTTACGAATATGTACTCACCAAGGGTAACAGTCCGTTCGCTGAAAGAGCGGCGCAACAGGCGGCTTACATCAACTACTACCAGGTAAAGAACTACACCAAAGCACGCGAATACTATCAGCAACTGCAATCCCTGTCGACCAGCAAAGAAAACACGCTGGCTGCCACCCGCGGTTTACTGCGTAGTAACTACCAGTTAAAGAACTGGAGCGAGGTAACCACCTTCGCCGAAAACCTGCTCGGCAGCGCCAATATCAGCACCGACGACCAGATCATTGCCCACTTTTACCTGGGTAAAGCACACCAGGAAGGAAGCCGGTACGACGATGCCATCAGCGAATACAAAATCGTAAGCGGCCTTACCAAATCGGAAATTGGTGCCGAAGCGCGTTACAGCATTGCTAACAGCTACCTGCTGAAAAACGATTTGCCCGCAGCCGAAAAGGCCGGTTTCGACCTGATCAAAAATGCACCCGGCTACGAATACTGGACTGCTAAAACTTACATCCTGTTAGGCGATGTGTACCTGAAACAGAAAGACTATTTCAACGCGAAAGCCACCTTCCAGAGCATAGCCGAAAACTGCCCGATTGATGAACTGAAGAACGAAGCCAAAGAAAAACTGGCTAAAACAGAGGCAGAAGAAAAAGCAGGATCTAAAATCAAATAATCTTAATGACCGCGAAAGCGAACATTATTGAAACATAAATCATTCGTTAGCATGCATCTCTTACGCAATATATTACTGGTTTCGGGCGCTGCCCTGGCATTGCAGTCTACTGCACAGGCACAGGATTCGCTTAAACAGGAAACCATCAACATCATTTCCAATTACCAGCCTAAACTGCGCGATGCGGCTAAGCTGAACCTGAACGCTTCCCTGCCCGGCGTAGATACCAGCCGCCCCAGGATGACCTACCAGGTGCCTGCCCTCAATCTTTACTTCATGTACCAACCGGTTCCCCTGAAACCACTGGCACTGGGTAAAGATTCGCTGAAAGCCCTGCAAAACAATTACGTAAAAGTGGGCTATGGTAATCTTAGCACGCCTTTAATAGAAGCAGGTTTCGGCAGCGGCAGAAACGAGAAGTGGAGCTTTGGCCTCTTTGGCAGCTACACCGGTTCTAAAGGTGAGATCAAAAACCAGGACTATACTTCGGTGAACGTACTGGCCAGCGGCACTTACTACTCCCCGCTTTTCGAAATAAACGGCGGTATCAAATACAGTCTTAACCAGGTGCATTACTACGGTTACGACCACTCTGTACTCGACTTTAAAAAGAGTGATATTAAACAGGCCTTCAATGAAGTAACAGCGCAACTGGGACTTAAAAACAGGCCGCTGGACAACTGGGGCTGGCAGTTTCAGCCAGATGCGAAACTGATCGTATTCGGCGATTCATTCGAGCGCCTGGAGAACACTTTCCAGTTGAAAGTGCCCATCCGCAAACAGTTGTTCGAAGACCTTTACCTGAAGGCCGAAGGTATTCTTGACCTTTCGACTTTTAAAGAAGACAACAATGAGCAGATCAATAACAACGTAATGGCCATTCACCCTGCGCTGGAATTGATTAAACCAGGTTTTATGCTGCATGCCGGCTTAAACCCTACCTGGACCAAGAAAAACAAGTTTTACCTGCTGCCCGATATCGTGAACGAATCGCACCTGATCCGCAAAAAACTGATACTGAGCAGTGGCTGGATATCTTATATCGATAAAAATAACTACCGTAACCTGGCGAACAAAAACCCGTTCATCAGTGGTTATGCCGATTCGATCCTCAACACTAGGATAGAAGAGAAATACACCGGTATTAAAGGTACTTTAGGCAGCCACTTTAACTATAACACCAAGTTCGCTTCCGTTACCTTCCATAATCTGCCGCTGTTCGTAAACGACAATGTGGATGGTAAAACCTTCGACCTACGTAATGAGGAAGAACTGCGTGCATTCCAGTTCCACGCCGAAGTTGGTTACATGCAGGAAGAGAAGTTCCAGATACGCCTTAGCGGCGACTGGTGGAGTTATAATAAACAGGAAACTGAGCTGAAGGCCTGGGGTATGGTGCCGTTCCAGTATAACCTGTACGGGCAGTACAGCTTCTTCAAAAAGCTGCACATTAACGCCGACCTGTTCGCATTGGGCCGCAGCTACTACCTGGAACCCAACACCATGAACTTTGGCAGGACCAAAGCCGCCATCGACCTGAACGCCGGCGCTACTTACAATATCAGTAAGAATTTCAACCTGTGGTTTAACGCTAACAACCTGTTTAACAGCAAGTACCAGCGTTGGAACAACTACGCCTCCTACGGCCTGAACGTAGTTGGCGGTGTGATGATCAAATTTTAAATCGTAAACTTGCACCCAAACTAAAGCTGGCGGATGCTACAGAATTATATCACAGAAGTCCTTTTTAAACAGCAAACCTGCTGCGTACCGGAGGTGGGAACATTTACGATACAGCACATCCCTGCGCATTTTAACGTGGTGGAGCAACAGTTGGTGCCGCCCCGCGAACAGATTTTGTTCGAGGAGAAATGGGACAACGACCTGGCCTGCGCCCAGTGGGTATCTCACAAAGAGAACCTGGTGGAGAGCGTGGCAAGGTTAAAGATGGTAAAGTATGTAGAGCAGTTCAAGCAAACGCTGGCAGAAGGCAATACCATCACCCTCTCCGGTATTGGTACCCTTCATAAAGACCCTTACGGCCAACTGGTATTTACCCCGCACGAATTGCCCGACACCTGGACGCCCCTCGACCTGCAGCCTGTGCTGAGGCCGGAAGTAGCGCCCAAAGTAACGGTAGGTAATACTGAAATGGTGAACCAGCAGGTGGTGAATTATATGTCCGCCTCGCCCGACGAAGGCAGCAATTTCAAATGGTGGTGGGTGGTTTTCCCCCTGTTACTGGTTGCTTTGGGCGGTGCAGGCTGGTACTTCTGGCAACAACAACAGCACGGGGCTACTAATGAGTCAATTACACCCGAAACGTCTATCCGTCCGGCAGTTACGCCGATCGATACCCCGGCTGTTAAGCAGGATTCAATACCCGCAGTGGAGTTGGTGGCGCCGGTTATTCCGGCTAACGACAGCGTGCAGTATTACGCGGTTTATATGACTTACAACCTGTTGGTGAATGCAGAAAAAATGGCAAAGAACCAGCGCAACTGGGGCCGCCCCACAACGGAGATGTACACCAGGGATTCCACACAGTACAGGCTTGCGATACCTGTAACAGCGCTGGTGTCGGATACAGCAGCGGTGAAGGATTCCCTGTTTAAGAAATTAGGTGTGCGCATCCTGTTCATGGAAAAGAAATAATCATCTTCTTATATGTAAAAGGTCCGCCCCGAAGCGTTAGGGGCGGACCTTTTTTATGGAACAGGCGATGGTAGTACTATTGAGCCCCCGTTGTGTCACTCCCTTCTGCGACGGTAACAATATTGGGCGGGGGAATCGGATACACCGCCAGCAATAGTATTTAGCGAGGCAATTGTGCTTTCACCACTGCTATCCCGTCTTTAAAACTACGCGGTGCATAACCCAGTTCGTTTACCGCTTTGTTGATGATAAAGCCTGTACGGGCGGGCCTCTTCGCCGGTTGTGTGAAAGTGGCTGCATCTACCCGCTCTATCAGCGAAGCATCCAAATTAAACTCCTGCGCCACAGCCAGCGCCATCTCGTACGGCGTAAGCAGATCGGCACCAGACAGGTGAAACAATCCGGTAGCCTGCTTATCCACGATCAGTTTACAGCCAATTGCCAGATCGTGCACAAGCGTGGGCGTACGCCATTGATCATCAACAACCTTTATTGGTTTATGCTGCTCCAGGTTATCTTTTACCCAGGTAATGATATTCGTACGTTTAGGATC
>NZ_CABHOU010000012.1 GCF_902168175.1 uncultured Chitinophaga sp. | reverse complement strand
TCCACGAACGCGCCCGCATCTTTTACCGGGCCGGAGGAAATAATGTCTTTATCGCTTACCTGTTTGTTCGTCCAGGTGCCGAACTTGCCGACCGGCCGGTCGAATTCCATCACGAAGTGAACTTTGTAATCCTGGTTCACATCGCCGGACCAGGCGTTGGGGGTGAACTGGCGGCTTACGCCTTCAATGCGCCTGTCGCTTACCTTGCGAAGGGTGACGTCTTTAAGGTCGTACCCATATTCCGCCGGAATTTGCAGGTCGATCATGATCCGGGAGTCAGTGCCCTTCGGATAGGTGTAACGTTGAAAGCTACAGCGCGTAGTAGCGGTTAGTTCTGCTTTGATATTGTAATCCTTCAGGACCACTTCGTATGAGCCTAAAGGGGCTTTTTCAGTTGATTTATCGATTTGAGAGCGGTAGCCATCATCTTCGCTACGCTGCGTGCCTTCCTTAATTTTCAGGGGGCCATTTACGGGCAGGGTGCCCAGGCCGGCCATCGTCCATTCGTGGATGTGGCTAAAGGTGCCCACACTTTCGTAGATCGGATCGTAGCCCGCCTGCCAGCCTGCGTCCTGGTTGTCGGGACTCAGTTTCACCATGCTGAAGGGCATCCAGGGGCCGGGTGCTATCATCCAGCGCGAATGGGCTGTGCCCATTCTGGTATCTACGTAGCCGGCAGGTGTTTGCTTTGCCTGTGGTGAGCGGTTTACTTTACCGGTTTGCAGCAGCACGCCATCCGCGTAAATGTCATAGCGGCTTTGTTGGGCCGTCTTCACTGCGGGCATGGGTACTTCAAATAGATAAGCTGCTGTGTCGAGGCGTTGGCTGAACACTTGTTTGCCGTCCAGTTTTACCTGTAGCATTGGTTTGCCACGCAGGTGTGCTGCTTGTACCAGTAACGGTTGTACGCCGGTCGCCTGGAGTTCGTAGGGAGCCGGTGTTACGCTTCTTATAAAAACTTTATCAGGCTGGATGAGTTTTACGCCGGCCGGTCCGGTCAGTTTCACCTGGTCGAATACAAGCCAGCTGCCTTCCAGAATAGTAAAGGAGATGTCATTGCCACCCTGTTTTAGCAGTTGGGATGGAACTGGTATTGTAATAACGTATTCTGTAGCTCCGGCCAGGTCGCCTGTAATCGTGTTATCCATCGGTCTGCGGGGCAGTTTTTCCAGGAAGGATTTGCCGTTTACCGTGATCTTCAGCCAGGGCGGTGTTGCGTGCTGGTAGCCTAAGAGATCGATGACCAGTTTGTAATCGCCGTTGGGCGGGGTGCTTTCGAGGCCGAACAGGATATTGGCATGATGGGTACGGATGCCTGCCGTAGGACTCGTACCGCCCCAGGCGTCTTTCGGTCCGGGGAGTACATAGGGCCAGTCTTTTTTAGGACTGTCGCGGCCTACCAGGTAAAAACGGTCTTCCCAGCCAAAGTCCTGTGCCAGGAAATCTTTGTAGCTGCCGGGGGCGAGCGCCATCTCGTTACTGGTATGATCGTTTTTGCCGATTTCCCAAATGGAATGTTGTGCCTGGGTGAACAGTGGCAATGTTAGCATGGTGGCCGATAGCAGGCTGCGGAGCGATCGGGCCAGGCGCGAATTTGGTGTCGAGGTATGCATGAATTGTGGTTGAGAATGAACCCAACTTACGGAATATGTTCAGACATTCAAACAAGTGGAAAGTAAAAGACATATGGATGACTGGAGGAACGTTGTCGGTCGCTGCCCCGGTCTGATCATTGTCTGGCTGTTACCGGTTCCGCTTTGTTATTAACGAGGCATTTTTTACGAGATTATCAATCCCTGGTCATTGCCTTTTTTCAAGTTTCAGCGATCGCGCCATACCGCCGATAGTTTTGTATATTGACCCTAAAAGATACCATCCACATGAGAAAACTGGTCCTATTCGCACATATTTCCCTCGACGGTTTTGCCGGTGACAGCAACGGCGGCCTCGGCTTCCTGTCATATGACGGTGAGCTGCAGCAATTCGCGGACGAACTGGTTAAAACAGTAGGGGCACCGCTGTACGGCAAAAACACCTATCACTTAATGGAAGGCTACTGGCCCACCGTATTGAACGACCCGAACGCAAGCGGGCATTCACTTGCACATGCGAAATGGGTGCAGGATATTCCTAAAGTAGTTTTCTCCACCACATTGACCAGTGCCGACTGGAATAACACCACGTTGATCAAGGACAACATTGTGGACGAAGTAAACAAACTGAAACAGCAACCGGGCAAAGATTTGGTGATATTCGGCAGCCCCGGTCTGGCTAAAAGCTTAATGAAACTCGGGCTGATAGACGAGTACAAACTGACCCTGCACCCCGTGATATTGGGAGAAGGGATCAGTTTGTTCGATAATAATATAGAGATGAGCAATTTGAAACTGCTGGCGTCAAAAACGCTGGGTTCGGGCGTTGTTACGCTGCATTACACGAAGCGATGAGCTGCCGGCAAGCAGTAATTAAAATGACTGCTGGATTCCAATGGTGAAATGTTCATAGACATCATGAGAGAAATTTCATTTCAATAATTCTATTGTTATCACTCCTATTGCCACGGCTATGCCAAAGCTGAGAAGTGTACCGATCAAAATATATTCTGTCAACTTCATATCTTTAGCTTCTTTCAAATCTCCAAATCGGAAAACAGATTTCGCAGCAAGTAGAAACCCTACTCCTTCCCATTTGTTTAACAGGATGAAGGCGAGTACAAGTAGTCGTTCAAGCATACCAATAAGCTGACCTGCATTTTTTAGCGATTCTGTATCTGTTTTTGAAGTACTATGAGCGACGTTGAGGCTGTTTTTATCCTCGGATGCCCATTGCGATACTATGTTACGGATAATGAAAGATGTTGGCCTCAGTAGAAATATAATTGCTGTTACGGGCACCAGGATTTTTTTATTTGACAATGCATCCCAATTAATTTGTATTTTCTCTGCAAGTGCCCAAACAAGTATTATTGAAGTTATATGTGCTGCCTGGTCTATAAAAAAAAATACGCTTTTTGTTTTGGGGGTTTGGAATTTCAGTTTGATCCCGTCTATAAAAAGATGAAGTACAGATATCGAAATTACTTGTTTCCACAGAAGATTGTCTGCTTTCCAGAACAAAATGTTACCAGTGACAATTAACAAGAGTAAGAAGTGGATTATTACATGAATGTAGAGATATATCGATCTGAGTTTTTTTTGATCTTTATGATGAACCCAGGTATCACGCTGCAGAAAAAAATCTCCAATGATATGAGCTAATATAAATTGTATCAATATTATCATTGTATTTCGAGTTGGTGTAATATTTTTTTTCTGAAGAAAATTTCAAGTTCTGCTATTTCGCCGTAGTGAGCTCTCGACTGTCTCTCGCTTATACTTGATTGTCTTCTGCCAATTTTTTCACCAAGTTCTTTTTGTGAAAGATTGTCATTGCCCATGCTTAGCACCACGAGCTCCGCAGATGACGGACTCCATTTGTCCATCGCAATTGAAGCTAAATTGATCATTAAATTAAGTTCGCTGTCTAAATTGGGCCAGGGTGACTTAATGGCAAGGTTTTTCCTTATTTTTTTGAGTAGTTCGAATTGTTCTCCGGAATTTATGAAGGCAGGTCCGTTGGACTCCGTTATTTTGGGTGCAGTAAAAGTTTTTTGTCCTATGCCTATTGCCATTCGCACATCTAAGTCCTTAGTTGACCGAATGTGCGCTTTTATATAGGTGGCGACCCAGAAAGATTCTTCAGGTTTAGAGATTTCTAACTGGAAACTATCTCCTCTGAATATTTCCCAATTTTTAGGGGCACGGCCATACTTAGACAAAACCGTTTTTAAGGGTTTTATCCAATTATCCTGGTTAGCCACTTTTCTGGAATTGATAATATCACCTGTGATTATACTTATCATTTTACTAAAATCGGTTAAAATCCCGATATTTCCAATTATCGGCTTTATGACCGATAATCTATGATATCGGCTAATGGGCCGATATTATCTTTCATGTTACAAACAACTATTTAACCTCAACGCTGGGACGTTGTTGTGTTTAGTCCTAAGGCCTAGTAGTGCCCTATTATGCAGGTCAGCCTCACAAGCTAACGCTTATGAGCGCAAGCCTACATCATATAAACATTGATCAAAGACGACATTGTGGAACAGGTTAACAAACTGAAACAGCAACCGGGCAAAGATTTGGTGATATTCGGCAGCCCCGGTCTGGCTAAAAGCTTAATGAAACTCGGGCTGGTAGACGAGTACAAACTGACCCTGCACCCCGTGATATTGGGAGCAGGGATCAGTTTGTTCGATAATAATATAGAGATGAGCAATTTGAAGCTGCTGGCGTCAAAAACGCTGGGTTCGGGCGTTGTTACGCTGCATTACACGAGGCGGTGAGCTGTGTTATTTGCCGCTGCCAAAACGTTGCTTCTGTATCCGGTCATATTCTTTCACGTAGTCAGGATTCTCTGTTTTCATCAGTTTATCCCACCAACGGAAATACAAACTGTAATTGCCTTTGAACTTACTGTGATGAAGATTGTGGTATACGGACGTATTGATGATCTCGAAGAGGTAGGAGTTACGAAGTCCTTTTGGCATGATCTCGTACCCAAGATGACCATACACGTTGATGATCAGGCTGACAACGGTAAACAGGATAAGCATGTCCTGGTGCATAGGCAGGGTAAAGGCAAGTACCAGTAAAATACCGCCTTCTGCAACTGCTTCCAGTACGTGAAAGGAGTAGGACGTCCAGGGCGATGGATTTACCGACTGGTGATGCACCACGTGGGTGAAGCGGAATATTTTCTTATGATGCATCAGGCGGTGCATCCAGTAAAAGTAGGTATCGTGGATAACGAGGCTCAGCACAAGGCTGACTGGCAGCCACCACAGTGGGTAAGCATGGATATCGGTGTAGAGCAGGGTGTATGATTTCAAGGGCGTAAACAGGACGATAGCCATTATCACGGCGAATACCAGGCTGGAGGAGCTGGAGTGCAGTATTTCCCGCAGGAAGTCTTTTTTAACGGCTTTCCGGGTTTGGATTTTGTATTTGGCGGTCGAGGACGACAGCAGCAGGTAGAAAAGCAAGAACGGGATGCCCGCCAGTACTACATACCTGACAAGCGTGATGCTGAATATTACACCAAATGTGGTGGCCAGTTGTTCCATATAAAATAATTTACGGAACAAATGTAGGCCGGCTGAATGGTGGCAGAATTAACAAAAGATAATTAACGGGAATACCTGGAAGTAATTCTTTTCCGGATACGGCTCAGCGAAACTGGTGTAATACCGAGCAGCGTAGCCAGGTGTTTGTCGGATACCCGTTGCAGCAGGTCGGGCTTGTCCTGGATCAGCTGAAGGTACCGTTCTTCAGGAGTTTGCAGTACGAACGATTCTATGCGCTCCAGCGACTGGGCGAGCATATCCAGTACAAATTGATACCTGGCCTGCTCGAATACAGGCTTGTTGGCTAGTAGTTTTTGTATGACGTCATAATTCACCTCCACTATAGACGTGGCTTCCAGGGCATGATACGTAAAACGCGACGGCTTCCCCAGGAGAATACTGTCGTAGGAGGCGACGATCTGTTCCTCCCACCTGAGCAGCACGGTGCTTTCGATTCCCTTCTCATTAATATGGTAACACCGGATCAGGCCTTCTTTGATGTAAGCCAGCCTGGGGCTGTTTTCTCCTTCACGGATATATACATCGCCGGGTTCGAGCTGCCGTTGTTGGGTAGCGCTGATTAAGCCGGGCAGGTCGGCCGGGTCTATTCCTTTAAAGAGATGAATATAGAAGGCCGTTTTATCTGGATCAAGCATCTGTAATTTGGTTTCCCGGGAATTGATAAAGGACCGGAAACGTGAAAATAGGATAAATCATTGAACCCTCGTCCCGTTCGTCATTTGCATTTTTATACCTTGATTTTTTGATTATTTTTACCGTCAACTAAAATCGGGCTGCAAATTTGTCGCAGGAACCATCTTATAACGAATACCAACTGTTGCGGGGATTGACTGCGGGGAACACGTCGCATTATTCTTACATTTTCAAAGAGTATTACAGCGCACTTTGCCATTACGCCGAAACGATTATTGGCGAGCCCGGGCATGCAGAAGATATCGTGCAGGACGTTTTTGAACGATTATGGCAGAAGCCTTATGCCTTCGAGGATCTCCGCCATCTGAAGGATTTCTTATATAAATCGACCCGTAACGCCGCCCTCAACTTCCTGAAAGGGGCGCAGCATAGTAAGGAACGCCAGGCCAAATTTCTCCATGAGCAGGAACAATCGGCCACCGCGGACGACCTGGACATCATCCGCATGGAGGTTTTCAGGGTCATTTACCGCGAAATAAGCAACCTGCCCGACCAGTGCGGGAAGATCGTTCGCATGAGTTACATCGAAGGACTGAAAAACGAGCAGATCGCCGAAATCCTTTCTATTTCCCTCCAAACGGTCAAAAACCAGAAAACCAGGGGCATGAAGCTGCTGCGGATGCGCCTGTCGCCGGTTGTATTGGCCTTATTTTCCCTGTTCTCCCACCACGCTTAAATTTTTTTTCGGTTCCTTTAGTACGATCGGGATACCATGTTGTAATAATATAAACAACAACAGACATGGCGTCTTCTTCTAACGATCCATTCATCATTGCAGCACTCATTTCCCGTTCGCAACAGGGTTTGCTTACGGCCGGTGAGCAGGAGCAACTGGATGCATGGATCGCTGCCAGCGACGAAAACCGGCAGTTATGGATGGAATTGAACAATCCCGGCGTACAACAACAAAACGTGCGTGCAATGGCCCGTTTTGACGAAGACGCGGCGCTGGAACGTTTTCTTGCCAACAAACCTGTTAAATCAAACGTACACCGGATGCAATTCCTTCGCACATGGAAATGGGCGGCGGCAGCGCTGGTAGTGGCGTTAGGTGTATCAACTTATTTTCTGCTGATAAATGATACGCGAACTTCCGACGGGTTTGGCCGGAAATCCGCCCAGCACGACATTCCCCCGGGTAAAAACGGCGCCATCCTTACACTGGCAGACGGTACGCAGTTGGTGTTAGACAGTTTGGGCGATGGGAAAATCGCTACCCAGAACGGAACGCAAATTTCACTGAACAATAACGAGCTGATATACGATGCTTCTGCCGCCACAGACGGGGCGGCCCATAATACCATAACCACACCTAACGGTCGCCAGTACCATATCATGCTGCCCGATGGTACCGAAGTGTGGCTGAATGCAGCATCTTCTATACAATACCCTGTTGCTTTTAAGGGAAAAGAGCGAAGGGTGAAAGTGAGCGGGGAGGTTTATTTTGAAGTAGCTAATAAGAGCTGGCAGCCATTCGTAGTGGAAGCCGATAAGATGAAACTGGAGGTGCTGGGCACGTCATTTAATATTAATACTTACGACGACGAAAAAACGATCCGTACCACACTGTTAACCGGTGCTGTGAAAGTAACACCACTGGAAGGCAGTAAACCAAAGGTGCTGGTACCCGGCCAAACTGCCGTATTAAGCAAGCAGGACGCACCGGAAGGCGCTTCGCTCACCGTCACGGAAACACCTGATCCGACTAAAATTATCGCATGGAAAAACGGCCTGTTCAATTTTGACGGCATGGATTTATACAGTGTAATGCGCCAACTGGAGAGATGGTACAACATAGAGATACAATACGTTGGAAAACCGGATAATGTAATCTTCAAAGGGAAAATGCACCGCAATACGAACCTTTCAGATGTATTGAAAGTACTGGAAACGATGGATGTGAATTTCGAACTGAAGGGGAATATTTTGTATGTAAGATAGAGAATGTAAAAGACGTTGCTTAAACGAAACCGGAAGTGCTCGCGACACTCCCGGCGGTTGTTCAAGTAATGTAATAACCAAAATCAGGATAAAGACTGCTTATTTATTCACTTAAACATTCCGTTCCTTATGAGAGGGACGGTTATCTGCAAATCTATGCAAATTATTTTTTATTGCATGCGGGTCCCTTATGCACGGAAACGCGGCTCAACCAAATCTCTGTTAGTCATGAAGCTAACATTCTTTCTCCTTACCGCTGCACTGTTGCAGGTATCTGCCAGAGGCCTTTCACAAAGCATCAACTTTAACGGTAAAAACGTTGCACTGGAAAAAGTGTTTGCAGCCGTAGAATCGCAAACCGATTATGTGTTCCTGTACAAGGCCAGCGCTTTGTCAGTCGCAAAACCGGTCACCATCAGTGCCAAGGCAACCGACATGACAACCTTTCTCAACAAGGTGTTCGAACACCAGTCGCTGACTTACAAGATCATTGACAAAAACATCCTGGTATCTCAGAAAGAGTACAGGATGGAGATGGGCACTGCACCGGTTGATACGGTGGCGAAACAGGAAATGATCAATGTATTCGTTTATGCTGCCGGTTACACGCCATTGGGCAGTGCTACCATCAGCAATCTTACCGACAAACGGAACTACCTGACCTCAGGCGCCGGGTCGGCCCAGTTGCCGGTAAGGCTGGGCGACCAGATGCGGGTCAGTTATATCGGGTATGTAGATCATCTGTTTCAAATAACTGAGGCGGTACTTGCTGCCAGGGCGTACAACTTTGAGATGGTACTCTCCGAAAATAAACTGGATGAAGTACAGATCACGGTGTTAGGCACCACCAATAAAAGGAAGGGCACGGCTAACATCGCTACGGTGAAAGCCAGCGATATCGAAAGGCAGCCTGTGGTAAATGTATTGGACGCCATCGCAGGCCGTGTTCCCGGCCTCCGGATCAGTCAAACGGCCAACACCGCAGGTGCGAGGAAAGTAGAATTGCGCGGCCGGAACGTGCTGAACGAAAATATGTATACAGATCCGCTGTATGTGGTAGACGGATTGCCGATTGCCACCTTATCCGTTAACCCATTTGGTGCAGGTACACCTGTTAACGGTGGTTATTCCATTTCCGAAAGTCCTTTGTACATGATCAATCCGCTGGATATTGAAAGCGTGGACGTGCTGAAAGATGCGGACGCGACTGCCTTATACGGCTCCAGGGGCGCCAATGGTGTTATTCTCATTACGACTAAAAAAGGAAAGCCGGGCCCTACCAGGTTTAATGTAAACTACTCTAAAGTGTTTTCAGGCGTGCAGCGTTACATGGATATGATGAATACCGACCAGTACCTGGCGGTAAGAAAAGAAGCCATGCTGAATGATGCCGTTTTACCTACCCAGGATAATGCGCCGGACCTTACGATATGGGACCAGAACGCTTATAGAGACTGGCAACGTACCTTCTTTAAAAATCAGCAGTCGGATGATGTGCAGCTGAGCGTGGAAGGTGGAATGCTGCAGAATACATACCGCGTGAGTGTAGGATATACCTCCACCACGGAGATGTACAACCAGGGCAGGGGCAACGATCGTTTAACGATGGGCGTGTCTTTCAACCACCGCAGCCCGAACGGCAAACTGATGGTGGACCTCTCTACCAATAATACTTATTCAAATAATGAATCTGCCGCTACGTTAGACTTTTTCTCATTGGCGCCTAATGCGCCATGGATTTATGACGAGAACGGGCAGTATAATTTTGTTCCCTACCGGACGCAGTTTGGTACTAATTATCCATTCAGGGACATCAAAAACTGGCAGGAGAATCAAACACTGAAAAGCCAGACCAACATCGGGTTTACTTACGAAGTGTTCAAGGATTTCACAGCAGGCGTGCGTGTTAGCGGAGAATTTTTTTCCAATAAGGGTGGCCAATATACGCCTAAAGCCGGAAAAGATCCCATGTTCTTTCCCTTTAGTATGGCATTTTTTAATAATGGTTCCGGAAAGAGCCTGCTCATAAGGCCGAATATAAATTATGTGAAGCTTTTCGGTGGTGCCAGGGTGAGTGTTTCGCTGGCAGCAGATTACAGTTACGCCGATCAGGATGCGGTAACGGTGATGGGGATGATGTTCTCTAACGACAATCTCATCAAAAGCTATTCGAATGCCCAGTTTGTGCAAACCATGAATAATTCTGCGCAGCTGAAAGTTGCCTCTGTACTGGCTACGGTTGCCTTCGACTGGGAGAATAAGTACATCGTTAACCTGAATGGGAGGAGAGATGGTTCTTCGCGCTTCGGGGAAGGGAACCGTTTCGGGAACTTTGGATCTGCCGGAGTTTCGTGGGTTTTATCTAATGAAGAATGGTTTAAGGCAGGTAACATAGATTGGTTGTCGTTTGCCAAAATCAGGTCTACGTACGGCGTGATGGGCAATGCCAATGTGGGCGATTATCAATACCTGTCGCGCTGGTCGAACATTCCTCCAGGGGGTATAGAACCATTACCAGACTATGATGATCAGACTATTTATACGCTCGTACAACCTGTTAACCAGAAATACAGTTGGTCTAGCGCCAGTAAGTTCGAAGTGGGAGCCAGGCTCGGATTTTTCAATAGCAGGCTGAACATCGAAAGTAACTTCTACATCAACAAAGACGGAGAGCAGTTGACTGATATTAAAACGCCGGCATTCACAGGCTTTTCTTCCGTGGTGGGTAACTGGCCCGCCGTGATCCGTAACCAGGGTGTGGAGCTGATGTTAGATGCAACCATTCTGAACACGAATACCTGGGGCATCACCGCCCGTTTCCAGGTAAGTAAGAACAATAATACGCTGGTGGCTTTCGAAGGACTGGAAGAATCTCCCTACAGGGATATGTACAGGATCGGGAAATCCGTAACCTCCAAGTCTTACACACGTTATATCGGCATCAACCCGATGAAAGGAACGCCTGAGTTTGAGGATTATAATGGCGACGGGATCAAGTCTCTCGGGATGACGAGCTCCAATTACCCCGACACGGAGCTGGATGATCATTATAAAGTGATTGACCTGAACCCGAAATATTTTGGTGGGGCCGGCTTTCGGGTAGACTTTAAAAGAGTATTGTCGCTGGATGCACAGTTCAGTTTCGAAAATGCGCTGACCACCGACTATTTAAATAACCTCGGGTACGGTGGTATGAATAACATGGTGTTGTACGATGAAATTGCCAAAAGGCATTGGCAACAGCCGGGCGACAAAGCCCTTTACGCAAAGTATACCACTACCAACAGCGGCGTAATGTACGGATCGGATGCCTACTATGCCAAAGGTTCATATGTAAGCCTGGACAACCTGAGCCTGTCGTATATACTGCCGGCAGCATGGTTAAAGAAGGTGGGTATGAAGCAGGGTACGTTGTCCGTGAATTCATCAAAGATTTTCAAACTCACGCAATACCGGATGACGGATGTTGAGCTGGGCACTACGCCGCAGATCAGAAGGATTGCTGCTAATGTGAGACTAAGCTTCTAAAATCAATCGTATGAAAAAAATTGCTTTCAATATAACTGCAGCCGGTGTTTTATTGTCAGGCCTGTTGCTAACAGGGTGCGATAAACTCCTGGATATAAAAGACCCGATAAATTCAATCACCACCAACCAGGTGTTCCAGACCGACGATCAGGCATCTGTTGCACTGAACGGGTTATACTCTTTCATGATTAACGGGGGAGAGCAGGAAGTTTCTGGACTGATGCCGCTGGGCACCAATTTATACAGCGCCGGCGGAATTACGATGGCTGCCGGGCATTCGGCGGATGAATTATATCACCCTTCGCTTAACGGGCAGTACGAGTACTATGTGGAACTATCCAACAAGATTACATTGTTGAACGTGGGCTTTTCCTCAAAAATGTGGAAAACGGCCTATAAGGGTATTTTCAATGCTAACGCGCTCATAGAAGGGGTGAAGGCCTCTACGTCCAAAGAGTTTACACAGGCCTACCGGAAACGTGTGCTGGGCGAAGCGCTGGCTGTAAGGGCCATGGGGTTCTTCTACCTGGTAAACCTGTTCGAAAAGATCCCTCTTGCCTTATCCATCGATTATAATAATACACAAAAGCTCCCTTCCGCCAAGCCTGAAGCTGTGTATCAGCAAATCATCAACGACCTCGAAGAAGCGTCGGGGTATCTTTCTGAAAATTACGACGGTAACAACACTGAGCGCATACGTATCAACAAATGGTATGTGAAAGCAATGCTGGCCAGGGTGTACCTGTTTAACAAAAACTATGAAAAAGCCTGGCAGCATGCTAATGATGTAATTAGCCGCACAGATTTATTTAAACTGGAAAACCTGAACAACGTGTTCGGCATATCCAGCCAGGAAGTTATTTTCCAGTTGAAGCAGATCAACACTTCGAACTTACGGGGCAATGCCACGCCAGAAGGGCATGCGATGACAAGCCGTTACATGACACCCATGCTACTGAATGCTTTTGAAGCAGGCGATAACAGGAAGACGGAATGGACGGTTGCCACCGGCGGCACGCCATTTAACCCGCCCGGTTTTCGTCCGGCCAAGTACAAGATCAATTCCAACAACCTGGAGTTCGGCGGCTACAGGTCTGAGTATTATGTAGTGATGCGACTCGCGGAAATGTACCTGGTGAGGGCAGAAGCGAATATGTTGCGCAGCGCGGCCAATAAAAATATGGTGATTGATGATCTGAACGCCATCAGGGAACGTGCGGGGTTGGGCGATCTGCCTTATACATTAACCGATAAACAGGTAACAGATACCCTCGCGCATGAAAGGCGCATAGAGTTGTTCGCCGAATGGGGACACCGCTGGCTCGACCTGAAAAGGACGAACAAGGCGACCGAGGTGCTGTCGCAGATATCTTACAAACAGCCGTGGAGCCAGCACCAATTGCTGTACCCCGTGCCTCCGGACGAGAGACTGCTGGGCAACCAGCTTTCCCAGAATGAAGGCTACAACTAAAAGTGATCACCCTTAAATCAAGAAAGATGTTTCAATTCAGCTATAAAAAATATTTCCAGGCGGGCATGATAGCGGCAGGTATGATATTGCTCGGCACTTCCTGTAAAAAGGAATTACGGGAAGAGATATACCCGGCCTCTTTGACGATCGTGAACGGTATTAACGATAATACCTCGTTCCTCACTACCTATTTTGGAACTACAAGCCCGAAAGCGTACGCCAGGCTGGCTCATATTAGCAGTGGCAACTCCCTTGACTATGCTACCGAAAAAATGGTGCAACCGGTTACGTTGTTCAGGAACAACGATACGCTCGTTCCCAATAAACCCTTCCTTAAAACCAGTCTGCAACTGGAGCCAGGTGGTATTTTTACGCATTTTGTGTACGGTAGCCCAACACAGGCAAAACAGAAAACTGTAAAGGAAACATTGCCTCACCGTACCCTGAACGACAGTGTGGCCCATCTCCGGATCATCAATCTCTTTGAAAACCGAACGATCGATATACTGCAACTGGAGCCGGTGCCGGGCGTTATGGTCACTAATCTCGCCTATGAACAATTGTCGGATTTTATAAAAGTGCCTGTTACGACCTCTATAGAGAACTTCGTTTTTGAAGTGAAAGATCATGCAACAGGCGCCACGCTGACCACCTTAACAGAAGTAAATATGTACCCCGGCGCTACCACGCCGAATAACCAATGGTTGTTTAAGCCACGTACGATGCTGGTTACCGGAACGTGGGCGGCTGCGGGCGATTTTTCAGCCAGGGCAAAAACGATCGGTCATTTTTAATCCAAGTTTTTAATTCATAAGTAAGATTATATGCATCCTATATTAAAGGTGGAAAACCTATCGCATAAGTATGCCAGTAACTGGGCAATACGCGAGATCAATTTTGAGATCAATGATACCGGTGTAGTCGGATTACTGGGGTCCAACGGAGCGGGAAAGTCGACCACGATGAATATTATTTGCGGCACCCTGCTGCAAACGGAAGGCAATGTTTCTATCAACGGATTGAACATCAAAGATGATCCTATCGCCTATAAAAAGCAGATCGGCTTTTTGCCGCAGCAGGCGCCTCTGTACATGGATTTTACCGTGCAGGAATACCTGGAATATTCTGCGCAGTTAAGGCTGATGGAAAAGCGCCTGATCAAAAGAGCGGTGGAAGAAGTACTGGAGAAAACGTCTATCACACAGATGCGTTCGCGCCTGATCAAGAACCTGTCGGGCGGATACCGCCAGCGTGTAGGGATCGCGCAATCCATCATCAATCATCCTAAAGTGGTGATTCTCGATGAGCCTACCAATGGTCTTGATCCCAACCAGATCATTGAAGCCAGGAAGCTGATCAAAGAAATTGCAAAGGACCGTGCCGTATTGTTGTCGTCACACGTGTTATCTGAGATCAACCTGCTGGCCAAAGAAATCATCATGATCGAAGCAGGACAGGTGGTGTTTTCCGATACCCTCGATGCTTTCAACAACATCCTGCAGCCCAATACCCTGGTAGTAAGGATGCTTCATATGCCTGCACCCGAAGAATTGATGGCCATAGAAGATGTGCAGAAAGTAGAGTTACTGCCGGACAACAAGTGCCGCATCTGGTTTCAGCCCAACGACGACCTGGCAGAAAGAATTGTAAGGAAAAGCGCAGAGAAAAACTGGAGACTCACTGCTATTCAAACAGAATCTTCCGGTATGGACGATGTATTCAAACAATTATCATCAAATTCTTCTTCAATCTTATAGTAATGAGAGTAGTTTTTAATATAGCGCGGGCGGAATTACGGTATTTCTTCTTTTCGCCGATCGCATGGTTTGTATTGATTTTATTCCTGATGTCCAGTGCGGGCATCAT
>NZ_CABHOU010000011.1 GCF_902168175.1 uncultured Chitinophaga sp. | reverse complement strand
CCATCTATCCCGTACTGCTGCATCCATTTAAAATGCAGGTCGAGGGTTTCGTAATGATACGATGTATAGAGTTTGGAGGCGGAGCCGTCGTTCAGGTTACCAAGGTTAGTCTGGAACAGTTGCGCGGGGCCATATTCGCTCACATCGGGATATACCTCGAAGGAGATGTGGCCGGGAGAAGGTGCGCCGTTATTGGTGTTGAACTGTCCACCCGACCAATGCCGCCAGCGGGCAATGGGCGAACCGTCGCCATAAGCGTTGAACCATCCCTGGTAACCGCATATCACGCGGCCCTTTACGGCTTGCGCAATAGGCGCAACCTGCCCCATTACGCCGGCGAAGTACGCCAGCGCGGCGGTTAATAACAATAGTTTCTTTTTCATAAAAGGAATTAATTTTAGTCGTACATACCGGCCATCGCAGCGGTAGTACCCCATTCCTTATTGGGTTTGGGGCCCATCTCCAACTCTAATACGCCACCATTCAACAATTGCTGGTGGGTGAAGAACGGAGACTGAAGTGGCTGTCCGTTGAAACGAGCCCGCTGTATGTATTTATTTATAGTAGAACAATTTTTTGCGGTGACTTTAAACTGTTTGCCATTGGGCAAACTGATCTTCGATTCCTCGAACAGCGGACTGCCGATCGTATACACTGGTTTGCCCGGTGTAACAGGGTAAAAACCCAGGGACGAAAACACAACGAAGGCTGTCATACCACCACCATCTTCATCGCCGGGGATTCCGAAAATGTTATCCTTATACCAAACGTCCAGCAGGAAACGGATGCGCTTCTGCGTTTTCCACGGACTGCCGGTGAAGTTGTACAGATAAGGAATATGGAAGCTCGGCTCGTTGCCCATAGAGAACTGCCCAACGTTACCGGTGGCATCTGGCAACTTTGCCCAGAACTCGTACTTACTGCGCCCCAGCCCTTCACGGAACAACTGGTCAAGGTTTTCTTCCATTGGTTTGGACCCGCCCATCAGCAAACGCAAACCCGGAATGTCATGCTGCACCTGCCACTGGTAAGTATAACCATTGTTCTCATCATAGTAATCGCGTGCGCCCATACCACCATCGAACTTTGGATCTATGTCTACCCAGTTGCCTTTCGCATCTTTGGGCATAAACATCTTAAACTTCGGATCGTACAGGTTTTTATAGTTAAGCGCACGTTTCGCAAACCGGTCTGCATCCTCTTTTTTACCTAAAGCCAATGCCAGCTGACCGGTGGCCCAGTCGTCGTAACTGGCACCCAGGGTTACTGCTACAGCCTGACGTTTTTCCCAGCCATGCACCATCTTATCTGTTTCTTCCTCTCCTTTTGCCAGCGAAGGGAAATAACCGTTCTTGTAGTAGAAATCGTCCAATGGCCCTTTGGGACCGTTTTTCCAGGGAAGCATGGTGGCTTCATCTGCATTTTTCTTCGCTCCTTCGTAGGCTTTTTCCAGGTCGAAACGTTTCAGCCCTTTGTTATGCGCATCTAAAAAAGAAATGGTGGAATGGAAGCCGTTCATACACGCGTGATCGCCGTAAATAACCGGGAAGGTAGGCATCCAGCCGCTCTGCTCGTACATGTTTACATAGGAGTCGAGCATATCTTCTTCCTGTGTCGGATTTAAAATAGTTCTTAAAGGGTGATGCGCCAGGTAGGTATCCCAGCTCCAGTCGTCCACATAAAACGGCCTGTTGGTCTGGTGAATTTTACGATCGTAACCGCTGTAGTACTGGCCATCTTCAGTGATATCCACCATACGTTCGTAACAACGGTACAAAGCGGTATAAAAGCTGCGTTTCTGTGCTTCTGTAGCGCCTTTCACCTGTATCTGGTTAATCACTTTACCCCAGGCTGCTTCGCCCTTTTTAGCCAACGCATCAACTGTAATACCGCTGCCCAGTTCCTTTGTATAATTCTTCTTCGCCTGTTCTGCACTGATGAACGACACGGCATAACGGTACGCTATATCCGATGCGGTAAACGTCAGCACTGCCTTTCCTTTCTCTTTCGGTTGTATAGTCGGTTTGTTGTTAAACACACCGTACAGGAATATCTTCACATAACCGTGATAGGTAGTCACACCGGTTAATTCATTGCCGTTCAGTTGCCATTCGTTATTACCGCCATTGTAATCGCCCAGCAACAAGTGTTGCGGTTTGTTTTTTGGGAACGTGAATGTATAGATACCACTCTTCTCGCCTGGCGTAAAACCCACCGTAATATCATCATCTACTAAATACGTTTCGTACTTCCAGGGGCGCAGTACTTCCAGGTCGTGATCGTACGTTAAACGTTGCTGAAAACCGGCAGGCGTTACTTCTCCGGATATGGGTTTAAAAGAAAACGCTTCTCCCTGCCGGTGCGACACGACCAGTAAAGGAAAACTCGTGATCTGGTCGTCGATATAATTGGCTCGTACGGGGTACATACGCATTACCTGGTTGGGCAACTGCACTGTTGGGCGCGTAGGCTCCAACAGCTGGCCCACATTACCTATACGCGGATCAACATAAGATAAAAAACTTTGTGTTTGTGCAGGCTTTGCCTGTGCAATACTATCTGATACGGGGCAGTATAACAGTACTGCCATGCTCATCCACTTTAAACTAGTCCTAACCATATATATCTGTCGTTTTATTTTTTAAACTGCGTTCGGGTAATGTCGAGGTACAACTCGCCATAACTCTCTGCAGGCTCTATTTGCAGGTCTTCGTCCCATTTGTTGAACGCATCTATCAGTATCAGCCTGTTGTTACCGGCATTCATTTTCGCCACATTGCAGAGCTGCTTATACATTTCGCCATTGTCGGAACGGGTAATGTTGGGATTAAGGCTGGTTGGCGTTTGTATAAGATAGTTGTAAGCGGGAAATACGTTAGGCACATAATCCACCTTCAAACTGTCTGCAAAATACTTTTTGGAATACTTCCAGTTCTGGTCCATCATCTGCGGCAATAAATAAAACCTGTCGTAGCCATCGGGCCTGAAATTCTGGTGATAGATAGCGTCTACACAGCCCTTGTAACGGAAAACGTAACGGGCCGGGGGCGTCCACCTGTCCTGCATACCCACAATGTACAACTCAAATCCCAAAGCGGCTAACCGCTGGCGTAAAGTTGTATAAACGGCAGGATTGTTATTTGAGAACAGGTTCTGGGCGTTCTGAATATAGAGTAGCCTTTTACCGCTGTGCTGCATGTACTTCGGACTGGCGAACAGGTAGGCCACCCGTTCGAAATCTTTGTAAAACTGCTCCAGCTTTACGGCATCGTTCTCCAGCGGCGCGGTAGCGCTAAGCCCGTACGTGCCGCTCTGAAAATTGTAGGCCAGCGCAAAGTTGACAGGCTGCTCGCCTACCACGTCCAGGTAAGATTGTATAATGGCGGAGTCGCGGCGAAAGGCATTGTTGTCACGACTGGCGGAGCGGAATGAGAATACGAGGTAGTTCAATCCGGCCTTAGCGGCATATTCCAGGTGTTTATTCATGAGTGCAGGCGGCACTACACCGTTTACCATGGTGTATTTGCCGGCCAGCGGGTTCTCTTTAATGTTAGGATTAAACGTACCCACTTCATAGTAAAAGGCCCCGGTGGTATAACTCTCCGTAACCGGCACTTCGGGAATATCATAGTTCAGGAAATGATCTTCCGCTTTCGGACCTTCATCTTTACTACAGCCCGTGCTCAGGAACAGGGCAGCAATTATCAGGATATTTATCAGCTTCTTCATAAAATTAAAGTTTATAGGCCCTAACTAAAGTGTATTTCGCGCCGCTGGCTGCCAGTTGCTGCATATCGCTGCCGTACCATTTTTGAATAAAGGAAAAGTTGATGGCGGCCGGTACTTTATCCCAGTCTTTACGGGCGAGCGGTTGTAAAAATTTAAGGTTGATGTATGGATTCTTTTCATCGCCCCCCAGCTTTGCCACGGCTTCGTTATAGCCTGGTACGTTATAGTTGATTACCGTAGTAGGATACACCCAGCGGTTAGGCATATCGGCATACGTTTCTGTAATGAACTGGTTAGCCGGGTTGGTTAAAGGCGGTAAATCCAGCATACGTGTGCGCCGTATCAGACACCAGGCATCGAACCCGCCGTCAGGGAAGTAGTTGAGCCAGCGTTGTATCCATATCTTCTGCATATCATCCAAAGAAATGCCTGTACTCACAATACCCAGGTAGTTCAAAAAACCCGGGCTCGACGTACCGAACTTAATACCGTCCTGCGCCTTGTAAGCCACTGCTGCACTGCTAATGCCCCAGTTCGCGAAATTCGCGTCTATACCGGCGTTGTAATACTCTTCGGCCGTTTTAGAGCCGCCCAGTCCCAGCTTCGCTGCTTCGGCTTTCATGAACAACGTTTCTGCGTACGACAAATGAATGAAAGGTTTATCAGCTGCGAATACGATTGATTTCTTCGGATCGGAATAGGTGAGGATATTGAGCCCGCCTACAGGATCAGCGGTAATGCCCCAGCCGGGCAACAGGCGCGGCGCTTTGGGCATGCCGAAGTAAGGAATGGTGTAGGTTACAATGCGAAGCGAATCGTCGAGCTGACTGGGCAACGTATCTGTTACCAGGAAACGGTTGATCGTTGGCACGGTATCATAATAAGCCTGCAGGCGCGGATCTTTGTAAGCACGCAGGTAGGTAAATACAAAATCGCTCATCTTAGCCGCAATATCACTGGTATATACATTACGCACATAACGGATAAAGTACGGGCTCTGATTGCCATCGATGTTCTCATATGCCATTTTTGCGGTTTCATTTTCCTGGTTAATCAGTAATGCTTCATTCGCCATTACTTCCTGGATATGCGCATCGGCCACTGTATTTAAATTACGGCGACAACGTAAGGCTAGCTTCAGGCGCAGTGTATTGGCCAGCTTCTTCCATTTGGTAAGGTCACCGGCATATACACCATCGTAGGTCAGTTTATCTTTCGTTACATCAATACCATCGCCGGCTGCTTTTAAAGTACTAAGCAAATTGGTGTAAACGCTGTCTTCCTCGTCAAACATAATCGAACTGCTGCCTGCACTTTGCAGCGCATTCTTCATCGGGACAGGCCCGTAAGTTCCCACCAGTATTGAATACACATAACTACGCCAGATGCGCGCTATCTGTACACGATTTTCAAAACCAGGCTTATCGGCATACAAGGTTTCTATCTGTTTAAGATTGCCTAACAGTTCTACATAAGCTGTTTCCCAAAAACCGTCCTCACCCACACCATACCTCGAAGAGCCGCCACCAATACATAACAGGTGCGAGCCCGTCCAGTGATAGTTCATGTTCGCGGTAGCCAGCAAATCGCTGGTACGTTTGACCACGCCCTGCATAATGGCTTCGGGTGTGGCACTGGCAAACTGGTTGGGGTTGATGTTCGTATCTGTGAATGTTTTGGTACAGGCCGTAAAAGCCAATACCACCAGCAGTAAATAAATCAATTGTTTCATAACGCGCTTTTAGAAATTGAATTTGATGTCTACACCATACGTCGCATAAGGAAACGATCCGCCCTGCTCAATACCCTGTCCATTACCGGTAGTACTGGCGCTTTCGGGATCAATACCGCGGGGTGTATTTTTGAAGATGGTAAACAGGTTGCGGCCTACCAGTGCTACTCTTGCACCACGGATAAATTTGTTACCGAGCATTTTATGGGTCATGTTATAACCTAACACTAGTTCGCTCAAACGTACATTGGTGGCATCAAACAGGTTGTTGCCCATATCGAAGTCCATGTTTTGCCAGTAAGCCTGCGGTGATTGCCAGAAAGCGTTAGGCGTACCGGGCATGTAACGGCCATCTTTATCGAGGATGGGTTTACCCGCCGCATCCACCCTTGGATTGTACCCGGGATACAAAATGCCTTTTGCCCGTTGCTGGTCCATGTATACACTGCCGTACAGGCCTTTACCGGCCTGCTCGTCCGTATTCTCCCCCAACACTACAGAGCTGAACACGAATTCATCCCTCCCCCGTAAACTCGCAATGGTATTGCCGGTAACGTTGGCTTTATGGTTAGATACGGAATAGATATCACCACCCCATTTCACCGTCATTAAAAACGACAGGTCAAATCCTTTGTAACGGAACGTGGAACCGAAAGAGCCGATCCAGTCGGGCCGGAAGTTGCCGAGGTAACTGTTCTGCTCATAATAAGGCCTGCCATTCGCGGGATTGATAATAAGTGTGTCGTGCGCATAATACGCTGCATTACCACGTAACACGCCGTAAGGCTTGCCTACTTCTGCATTGGAGGTCATCTGCCACCATGCCCCTAACACGTAACGCTGCACACCCGGCGTAAGCGACTCCACATTGTTTTTGTTAGTCGACCAGTTAATCAACGCATCCCAGGTAAAGTGCTTCGTTTTAACCGGCGTTGCTTTCAGCGATAGCTCTATGCCCTTATTAGATATCTCGCCTGCATTCACTATTTGTTCGGTAAACCCGTTCTCCCTGGCTACCTGCGCACGAATGATCTGATCTACAGTATTAGATTTATAAAATGATGCGCTTAAACCAATACGGTCTTTCAGGAAACTCAAGTCCATACCCACTTCCCGCGATGTTGTCTGTTCTGGTTTAAGGCTCGCGCTCTTTAGCAGGTTTTCATAATCCAGCCAGGGGTTACCGAGGAACAATCCACCGTAACTAAACATGGATTGCAGTGAATAAGCGCCTGCATCGTTACCCACCCGCGCCCAGGAGGCTCGCAGTTTACCATAGTTGATGACATGACTGATGTTGGACAGATAACGCGTAAACACGAAACTGCCGTTCACGGATGGATAGAAGAACGAACGGTTGTTTTCGGGCAGCGTAGAGGACCAGTCATTACGCCCGGTAACATCCAAAAACAGGAAGTCTTTATACCCCACCGTTGCCGATCCAAATACAGAATGCACTTTGTTCCGGCCCAGGTTCTCGAACGCCTGCGGATACGCATTACTATTGGCAATGCTCGGCATATCGTGGTTCAGCAAGGACGATACACCCGCCTGCCTGAAAATAGATTTAGCGGTTAACAGGTTGGCTCCCAGATTCGCATTGACCGTAAAATCTTTGCCTACTTTCTTATTATACATGAACAGGCCTTCGAGGTTCCAGTTCTGGTTCTGCTGACTGAACTGGGAATAAGAACCGGTCTTGTTCATCCTCGCTCCCGGTTCCCTGTACTGGTAGCCGTTCCCGAACATCAGGTCGCCAGATATCTGCCCGCGGAATTTAAGTCCGGGCAACAGGTCAACGGTGGCGGTCGTACCACCGATCAGCCGGTGTTTCAGGTCTTCGTTCTCGTTCTCATAAATCGACCAATATGGATTTTCATATCCATCGCCCTGTGAGCCATAGGCGAAGGCATTGCCATTCGCATCACGCCAGGGTTGAAGGGCGCTTTCGTCTATACTGCGCACCATGAAAATGTAAGCGTTCATCGGACTTTGAGCGTCCATATTACGGTAGGTACGGTTACGTACTTTATCGAGCGTGTACAGTACGCGTGTATCCACACTTACCTTTTTGCCTAACCTGCGGTTAGAGGTAAGGTTAAGATTATGTTTGTTGCGCACGTTCTGATTATCGAGTATATCATTACCATTCGTATAGGTATAAGATAACCGGAAGGCCGAGTTCTCATCGCTTTTACCGGCCGATACATTGGTAATGCTGGTTAAACTGGTTTGATACAGGTCGCGGATATTGTTCGGCTGCGGCAGATAACCATGCGGTTTACCATCGTAACCGTTGTACGGCTGCCCCAGCATAGGCATACCCCAACTACGGGTGCTGGTGCCCATATTAATAGCATTGGTACCGGGCACGATGCTGTTCACGTTCTGCACCTGTCGCATGGCATTGCCTTCTCCGTACACGTTTTGATATTCGGGGTACTGCGAAATGCCGTACCACATCAGGTTTTGGTTTACGCTCACGCCCAAAGAACCATCGGCATTGCTTTTCCCTTTTTTTGTAGTTACGAGAATAGCTCCATTTGCTGCTTTGGAACCATACAGTGCCGCCGCATTCGGTCCCTTCAGCACTTCGATGGAAGCAATATCATCGGGATTGAGATCGGCTGCACCATTACCGTAGTCGAGGTTGTCGCCGCGGCCATCGCCCATGGAGTTATCGATTGGCACGCCATCCACTACCCAGAGCGGCTGGTTATTACCGGTGATAGAATTATCGCCCCGCAGTACGATACGTACTGAACCGGTGGGCTGACCAGTAGTTGTTACCTGTATACCCGAAACTTTACCCGCCAGCGCGCTGGCAATGTTTACATCGCGGGCTTCGGTAAGGCGATCAGGGTCTACCGACTGACTCGAATAGCCGATCGATTTGTTAGAGCGGGCCAACCCTAAGGCCGACGTAACCACCACATCATTCAGTTTTACTGCGCTGCGTTGCAGCTGGAAGTTGAGCGTTGTTTGTCCGTTCACCGGTAGTTCCTTCGAACTGTAACCGGTATAATTAACAATGAGCACACTCTTTTGCCCGTCGGGCACGGTGATGGAAAAGGTACCATCTTCGCCGGTAATGACCCCGGTAGCGGCGCCTTTTACCATGACGGTAGCACCGGGCAGGCCGATGTTCGTTTCTTCAGTCACCTTTCCTTTTACCTGCAATTTTTGCGCTAAGGCGGAAGTACCGCTTAACAGCAGGAGCAAAAAGGTAATGGGGAGGGATAAAGTGATAGGCTTGTGAGGGCCGTACTGCTGTTTCATACGTGGAGGTATTTCGTGGAAAATATGAATGCAAAGTAAGCGGGGCAGGCTTAACGAGGGGATTAACAGGGGGATTAACAGGCGAATTAATTGACTGGTTTTTATAGAATTATCCAAAAAAAGGGACTTCCGCCCCCCTTTTCTTAAATGTAAATTCAACGCTTACCCGTTAATGATGTCATTATAACTTTCCGGGAAATCTTCGGCATACAGGTGTTTGTATTCCCGTGCAAATTTCTCGTAGGTGTTTTTGGCGAGGGAGTGACGGCCGAGCGCGATCAGGTTTTTACACTTCAGGCGAAGCGCCTGTTCATTTACCTGGTCGAATATAAACAGGCTGTTGGCAATCTCGATCAGCAGTTCCGCGTCTTTGGGAGAAGTAAGCAGACTGCCTGCATGCACCAAAACGTCCATTGCCTTGCCGGAAACGTCCGACTTAATATCGTCGAGCCAGTTGTATTCGGTTTGGTGTAAAAAGGGGCCCTTCTTTAAAAGCTGGGTGAGCCGGATGATCTTTACCCGGTCCATAGTCTGGCGGTTTTCGAGCAACTGGGTAAAGTCGGCCAGGTCTACCGTGGTCTCTGTTTTTTCATAATGGAACATCCACTTATCCCCTTCTTTCTTAAATCCACAGTTGCCCAGTTTCTCCAAAATGGCTTTCAGTTTGGCCATATTTACGGAGCGGTTGTTCTTTGCCGCCTTATCCGGCATACCTGTCCATAATATATCGTTCATCTGCTCCACCGAAATACCATGTCGCTCGCGGAAGGTGTAAATGGTGATGAGCAGGAACATCTCTTTTAATAGTGGTGTGAACAGGCGGGTAACGTCCTGCCCTTCGGCGTCGGTAACGGTGAAGTTGCCGAACAGGTTAATCGCAGCAAGTTGTGGCACCTCTACATCTTCCGTAACTACCGGCGCTGGCATTTCCGGTAAGGGGGTGAGTGGATGGGCTACTGCTGCAGGCGGCACTTTCTTCTTAGGCCTGCGCCATATATACACCGCCAACACGCACGCTGCCGCTAACAAGCCACCCATCAGCAAAAAAACGAGGCCTTTATTACCTTCGGCTACTACTACTTCCTGTTCGTTTGGCGGAAAGGCAATGGTATATAACTTCACGGTGGAGGTGCCATTGATCTCAGCCAACTGTGTTACCGCCAGCAACTGCCTGCTGGCTTTGCAATAAAACAGGTCGGCGTACGAGCGGGTATCCTGGAAGGAATAAGGAATGGTATCGCCCACCAATATATAACCGGGCTTTAACAGCGACCCTTTGATCAGTTGCAGCCTCGAATCGAAACGATCATTAGGAAAAGTGAGGGCATAATAATTATCACCCTCGGGAATTAAAGCATTAGCGAACAGGAAGTGTTCTTTGGGCGCGGGCAGTGTATATATCTTTTTAAAAGATTGCTGCTGCACATCAAACAACAGCAGGTCGTACAGGTATTTGGGATTCACGATCTGGTCGCCGCTGTTGCTGCCGTAACCACCTATAATGTAAGCTGAATCGCCACCCGTCGTGGTACCCAGTGCTGCGAGGTAACGTGGCGTAAATAAATCGCCGGTTACCTTTACATCCGACCATTCATGTTTAGCGAAATCATATTTGCGCACCTGGTTTTTATACTTAAGCTGTCCGTACCCGCCAAGCGTATACAATACGCCCGAACGCTCATGATAAAACTTATTCTGGTGCCAGTATTCAGTAACATCCGCAGAGTCGGCCGGTTGCCGCCAGCGGTGTTGAGCAGTATCGAAGGAAGTGATACTTCGCGTATCGGTAAACAGGTTGTACAACTGTTTTTGGGCGGGATGATAAAATGAGATATTGCCTTTAATCAGGTGATGCGAAGCGGCTAACTGCGGCAGGGCGGTTTTGAGGGTGTTGCGTACGGCATAACGATGTACGGAATCGCTGGCCACTATGTACAGCATTTCCTGATCCGCATCAAAAGCCACACTGCTAAGTCCATTCACATTGTAGGTACCCGCAAGTTGCCAGTGCAAGTGCAAAAACTTCACCCAGGTGGGATTGGTGACCGAGCCTTTCGCGCCTTTAATACTATCCACACAAACATTACCCTCCGATTCGCCCAGTGGCCAGAAGTGTTTCAGCTTCCCATCTTCCCGCAAACCAATATTACGCAACTCCATAGGCGGCAGATCGGTAGAGCGGAACGATTGCAGATTGCAGGCGCCGAACACCACCTGGAAACAGTTATCACCGATCTTCGCCACCGTTTTATTGATCAACTTTTCATCTACCCAAAAACTTAACTCACCTTCATTATATCGCAGCCGGAACTTGTTCCACCGCCGCTCCAGCGTTTCTTTTGGAATAGAGAAGCGGATATTGGTGCGCGCATCGCCCACAATAAGGTTAAACCCATCCGCACTATACACAAGGTCTATATTCTCGCCTTTATTATTGATCAGTCTGAAGATGTAACCGAAATACGTAAGCCGGTCGGGCAAAAAGGATAATTCGAAGGAAAGGTCCATTTCGCCAAAAACGCATACGGGCGAACCAGCGCCTAAGTCCAGCGATGTTCTTTTTTCCTGTACAGCCTCAAATGAAGAAAAGATTAATCCGTGCGACTGAGCAGTCACCGCTGCCGGGCAAAGCAAAAGCAGGAGAATACGAGCAATATATAAAGCGTTCCTCAACTCGATTTTCATAACTGGAAGGCGTAAAACCAGGTGGTTTTAATTAGTTCTGGTTGCTAAAATGATAAATTATAAGCATCGAAAGATAAATATTTTTCGGTTAGCCAGCACAAAATCACAAAGCGGGATCACAACACTTATTCATATAACTCCTGGCAGTTGGTGCAGAAAAAGCTCCTGCGTTTGTTTTTACCGGTGTATTTCTTCACGAACGGAATATCGCAGCGGGGACAAATCTTCTTCGTATGCGCCTGCCAGTGTTTCTTTAACGTGTTCTCCTTTTTCCAGTGCAGGAACTCAAAGCTGTACTTTACCACTTCGGTGAGTAATGCCGTAATTTTTTTAGGGGGGATAGCGCTCACCAGGCTTTCGGGCTGTATGCGGCTGCGGAACAGTACTTCATTTTTGATGATATTACCGCTGCCGGCGAATATATTTTGGTCGAGCAACACATCGCAGATCATCCTGTCGCCCTCTTGTTTTAGTTTAGCCCTGGCTTTGCGGCGGTCCCAGGCCTGGTTCATTACATCAGCGCTCCAGTCGTACACTTCGCTGAGCGGCTCGTCAATTATCTTTACCAGGCAGGCGTAAAAAAACAATTCCCCTTTTGCGAACGTAAGTCCGAGCCGTACACGCGGTTTGGTTTGTTCGTTGATACTATAAGAGCCGAACAACATCAGGTGTATACGAACGGTGAATTGCTTAAAACATATCAAAAGGTGTTTGCCCCAGGTTTTAAACGCGATGATTTTCTGTCCGGCCAGGCGTTCTAAGTCTATAGGTGCATCGCCGCTTACTTCCAGCACCTTTTTACCTGCAAAAGGGGCCGCCAGTTCTTTGAGGATAACAATCGAAGGTCCTTCGGGCATACCATGTAGTTTACATGGAAGGGTACAAATTGCGGGCCGGTGTAAATAAGAATGGGCCACGCACATTGCGCAGCCCGTTTTCATATGGTTTGTTGGTTAAAGCTCCTTATTTGATATCCACCGGAATAAAGATCAGTGGTGTGGGCAGGCAGGAAGCGCCCGGAGGCGAATAAGTCATCCTGATCGTTTGCTCTTCACCATTGGCCGCTGGTGGAAATACCTGCACCAGTATCGCTTCCGGTGCTGCTTTGGTCACCAGGCGGTCGCTCGGCAGTTGGATAATGCCTTCATTGAATTTGCCTTTGCTCACCACCATCGTATTAGCCATACCGCCGCACCATTGACTGTTGCCGCTGCGGGCGTTCCAGGTTACCAGTGCGAGACCTTTACCGTCGGTGCTTTTCCACTTAAATTCAATATTATACATCACCCCGTAGTTACCGGCCAGTTCTGCCACACCTTCGCTGATAGCCGATTTACCTGTTACCCATGGATCGATATTGCCATCGGCCACAATGATCTCTTTCACCCCTTCTTTGGTATCGTATGTTTCTTTATTAAGGATGCGGTAATTGCTTACGCCAAACACCCCACGCCCGGCACCACTCTGACTTTTGCTGGGCAGTACCGTTTTAATACGTGCATAGGCTTTAGGGCCGCTGGTATTTACATCCGTTTGCAATACACTGATCTCACCTGGCTGGTCGATCACGAACTCATAAAAACCATGCACCAGTTCGTCGTACTTCACGATCGCCTTTTCGAATTTATCATCAATGGCCACTACTTCGCCCGGCTTAATGCTACGGATTACGTTAGATGGTTTAGATGCAAAGAAATCGGCAAGGCCTTGTTTACCACAGAGGTAATAATTGGTACTGGGTTTCTGTGAGGAGTAACGCAACATACGCAGGTGCATGACGCCGGTGCCGGTATTTTTAATTACCGAAGTGATGCGGCGGTCGATCTTCGCGGGTTCTTTTATCCCGTTCACGTTATATACGTATAACCGAACAGCACCCGGCTGCACCGCTTCCTGCAGCGCTATCGCTTCCGGCACCCGGATGTATTCCGGATCGTCGGATATTACGTGCTGCGGGCCCGCCATCGGTACTTTGTGATAATCGATGTTCGGGATCTTTTCTGTTAAAAATCCGGGCAGTTCTACAATCGTTCCCTGCTTAGCAGCGAGCAGCGCATTCACCTGTTCGGGCTTCAGCACCTGCGACTGTGCATTTGCAGTGGTTACTACCAGCGTACAGGCCAGCAGCGACAGCTTCCATTTTGGTTGTTTCATATGTTTTTGACGCGTTTTTAGGCAAAGACGTGGATGCCAGTTCATTAATTACAACAGCATCAAACTTAATAATATTTTTTATTAATTATTGAATTGTTTTAAAAATATTTATTGAACTATGACCAAATGCCCTTATTTCATTAACATGCTAATTGGATTTTTAAGCAGAGAAACCGACGAAACAATATTTATTCTCCAATAAAGCACCGCTTACACCCTAGTCCTAACTAGCCGCTAACCTCCGCATGGCCTTCATCACCCTTTCCCCTATATTTGCATCTAACCTCAGCCATAACGCTCCGATGTTCATAAGACCTGCCACATTAAACGATATACCTGCCCTTCACGAAGTAAGGATGTCTGTAAACGAAAACAAACTGAATAATCCTGCGCTCGTTACCGAAAAACATTACATATACTACCTGCAAACTGCGGGCAAGGGATGGCTGTATGAGATAGACGGGAAAGTAGTAGGCTTTGCGATCGTGTCCGTTCCGGAAACCAACGTATGGGCACTTTTTCTGCACCCCGATTATGAAGGCAAGGGTATTGGCAGAAGCCTGCAGGCAGAAATGTTGAACTGGTACTTTTCTGAAACCGAGCAGCCTGTGTGGCTCAGCACCGCCCCCGAAAGCCGCGCTGCTACTTTTTACAGAAAAACGGGATGGCGCGAAACAGGCCTGATGGATAATGGGGAACTGGGGTTTGAAATGAGTAAAGAGGATTGGGAAAACAGAACTTAAGCCATCTTCTTTTCCGCGGCGCTGGCCGCTATTAACTGATCAAGGCGCTTCTGCCGCGTAATATCCTGCTTAGCGCTCATCACCCAATACGTTAACGTGCGTTTGTAGGACGCCGATTGCGCATCGAAGAACTTCCAGGCACCCTTGCTGGCTTTAAATTGCTTTTTAAGCGCAGCACTAAAGGCCACTTCGTCCTGCTCATGCGAATACACCGCAGACCGTTCCGCTGTCCGCAATGCAAAAGCTGCTTCACCGGCCGGCTTTAATTTACCGGCCTTCTTCAGCTCCTCCATCTTCTTAATATTGATCGCGCTCCAAATGCTGCCGGGCCGCCGCGGGGTAAACCGTATCGTATAACGCTCCTCATCCATCGACTTCCTCACCCCATCAATCCAGCCATAACACAGGGCTTCGTCCACCGACTCCGACCAGGTGATACTGGGTTTACCACTGCTGGTTTTATAAAAAACCACCAGCAACTCCGTGGCTTTCGTATGATGTTTATCCAGCCACTTCCTGAATTCGGCGGGTTGGGTGAAAAATACCGGTTCCATCTGACTGATGTTTTGATAGTGGACCAAATTTAGGCTAAGCCACTCATCTCCCAAATAAAAAACTAACCTTCTGCCCTGCTAACTGAAACGCTTAACAGGAAGAGCTTTTGACCCAATTGCTGGAGAATCAGCAGGATAGCGTTACCAGCAATCCATTATTATTTTCAAACATTTATTGCTGTTAATAGTATTAATTTTTATCTTTATATGAATTTAAGAGTTAACATATCCAGGTACCTATCCTATGAGGCCGTTCGCATTAGCTACAATGATAGCTATTCTTCTATTTGTTGTTTTACCCGCAAGCGGGCAGAATAATGCTGCGCCTCCCGCCCCCAAAACCAAACCAGAGGATTTTGTGATGAAAAGCGGATCAATACTTGGCTTCCGGCAAATTAATCTGAGCATGGGAGAAGTAGGGTTCGAGGTGTTGGTAAGCTGCGCCGATAAATCGGGTGCAGGTAAACTCGAGTTCAGGCTTGATCATGCAAAGGGTAAAAAAATAGGTACCCTGGAAATTCCCTATACCGCCGACACCGTGTATTCGGCCAAGTTAGTTGGTCACCTGCCCCATGCTATGGGGGTACACGACCTCTATCTTATCGCAAAAGGAGGCAGTGAGTTCAGCATCAGTGCGTTCGGATTCATTCAGAATTACTGGTACAAATAGAAAGATATCCACATAATTTGCTTTACAGCATATTTATACACATTGATAAATTTAACACCGCATAAATAATTTATATATCTATCTTAGCTTCCGTACAAGATATGGTACAACGGACATTATTAGCGACAAAAGAATTTATAATAGCAAATAGAAGTTCAGATGTAATAAGCCAGTGGTTCCCCACTGGCTTTTTGTTTTCCTTTCATTTTGAAAAGAGGGGGCAGATTAAAAAAACCGCCCCGGCAACAATTCCACGAACAGGGTGACCCTGTTAAGTTTAACTACCAAACATAGGTGCCAACGGCCCCGTTATTAAGGCTGGCAGTAGCAATTTTACCCCGGTACTTAATGTTAAAGCTCAAAGGCACATTGCCGGTATTGATCACGATGAGTACCTTTTTGCCATCGGGCGTTTTAAAGGCCACATTCTGCATACCGCCATCGATGTTCGAAGCAATACGTACAGATCCGGGACGTACAAATTTGGAGGCATGGGCTATGATATAATAAGCTACGTTTCGAATTAAGCCGCCGCCACTGCTGATAGTGAGCGCACCCAAACAACTGGTGCAGCCGCCATCGGTATGTGGTTTGTAATCGGGGTCGGCGGCCAGGTTCCATTCCAGCACATTACGGCTCCAATTGCGGGTAGCACCAATAATGAGGGTGCTGATATGCCATTTAAGGTCTTCCCCGAAATTACCAGGGCCTCCCACCCATTGCTCGGTGAAATACACATGTTTATCGGGATAGGCATCATGCACCTGCGTTAATGCTGTTATCGGCCCGCCGTACAGGTGAAACGCCGATCCGTCTACATACTTCGCGGCTTCTGTATCGGCCAGTATATCCATCGGGTAATCGGGCCGGTCGGCGTTATGATCGTACAAAATGATCTTAGTCGTAATACCTGCTGCTTTAAATGCAGGGCCCAGGTGATTTTTGATAAAGCTGCCCTGCTCGGCAGACTGCATTACCATACTGGGTACATTACCGCCATGCAGCGGTTCGTTCTGTATTGTGATCGCATCCATCGTAATCCCCTCGGCCTTCATGGCTTGTATGTACTTTACGAAGTACTGGGCGTACACACTATAATACTCGGGCTTCAGACTACCGCCCTTAAACGCATTATTGGTTTTCATCCACGTAGGTGCCGACCATGGAGAGCCGAGTATTTTGATGTTGGGGTTGAGTGCTACGATCTTTTTTAGTATGGGCAGCAGGTCTGTTTTTTCCTTATTGATGGAAAACTGTTTTAGTTCAGGGTCTGTTTGCCCATCGGGCATATCATCGTAAGTAAAGCTGCTGGCACTGAGGTCGGATGCGCCTATGCTTACACGCAGGTAACTGACGCCGATGAACGTACTATCGGTTAAGAACAGTTCTTTCAGCAATGCATCCTGCGTCGCGGCAGGCAGGCCGTTTATCAGCGTGGCGCTGCCACCCGTGAGCGTGTAGCCGAAACCGTCTATTTCCTGGTAGGTTACCGTGGTATCAATTTCGATGGTGGGCCAGGCATTGCTGGTGTCTTTAAACACCAACGGTGTTGTTTGTTTGGCAAATAACGCAAATTTGTCTGGCTTGGTTACCCAGGCCTCCACATCTGATTTTGTGTTGGCTGGCGGGGTACCCGGGCCCTGACCATTTGCCTTATCGCCCTTACAACCTATACCCAAGGCGGTGACTAAAACAAACGCATATATATGTTGATGAACTCTTTTGCGGTCGATCATTTCTCAATCATTTTATAAACCCTTACATAGTCAACCTCCATGGTGGCCGGCCATACATTATCGGCCACACCCTGTGCCCCGCCCCAGTCGCCACCAACGGCTATGTTTAGCAGCAGGTGAAAACGTTTATCGAACGGCCATACTGTATAACCTTTGCCTTCGTTCTTAAACTCGAATAACAACTGATCATCAATGTAACCGCGAATGGCATAAGGCGTCCAGTCTACCCGGTACAGGTGAAACTCGGTACTGGCGTTGGCTATGCGGCGCGTGGCGCTTTTCTGGGTATTGATCTTAAAGTAATACGCTTCGGTGTGGGTGGTAATGTGTACGTTATCCTGATCGTACCCTACGTGTTCCATGATATCTATTTCGCCGGACTTGGGCCAGCCGCCGTACGCCCAGTCGGTGGGCAGCATCCATATCGCGGGCCAGGTGCCTTTGCCGGTGGGTAGTTTGGCTTTGATTTCGAAGCGGCCGTATAAAAAGTCGCCTTTATTACGGGTTACCAAACGTGCCGAGGTGTAATTCCTGCCGCCCATCTCCTGCTTCTTCGCAGTAATAGTCAATATGCCATTGCCTACCGACGCATTATCCGTCAGGTTCGTATAGTACTGCAATTCATTATTCCCCCAGCCGGAACCTCCGATATCGTAGTCCCATTTACCGGCATCGGGCGCACCTGTATAGGTAAACTCATCGGCCCATACCGGTGTGGTTTCAAATGTCCAACCTTTATCCTGCGGCGTTTGCGGGGGAGGAATAACAGGCGCGGCATCATCTTTTTTACCGGAGCAGGAAAGGATGTACAGGCCAAGGGCAAGTACAGGCAAAAACAACATTTTTCTCATACATGAAGTGGTTTATAAAAGGCTACCTGCAAGATACAGATAGCCTTTTGCATGTTTATTGTTCCTCCAGGAACTTCAGGTTGTCGATCGTAATACCGGTGGCGCCCATGGTGCCACCAGAGCTGCCGCCTTTGATCACGATGTACGCGGTACCTGCTGTGGTAAACTTTATCTTCCCGCTTTTGCCTTTGCCACTGCCTTCGCAGGCGAGTGTGGCAATATCGCCATCAAACGCACTGCCGCCACAGCCTGCCCAGGTATTAAGCGCTACGAAATTATTATCGCTATAGTCCGAACCCTGCACCGGCGCTTTGGTGCCTATGTATACTTCGAACCAGGTGTTGGTAGCGCCACCGCCTTTCACCGTGGCCGACAATGTATATTCTTTGTTCGCCTTTACGGTTACGGCCTGGTAAATAGCGCCATTGGTATTACCGGTATTGGAAAACTTCATCACTCCCCCGGTAAACTCTATCGTTGTTTGCGCACCGCTGGTATTCAATACGGTCCATAATGCGGCACTGGCAGCTTCCATATCGCCACCTTTCACAATATCCTTACCTGGTGCATCCTGCGCGATGTTTACTTTCTGCACTGCGGAAGCAAATCCGCCTTTGGCATAAGCGGTTAGCTGGATGGTATATTCTCCTTTCTTTGAAAAGCTGAAAGTATCCTTCTCCAGCTTGGAGGCGCCGGTAGTATTGTATTGCCATCTCCACATAAAGGTACCGGGCGAAGTGCTGGCTACGGCTATGCGGTTAGGGTTACCAGCCACCGGTGTTGCGGTAAAAGTTACGGCAGGGGGTGTGCCCAGGTCGTAGTCTTTCGACTCGGGCGTGCAGGCTGCCACAAAACAGGCTGCGGTAAACAGAAGTATGCAAATTTGTTTTTTCATGTTGATGCGTTTTGTTGTTTAAAGACTTACTTCGTTCCTCCCCACTCCTTATTCTGCTCTATTTTGGTATTCTCCAGTTCGAGCAACGGAATAGGCAGCACTTCGTGTTTACCGGCCACAAATCCACGGGCACCTAATACCGCGGCTGCCTGCCCCGACCTTACGAGGTCGAACCAGCGGTGTCCTTCGCCTGCCAGTTCCAGTCTTCGTTCTTTAAAGATGTTATCGATCGTGGCTTGTAAAGGGCCTAATCCCACACGGGCCCGTACTGCATTATACAGGTCGTACGAGCGGGTACCCACGCCGCCACTTTCGCCGCCACGCACCAGCGCTTCTGCTTCCATCAGGTAAGTATCTGCCAAACGGATTTCATACATGTTCTGCGGATAGTTTAATTCTTTTGCCCCGCCACCTGTGGTTTGATTACGTACGCGACCGGCAAATTTCTCCAGGAAATAACCGGTGTTGTTAAAGCCTTTTTCATACTCGGCAATGCCATTTTTCTCCAGGCTGTCGAGGTTGGCGATGGTGTACAGGTAACGTGGATCATTATGGATCGCATCAAACAGATCTTTTGTTACTACTAAAAAACTCCAGCCAGAAACGTAGTCGGGCGCAGCGGTAGTTTTAGCTTTATAACCGCGCGGGCCTACCATGATGTTTAACACATTCCCCTCGGTACAGGCCACACAGCCCCAGCTACCGGCCGATGTAGAGCTGAAAGACATTTCCATAATGCTCTCGGTATTAAACTTACTGCCCGGGTCAGACTTCCAGAGGTCGCCGAAATTGGTGAGCAGTTTATAACCGTATTTGGTATTCGCTACACCTGGTGTTCCATTCACTTCTTTCAGTGCTGTTGCTGCAGGCCCCCACTTTTGCTGGTATAACAATACCTTGCCCAGTAAGGCATACGCCGTGCCCTTGGTTACACGGCCGCCTTCACTCGCAATTACTACCTGGTCGGGCAGTAATGGTTCGGCTATCGCTTCCTGCAAATCCTTTTCAATTTGGGTGTATATATCTGCAGGAGGTGCCTGCAATACGTTGTACATATCTGAAGTAGACACCGGCGCGGTGAACAGTGGTACATTTTTGAACATCCGCACCAGGTCGAAATAAAAGTAGGCCCGCAGCAGTTTGGTTTCTGCTATGAATCTTTTCTTTTTGCTTTCGTCCATGGGCACTTCTGTCAGTTTCTGCAACAACACATTAGCACGGAACACACCGGAGTAGTTCCTGCGCCAAAGCTCGTCCTGCGGGCCGCTGGCGGGTGTTAAAGTGTAAGTAGAAAACACCTGAAACTGGCTCACGTCGTTAGGACCGCCACCGCCTGCGAGGTGATCGTCGGAAGCTGCGTTCATCGCACCAATGCGGGTTACATAATTGCTGCTCTGCCAGCCTACCACATCGTACACGGCCACCAGGCCGTTATAAGCTTCCGTTTCATTCTTGTAATAGTTAGCTTCCAGGTCGGTACCGCGGGGTTTTACTTCCAGGAAACTATCGCTGCAGGAGGCAATAGCCGCCAGCGTAAAGCAAAGTATAAAGGGGATGTATCTTCTTTTCATTTTACGAGCTGTTTCGGGTGATTAAAAAGTGACATTTACGCCCAGCATAAACGAACGTGCCTGCGGATAAATACCGCGGTCGATGCTCATTACGCCCCCGCCAATTTCGGGGTCGTAACCTGTGTACTTTGTGAAGGTGAGCAGGTTTTCGCTCATCAGGTAAATGCGCGCTTTCTGTAATGCTACCTTCCTGATTAAAGCAGAAGGCAGGGAGTAACCGAGCTGTATGGTTTTAATCCTGCAATAGCTGCCATTCTCCAGGTAGAAATCAGATGGATTGGTGAAGTTCTTATTCGGATCGGCGCTGTTCAACCGTGGGAAGGAATTACTGGTACCCTCGCCCGTCCAGCGGCCCAGTGCTTTGGTTTGCCAGTTAGCATTCGTAATGTCGAGGCGGCGCAGGCCCTGGAATATCTTATTACCCGCTGCACCCTGTCCGAAAAATACAAAGTCGAAACCTTTGTACTCCAGGTTCAGCGTAAAGCCGTAAGTCCAGGTAGGTGTAGGATTACCGATAAAGTCGCGGTCCAGTTCAGAAATCAGTCCGTCGCCATTTACATCTACCCAGCGGAAATCGCCCGGTGCAGCGTTAGGCTGTAACATAGCGCCTTCTTTATTTACGTAAGTCTGTACTTCGGCCATGTTTTGGAAAATACCGTTTGTTCTGAAGCCATAAAACGAGTTAAGCGGCTGATTTAATGCGGTACGGGTAATCGGGTAACTACTCGCCTGGAAACCCTGCCCACCGGAGAGGTACGCAATGCCAGTACCCAGGTTTGTTACACGGTTTTTAAGATAAGATCCGTTACCACTTACATAAATATTAAGTCCTGAAATATTTTTCCTGTACCCCAGTTCCAGCTCCACTCCTTTGTTCTCCATATCGGCCACATTGGCGGCAGGATTGGAAATGGCGCCTACATAGAACGGTATACGGGGGTTCTGCAAAATGTCTTTTGTTTTCTTGATATACCAGTCGAACGTGACATTGAAATCATTGAACAACATCGCTTCAAAACCCACATTCATCTGGCTGGTTTCTTCCCATTTCAGATCGGGGTTAGAAGGAGCGTTGGGACTGTATCCCACAATATAACTGCCGCTGGTGCCCAATGTATAGTTCCTGCCGCTACCGATGGTGGCCAGGTAAGCAAAGTCGCCAATATTATCGTTACCCACCACGCCATAACCACCACGCAGTTTAAACGTGTTAACCTGCGCACCTTTGGGGAAAAAGTCTTCCTGCGAAAGCACCCAGCCCATAGAGAACGATGGGAACACACCATACTTGTTATTAGGCCCGAAGCGTGACGAACCATCGCGGCGGATGATCGCTTCTGCCAGGTACTTTTCTTTATAGTTATAGTTGATACGGGCAAATAGAGAAGAGATGCGGTGATCGGCCCCTTCGCCACCATCAGACAAACGTTTGTCCGGCGGCACTTTAAAGTTAAGAGAGGCCTCTTCGAACGTATTGGCCGGTACATCATTAAACGTTACATTGATGTTCCGGGTACGACCATCCATATACGCACCCTGTCCTGCCATTACCGTAAAATCGTGCCCGCCGATCAGGCGTGTATATGAAATTGTATTTTCCACGTTCCAGTTAAAACCCTGGTTATTACCACGGTTAAAAGAAGTACGGGAAGATATGGTAGAAGAGTTCAGCCAGGAAATAGGCGTAAAGCTCTCACTTCCCCAGAACGAAAGTTTGGCGCCTACAACGGAGCGTAAACGTAAACCTTTGATCGGCTCTGCTTCCAGGTAAATGTTACCTACCGTATTATGCGACCAGCCATAGTTACCCAGGCGGGTAGTAATGTAAGCCAGCGGATTGGTGATCTCCTGCCCTACCGGTGTAGAGATACCATAAGGCCGGCCCAAAGCATCGCGGCGAATACCAACATTGGTATACGGATAAGCTGCGGCTGCGGCAGGATCAGTGACTACAGCAGGCGTAATAGGGTCGAGGTTAATAGCCGAACTAAGCGGACCGCCAAATTCGCTGTTGGTATTACCCAAACCTATCGACTTATCGTACGCATACCCCACATTCTGCCCGATAGTTAGCCACTTCGCCAGTTTGTGCGTAGAGTTAAGGCGTACGTTGAAACGCTTGTATTTAGAAATATCGGTCGCCACAATACCGTCCATTTTCAGGAAACCGAAAGAGGTGTAGAAAGTAGAACGATCGTTACCACCGCTGATACTCAACTCGTGGTTCTGGCGGCGTGCATCGTTATTAAATATCTGCTCCTGCCAGTCAGTACCTTCCCCATACACCGACGGATCGGCGTAAGGAAGCGGTTTGTTGCCCGCTACATCCGCCTCATTACGTAAGGTGGCATATTCCGTGGCGTTCAGCAGTTTTAATTTACGTGCCGGTGCGGAGGTGCCGTACCAGGCGTTATAGTTTACGGTGAGTTTACCGGCCTTCCCTTTTTTAGTGGTCACCAGTATCACCCCGGAAGCCGCACGTGCGCCGTAGATAGCCTGCGAAGCAGCATCCTTCAGCACCTCCACCGATTCTATATCATATTGATTAAGATAACCGATGCCGCCATTATCAACCACCACACCATCTATTACCCACAACGGATCATTATTGTTAAACGTTGTGATACCTCTTACCCGCACCGTAGATCCCGAGCCCGGCTGACCAGAACTCTGCGCAATGGTAAGTCCCGAAGTACGGCCCTGCAACACCTGCTCGAGGCGGGTAATAGGCATACCATCGATATCTTTGGCGCGAACACTGGAGATAGCGCCCGTTACCACGCTTTTCTTCTGTACGCCATAACCTACCACCACCGTTTCGTTAAGCGCAGTAGATGATTCTTTGAGTATTACGTTCGTATTGGCATGACGTGGCACCAGCGTTTCCGTGGCAAAACCCACGTATGAAAACTCAAGTCCCGTATTTACTTTCGGCACCCGCAGGGAATAGTGTCCACTGGCGTCCGTGGTGGTACCTGTGGTACTGCCTTTTATCCGCACCGTTACACCGGGCACAGGTTCGCCGGCCTCGTTGGTTACGCGGCCGCTTACCGAAACGGCTGTATCCTGTAAGGGTGCGGGATTTTCCGGCAGGCTGATGGTAACGCGGTTACCCTGTATCGTAAACGACACCGGCTGGTTTTTCAGGCAAGCTTCCAGCACCTCTTCCACCGGTTTATCTTTTACCTGCAGGGTTACAGGCCGTGTGGCCTCCATGACCCCTTCATCGTAAAAGATGGAGATACCGGTTTGGCGGGCAACTTCCTTAAATACCTTCTTAAGCGGCGCGTTCTTCACCGAGAGTGTTACCTGCTGGGATACCCCTTTTGCGCTGATATGCAATGCAATAAGCAGCAAAAAGGTTGTAATTTTCATAACGAGAATAATTTTGGTTGACAGGCGTTCCTTATGGCAATAAGAAACTTTACCACACAAGTTTAAAAACATACTTTTGTAGTGTTTTGGGAGTTCGGAATAAATAAGTTCTTAGCGGGATTTGTTGTTCGGCCCAGGATGCAGCCGGCAGTGTTAGCGCACTACCGGCTTTTTTATGGGCGCGCGTTGACTAACCAGTTTCTTTTTTCATAACGTGTCTCTTTTATACAATTCGTGGAATAAATAAAATCTCTATCGTTACATGGCGGCTATTTAACGGTGCTTACGTCCAGCGTGCGGCCCTTCAACTGAAAGCTGACACCACCTTCGCTTAACATATTCAGCACTTCGGACAAAGGCAGCTTACGGCTTATACGACCGCCAAAGCGCCTGGCTGTTTTAGTATTGTTAAGGTTAACTTCTATATCATACCAGCGCGCCACCTGGCGCATGATCGTGCTTAAATCTTCATTGTCGAATTCGAAGAAGCCGGTCTTCCAGGCAATCACCTGGTCGGTATCGGCCTGTTGTATGGTCAGGTTAAGCGTGGCATTGTCCAATATGGCCTGCTGCCCCGGGCGTAACTGCTGAGCCAGCCCCCCATACTTCACTTTTACCGAACCATTGACGAGGGTGGTGTTAATAGATTGTTCTTCGGGATAAGCCATTACGTCGAAGCTGGTGCCTAATACCTGTACTTCCATACCATTTACTTTTACCACAAAAGGCTGGCTGGTATTACGGGCTACTTCAAAATAACCCTGCCCTTTTATTTCCACTACCCGCTCTTTTTCAGTAAACGCAGTAGGGTACACAAGCGACGATGCCGCGTTCAGCCATACCTTCGTTCCATCCGGCAGCACTACCTGGAACTGCCCGCCACGGGGAACCGTAAGGGTATTGTAAGTTACCTGCCCCGCATTATCATCTGCCACATACTCCAAACTTCCGTTCTGCTGGTTCACCACCGTTTTGCCCTGCTGGATCGTTTGCCGGCCGGCGCTATCCAGCCTTACGGTAGATCCATCGCTTAATGTAAGAACGGCCACGTCCTGGCCCGGGGCCACGTTAGCCGGACTGGTTGCGCCACTATCGGCCACCAGTGTTTGATCTCCCTTGTCCTTTGTTATATAGATAACGGCCACACTCACCAGCATGGCGGCCACTGCCGCTGCTGCCAGCCAGCGGAGCGGTTGGCGGCGGGTGGGTACCAATACAGGCTGCATATGTTTGTCGGCCTGTAAGGCATTATTGATGACAGGCATCCAGGTGTTGGCGTCAAAGGCATACCGGCCTTCGTCTTCTCCAGCCACATCACTCATTAAAGCCACGAACTGAGAGCGGCTTTCCGGTTTGGCCAGAAAGACGGTGAGTTCGCGCTGTTCATCTTCGGTAAGCGCCGATTGTTGCCATTGTGCAACCAGGTACCTGAGTCGTGATTCTTCCATTATTATAAAAGGTGCTTACTATTAATAAATGCCGGAAATACATTTGGTAACTATCGATGCTAAAATATTTTTGAAGAAAGATGGAAGTGTAAACGCTACGCTTTACAGGAAGTACAATAACATGAACTTACCCGCAGCGGCGAGTCGTTCGCGCAGAAAGGCCAGGGCGGCGGTAAGCGCGTTCTTTACATAACCGTGCGACAGCTGCAGGGCGTCTGCAATTTCGGGCGACTTCATGCCCTGTACACGGCTCATGTGGTAAATCATTTTTCTTTGGGGAGGCAGTTCTTCGATAGCCTGGCGGAGAATTTCCTGCGTTTCGCGCAGTGATACGAGGTCGGTAACATCCGCTTCGAGCGGGGCGTCTGTTTCCAGCGGCAGGAACAGTTTATTGTGACGGGCGCGCTGGTGCAGCCAGGTGAATGTTTCGTTGAGGGCAACTCTTTTAAGCCAGGGCAGCGGTTTTTCGAGTTCAGGCAGTTTATCCCGGTTTACCCATACCCGTATCATGGTTTCCTGCAGGATATCACGTACCGCATCGGGCGATTGCACGATCTTGCCGGTGATCACCTCCAGTAATGGGAGTACCTGCTGCATTATATCTGTAAATGCGGCTTCGTCGCCCTCTCCTGCCAGTTTTAACCATTCGGGTGGTATGTGTAGTTTGTCGCTCAGTGCTGCGAATTTAGTTTTGGTCGTAACTAAAAATACAAAAATTGACGAAACATATGCCGCCATTTGCACCCATCACCCTATAAAAAATTTGTATTTCCCACGTTTAAATACTACTTTTATCAAACAATAACGTGTTCTCATACGTTACTTGCCCATACATTATTTCCCATACATTTCTGATTGTACCCGTTACTACCAACTTTCTGTTTCGAAGATTGAGTTATTGGTATTGCTTTATATATAAATCGACGTAAACCTCTTGTGAGAGCAGCAGAGAAAACATAAGCGAACCTGCCGGATCTGCAGGCTATCGCCTCCTTAAATTAAACAGCTATGGTTAAACAGATCATGATCATTGATGATGACAGAGATGAATTAGAAATATTTTTAGAGGCATTGGAAGGTGTTCCGGCCCCCTATGCCTGCACTTATGCACAAAGTCCGGAAGAAGCGATGATCATGTTAGGCGATTTGCAGCCTGATTATATTTTCATTGATTTTAACATGCCGCGTACGAACGGGCTGGAATGTTTGAAGGCGATCAAAAAACTGGAACAGTTGCGCGATACGCCATTGATTATTTACTCCAATTCTATCAACGATGCAACACGCCGCGATGCTTATTCCGCGGGGGCGGCTTCGTGCATTGTAAAGCCGCCCACGATCGAAATATTAACGTCTATGCTTAAAAATATACTTGATTAAAAAGGGAACCAGCAACTGAACATACTACCCACACCAGGGTTACTTTCCGTTGTAATAAAACCACCGTGCAGGTCCATTATTTTCTTACACACGGCGAGGCCAATACCCGAACCTTTATAACGCTGCCTGTCTGTATGCCGGTTAAACAGTCCGAAAATCTGTGCAGACGAAGCCTCTTCGAAACCAATACCATTATCGTTAAACGACACCACATGGTAACCGTCGAGGCGGTTGTAACGAATGGTAATTTTAGGGGCAACGCCTTCCCGGCTAAACTTACCCGCATTATCCAGCAGGTGATAAAAGAGCAGCGATACTAACATGGCATAACCTTTCACCACCGGCAACGGGTCAACATCGATTACCACGTTGGAATGCGTCAGTTTCCCCTCCATTTCGCCCTTTACTATTTCCAGCACCTGGTTCAGGTCTATTTCTGAAAAACTATCCTGATCGGCCTCTATGCTTGAGAACGATACAAGGTCCTGGGTCATCAGTTTCATCCGCTGCAATGCCGATTGCACACGCCGCAAGCTGGCGCGCCCCTCGTTGCTAAGCTGCTGCCCGTCGTTACTGATCAGGAACTCGAGAGACGTATATGCCTTTTGCAAAGCGGTAGTATACTGCCCCCCGATCACCCGGGTAAAGGCATTTAACTCTTCCACCAACGCATCGTTAATACGTTCTTTTACCTGCAACTGCCGGTTTAATTCCTGCATTTCGAGGTTCACGTTGCGGGTCAGGGTTACGTCCCGTGCAATAGACAGTACGGTGTATACATTGCCCTCCGTATCAAGCTCGGGTACCATGCGGGAGTGGAAATGTACATGGCCATGCGGCCCTTCATAAAAATTATAGTGTTCCTGCGGGCGGGCAGTTTCAAATACCTGTCGCAGCTTTTCCATGTATGGAAGCGCAATCTCATCTGGAAAGCCCATTTCGACAGTGGTTTTTCCAATAACGGTTTCCAGGCGCTTCCCTGTTTTTTCCTCGTGAGCTGCATTAGCGAAAACCAATTTCAGCTTACTGTCCCATCTTGTAATAACATCCGGTGTGTTTTCCACCAGGGCGCGCAATTGCTCTTCTCTCAACTTCAGTTCTTTCTCCGCTATCCGAGTAGGCCCTGTTCCGTCCGGATGTTTCCTATTGTTATTGTCAATCATAACCTTAGAATTCCGGTGAATAAATAAATGATATGGCTGAGTTTAAAAAGGGAAAAACCATGCCACGTTTTATCATTTTATTACTTAAACAAGGAGTGTAGAAAAGCCTCTACACTGCATCCCGGGCCTGCATTCCGTTAGTTTTATTGAAGATATGGCACAGTACTGTGGAAATAATGGCACAATATTTAGCCTGATATTTAAAACAATTTTATGATTTCACAACTGTCGAACGTACCGTCAAACATCGTTGCCTTTCGCGCAAGCGGTGAAGTAACGAAACAAGATTTTGAAACGGATGTACTACCTGCAGTTAACGAATTAGTGCAACGGACTGGTGAACTCAATTACCTGATGGTGATCGATACAGAACTAAAGAACTTTACCGGGGGCGCATGGTTGCAGGATGCATTGATGGGATTGAAGCAATTGAGTAAGTGGCACCGTGCCGCCATTCTTACCGACTCAGAAAACGTGAACAGCTTTACCAACATATTCAGTGTATTTGTACCAGGCGAGTTTAAGGGCTTTAAAACAAATGAACTGGATATGGCGGTAAAATGGGTATCATCTAAGGAAGATTAGGACTGCGAACGACAGAGAAACCGGTTGCATGTGTCATTTCTACACTTTGTCACAACTGCATCATTCTGTCAGTTTAAAATAAAGTTAGGCGGGATGATGATAAAAAGTGAAAGATATGTCGTAGTATTGCATCAGAAACTACGAACAAGATTACTCTAAATACACCAACGGTGTTATACCCAAAAAAGAAACAAGAAGCTCTGCATACGCGGGGCTTCTTTCCTTTTTAGCCCAACCCTGCTCCGTTCTTCGTACTTCGGCCATTTTTTGCCTGTTTACTCAAAAATAACTCCCGCTTACTCACCCCTGCCGGGCTGTTAATAGTCCCCCGGATACCTTTGCATCGCAAATAAACAAACACTTACATCATGAAACTCACATGCTTATCTGCTATCATTGCTTGTACCCTGCTGTTTTCCTGTAAAAAAGAAGCCGCTACCCCATCCCCATTAACCGGTTCATGGAACGGTAAACTTAGTAAAGGCACCGAAGCACCGCCAAGTGGCTTATTCTACATGCAATTAAGCGCAAATCATTCCGTTAAGCGCGTTAACGCCGATGGCGAAGTAACTGCCACCGGCAGCTGGAAACTGTCGGGCAGCGACTTCACCGCCCAGTACAAATACATCGACGACGCGACGGTAATCGTAACATTAACCGGCACCTACAATCCTGCCACCAACGAAATTTCCGGAAGCTGGAAAAACAGCTACGACGTGAAAGGACTATGGAACGCGCAGAAGAAAACGGCTAACTAACCGGTAAAACGCCAAAGGCCCGCGCATGAAAAAAGTACGCAGCCACCGTAACATTCATGCCGGGCCTTCGTTTAAACAAAGAATCAATTCATTATCATGCAAATGCATACATCAAAACCTCTAATGATACTGGTTGCCGGCCCATACCGCTCCGGCACCAACGACGACCCGAAGCTCATTAAAGCCAATGTTGACCACATGCAGGCTGTAGCCCTCCAGCTTTACCGCCGTGGCCACCTGCCGGTACTTGGCGAATGGTTTGCCCTGCCGCTGATCGAAATAGCCGGATCAAAACGCATAGGCGACGATATTTTCAATGAAATATTTCATCCCATTTCGGTACAGCTTATCAACAAGTGCGACGCCGTACTGCGTATTGGCGGCCCCTCGGCCGGGGCAGATGAAATGGTGGCCCAGGCCGAAAAGAAGGGAAAACTGGTATTCCGCGATCAGCAGGAGATACCGGCTGTACTTTCAACCAATTAATTGAAACTGCTAAACACTCAATAAAAATTGCCAATGGCTCAGTAAACGACGGCCCGGATTTCTTCCGGGCCTATTTTTATGCCGGAACCAGCCATTCCTGACATTGCATTTTAAACCGGGTACCAGTAATTTTGTTTACAACATCATCTTTCAACCTTATCAAAACAGGACTCACAGCTTGAATACCAGGTACCATAAGCGATATGCACGAGTTACAACAACCCTTTTGCTGTTATGTATGCTCCCTTTTACCGCATGGGCCCAGTTGCCCGACTATCACCTGCAGGTATTCGGTTACTCCTACGGCATTAAAGGAGGGTCTATTATTGCCGCCGCCCGCGACGTGCAGGGTTATCTGTGGATACTCACGCCCCGCACCCTCACCCGCTTCGATGGTAAACATACCCACGACTTTTCACTGCCGGAACGAATGAACGGGCTGTTGTGCGATCGCAACGGACGGGTTTGGGCTATCTCACCCAATGGCGCTTATCGCTACATCGACGACTTCCGGGGTTTTAAACCGGTACCCATGCCGGTAATGAAAGAAACGGTAGTTGGTAAGATCATCGAGCACCGCGACAAATCGGTATGGCTGTTTACCAAAGAAGGCTTTTTGAAATACGACGAGCAGGCCAGGGTGTTTTATCCCGCCCTGCAGCAGATACCACTTAAACCTCCCTTTAATCCTTCGTTTTGTACCTATTACGGCCATACTTTCTTTTTCGAGAAAGACAACCAGGTTTACTCCTACAACACCAACAACAAACAACTGCGCCAACTGCCCGACCTCGACGCCAAAAACATTTACCCGGTAAACGACGACAGCGCCATGGTGAGCAGTTGGAAAAACCTTACTTACTGGTATAACTTTAAGGCCGGTAAAATTACCCCCGTTGTAAATCCGGACGAAGGCGGCAGCATATTAAATGCACGCAGCCTGGTACGGTTAGACAGCAGCCGTTTTTTGCTGGTAGCAATGGAAGGCATTTTTGAGTATAATAGTGATCGCAACACTTACAAACGTCTACGTTTTTTTGTAAACGGCCTGCCCGTAACCGCCGGCGACTATGCCGACTATGCCTTTACCGATCGCTGGGGGTATGCCTGGATGGCCACTATAGATGGCATGGCGCGCTTCCCGTTACAGCAGCCCGACTTTGGACTCGTACGTATCAGTTCCTCCGGCAACAGTCGCTCTATGGCGGTGAATAACGTGCGCCGCCTGCTGGAAGACAAAGAAGGGAATATATGGATGGCTACGGCCAGCGGCTTTGTATGCTGGAAAATGAAAGACGACCGGCTGGAGTTTTTTGAACCCAAACCCGGTGCCACCGGCCAATTACAACAGCCTTCCATCCGCGGACTTATTTACGATGGCAAATACATCATTCTTGGCCCCACCAACTTTGGTCCCTGGCTGTTCGACCCGGTTAACAAACAATACAGGCGGCCGGCTTATGCCAATGCCTATGTGAAACAGCTTTGCGAACAAGACTTCTTCGACGATGTAGTTACCCTTCAAAATGGCAAACACCTTTTCCTGGGGCGCGATGCGATGTATGTAATGGACGGCAGGACCTACCGTATAGATACCGTAAACGTTCCACCTGCTAAAGACAATTCGAATAACGCCTTCCAGGGCAAAGACGGTATTATATGGATTACCACCAATAAAGGGCTGCACTGCCTTACCCCCGACCTTCAGTACCTTACGGAAGTACCACTGCCAGGCGGCCCCGCATATGTAAGCGCAGCATTCATGCGCGACGATAACAGCCTGCTGTTTGCCAGCAACGGCCAGCTTTTCCAGGCCAGTTACACCCATGGCAAACCGGTAGTGCAAACCATTGCCACCCCTGCATTTTCCAAAGCGTTCATCAGCATACTTTTCCAGGATAAGCACGATGTGATATGGGCCGCTTCCGAAAACGGCATTTACCGCTTCGACCCGCACACCATGCAGTTACAGTTGTTCGACCATACCGACAATGTACAGGGATATGGTTTTAACAACAATGCCTGGATGCAGAACAAAGAGGGCATCCTGTTTTTTGGCGGCAACAACGGCATCAACTACCTGCCACCCGCCGCATTATTACCCGCCGATAATACCCCGCCCGTATTTATTTCCCACGTACGCATCAATAATAACGACACCCTGTTTTACCACCTGGACGCAAATCCGGTGTTGGGTTATACGCAAAACTCGCTGGACGTAACCTTTAGCTGCCCTTACTTTAACAACCCCGACAAAGTACAGTACCGCTACCAGCTCTCCGGGCTGGATACCGCCTGGAAAGCGTTGGGGAACAATAATACATTACGGCTTATTTCGCTGCCCCCGGGTAAATACAACCTGCAGGTGCAGGCCAGCCTGAACGGGGTAGACTGGTTATCAGCCAAAAAAGACTTCCGTTTTAAGATCGATGCACCCTACTGGAAGAAGTGGTGGTTCCTGGCTCCGGTAATCCTGCTTTCCTTTTTTGCACTTTGGCAATATGTGCGTAACCGCAACAGAAAGCTGAAAGAGAAAGAGGAAGAGCTGGATACCGAGCAGGCCATCAATTATTTCGCATCCAGCCTCTACGAACATCAGCAAACCGATCATATACTGTGGGATGTGGCGCGCAATTGTATTGGCCGCCTGCACTTCGAAGATTGTGTGATTTACCTGCTGGACGAGGAAAGGCAGATGCTGGTGCAAAAAGCTGCACACGGCCCCAAAAGCCATATTACCTTTGAAGTGAAAGCGCCACTTGAAATACCGGTGGGTCAGGGTATTACAGGCAGCGTTGCCTACTCCGGCCGTGCCGAAATAATCCCCGACACCACTAAAGACCCACGCTATATTGTAGACGATAAACTGCGTTACTCCGAAATTACCGTCCCCATCGTATTTGGCGACCAGGTTTTAGGCGTTATCGATTGCGAACACTCAGAAAAACGGTTCTTTACTCAAAAGCACTTGTCCATACTCACAACAATCGCGAGCTTGTGTGCAAATAAAATAGTGAGAGCAAAGGCGGAAGCTGAAAAGAGGGCCGCAGAGCGTATACTTATGGATACACAACAAAAAATGGCCGATATGGAAATGCAGGCACTGCGGGCGCAAATGAACCCTCATTTCATCTTCAACTGCCTTAATTCCATTAACCGCTACATCGTTAAAAGCGATCAGGCCACCGCATCGTTGTACCTTACCAAGTTTGCGAAACTGATAAGGCTGATACTGGACAACTCCAACAGCAAACACGTAATGCTTTCAAATGAACTGGACGCTTTAAAGTTGTATATTGACATGGAAGCACTGCGTTTCGACAAGAAGTTTTCGTATGAAATAGTGGTACAGAAGAATGTGAACCCCGACAGCGTGGAACTACCGCCCCTGATTATACAACCTTACGTAGAAAACGCCATATGGCACGGACTTTTGCACAAGCAAAGCATAGGACATCTGAAAATTGAGATCAGCATGCCGCAGGACGCGATGTTGCATTGTGTGATAGAAGATAACGGGATAGGCCGCGAAAAAGCACAGGAACTAAAGAGTAAAACCGCTACCACAAAAAAATCGCTGGGCATGAAGATTACCGAAAACAGGCTCAGTTTATTAAACAAACACGCCGCTTTAAATGCCAGCATCGATATTATAAACCTGTACGAGTCGGACCAAACACCGGCTGGTACAAAGGTGATCTTAAAAATACCCGTATAAAATAAACTAAACATGATACGTTGCGTACTTGTAGACGACGAAAGCAACAGCCTCGAAATGATGGAATGGCTGCTAAAAACCTATTGCCCGCAGGTTAAAATAGAGGCCATGTGCAACGATGCCATGAAAGGCATTGAGGCCATAAAACAACTTAAGCCCGACCTGGTGTTCCTTGACATAGAAATGCCACATATGAACGGTTTCGATATGCTGGAACAATTCTCCAAAATCAATTTTGATGTAGTGTTTTGTACCGCTTACGATCAGTTTGCCATCAAGGCTTTTAAATACAGCGCGCTTAACTACCTGCTTAAACCCGTAGATCCCGATGACCTGAAAGAAACGATCCGCCGGATAGAAGAACGCCGTACCGTTCCGACCCACGAGCAGATAGAAATGTTGATGCAGGGCATACGGCAATCGCAGAAGCCAGCTATTTCCCGTATTGCGCTCACTACAGGCGACGGGCTGCTGTTCGTTTCCACCGGCGATATTATTTACTGCCAGGCAGAAAGCAATTATACACTGGTGATGCTCGCCGGTAATAAAAAGATAGTGGTATCGAAAGTATTAAAGGAGATAGATGAAGCCCTTGCGGGCCCCGACTTTTTCCGCATTCACAACTCCTACCTGGTGAACATGAACCATATTCACAAATACATTCGCGGCGAAGGCGGTTATGTGCTGATGAGCGATGGCGCCAACATTACCATTTCAAGATCGAGGCGGCAGGAGTTTATGGAACTATTTGAGAGGTTTTAATTTCTATATGTAGAAGAGGTGGCAACGGCGGTACATAACCGCCGTTTGTCTTTTATATCCATCGTTGCAGGTCCCGCCCATCCCATCCATCTATAAATTCTCCCATTCTTACCTTATATTGTTCCCTGCCTCCTCACGGACGTTATGAAGAAACCATTACCGTATCATAAAAATTATCGTTTCATGAAACTGAACAGGTATATGTTCCCGCTGCTTGCCTCCGGCGCTTTAATAGGCCAGGCTTGTCAGCAGCCCGCTAAACAAGAAGCCGCAAACGACAGCAGCATGGTAAAACTTATCACCCTCGATCCCGGTCACTTTCATGCCGCACTGGTACAGAAAAGCATGTCTGCCGGCATAGACTCCAACGTACATGTATATGCCCCCGACGGGCAGGAACTGAATGCCCACCTGGCACTCATCAAACAATACAATGAAAGAGCCGAAAATCCCACGAACTGGACAGAACAAGTGTATACCGGTGCGGATTATTTCGAGAAGATGCTGGAACAAAAGCCTGGTAACGTAGTCGTGCTGGCAGGCAACAACCGCCTTAAAACCGACTACATCCAAAAATCCATCGGCGCCGGACTGAACGTACTGAGCGATAAACCAATGGCCATTACACCGGAAGCCTTTCCGCAACTGGAAGCTGCATTTAAAACCGCCGCAGACAAAAAAGTACTGCTATACGATATTATGACCGAACGCTCCGAGATCACGAACATGCTGCAGAAGGAATTCTCACACATCCCGGCCGTATTCGGAGACCTGCAGAAAGGCAGCAAAGACGCGCCTGCGGTGACCATCGAAAGCGTACACTATTATTACAAAAACGTGTCCGGCAAAACGCTGGTACGCCCCTCCTGGTTCTTCGATGCCAGTCAGCAGGGCGATGCCATTGCCGATGTGGGTGTACACCTGATAGACCTCGTACAATGGGCCTGTTTCCCCGAAACCGCCATCGATCATACCAAAGACATTGAAGTGCTGGCAGCCCGCAACTGGCCTACGCCACTTACCAAATCGCAGTATACTTCCATTACCCGGCAGGACAGCTTCCCGTCGTTTTTACAACCGCTCGTGAAAGACACTGTTCTTAATGCGCGCGGCAATGGCGAAGTAACCTACTCCATCAAAGGTGTATTTGTGAAAGTAATTGCCCGTTGGGATTATAAAGCCACCGAAGGCGGCGATACCCACTACGCACTGATGAAAGGCAGCCTCGCTAACCTGGAAATCAAACAGGGCAAAGAAGAACAATTTAAACCAACGTTATACATCCGTCCGGCGAAGAGCGGCACAGCCTACGAAGCGGCACTGCAGCAATCGGTGCAGGAGCTGGCGGCGAAGTATCCTGGCGTTACCGTAGAAAAAGCGGGTAAGGATTACAAAGTGGTAATTCCTGAAAAGTACAAGGATGGCCATGAAGCACACTTCGCGCAAGTGCTGCAACGTTACCTGCAATACCTGAAAGATGGTCGCCTGCCCGACTGGGAAGTGCCGTGCATGTTGTCGAAGTACTATACATCGACTGCTGCGCTGAAGCTTGCCGGCAAGTAAACTCTTTTTTAGCAACTGCCTGTTCCGTGGAGTGTTTCCGGGGCAGGCAGTTTTCTTTTTGAGGTATGGTATATACACCGCCGTGATAAATGTGCTAGGAAACATTGCCCAATATTGTTACAACCGTTGAAGGGAGTGACACAACGGCGGCTGAGTAAAGGACTAATGCCCGTGCCCATCTTATCACATTTTTGTTTACAGGAAAAACGTCTATCTTGCGGTCGCAAATCCCTAATCCTATAAAAACCAATTAGCTATGATCAGAAAGATCGGATACACGCTTGCCTTGCTTAGTACAGAAATGATCCTTTTCTTTTTTTCCCTTTTGTTGATAGTATATAGCCTTTCCAACTTCCCAACCGACCAGGTTTTAAGACGTGCTTTTCAGGGTTTAACGTTTCAGGCGCAGGACAGGCTTGTTCACTATTATATTTTTTACATCATCGCGTTTTTTGCCATTACCCTCTTCGTGCAGCCAAAACGTAAGTTGCGGACCGTGGCAGCCATTAACGCCGGTTTATACATGCTTATCACCATCGTAATACAGGTGGTGAAAGGGCTCCCTATTCTGGATTTAAAGATGATGATGCTCGTTTATGTGCAGGCCGGACTGGCTTTATTATCACCTTATTTGCTTAATAAGATATCTTATTTCCGCAGTGTGCTGGCCCTCGATATTTTCCCGGAAAACTTCAACCTGGAGCTGAGTGATGCAGAGTTGCAGGCGAAATAAATCTTTTGATAAACAGGGAAAGGTCCGTCAGCTGGCGGACCTTTTTTGTTTCCGGGAAAAGAAAAGGGCCTTACCGGTAAACCGGCAGGCCCCACGCCTCTGCGTTCCGCGCCAAATTAATATGTGTAAACCGTTTTGATCGTAAAAAGGTGTTCGCCGCTGATATAACCTTTAAAGCTGGTGAGTAACTCTTTAGGATAACCATCCGCGTCGTATGTATATTCATATTTGTACGGTACGTTAGTAGGAATATTTCCATGATACAATCGTTCCTCTGCAGCCCTGTTATTTTTCGAGCGGCGGCTCAGGTACATATCAGGGTAATTGAGATGTACAAAAGGATTGATAAAGAAATCATAGTAATACTTCGCCGACTCCCCGGTACCGCGGCTGCTCGTTGCAGCTTCTTCCTGCACGTTACCACCTTTATAGTGCTGAGTGTAAGCCATGGTATTACCATTGAAGAATTTGTAGAAGAACTTCACCTGCGAAACGGCCGGTAAATACTCCACATGGGCGGCTATGTTAACACCGTCCTCCGTATTGTCCGTTACACCCGTAACCTGCCCGGCAGCATTGTAAGTCAATACCCGTGAAGTATGCAGCGTAGCATCCTGACCGTACTTTCTGATACGCGCCAGGTTATTATTCTGGTACACAAACACATCCTCACCCAACAGCACCAGATCAGGCGATTGGATCGTTTTTCCGTAAAAAGAAACCGATGAAAGCACGCCTTCGGTAGCATAGAAGTATTCTATGCGGCTATCCGGCTGCCAGTTATCATACTTCAGGAGATACTTTTCTTCTTTCGTGAGGAACTTGGCTGGTTTAATTCCGCCTAACCGCTGCACGTTTATTTTAGCAACATCGCCGGCATTTATTGTAGTATCCACCTGTACGCCCCATTTCGATAATTTGAGCTGGTATTTTACAGCAGACGGCCGTAGTGTAACCTGGTTCTCCCCAGGCGCTAATTCGAACACCTGTTCGTGCGGAACCTGGGTGCTGTCCCAGCTAATAACTTTGAGTACAGAAGGGATACTGTCGTATACCACCTTACCTACCGTAATTACCGTTTTTACTTTTAATACATTCCCATTAGCGGCCGGTATTTCTACTGGTTTATCGCCGCTACCATTATGCGGAACGGGCAATTCTTCGCTCTCCTTGGCACAGGCAGCAAGTAGCAGCGCCAGAGAGGTAACAACTTTTAAGGAGATCTTTTTCATTTTTTATTTGATTGCGGGGTGTCATCAGGGAGTAACGAATCCGGGTGTAAAATTACCTCCGGATAACATACCGGCCATTGGTAGTAGTACTTAAAATAAAATTGTGGTTAGTACGTAGTTCGCTCCGTTTTGCGTAGGTATTCGGTGTATACATAAAACCGACCAAAAATACTATAGTAAAGGATTTGCGCGTATTTTTCTTTCGTATATTTAATCCCGTTGACCGCATTGTTAACCTGATCCCCCTAAGTGTAACTGCGAGGAAGAAAAATTTAGGAAAATAAATGTTCTCTTTTGGAGAACCAAATAAAAAGATATAACTTTGGGAAAGATTCATTTGGTGAGGAAGCCAACCATTGAAAAGTTCATGGCAGTGCATCCGTTTAGTAATAGTGCATTCAGGTTATGGCTTACTGCGCTGAAGTATGCCAGGTGGCATACGCCTGCCGATATCAGCAAAACCTTTGCTTCTGCCGATTTATTGGGCAGGGGTAGTAACAGGGTTGTTTTTGATATCTCCGGGAACAATTACCGTATGATATGTAAGTACGCATTTGGGCAGTCGGAGGTGCATCTGTACATATGCTGGATAGGTACGCACGAGGCATACGACAGGCTGTGCGGGCGTCAGGAGCAATACTCCTGTTCCTACTACTGATATACTCAATAATGATTAGTAAAAACCTGCTTATATGGAAGTATTAAAGTACAAAGTGATTAAATCGGCCACACAGTACAACAAGTACTGCAAAGCCCTGGAAGCGCTTACCGATGTAGCGCGCCCAAGCCGTGCGCAAAAAGATGAAATAGAACTGCTAACCCTGCTCATCGAAACCTGGGATGCAGCGCACACCTCCTTTTCCGACCTCGATCCCATCGCCCTGTTAACAGGCCTGATGGAAGAGCACCGGCTTAAACCCAAAGATCTCGTTACCATACTGGGCATCGGTAAAGGTATCGTATCCGAAATCCTGCATTATAAAAAAGGATTGTCTAAAGAAAGCATCCGCAAACTGGCAGCACACTTCGAACTTTCGCAGGAAGCTTTTAACAGGCCTTATCCATTAAAAGATAAGGCCTCGGTGACTACTTGATAATGTCGGTTAAAAATACCCTTCTACCCTCTCCGAAAATGATTTCGGTGGTGTAAGTAAACACCTTATCGCCGTTACCATACTCCAAAAACATCTCCAATGGCATTACCACCGGCGGGTAAGAGCCCTGTATACGCATGGTTTCTATTTCGGTTTTGTAGTGGTCAGGAATGAAGCTGTAACCAGGGAAAAGCGAGTGCGGGTCCATCGGTATCCATACATGTGCGGTTACTTTCGCATGGTTGGTGTTCACCACCTTGGAATGGTGACGAAGGTTGTTGGCAACGTACTCTTCGCAGGCCACACCGGCTATCACCTTCTTGGAACCTGTTTTCAATAACTGGCTCAGGTAACCCACCTCACCTGGATACACGGGTTCCATGGTATTCAGCTCCAGCTTCTCTTTGTTGCCACTTGCTACATTATCGATGCCCGTAAGGCTCAACTGCGCTTCTTTCAGGAAATCGCCAAAGAAGTTGTATTTGGAACGCGTACTGCGACTTTTAATCTGGATGGAAAAGTGCGGGTTCTTACTACTATAGTAAATCACGATCTGCTCACCTCCATCAATTACAAGCTGGGTGCCCTGGAAGGCCACCGACTCCTGGTAAACAGCAATATCATAATCGTAACTGGAATCTATTTCCACTTTCTCGTCGCCACTGATCAGCAACGCAGGATTGGGAGGCCCCTGGCTTTTGCGGGAGGTGTTAAAAATCTCTTCACCGGAGTCGTCGTCGGCAACGTCTTCCTTTTGTTCCTTTTTCTCTTTGTTCCTGGCGGTGATCTTCTTCAACAATTGTGCATGCAGCACAGGAGTACAGAAGAAAAATGCAGCGGCCAGCAGCACTGGTTTTATCATAGGGATAGTTTCGTGCTGCCAACTTACCAAATTCCCCGTAAATATGAAGGAAAATTTCTATATAGATCAGCTCACCATCAAACTACATCCCCGCAGCGCCGAATTATCCAGGCGCCCCAATACCTCAAAATTCCCCTCTTCCCTTAAACGGCCAATATCCTCGGTGGCAATAAAAGCGCAGGAATAGATATTAGCCAGGTCAATCACATTAATTACCCCGGAAGCATAGCTGCCTGATAACTGGAAAGGATCGTTCTCATCACGTACCAGCACTTTCATCCAGGCAGGCGTTTTGAACAACCCATCGCCGGCAGAGTAAGCCTGGCTCAGCAACTCGGTCATGCCGTACTCCGCATGCACTACGTCAACACCCAGGCGTTCTTTCAGGTACTGATGCACTTCGTTACGTGTCCATTCCTCTCTCCTACCCTTCATTCCCCCGGTTTCCATTACAATGGTATTGGAGAGTTGCAACTGGTAAGCCGCGGCAAAGTCGAGCAGGCCGAAAGTAACGCCAATGAGCAGTACCCGCTTGCCCCGGGCTTCCAGTGCTTCGAGGGTATCCTTGAGTTTTTCGTGCTCATACAGGTAAAAACCGCTCTCCGGGTGCCCGCTGCGGCCTATCATATCCTGTACCATATATACCAGGGAGGACGATTTGCGCTCGAGGTAAGAAGGCAACAGGCCCAACACCACGTAATCGCTTACGGGACCATAAAACTGCTCGAAACAGGTGAGAAAACTGCGGGTGTAGATAGCGGCCTCCTTTACTTCATGGCGACTGTTAACGGTTTGAGTGGTACCGCTGCTTTCAAACACCACTTCGGGTTCGAAGCGGCCGCAGGTTACACGGTGACTCTTAAAAAACTGGATAGGCAGGTAGGGAATCCGGTAAATGGAGGTAATTGCCCCGGGATTTACGCCCAGCGCATCCACATATGCCCGGTAAATATCGTTTTCCCGGTACTGGTAATGGAATAGCCCGATAGCCGCATTTTCCAGTTCCTGCCCCTGTAATGTAAATATCCTGTCTGTAAACGCCTGGTCCATGAAGTAAACGGGACTTTTGCCCGGCACAAAGTTAGGATTTACATGTAAATGGTGCGTCAAAGGTGTAGGGACCCTGGCCCGATCCTTTAGAGATGTCCCATATATAAGCCATATATGAGCCATAGTTAAGCCATATATGAGCCATATCTTAAAAGAGATGGTTTATCTATGGCTTTGATACGTTTTTAATACGGTGTTTGTATAAGAAACCTCTAAAGGATCAGGCAAGGTTGCCCGATCCCTTAGAGATGTCCCGTATATGAGCCGTAGTTAAGCCGTATATGAGCCGTATCTTTAAAGGGACGGTTTATCTATGGTTTTGATACGTTTTTAATACGGTGCCTGTATAAGAGATCGATAAAGGATGGGGCCACCTACCCCGACAGATCCAGGGAATAACCTCCCGAAAAGGCTACCGGGCGCTTTTTGGAGGATCAGGCATCCCCAGGGTGATAAAAGACGTAAATTATTGAGTCGTGCTGCGTAACAAACAGGGCGCTTGTGCGTTTAATTAACAGGAAGCGCTACGCCTCCCACATATTGGCATATTGGTTAAATTAACGTAGGTTTGTTATATGAAGAAATTGTATGTTTTAACGGCAGTTTTAGCTATAGGTCTGATGGCCTGTAAAAAGGATGATGCGAAAGGAGATAAGCCACAGGTTACATTTAAAGAGTTTTCCCTGGCGGAAATACCAGCGAATTACCAGGGTGTAATGCTGATTACGCTCGATGTAAAAGACGGTGACGGCGATATTGAGAACGCCCTCTATATACAAACGAAGTGGACCACCCCTTCTACCGAACGCCCATACGACATCCGTGACATGCCGGGCATTGGCGCCTACAAAGGCACGAGCCTTACAGCCCAGGTACAGGTAGTACTCGACAATAACTTCCTGCAACCTAACTCAGAATCAAACCTCGAACCAGATTCGCTGTACTACAATATCTATATCGAGGACAATGCCGGTAACATCAGCGATACCGTGAGTACGCCCAAAATTCGTGTTTATCGCAACTAACATGCATTATACCCGCCACCATGGCGGTTCATATAAATAAAAGGATTCCCGGCGGCGGGAATCCTTTTATTTTTTAGCTTTACTCCTCATTTTCAGGTCCATGAGCAAAATAGAACAACTGCATACAAAAACGGAAGCTGCCATGTTAGGCGGCGGCCAGGCACGCATAGATTCCCAGCACAAAAAAGGCAAACTTACCGCGCGCGAACGGCTTAAACTGCTGCTCGACGAAGGCTCTTTCGAAGAAATGGGCATGCTGGTAAGCAATAACAACAAGGGACTCACGGCCGACCAGGAAGCATTCCTCGGTGATGGCGTAGTTACCGGTTATGGAACTGTGAATGGCAGGCTGGTATATGTTTACTCGCAGGATTTTACCGTGTACGGTGGCAGCCTCAGCGAACCGCATGCAGAAAAGATCGTAAAGATCATGGACCTGGCCATGCAGAACGGCGCGCCCATTATCGGCCTCAACGATAGCGGCGGCGCCAGGATACAGGAAGGGGTGGTAAGTCTTGGCGGTTATGCCGACATTTTTTACCGCAACGTACGCGCCTCCGGTGTTGTACCCCAACTATCCGCCATCATGGGACCCTGTGCGGGCGGTGCGGTATATTCACCTGCTATGACCGACTTTGTGCTGATGGTAGAACAAACCTCTTACATGTTCGTAACCGGCCCTAACGTAGTTAAAACCGTTACGCATGAAGAAGTAACCTCCGAGGAACTGGGCGGTGCGCAAACGCATGCCTCCAAAAGCGGTGTTACACATTTTGCCTGTGCCGACGAACTGGAGTGCATCCGTCACCTGAAACAACTGCTGAGTTATATGCCGCAGAACTGTGAAGACGATGCGCCGGTGTACCCTTACGAGGCAGCCGACGAAACAAGGACCACGCTCAACACACTCATCCCTGAAAATCCCAACCAGCCTTATGACATGAAAGAGGTGATAGAAGAGCTGGTGGATGCGGAGAGCTTTTTAGAAGTACATAAAGACTTTGCTGAAAATATTATCGTAGGTTTTGCGCGTATCGGCGGCCGTAGCATTGGCATTGTAGCCAACCAGCCAGCGCACCTGGCCGGCGTACTGGACATCCGCGCCTCCGTGAAAGCGGCCCGTTTTACCCGCTTCTGTGATGCGTTCAATATTCCATTGCTGGTGCTGGTAGATGTACCCGGCTTTTTGCCCGGTACCGACCAGGAGTGGAACGGGATTATCACCAATGGTGCAAAACTCCTGTATGCGCTCAGCGAGGCCACCGTGCCCCGTATCACCCTCACTACCCGTAAGGCCTATGGCGGCGCTTACTGTGTAATGAACTCCAAACACATTGGCGCCGACCTTAACTTCGCTTTCCCACAGGCGGAGATTGCGGTAATGGGCGCTAAGGGAGCAGTAGAGATCATCTTTAAAAAAGATATTGATGCAGCCCCCAATGCGGAAGTACGCATGAACGAACTGACCGACGAATACACGAAACGTTTCTCTAACCCTTACCTGGCAGCAGAAAAAGGGTATATAGACGAAGTGATAGTGCCCGACCAGGCGCGTAAGAAACTGATCAAAGGATTTAAGATGCTGGAGAACAAAGTGGTAAACATGCCGCGTAAAAAACACGGTAATATTCCGCTTTAGCATTTATGCACCGCATTTTAAGCATACTACAAAGCCTGTTCAATTTCCTGCTTTTCAGTTCGGTTTACATCGCCTTTTGTGCGGTTGCCATGACCTGGCAAAGCAATGAATTGCTGCACCTTCAGTATGACTACAATACGTTTTACGGCTTTGTATTTTTCGCTACCATATGCAGTTATAACTTTCACTGGTACCTCACGCCACCCGGAGCCGACGACATTTCGCACCGTTTATCGTGGGGCCAGCGGCAAAGAGCGCTGCAACTGTTGCTCTGCGCCATTGGACTGCTTGGCTCGTTATGGTATTACCTGCCGCTGCAACAGCACTGGCTACCAGTGAGCGGTGCCATCTTCCTCACGTTTTTGTATTCGGCACCTAAACTGGCCTACAAGCCCTTTATCTGGCTACGGAAAATCGCTATCGGCAAAACGCTGTTCCTTACGTTCGTATGGACTTACGTAACAACCGTATTACCAGCGCTGGTGGCGGGCAATATCCATAGCGCCAGCCTTACATTGCTTACACTTCACCGTTTCTTTCTTATCTACGCCATTTGCATTTTATTCGACAACCGCGACCGGGAAGAGGATAAAAAACAAGGCATCCGCAGCCTGATTACCTGGTTTAACGACAAGGGCGTGAGCCGGCTGTATTATTTGTCTGTGGCTCTGGCAGCCGTGTTTGCAATAGGTTTATTATTTTATGTTGATGGGTGGCTGGTGGGCACACTACTGGTGCCGGTGGCAATAACAGCGATGGTTAAACGGTACTCAGAAACGCACGCATCCGATTATGTATATTACTTTTACCTGGATGGGTTGATGATGTTATCGGCATTGCTGCATTATGCAGGCTTCCTTGCAGGCTGGTAAAGCATTTTACTTTATTTTTGTTGATATTAAGAGAAATTAACCATGGCTAAAAAGCAAAAATCCATACTGACAAAGGAATCAATGGCATTCCTTAAAACTTACCTGAACAACCCTTCTCCTACCGGTTTCGAGAAAGAAGGACAGAAGTTATGGCTGAAATACCTGGCCCCCTATATCGATGAAACTTATGTAGATCCTTATGGATCGGCAGTAGGCATCATTAATCCGGACGCGCCTTTTAAAGTAGTAATAGAGGCACATGCGGACGAGATTTCCTGGTTTGTGAACTATATCTCTCCCGAAGGTTTGATATATGTGATCCGCAATGGCGGCTCCGACCAGCAGATCGCTCCTTCTAAAAGAGTAAATATTCATACCGAGAAGGGCATCGTGAAAGCCGTATTCGGCTGGCCGGCTATCCACACCCGTATGCGCAGTGCAGACGGTAAAGAGCCACAACCGAAAGTGGACAACATCTTCCTCGATTGCGGTGCACGTTCACGTAAAGAGGTAGAAGACCTGGGCATTCACGTAGGTTGTGTGATTACCTTCGAAGATGGCTTTGAAGAACTGAATTACGATTACTTCATTTGTCGTGCGATAGACAACCGTATTGGCGGTTTCATGATCGCTGAGGTAGCACGACTGCTGAAAGAGAACAAGCAAAAACTTCCATTCGGCCTGTATATCGTGAACGCGGTGCAGGAAGAAGTAGGTTTGCGCGGCGCAGAAATGATTGCCAAACGTATTAAACCGAATGTGGCGATCATCACCGACGTAACGCACGACAGCACCACACCAATGATCAACAAGAACATCGAAGGTGAGATTAAATGCGGTAACGGCCCCAGTATTACTTACGGTCCTGCCGTACACAACATCCTCCGCGACCTGATCATTAAAACTGCGGAGAAGAACAGCATTCCATTCCAGCGCCACGCGGTAAGCCGCAGCACTGGTACTGATACAGATGCTTTTGCTTACTCTAACGACGGTACGCCTTCTGCCCTTATCAGCCTGCCTTTGCGTTATATGCATACAACGGTGGAGATGGTGAAGAAGGATGATGTGGAAAGTACAATTATGCTGATTTACCAGACCCTGTTGAACATTACGCCGAAAACGAATTTCAGGTATATTTAACGGGTGATAACTATTTAAGGAAAGGCGGTGTATACACCGCCTTTTTTATTGCCTTCAGGCGTGATAAATAATCGGAGGAGATTGTGGGTGCGGTGTTTACACCGTCAACCTTTAAAGTTTATAAATCAGTACGGACTACTTGAGCATCCAACCACATCCGCGGTGTTAACACCGCCAACTTACCAGGTGTGAACACGCTCACCCGCTATTACCCAAGCCATTGTATTTCATACAAATAGCCCTTCATTTACGACGGTACATGTTTAAACTCCTAACTGTTAGACTTTTCCATTTAAAACTGTATGTTTGTTCCACTAAAAATTTCAGCTTATGCAGGCAGTGCAGATCCGGTACGACTGGACCATTGAAGAAATCAACGAAATTTATAACACACCTCTTTTAGAACTTATATACCGCGCGGCTTCTGCTCACCGCGAATACCAGGATACAGCAGAAGTACAGGTTTGTACGTTATTATCAATCAAAACAGGCGGCTGCTCCGAAGACTGTGCTTATTGTCCGCAGGCAGCCCGCTACAACACCGGTGTTAATGTACAGGCCCTCATGAAAAAAGACGAGGTAATGGACTATGCCCGCAAAGCGAAACAGGCAGGTTCTACGCGCTTCTGCATGGGTGCTGCCTGGCGCGAAGTACGCGACAACCGCGACTTCGACCGCGTACTCGACATGGTGAAAGGCGTAAACGAAATTGGTATGGAAGTTTGCTGCACACTGGGCATGCTTACCGAAGACCAGGCAAAGAAACTGGCCGATGCCGGTTTATACTCCTACAACCACAACCTGGATACCAGCGACGAATATTACAGCGAAATTATTACTACCCGTACTTACGACGATCGCCTGCAAACGCTGGACAACGTACGTAAAGCAGGTGTAACCGTTTGCTGTGGCGGTATTATTGGTTTGGGTGAAACGCATGAAGACAGGATCAACATGCTGAAAACGCTGGCCACTATGCCCAAACACCCCGACTCCGTTCCCATTAACGCACTGGTAAGAGTGGAAGGCACGCCGCTCTCCCACCTTCCTAAAGTAGAAATGTGGGATATGGTAAGGATGATAGCCACTGCCCGTATACTCATGCCCGCCACGATGGTGCGCCTTAGTGCCGGCAGAACAGAAATGAGCCTGGCGGAGCAGGCACTCTGCTTCATGGCAGGCGCCAATTCCATCTTCGCCGGTGACAAACTGCTCACCACTCCTAACCCTTCCTTCGATGAGGACAACATGATGTTCCAGTTACTGGGCCTGAAACCAAGAGAGGCTTTTAAGGACGAGAAGGCAGCAATGTCGGTTGAATTTTAAGTTAAATACTTTGCAGATAGGAAGAGGCTGTATCATAAGTCCGATACAGCCTCTTTTTATTTGTATCCCTGTGGAACCGGGTACCCGTTTAAACAATTCTCAGAGGCTATTTTTATTTATGTACCAACCTCTGTTTCGTTTGCTTCGGTAACATTTGTTCGGTGTCTATACCATATGAATAGCAGCATCCGGGAAGGAAGGAGTGCGCCCCGGATTTACAGTGGCGGCGTACACACCGTCACGCCTGCAATTGCAAAAGCTGCCCACTGTTGTTCTGCCGCTGAAATGCGTAACTTAAGATTTACAGTACGGTGTATACACCGCAGTACTAGTAGAACTGAACATTGCCCAATGTTGTTCCAACCCCTGAAGGGAGTGACACAACGGCGGCTTAATAGTTAAACTGCTGCCGGTTCACAAAAAGTAAAACCAATACGATAATCGAAAGCACTGACCCAAAAGGTAAGTACCAAAGTGTGAGAACCGCGGCCGCTACGCCCGCCGTAAAAGCCCAGGGCTGGTAAGTTAGCAAACTGTAAATGAAGATGAGCCACGCGGCACCGATAGCGATAAAAAGTGGCCCGAGTTTGAATACATCGATATTGAATTTGTTAAACAACTGCGCCCAGGGACCGGGTTGGGGAGGGCCGATGTATTTGCCTGTCCTTATTACGTATACACCGTCGAGCAGCATATAAGCACCATTAATGAAAGAAATGATGATGAGCAGTACTTTCATGATACAGCAGGTTTTGGGGTCAATAAAAAAGGGAAAGCGCGGTGCCTTCCCTTTAAATATAGTGCAGAAATTTAATCATTTACCCTTTTCCAGGAAATATTCAACGGCCAGCGCGTAACCCGTCATGCCCAGTCCGCAAATAACACCCACACACTTGGCGGCGATCATTGACACGTGGCGGAACTCTTCGCGGGCGTGTACGTTACTGATATGCACTTCCACTACCGGGGCGTTGATGGCCGAAATAGCATCGCGCAGGGCGATGGAAGTATGCGTATAAGCGCCTGCATTGAGGATAATACCGTCTATATCAAAACCTACCTGGTGGATGAAGTTGATGAGTTCTCCCTCCACATTATGCTGGAAGTAAGTAAGCTCCACCTGCGGATATTTGGCCACCAGCGTAGCGAAATAATCTTCGGCACTGGTGTTTCCGTAAATACCAGGCTCGCGTTTACCCAGGAGGTTGAGGTTGGGACCGTTTACGATAGCGAGTTTCATGAGTGTTCGATAAATTAGATGCCTAAAATAGTGATTTTATTCTCCCCAGCGGAAAGTATCGTGTTGGATACCTGCCAGGTCCAGCACACGATCTACTACGGTAGCTGCTACATCTTCGATGGTAGCGGGTTTGCTATAAAACGAAGGTGTAGCGGGACATATAATACCACCGGCTTCGGTTACCGTTTGCATATTGCGGATGTGTACCAGGTTATACGGTGTATCACGCAGCACACAGATAAGGCGGCGGCGCTCTTTGAGCACCACATCGGCCGCGCGGGTAATAAGATCGTTGGATATACCGGTGGCAATGCGCCCGAGGGTACCCATGCTGCAGGGACAGATGATCATGGTATCAAAACGGCCTGAGCCAGAGGCAAAAGGCGCGTGAAAGTCCTGCTGGGAGTAAAAAGGGAAAGGCAATTGTTTATAACCGTCCTCGTCCAGTTCCGTTTGCCATACCGTTTTGGCGTTTTCCGTCATCACGATGGCCACCTGGTCGATCTGGCCGGAAGCTTTGGCCAGTTTTTGTAATAACTGGCGTGCGTATATTGATCCACTGGCCCCGGTAACGGCTACTACTATTCTATGTTTCATTGCGGGAGGGCTTTTGTACCCGGCAAAGCTATATAAATATATGCAGAAGGCTGTTGCGTATTACTACACAACAGCCTTCTGTATCAATTTCTTTGTTATTTGCCTGTTTCCGACTGCTGCGCTATCGCCTCCATCGTAATGCCCATATGGCTTTCGTCGTACACACACTTCCCATCTTTCACTACCAGTACCTGGGGCGACTCGTGAGGTACGTTGAACATCCCGGCTATCCGGTCGCTGACAGGGCGAAACCTGATAAGATCGAGATAGTAAAAATCCATACCCTGCGGAGCTATAGCCTTATCCAGGCGCGACTTTGCCATTGAACTAATGGAACAACGCGTACTGTGCTTGAAAATCACCACCGGATGCAGGAACGAATCTGACTGGATCTTGCTCAACTGCTCTTCATTCTTCAAATCCATCCAATTCGTCATCTTAACAATTCTTGCTTTTTTCTGTTACCGGAGCTTTTGATATTTTCATCGGGCAACCCAGTTTCTGGGAAGCGCAGGAGCTGAACATGGCAGCCATCACCGCCATTAAACATATAACACCTGCCATTCTGATACTTGATCTCATTGTGATTACTTTTGTTTTTGAATGATTTTTCATAGGCTATAGATATATCTCTTTTTAAATCCCTTTTTGTAACGTTATTTTGCAAATATAACTTTTATATTACAAAAAACAATCCTATGTATTGTTAACAGCTTGCAAATGAAAAGTAACTGTTACCAAGTTAAGGTTTTTGCTCCGGAAAATTATGGCAAAGGTACACTTTATCGCTATAGGCGGCAGCGTTATGCACCAACTGGCAATCGCCCTCAAACTAAAAGGTTACCAGGTAACCGGCAGCGACGATGAAATATTCGACCCCGCTACCACTAACCTTACCACAGTTGGCATTATGCCCCCCGCTATTGGCTGGGACGCAACCCGTATTACCCCCGACCTGGACGCCGTAATCCTGGGCATGCATGCCCGGGGCGACAACCCTGAACTGGAGAAAGCCAGGGAACTGGGCCTTAAGATCTACTCCTTTCCTGAGTACATTTACCAGGAAAGTCAGCAGAAAACCCGGGTAGCTATTGGGGGCAGTCATGGTAAAACCACCATTACCTCCATGATCATGCATGTGTTAAAGGCCCTGCAAAAGGACTTTGACTACCTGGTGGGTGCAAAACTGGAAGGTTTCTCCCAGTCGGTTAACATCACCTCCGCCCCGCTTATTGTTTGCGAGGCAGATGAGTACCCTGCATCGGCTATTGAAAGAAGGCCTAAGTTCCACTTCCTGCACCCGCACATTTCGGTGCTGAGCGGTATTGCGTGGGACCATATCAATGTTTTCCCAACATTCGAAAATTACAAAGAGCAGTTTGCCATTTTCCTCCGTACGATGGAGCCTGGCGGAAAGCTGATATATAATAGCAGCGATCCTGTTCTGAAGGAACTGGTAGAGAAAGAAGCCGGTCACCTGGCTCTTTTGCCCTACGAGGTCCCTGTGAACAGTATAGATAACGGTGTTACAACAATAATATTGGATGGTCACAGCACCGGACTGCAGGTTTTTGGGGAACACAACCTCATGAACATTAACGCCGCCTGGCATGTATGCCGCGAGCTGGGCGTAGATGTAAGAAGCTTCCTGGCTGCCATATCATCCTTTACGGGCGCCGCTAAAAGGCTGGAACTCATAGGTAAGAACGATCATTGCGCTATTTACCGCGACTTTGCCCATGCCCCTTCCAAGGTAAAAGCCACCATGCAGGCCCTGAAATCGCAGTACCCTGGCAGAAAACTGATCGCTGTGCTGGAATTGCACACTTACAGCAGCCTGAACCGCGACTTTTTAACAGAATATGCAGGGGCGATGGACCCGGCAGACAAAGCGGTCGTATTTTACAGCAAACACGCCCTGGAAATAAAAAGGATGCCCGATTTACCGGTAGAAGCGATCTACGATGGCTTCAAACGCGCTGATCTGCAGGTTATTACCTCCAACGAAGCGCTGGTCACCTGGCTCGATCAGCAATCGTACCAGGATGCCAACCTGCTGCTTATGAGTTCTGGCACCTACGACGGGCTTGACTTCGCCTCTTTAAAAAAATATTTATAACAACAGCACTGCCGCGCAGGCCTTTAGGAAACGCGGCAGTCTACTGAAACTCCCTTATATGTCTGCTTTACAGTTAAATCGCCCGCTGGCCTTTATTGACCTCGAAACTACCGGTACTAACGTGGCTACCGACCGCATTATCGAAATTGCCATCGTTAAAGTATTCCCGGACAGAAGCGTGCAAAAGAAAGTAAAGCGCATCAACCCAGGCATGCCCATCCCGCCTGTAACTACCAATATCCACGGTATTTCGGACGAAGATGTGAAAGATGAACCCCTGTTTAAGGAAGTGGCCAACGAATTGCGCCAGTTTTTGGAGAATTGCGACCTGGCGGGATACAATTCCAACCGTTTCGATATCCCCCTGCTGGTGGAAGAGTTCCTGCGGGTAGAGCTGCCTTTCGACATTACCAGCCGTAAGTTTATTGATGTGCAGAAGATTTTCCACCTGATGGAGAAACGCACTTTGTCGGCCGCCTACAAGTTTTACTGCGATAAGATACTCGAAAACGCACATAGCGCCGAAGCCGATGCCAGCGCTACGTTCGAGATACTGGAAGCGCAACTGGGCCGTTACGACAACCTGAAGGCTGACGTAAATTCCCTGGCCGACTTCACCAAAGAAGAGGATTTTGTGGACTTTGCCCGCCGTATTATCATGCAGGGTGGTCAGGAAACCTTTAACTTCGGTAAATACAAAGGCCGCGCCGTAAGAGAGGTATTAAAGCTTGAGCCTCAATACTACGACTGGATGATGAAGGCCGACTTCCCGCTGAATACCAAGCAGAAACTCTCCGAGATCTATACCAAAATGATGTTAAAAAAATGATAATACATGATAGTGTGAATCACTGATTACAGCATATTTATACTATTTTCGCCATCCTAAATGAACAACCTGATTGGAAAAGCTTGTCATCATACCTACTTATAACGAGAAGGACAATATTCGGAAAATCATCGCAGCTGTATTTGATCTGAAACAGAATTTTCATGTGCTGATCATAGACGACGGCTCGCCCGATGGTACCGGTAATATTGTGAAAGAACTGCAGGCACAGTATTCCGGGGAACTTTTCCTGGAAGAACGTACCGGCAAACTGGGGCTCGGCACAGCTTACATCCACGGGTTTAAATGGGCACTGGCCAAAGGTTATCAGTACATATTTGAAATGGACGCCGACTTTTCGCATGCGCCGGCCGACCTGGTACGACTGCACCACGCCTGCGCGGTAGAAGGTGCCGACCTCTCGGTAGGCTCACGTTATGTGAAAGGCGGTGGTACCAAAAACTGGCCATGGAACCGTGCGCTGCTCTCCTACGGTGCCTCCGTTTATGTAAGGATGGTTACCTGGATACATGTAAAAGACGCCACCGCAGGCTTTGTTTGCTATAAAAGAGAAGTGCTGGAAACCATTAACCTCGACGAAATTCAGTTTGTGGGTTATGCTTTCCAGATAGAAATGAAATTTACCGCCTGGAAACTGGGTTTCAAAGTTGTAGAAGTACCTATCACCTTTATTGAGAGAGTAGAAGGTTACTCCAAAATGAGCAAGAACATAGTAAAAGAAGGCGTGTTGGGTGTACTGAAAATTCAGTGGCAAAGCATCTTCCGCAACTATGCCGGCAAAGTAAAGAACGAGAACAACTGATAAGCCTGGCCATGCGCCATGGCACTGAGCGCAGGAATGAAAAAAGCATTTATACAATTACACCTGGCAGTATTCCTGGCAGGTTTTACAGGTATCCTGGGCAAACTGATCGATCTGAGCGGAGGACTTATTACATGGTACCGCATGTTATTTACCGTTATCGCCCTGTACTTCCTCTTCCGCTTCCAGGGCGCTCTTAAGAAACTTGCCGTAAAAGATATTATTCCTGTTGGCGGCACCGGACTGGTGATCGCCTTACACTGGGTATTCTTTTATGCCAGCATTAAATACGCTAACGCTACGATCGGCGTAGTATGCTTTTCACTCACCAGCTTCTTCACCGCCTTTCTCGAACCGGTTATAACCGGTAGAAAGTTCGATGTTACCGAACTGCTGTTAAGCCTGCTCACCCTGGGTGGCATCTATCTTATTTTTCATTTTGATACGCGCTACCAGACGGGTATTATACTGGGCGTTATTTCGGCCATGTTTGCGGCATTATTCACCATCTTCAATAAAAGACTGGTAGTTAAACACGATACGAAAACACTCACGTTTTATGAACTGGGCATCGGTTTCCTGGGACTAACGGTGCTGATGCCGCTTTACTTCATGGCCTTTCCATCTACCGGCCCCCTGTTACCCAACCTGAGCGATACGATTTACCTGCTTATACTGGCCATTTTCTGTACCGTGCTGCTGTACCAGTTCCAAATGAACTCGCTGCACAAAATATCGGCCTTTACGGTAAATCTTACGTTTAACCTGGAGCCGCTTTACACCATTGCACTGGCTTTTATCCTGTTTCATGAAAACGAGCACCTGACCAGTAAATTCTATATTGGCCTGTCGCTCATCCTTTTATCAGTAATATTTCAGATGATAAAGGTGTTTTACGGGAATAAAAGGGCCAAACGCACTGCCATTGCAGCCTGATTACCGGAATTTACATAAGCGGGAACAATAGCCCGCCATATTTTTATAATTTGAGGACAATCAAGATCTAAAACCATTTATTTCTGTTTATGAGGGCATTTTTAAGAAGAAGTGCGGTTTTACTTTTACTGTCGCCTGCATATACCTATGCACAACAAGCAGGCAAAAAACCACTCGACCACAACGTATACGATGGCTGGCAAAGCATAGGTGCCAAAACGCTAAGTAATGACGGTAAATGGCTGGCTTACGTAATTCAGCCACAGGAAGGCGACGCCACCCTGGTTATTACCGATACCAAAGGCCAGCAAAAGCTGGTAGTCCCCCGCGGCACCAGTCCTTCTATTACGGAAGACAGTCGCTACGTACTGTTCACCATCAAGCCGGCCTTTAAAGAAACCCGCCAGGCACGTATCAAAAAGAAGAAGCCGGACGAAATGCCAAAAGATACCATGGGCATGGTATTGCTGGGCAGCAGCGAGATCATTCGCACCCCGCAGGTGAAATCATTTAAAACGCCGGAAAAAGGCAGCGGCGTCATAGCTTACCTGCTGGAGAAACCAAAGGCCGATACCAGCAAAGCTAAACGCGAATTGAAAGGTCAGCCGCATTTCGACAATACCGATGCAGACGATGATAAACCAGGGGGCGATAAACCTGCCGAAAGCGGCAACCTCGTTATCTTCAACTACAAGAAAAATAATATTGATACGGTAAAGAACGTAACAGATTATACCTTCAGCAAACCTGGTAATAAACTGTTACTGGTTACCAGTTATAATAAAAAGGACTCGCTGTTAAGGCCCGGCGTATGGCTGTGGGACGTAACAGCGCGCAAGGCCGATACACTGAACCGCGGCACCGGTAATTACAAACTGTTTATGTTCGACGATCAGGGCGCGCAAGTGGCTTACCTCGGTGAACGCGACAGCGCTAAAGCGATCCAGAAATTCTACAAACTCTATTACTACAAACCCGGCGCAGACAGTGCTGTGGTAGTAGTGGACAACAACAGCAAAGGCATTCCTGCCAAATGGGGCGTGGCAGAAAACGGTTCGCTCAGCTTCTCGAAAGACGGTAAAAAACTGTTTTTCGGTACGGCCCCTGTTGCTGCCCCCAAAGACACGAACATTGTTGATTTCGAAGTAGCGAAAGTAGACATCTGGCACTACCAGGACGATTACCTGCAAACCATGCAGCTGAAAAGACTGGACCAGGACCTGAAGAGAAGTTATGCAGCCGTATATTATCCGGCCAGCCAACAAATCATTCAACTGGCTGATAAAAAGCTGGAGCAGCTGATGTACCCTGACGACAACAGCGCCACGTACGCACTTGGATACAGCGACTACGACCAGCGCATTGCGATGCAGTGGACCGGCCGTACGCTCAAAACCCTGTTCCTCATCAACACCGTTACCGGCGAACGCAAAGTGATCAAAGAAAAACTGAGCGGCCTGCAAAACATATCGCCCCTTGGCAAGTTCTTTAGCTGGTACGACCTGGAAAAACAGCAGTACTTCACGTACGAAGTGGCTACAGGCATCACCCGCGAAGTAACCACTGCTATCCCCGTACCACTGTACGACGAGGATAACGACGTTCCCGATGCACCATCGCCCTATGGCGCGCCTACCTGGCTCGACGGTGACAAGTACCTGTACGTTTACGACAAATTCGACATCTGGCAGGTGGATCCGCTGGGTAAAGAAACCCCGGTAATGATAACCGGCGGTTACGGCCGCAAAAACAAACTGACGCTGCGTTACATTAAACCCGACCGCGAAGAAAAATCTATCAAACTAAAACAAAATATGCTGCTTTCCGCTTACGGCGACAGCACTAAATACAATGGTTATTACAGCCTTAAACTGGGGGATAAAAAAGGTGTACAGCAACTGGTGCTGGGGCCAAACGGTTACCTGGGAACCGAGAAGGCAAAGAATGCCGATGTGTATGTATTCCAGAAAATGAGTTATACACAAAGTCCGGACGTATACGCCGGTAAAAACTTTGCCGATGCAGTGAAACTCAGCGCCATTAACCCGCAACAGGCGGAGTATAACTGGGGTACGGCCGAACTGTTTAAATGGACAACATTTAAGGGCAGGCAGACCGAAGGCATCCTGTACAAACCGGAAAACTTTGATCCCACGAAAAAATACCCCGTACTGTTTTATTTCTATGAGAAACTTACAGACGGTTTATACAGCTACCAGCCACCGGCGCCTACCCCATCCAGACTTAACATCAGCTTCTTCGTTAGCCGCGGTTACCTCGTACTGGCACCGGATATCAGCTACGAAATCGGTCATCCCGGCGAAAGTGCTTACGATTACATTGTAAGCGGTGCCGAAGCACTGGCTAAAAATCCATGGGCCGATAAAGCAAACATGGGTATACAGGGACAGAGCTGGGGTGGTTACCAGGTAGCCTACCTGATCACCCGCACTAACTTGTTCAAAGCCGCGTGGGCAGGCGCTCCCGTAGCTAACATGACCAGCGCTTACGGCGGTATCCGCTGGGAAAGCGGGATGAACAGGCAGTTCCAGTATGAACATACACAAAGCCGTATTGGCGCTACGCTTTGGGAAAAACCAGAGTTATATATAGAGAACTCTCCGCTGTTCCATCTTCCTAAAGTGAACACGCCGCTGGTCATTATGGCCAACGATGCCGATGGCGCCGTACCCTGGTACCAGGGTATAGAACTGTTCACTGGTCTTCGCCGCCTGGGCAAACCCGTATGGATGCTTAACTATAATAACGAAGCCCATAACCTGGTGCAAAGGCAGAACCGTAAAGATATCCAGGTACGTGAGCAGCAGTTCTTCGATTATATGCTGAAAGGCGCACCGCCTGCACAGTGGATCAAGTACGGTTTACCGGCTGTAGAAAAAGGCCGTAACTGGGGATTTGACCCTGCCGCAGCACAATGATATTCAATTGAATAATGTAAAGCCCCGGCTCAATGGCCGGGGCTTTTTCATGCTAATTAACTGACTATCAAGCTCACAAAAATTAAGATATTCATTAACAAGGCGTTAACCCCATCTTCCAAAATTTATTTTTCTAATATGATTAATTTACTATATTTACATACGAATGTTCTATTTGAGTAGCTGAAACAGCATTGAAGACAAACCTGAAAACCTAGACCTATGAATATCCAACAGTTTCTTCCCAAACAGTCGTTAAATCCATTTGTGCAGCAATACGTTTTGCTGGAGGATTTTAGTGCCGACACCACATTTGCCCAGCAGCAGTTGTTTTCCCTTGGAAACCAATACCTGGTATTTGTATTAAAGGGTGAAATTACTTTCCGTCCGTCCGACCATGCTCCATTTACTTTGCCAGAGGCTTCAGTTGTAGGTCCTTTTACCTGCTCCGGCTCTGTGAAAATGACCGGCCCCAGCTCGGCTGTGGTAGTGCAGTTAAATGTATGCGGCAGTCATCGCCTGTTAGGCCTTAGCATGGACACCGTTACCAATTATTACCGCGACCTTAGCAAGCTGGACGCAGGCCAATGGAAATACCTGGGCCGCGAACTGGCTACTACCGATGATATAGTATCGTTACTGGACCGTGCGCTGGAAAAAGCGCTGAAGGAACAGGAACGTTCGCTGCAAGGCGTAGACGAGATCCTGGAACACCTGCTATTGCAAAACGGCAATGTAGACATGGAGAGCGTTGCCCTGTACTTCAAAACTTCCCGCCACACACTCGAAAGGCGCTTTATGGAAGTTACGGGTTTAACACCGCAGATGTACGGACGTATTGCCCGCTTCAACACCGCTATGCAGAGCATTAAAGAAGACATGCACACCCAGCAATGGCAGAATGTGTTGCAGGATTGTGGTTATGGCGATCAGAACCACTTCATTAAAGACTTCCTGTACTTCGGCGCGCCAAAAACGGAGAAAGAACCTAAAACACCGCAGGTATCACTGCGCAAAATATTCAAGCTGGCGGAAACAATGTATCCCCAGTACAAAACGGCCTTCAATTAACCCTAGTTTAGTGCATACAGGTCCCGGTACTCCCAAGGTGCCGGGATTTTTTTTGGTATGATTTAAGCTTTACTTTTATCGATATGAAAAAAATTCTTCTCTGGCTTATTATCATCCTTGCTTTCGTAGGCATCTTCTTTATCGGCAAACAGTTTGGCGGTAAAACTGTGAGCCAGCAGGTACTTTCCAACAGTTACATCGTTCGCGAAATTGCCGAACTGGCCTCGCTGGAGGTACAGGGCAACGCCAGCATTAAACGCAGTAATGTGGAAGGTGATGGCAGCTGGAGTGATAACATGAAGAAAGCTTTCATGGAGAACACCATCTGGGTAAATGTACCTTACACCGCGAAATACGGCGTAAATATCGACGAAAAGAATTTCGAGGTAGATGTGAGTCAAAAAAAGGTGATCGTTCATTTACCGGCCCCTAAACTGCTTAGTTACGAATTACGCATCGATAGAATGGAAACGTCTAATCGCAAAGGCTTGTTCATTACCTCTAATGACGATACCTATACCGATGTGCAGAAGAAATTGTACCAAACCTCCCGCGAGCAGATGGAGCAGAACGTCACTTACCTGCAACAGTCCAAAGACAAGATCAAGAACGTGATAGCACGTTATTACACGCCCCTCGATTACGAGGTGCAGGTAAAGTTCGGCAGCGATCCCGCTGTTACGATATTACCGCTTAAAAAAGACTAGGCCGCGTTGATGGTCAGGTACTTCACCAGCGACCGTTTGGCAATGGGCAACAGTGTTTCCGTTACCGGGAACACCAGGTCGGTTTCTACCTTGTAAACGGCCGGGTTAGGCATATGCTCCCGCCGGGTACGGATCAATTCAGACTTAATGTTCTCGCAGGTATTCACCAAACTTTGGGTGTAGGCGTCCAGGTATTGGGTGTGTATACCGCGGTACTTCTCATCATGCCGCTCGAAAATGGTGAGGCGGTAGTAGTAAACCAGCGTATCGCTGTAACGCCCGTCGCAAAGCAGCATATATCCCTCCTGCATGTCCAGCGGCACCAGTCCTACGGGACTGATATTCAATTGTTCTTCCACAAATTCATAGATGCCCGTACCGTTTTTAATGGTATTGTCCATTTTTTTGATCGCAAATTGAATGATGTCTTCCATCTCCGTCATCACCGCATCATCGGCAATCATTTGTTCGTAAAGGAGTTGCAGCCGCTCCAGGTTCACCACCGTAAGCGTTTTGGGGAACTGCTGCTGCAGGATTTTTTTGTTCTCCTTAAACGCCACCAGGTTGTTGTAATGGAACACAACGTCCGCCAGTTGCGGGTATAGCTTGTTCTCGTTAAAATATTTGCTTATTTCCTGCAGATAGGCCAGCAGAGTGTATTTC
>NZ_CABHOU010000010.1 GCF_902168175.1 uncultured Chitinophaga sp. | reverse complement strand
CGGTGAAAGGTTTTTGGTTTGATGGTACCTGGGATAATTCGGTGAAGAAGAATGGTAAATGGACGTATGATATTGAAATGATGCTCAAACAGGTGCGCCCGGGTGTGGTGGTGAACAGTCGCCTGCGTGCCGATGATTATGGCAAACGGCACAAAGATAGTAATGGTAAACTGATGGGCGATTACGAAAGTGGTTACGAGCGCCGCCTGCCGCCTTTTACTGAACTGGCGGTTACGAAGTGGGACTGGGAAGCCTGTATGACGGTGCCTGAAAACCAATGGGGCTATCATAAAGACTGGAGCGTAAGCCATGTTAAAACTCCGCTGGAACTGCTCGAAATGGTAGTACACAGCACTTCCATGGGCGGTAATTTCCTGCTTAACTTCGGCCCATCCGGCGATGGTACTTTTCGTGAGACGGAGCATAAAATAGCACAGTACATCGGCAAATGGATGGCGAAGAATGGCGATGTTATTATCGGCTGCGACTATGCCGGCTGGGAAAAGCAGGACTGGGGTTACTTTACCCAAAAGGGTAACGAGCAAAAGGTAAACGCCATTGTGTTTAACATCCCCGTGAGTAAAGTGCTGAAGGTACGTGTACCAGCCAAAACAGCCATTACCAAAGCTTACTTTAAAGGTAGCGGTAAGGTCATAAAAGTAGAGGAAGTGGCGAAGGAGCAATACCAGCTCACCTTACCCTCTGGCAGTTACGACACTCCGCAAGTGATCATCATCGAAACTTCCGGTGGCGACAACACCGCTAAATACCGAGATGCGCTCACTTAATAAATGATAAATGGAAAGGTTGATGAAATCCCCTGTGCGCCAGCCGCTCAGGGGATTTTGTTTAACTTACCCGGGATAATTAAATGTCATAAATGAGCAAAATGCTATGTATATATCAACAAAGCATTTCATAATTTGGATGGATGAATACGGGTAACCCGTAAGATGGTGATCTATTTTAGGAAGATGTTGTACCGGGTTATTGCCTCAACACCTTCGTGACTATGACCTGAATAACAACATATCGAACGTTATGAAATTACTGACTACTATTACGGCACTATTATTTTCGACACTGGTTTTTGCGCAACAAAAGGACTGGCTTACAGATAACACCGGCTTCACCGCCAATGTTAAAGATAACAAAGCAACGCTCACGCTCACCAATGGTTTGCTGAGCAGAAGTTTTATCCTGCAGCCCAACGCGGCCTGCATTGATTACCGCAACCTGAGCAACGGCGAGCAGTTATTACGCGCTGTTAAACCCGAAGCGCGCATTACTGTTAATGGAAAACAATACAACGTAGGCGGCGTGAGTGCCCAGCGCCAACAGGCTTATTTATTACCGGAATGGTTGGGAGAGATGAAAGGCAGTGATGCCGGTTTTCAATATGTATCGCACAGTGTTACACCGGTGCAGGCGTATGTAAACTGGAAGCCCCAGGCGAAGTTCTGGTCCACACAAAAGGAAATGCCGCAGGGGAGGGACCTCGCTTTTACTTACCGTTCGAAGTTGCCCGCACTCCAAGGTATTACCGTGATCGTGCATTATGAATTATACAACGGTATTCCCGCCCTCTGTAAATGGGTGAGCATAGAAAATAAGAGTGGTAAAAGTGTGATGATTGAACAGGTGGTAAATGAAATACTGGCCACACCGGAAGAAGAGTCGGCCGTGGTAGGCCGCGTTAACCAGATGAAGCCGCCGCACGGCCTTTATATCGAAAGTAACTATGCCTATAACAATGCCATGAAGGCGAGCCTCAGCGACCAAACCACACACTGGAAGGCCGACAGTACCTATACTTCGCAGGTTAACTACGATCTGCAAACGCCTTGTCTGCTCGAAGTATACCCGCCCTTCGGTGTTAACACCGCCATCACCAACAATGCCACCTTCCGTTCTATCCGCACGTATGAATTGCTGCTGGATAGCTACGATCGTGAACGGAACGGTCTTGCACAGCGCATGCTGTACCGTAAAGTGGCACCCTGGACTACGGAGAATCCCATCTTTATGCACCTGGTAAGCACAGATACTACTAAGGTGAAGGAAGTGATAGACCAGTGTGCTGCTACCGGCTACGAGGCTGTGATACTTAGTTTTGGCAGTGGCTTGAATATGGAAGATGTGGGACCAGCCAATATCCGGCGATATAAAAGATTGGTAGATTATGCACATTCGAAAGGCATACTGCTGGGCGGTTATTCCTTATTCTCCAGCCGGAGGATAAGCGACAAAGATGATGTTATAGACCCGAAAACAGGCAAGCCTGGCGGGGCCATGTTCGGTAATGCGCCCTGCCTGGGCAGCGAATGGGGCATTAAGTACATAGAAAAACTTACCTACTTTATCACCCAGTGTGGCTTTGATATTTTTGAGAATGATGGTCCATACCCCGGCGATGTATGTGGCTCTACCACCCATCCCGGGCATAAGAACGCTGACGATTCTCAATGGGCGCAAATGCAGATACAGCAGGGTTTTTACCGGATGCTGAACGAACGCGGTGTATACATCAACGCGCCCGACTGGTACTTCCTCGACGGCACGCATAAAATAGCCCTCGGCTACCGCGAAGTCAACTTCTCCTTACCGCGGGCCGAGCAACAAATACTAAACCGCCAGAACATATTCGATGGTACCTGGGAAAAAACGCCTGCTATGGGTTGGGGTTTTGTACCACTCACGCAATACCAGGGCGGTGGCCCCGCTGCCACGCTCGAGCCTTTAAACGAACACCGCGATGCGTACGAAAAGCTCATGATTCAATACTACGGTGCCGGCATACAGGCCTGCTACCGCGGCCCCCGCCTGTACGATACAGACAGCACGAAGGCCCTGGTGCAACAGGTGATTGCCTGGTACAAAAAATACCGCACCATCCTCAATGCTGACATCATCCACCTGCGCCGCCCAGATGGCCGCGACTGGGACGGTATACTGCACGTATTGCCAACCGGCCCGCAAAAAGGCCTGGCCATGATCTATAATCCGCTGAAGGAAAAGGTGCGCCGCCGTATTTCCCTGCCGTTATATTATAGCGGCCTCACCAACACCGCCAGCATCCGTGAAAAGGAGGGCAAAGCGAAACAATACAAACTTAAACGCGATTATAGCGCGGAGGTGGAGATAGAGCTGCCTGCCGAGGGATACAGCTGGCTGGTGATCGAGTAAGGAGCGAGGACGGTAAGACATGTTTTGCGTACGCGGGGGCAATTGCGACAGTTGAATACGCTTTAGGTGCAGGGTAATCGGATAGGAAACCAGCCATGGTATTCTATTTAGCCCCCGTTGTGTCGCTACCTTCAACTGTTTGAACATTATCGGGCAGAAACCAAGCACCACTGCCCGGCGGATTACATTAACCGACTTACGCTTAATCTATATGGTCTGCCCGCTAACGCGCACACACAATATAGTTTGTACCGCGCAACAAATCTAAAGGTCGATCAATAACACCCGCGTAACTAAAATGTGTCTTAAAGTCCGCTCACCCTCCGCTTCACCATACTCTCACTACACTCCCAACCTACTTCTTTTAAGCAACCTTATAAGTATATCCGTTAGTAAACCGTAGTTGATCCATAGATAATCCGTATCTATATAGATACGGTTTATATACGGTTTATATACGGGTTATATACGGATCAACTGACAAAGAGATGACAAGGATCGCCGTCGGGACCGGGAATGCAACCATCCAGTGTGGACGGTATACAGGGGGATCAGGTGTTGAAAAGCTTGTTGATAGTGTCGTTGCGGTTGAAGGGAGTGACACAACGGCGGCTGAATAAAGAACTTCCGCTCGTCACATTATTCATATTCTGTTAGATAGGCACCTTGTTTTTTATCTATATGATAAATATAATTTATATATTAGCCATATGAATATGCCAAAAAGAGTACTGGGATTGATGGTGGCAGTTGCAGCCGTGCAAGCTGTTACTGCACAGTCGATTATCCCGAAACCACTGAAAGTAACCAATGCCGCAGGTAGTTTTAACCTCGGTAGCGCGGTAGTTGTAATTCCCGCTACAGCCACACCCGAACTGAAAAATTTAGGCAGCTACTTGTCGGCCGTTGTGAAACAGGAAAGTGGCAAAGTATTGCCCATTAAGGACATCGCGCCGGCGAAAGGAGCTATTATCCTGCAACTGCAGGAAGCCGATTCCCTGGGCGCAGAAGGATATGTGTTAGCTGTTAAACCAGATGGGCTAACCCTTACCGCTGCTAAGCCTGCCGGATTGTTTTACGGTATCCAGTCTGTTCGCCAGCTGCTAATTGCCGATGGGGTAAACCTGAAAAGCACGTCGATTTATGATAAGCCCGAGTACGCCTGGCGTGGTTTTATGCTCGATGTATCGCGCCACTACTTTCCAAAAGAGGTGGTGAAGAGCTACATCGACTACCTGGCATTGCTGAAAATGAATACTTTCCACTGGCACCTTACCGATGATGAGGGTTGGAGGATAGAGATAAAGAAATATCCTAAACTTACGTCCATTGGCGCATGGCGCCCCGACCGGCTGGGTGCCATCTGGAAAAACCAGGCCCCTTCGCAGGTAGGCGAAGCTGCTAAGTACGGTGGTTTCTATACCCAGGAAGATGTGAAGGAAATTGTTGCTTACGCAGCAGCACATTACATCACCGTTATCCCTGAAATAGAAATGCCCGCCCATGCCTTATCGGCTATGGTACCTTACCCGGAACTGAGTTGCTTTGGCGCTTTCGACAAAGTAATGCCTACCGGTGGCGGACCTAAAATGCGCGACAACATTTATTGTGCGGGTAAAGAAGAGAGCTTTAAGTTCATTGATGATGTGCTGACCGAGGTAGCGGCCCTGTTCCCTTCGCAGTACATTCATATTGGTGGTGATGAAGCACCCAAAGAGAAATGGGCCGTTTGTCCGCATTGCCAGAAACGTATAAAGGACGAAGACCTGAGAGATGAACACGGACTGCAATCGTACTTCGTTAAAAGAGTGGAGAAGATGCTGCAGGCCAAAGGCAAAAAACTGATTGGCTGGGATGAGATCATGGAAGGTGGTTTGAGCCCTGACGCTACGGTAATGGCCTGGCGTGGACTGAAGCCGGCTATGCAGTCGGCCGCCGAGGGGCATAACGTGATCATCACCCCTAAACATCTTTCGTACTTCGATTACCCGCAGGGCAAAGGTTATGAACCTATTGCCTTCGGCAGCCGCCTGTACTTCGAAGACCTTTACAACTTCGATAACAGCCTGTCCGACTTCGATGACAAACAGAAATCGCATGTACTGGGGCTGCAGGCCAACCTGTGGACAGAGCAAACCCAGACCCTTGCAGACATCGAATACCGAACCTTTCCCCGCCTGTTTGCCCTGGCCGAAAACGCCTGGAGTAACGCTGCACAGAAAGACTTTAGCGACTTCACCACCCGTATGCAGGGCTTTTACCCATGGCTTGATAAGAATGGAATTAACTACCGCAAACCCGATGTAGTGAGCAAATTTGCGAACTACGTGTTTACCGATTCCATGAAGGTGGTATTGCAGGCTGCACATAAAGATGGCGAGATCCGTTACACGACCGACCTTACGGAGCCGGATAAACGTTCGTTGCTGTATACACCGGGTTTAAGCGTAAAACGCGATGCCGTGATCAACGCCCGCGAAATACTGCCCGACGGACGACTCAGCCAGGTGAAAGTGTTACGTTTTACCAAACAGTCGTTAAGACCAGGCGTAAAACCTGAACTGGTAGAGCAGGGCATGTTCTATAAATACTACGAAACCACCGGCAGTATTAAAAAACTATTGGAAGCCCCTGCTGTGAAACAAGGCTGGGTGACACACTTTGAGCTTCCCGACCAATTTACAGACAATGGCTTCGGGGTGACGTTTGAAGGTCACTTCATCATTCCAAAAGACGGTGTATACACCTTCTACCTGCAGTCGAGCGATGGCAGTGCATTGTTTATCGGCGATACACAGGTAGTAGATAATGAGGGAACACATCCGCAGCAGGAAGCCTATGGGCAGATAGCACTGGCCAAGGGGTATCATCCTTTTAAGATAGTGTACTATGATACTTACCAGGCCGAATACCTGAAAGTATTGTATGAAGGTCCGGGTATAAGCAAACAACCCATCCCGAATGAAATGTTGAACAAATAGTTGTAGATATTACTTATTTAAGGGCCGGAACAGCAGATGTTCCGGCCCTTTCTTTTTCTGTATTCATGGATATTCAGTAACTTCAGTAAGCAATAAAAAAACGGAAACAAATAATTTAACCAAAGCATTCGCGGAAGAGCAACGGCAAGGTTTGACTCCAAACTATTAGCACCTGGCTGCGACTCTGTTCCCCATCATTTCCGGACGTCTTGTTTCTCCCTGTCCCCCCAAACGCGCAGTATTATTTCTAACGCGATAAATCGAACGTTATGTATTTAAATGTTACAACAAAATCAGTTTGTACCCTTTTGTTATTGTTCCTTTTACACTTTTCCAGCCATGCCGCAGGCATGGCGTTACAACAGGCAACACCGGTTAAAGGCCGCGTGGTGGATGTGGATGGTGCGCCGCTGATAGGCGTTACCGTACGTGTGAAAGATGCGAATGTTGGCACCGTTACCGGGGCCGATGGTACGTTTACGCTGAACGTACCATCTACCACAGGTGTATTGCAGTTTTCGCTGCTCAGTTTCGCCCCGCAGGATATTGCGCTTGAAGGCCGTACGGAGGTGAACGTAACGATGCAACCTTCTACCAGCCAGTTGGAACAGGTGGTGGTGGTAGGTTACGGCACGCAACGTAAAAAAGACCTTACCGGTTCCATTGCGAACGTGAAGGGGTCGGAGCTGGCGAAGCAGCCGGTGCTTACGGCCACACAGGGTGTGCAGGGTAAAGTGGCAGGTGTGCAGATCATCAACTATGGTGGCCCTGGTTCACAGCCATTGGTACGTATCCGTGGTACAGGCAGTATGCTGGCCGGTGCGGAGCCATTGTATATTGTTGATGGTGTGTTTACCAACGATATCCGTAACATCAGCACCAGCGATATCGTATCCATGGATGTTTTAAAGGATGCTTCTGCGGCCGCTATCTATGGCGTACGTGCAGCCAACGGCGTCATCATCCTCACCACGAAGAAGGGACGTGCAGGGAAGATGGAGGTGACTTATGCAGGCAATGTGGGGTTCAGGCAGGCTTCCAATCTTGTAAAAATGGCTGACCGCACGCAGTATGTAGATTTCCTGGCCGATGCGTCGCCTTCTACCGTTATTCCTGCTGGTAATACGTCATCCGACTGGTACGATGCGGTGTTAAGGAACGCACTGCAACATAGCCACAACATCGGTATTTCCGGGGGTAGTGAAAAGATGATCTTTTACTTCAATGTAGGATATTTATATGACGAGGGTATTGTGATCCGTAACAAGTACGATCGTTTTACCATTCGCTCGAACAACGAATTTAACCTGGCCCGTAACCTGAAGTTCGGCACGCAGTTCTCCTTCATGCGGGCTAATTCAGATACCATTAATAACGATGCGGTGTTCGCTAACACTTACCGCGCCGCGCCTGTAGTAGCTACCAAGGTGGGCGATAAGTACGGTAACACCTCTGCTTTTGGTAACGTCGGTAATCCTTTAATCAATATTGATAAGGTGAATAACCGCGGTGCAGAATCGCGTTTGCAGGGAACAGGTTACCTCGAGTTCTCGCCCATAAAAGTGCTGAAACTGCGTTCGGCAATCAGCGTGGACCAAAGCTTTTTTAACAGGCGGGTCTACAATTATCAATACCTGAACGATGAAAATACATTTATCGAAGCGGGTGGTAACCAGCGTACGGAACAAAGTACGTTAACGGGGCGTAAGGATAATAGCACCAACTGGTTGTGGGATAATACCATTACGTACGATCAGCGCGTGGATAAACATAGCATTACCGCACTGGCAGGTTATACGGCACAGAAATTCAACAGTGATTATGTGGAAGGGGTACGCCGCGGTGTGCCGCCTACCCGCGATCAGTGGTACCTTGTTACCGGTGACCCAAACACATCTACCAATAACGGCGGCGGTGATAAATATGCACGTGCATCGGTACTGGGGCGTATTAATTATGGTTATGGAGATAAATACCTCGTATCCGCATCTATTCGTCGCGATGCATCGTCCCGTTTCCCTGAAGCAAACCGCGTAGGCTGGTTCCCTGCTGCAGGTGTAGGTTGGGTAATGTCGGAAGAATCGTTCCTGAAACAACAAAAGACTTTCGACTTCCTGAAACTGCGCGCCAGCTGGGGACGTATTGGTAACGATAACATCGCTTCCAATCAGTACATTGTTACAGGTAATACCGGTGTGCCATATGTGTTCAATAACGGAGTGGTGTTGGGTACGAGCATCAGCGATATTAAAAACTCGAACCTGCGCTGGGAAACCACAGAGGAATATGACTTTGGTTTTGAATTCTCATCCCTGGACCGCAGACTGACCGGTGAAATCAACTACTACGATAAAAAGACCATCGATGCTTTGGTAATTGTTAAACTTCCCGGTATACTCGGCGATCCGGACAATGAATTTGTAACCAACGCGGGCTCCTTCACCAATAAGGGATGGGAGTTTACTGCGCAATGGAAAGATGATTTGTCTGAAGACTTTAACTACACATTCGGCGGTAACATCACCTTCAATAAAAATGAAGTAGTAGGTCTTAATGCCGGACAGCCGCTCCCCCGTGGTGGTGTAGGTCAGCAAGGTACTACCACACTAACCGACAACGGTCAGCCAATAGGTAGTTTTTATGTACTGCGCACCGATGGTGTTTTCCAAACGCAGGATGAGATCAATAATTACAAAAGTAAAGACGGTACCATCATTCAACCTAACGCCCGGCCCGGCGACCTTAAATATCTCGATAAGAATGATGATGGAAGTATCACGAACGATGACCGTTATTTCGTGGGTTCCTATCAACCTAAATTATACTACGGTATCAACCTGGGGGTGAATTATAAAGGATTTGACGGTTCGCTTGATTTTTATGGCAACGCTGGCAACAAAGTGTATAACGGCAAAAAAGCATTCCGTTACCAGGTAACCGATAACATTGAGGCTGATTATGCAGATAACCGCTGGAAGACCGATAATCCATCCAACACCGATCCGCGTATCATTGAGCCCAGTACACCCGCATCGGATTACTTCGTAGAGTCGGGCACCTTTTTTCGCCTTAACAACGTAACGCTGGGGTATACACTTCCAAAAGCCATGTTAGAAAGGATGAAGATGACCACACTGCGGTTTTACCTGACATCGCAAAACCTGTTTACCGTTAAACGGTTCTCTGGTTTTAGTCCCGAACTGCCCGCAAGTCCACTGGAATCCGGTATTGAATTAAATGCTTATCCCACCACCCGGACTTATGCGTTTGGCGTGAATGTTACATTTTAAAACCCATGATCATGAAAAGGAACAATCGTTTAAAGATATATATCAGCATGGCGCTACTGGCGGCAGGTGCAATGGCATTACCTTCCTGCGGCAATAAATTCCTGGATATTCCGCCACAGGGCGCTGTAACAGAAGAAGAGATCCGCAACAACCCGGGCGCGGCCACCGACCTGGTGAACGGTGTTTACAACATCCTGTGGATAGGCGGCTTTGAGCCCGATGTGAACAGTTTGCAGTACATCGTTATGACCGAGATAGCCTCCGATAATGGCGATAAAGGCAGCTCGCCCGACGATTACCAGGCAGCCAAGGAAATAGACGACTTTACGCTGGACGCCCGTAACGGCATCGTGAGTAATGTGTGGAAAGGTCACTACCAGGCAATTGCGCGTGCTAACCAGGCATTGGACAAAATTCCTTTAAGTCCGTTGGAGGCAGCAAAGAAGAATGCGTTACTGGGAGAAGTACGTTTCCTTCGCGGGTACTTCTATTTCAACCTCGTACGTTTCTATGGCGGTGTACCCAAGATCGATCGTGTGCCACAGGCGTCTGAAGCGAACAGTGATGAATTTCAGACACGCGCTTCCGTAGATACGATTTACCAGTTTATTATTGATGATCTCACTTTCGCGGCAGATAACCTGCCGGCGAAGGGCGCAACACCTACAGGCCGTGCTACTAAAGGAGCGGCGCAGGGCCTGCTCGCGAAGGTATATCTGTACCGTAAAAACTGGGCGAAGGCGCTGGAATATTCGAATGCCGTTATCACATCAGGATTGTACGATACCTTATCGAACTACGCCAACATATGGCGCGTGGCTGGTGCTAATTCCTCCGAATCTTTATTCGAAGTGCAAACCGGTGTAAATGCCGCCTGTAACGCAGCCATCAACCTGTACGCTGTTTGTCAGGGCCCCCGCGCGGGCGGTAAAAGAGGATGGAGCGATCTGGGATTTGGTTTCAATAACCCATCTTTAAGTTTGGTGAACGCTTACGAACCGGGCGATAAAAGAAAAGATGGCACCATTATCACCATTGCCCCCAATGGTACCGTGTTATGGGATGGCTTCCGTATACCCAGCCGCGATTCAGTGGAAAACGACCGCTATAATTACAAAGCTTATCATAGTCGTACAGCCGAACCCTATTGCGGTGTGGCTGACCGTGCGCCGAAGAACCATCGCGTACTACGTTATGGAGACGTGCTGCTTATTTATGCAGAAGCAGCGAATGAGTTAGATAATAGCGCCGAAGCAATTGCCAAACTGAATATTGTAAGGCGCAGAGCGGGGCTTCCCGCCTTCAGTGGTTCCAAAGATGCGCTGCGCCTTAAGATTTGGGACGAGCGCCGTGTAGAACTGGCGATGGAGTTCGACCGCTTCTTCGATATTGTACGTCAGGGCCGTGCCGGTGTTATTATGCGTGCAAATGGCAAAGCGTTTATCGATGGTAAAAACGAACTGTTTCCCATTCCGCAGGACCAGCGCGATCTGAGTGGCGGACGGCTGGGACAAAATCCATTCTTTAACTAAATTAGTACCGCCTGCATATCAATGTGCCGGCGGTATTTTTTCATCAACAAGAAGGTTTATGCGTATATTTCTGTTGTCAGGTTTGTTATTTATTTCTTTCAGTATACAGGCACAAAAGCGCCCAAAGAACCTTACTGATTCGGCCCTTATAACGCTGGTGCAGCAACGCACTTTCGATTACTTCTGGAAGTTTGCGCATCCCGTATCAGGCCTGGCGCCAGAGCGTACCGTTACACCAGAAGTAGTAACTGTGGGCGGCTCGGGTTTTGGCGTGATGGCGATACTGGTGGGCATAGAGCGTAAGTTTATTACAAGAGAGCAGGGGCTGGACAGGCTGTTAAAGATCGTGAACTTTATGCAGAAGGCGAACCATTACCATGGTATATGGCCACACTGGTTGAATGGCGCTACCGGTCAAACCGTTCCTTTTAGCAGGAAAGATGACGGGGGAGATGTGGTGGAAAGCGCTTTTATGTTCCAGGGGTTGTTATGCGTACGGGAGTACTTTAAAGGAGATAACCCCAAAGAAAGAGAGATAAGAGATAAAATTACCTGGTTATGGAACGATGCTGAATGGAACTGGTACACCCACGACGGTCAGGATGTGCTGTACTGGCACTGGTCGCCCAATAACGGATGGGCCATGAACCACCAGATCAAAGGGTATAACGAGTGCCTTATTGCTTACGTACTGGCTGCATCATCTCCCAACTTTCCCATACAGCCCGCAGCATACCATCGTGGCTGGGCCATGAGTAATTTCTTTTACAACGGCCGCTCGTTTTACGGCATTAAACTGCCATTAGGCTTCGATTATGGCGGACCGCTGTTCTTTACGCATTATTCCTTCCTTGGACTCGATCCGCGTGGTTTAAAAGACCAATACGCTGATTATTGGGAGCAGAATAAGAACCATACGCTGATCAACCGGCAGTATTGTATAGAGAACCCAAAGAAGTTTAAAGGTTACAGTGCCGATTGCTGGGGACTCACCGCCAGCGATAACCATGAGTTCTACAATGCCCATTCGCCCACCAACGATCTTGGGGTTATAACACCCACAGCCGCTTTATCTGCTTTCCCTTATACACCCGAATATTCCATGCAGGCCATGCGGCACTTTTATGATAAACTGGGCGATAAGATATGGGGTCCATATGGCTTTTACGATGCCTTCAGCGAAACGCATAACTGGTATGATACACAGTACCTCGCTATTGATCAGGGGCCTATTGTAGTGATGATTGAAAATTATCGTAGCGGCTTGTTGTGGAAGTTGTTTATGAGTGTGCCAGAAGTGCAGCAGGGGTTAAAGAGGCTGGGGTTCTCGTGGCCGGGGAGTAAATGATTTAAGACGAATGGCCGTACCCATATTACAACAGGTACAGCCATTCGTTTATAAGTCGTTCAGCAACTTCTGCGCCTTTTCATAATTCGCTGCATCTTCAGGGATTTTCTGCAGCCAGACGCGGCTATTGTTAAAATCATCTTCCTTCAGATAAGTAAGCGCCATGTAAAAGGCAGCATCGTATTTAAACAGGGAGTTGCCATCGAATACCTTTTGCAGATCGGTGCGGGCTTCGGGCAGCTGGCTGGTTTCCATTAATGCAATGCCGCGGTAATAGCGGGCGTAAGCATTAGTTGAGTCGCCAGTCAGGGCTTCTCCGAGTAAGGGTATAGCAGATGCGAATTCTTTATCGTTAAACAACTCAACCGCTTTAAGCAGGCGGCCTTCATTGTGTTCGCCACGTTCGGCTGGCGATACCATTTCTACAGAGGAGTATTGGTGGTAGAGATCCTTTTGCCATGGTGAAAAGAAGAGCAATCCTGCTATCATGGCAGCCATAGCCGTAGCTGCTATTACGTAGCGCGGTATCTGTTCCCTTCGTTTTTGTGTTTGATCGGCTACTGAACCGCGATGCGATGCAAGGGTTTGCATAAACGCCTGCTGGCGCTGGTCGGGAAACAGTTCGCGGTGCAGCGTGTCCTGCAGTTCACGTTGTGTGCCCAGTGCTTTGCGCAGGTTGGCATCTTCGAGCAGGCGTTGCTCGAAATCCCGCAGTTCCTCACCGTTCAGGTCGCCGCTGAGATAACGGTCTATTTGTTCATGATCAAAAGCATTCATTTCAATCCCCATTTAGAAAGATTAGTATTGATGGAAGCGATAAGTCCGGCCATACACTCCGATTTCTTCTTACGCAGGTAACCGTAGGTAACACCCAATGCGGCGGCTACTTCCTCCTGCGGTTTGTTGCTTAGCGACCAGCGAATGATTTCCTGGCAGCGTTCGCCCATTTGTGCAAACATGGCTTTAAACAGTTTCGTCTTTTCCCCATCCGCCCAAAGTTGTTCGGCCAGGAAGAAAGTATCTTCACCAATATTAGATTGCTCGTCTATATCAATTGTTACCCCCCTGCGGTTGTTTTTCTTCAGTTCGTTCAGCCACTTCCTTTTACATATGAGTAGCAGGAACGGTTCAAACGGGCAGGTGAGTTCCAGCCCCTTAAAGCGGGCCTGGTTATATATATCCACCAGCGCCTCCTGGAATATATCGGCAGCATCGTCGGCAGAGCCGTTGTTTTGCTGCACAAAGTGCCGCACCCGCTGCGAAAAGCGATGGTATATTTCTCCAATTACCCGGGTATCGTTATTCACTAACGCATCCAGGTAACGCTGGTCTTCGTGTTTATGTTTTGGAATGGACATCGGTAAACATCTGTGTAATAAAGATATTAATAACTTTTTTATAAAAAGGGGGGTAACATTCTGCCAGGCCCGGCGATATACTATTGAAACAAACATTTTCACATATGGAACTGGTAGCTTTTACTTTTCTTACCTGCATCCTGGTGTTGCTGATGCTGAACTACATCCGCAGGAATGTGAGCAATTGAAGATCCTGTTAGCCGCCGATATATAAAGGGAAAAGCTGGTGTAATGCCGGACTTTTCCCATTTTACGCCGGGCTAACTATGGCAGAAATGTATTATTTTACTCAAAATCCCAGGCAGCATGCTATACCGCTTGTACGTAAGTATATCCCTTTTCTTGTTTACGGGTTTATTCCACGGTGCTTATGCGCAGCATAAAGTAGATACGCTGCCTGCAGAAATAGCCGTTACGCAGGATGATAATAAAACGAGCCTTAAAGCACTGCTACGTCCCCTGCGTCAGATAGCAGGCGCACCCGAGGCCTTTTATACTTACTTCTGGGAGTTTGGGGATGGAGCTTTTAGTTTTGATAAGGATCCGGTGCATGTATATAAAGACACGGGCGATTACGAACTACGCTTATGGGCCACGAATAACTACGACGATGGTCGCCCGCCTACCAGCAAACCCCGCCGAGTTAAGGTGAAAACAAAAGCTGCTGTAGCCAGTGCGGAGCCATCTTCGGGCTTCTTTAAAAAGGGCGGTGTGGTGGAAATGAAGATCAACCGCATGCCTAAGCCTGGCGAAGAAATGGTAGCGGTGATCGGTTACCGTAATCCCATGGAAAGCGGTGTGCAAAAGGCCAGCGGGTCGTTATTGGTCTTTTATAATGATAAACAATTTAAGAAGGATAATTTCGAGCTGGCAGAAGCACGGGCCTACAATAAGGAACGCAAAACAGGTATGGACTCCTTACTGGCCATGTTGCCCGGCGATGAGATAACCCCTGAAGAAGTATACGCGATGAATGGCCCTGCGGCCAATATTGCCATAGATCCTGCCAGGAAGACGGCCTTTTCAGGTATGCTGATGCAAACCCAGTCGCTTTTCCGTGAGCAGCAGGCATGGCGTTTCGAAGATCTTCAAAAAGGGGAGGAGAAGTTCATCTTCTTATCTCTCCAAACCACTCCCGATATGATCAAGGATACGAACGCGATGGTCACCATCACCACGATCTTTGTTCCCGATGATATATCATTACCGTTGGAGAAGTTTGATATGGAGATGCAGATCGTTGCCTCGCACGACCCTAACCGCATGCAGCTGCGCAACCGCCGCATGAACTACAGGTTCGTATCTAAAAGTAAAGAACTCACCTATAAAGTACAATTTCAAAACACCGGTAAAGGCCCGGCAAGTAAAGTATTGATAGGCGTTGCCGTACCCGATCGGCTGAATGCCAGCTCGCTGGAAATTGTTGATTACGCTCCGAAATGCGTGATGTGCGACTCCGCTTACGAAAGGCAAAGTTGTCTCGATACCATTGTGCGCAAGGATAGCATCTTCTTTGTATTTAATAATATTTACCTGCCCGGCGTGCAACAGGATGGTGTAAAGGATACCGACTCCACGAAAGGCTTTGTGCGATACAGGGTACGTTTTCAGAAAGATTTGAAGAAGTTGCCTTTCCAAAGCCAGGCAAGTATCGTGTTCGATAAAAACGAGCCCGTTATTACCAACCGCTCTACCGGTCGCTGGGCACCAGGTATATCGCCGGTAGTAATTGCCGGTTACGGTATCGGTTATCCGGCTGATACATCGCGTGGCCCCCGCGACCTGGTAATAGGTTTTGGACTTTCGCCTTATTCGCCCTACAGGATTTACTTACAGCCAGAGATTTATTTCAACTTCCGCGAGAAATACGAAACGTTGAAAGAAGTATCACGCGTAGGTCGCGATACTGCTATAGGTCAGAATAAATACGTGATCAGGGGCCGTGAGCGGTACGAAGTGAAAACAGCGATGTTGTTCGATGTAGTGCCTATTCATGTACGTTATAATATCAACCGCTTTGTGGGCGTAGGCCTGGGCTCTTTGTTCAGCGTTACCGCATTTAGCAAAACGTATAACAGACGGGTGATTCATTTAACCGAAACAGGTGTGAACGAACCTAAAAATGTGTCGCTGGAAACGAAAGATGGTGCCGTACATAAGAATTTTCAGGCCTTTAACGGTGCATTGTTCGCCGATCTTAACCTTGGAATGGCGCGAGTAGGTCCATCGCTTGGCGTACGTTACCTGCATTATCTCGAGGAGCCCCATAGTCGCCTGTTCCTGTACGGAACCTGGAGATTTTAGTTATCTTTAACCTGCTGCCGCCCGGCGGGTTAAAGAGTCATCAATGCAAATCCTTTCTTATTTAAGGCAAATTATAGCTGTTCTGTTTTGCGTGTATACATGCACGGCAACTGCGCAGGACAGTGCTGCCATAGAAAAGGAACTGAGCAACTTTCAAAAGTTGGATAACCTCGAAGAATGGTTATATACCCGCATGGATTATGCCGCCAAGCAGCCCGCAGAGCGACTATCTTTCCTAATGGCCACCCAGTCGGCCGCCTGGCGCCAACCGCATAACAACGACGAACGCCTTGCCTGGCTTGATCTGCATACTTACCAGGGCTACTACCAGCTTTACACCGGCCATATTATCCCATCCATCCAGGCTTACGAAACAGCTTACCGTTATTACTACGACGATCCAGTACCCGATACTGATGTGATGGAGTTCATCCTGATGCCCCTTGGTAACAACTATACACGGTTGGGCGATTATGAAAGGGCGCAGTTCATTCATGATAAAAGTTTACGTATAGCCCAGGAACGTAAAGATGCACGGGGCATTGCCGGTGCCTGTAGTAACCTGGCTGTAGCCGCGCAGATGCAGGAGCAGTATGTCGAGGCTAAACGATATGCACTACTGGGTTTGCAACATGCACCAGCAGGCACAGGTATTGCCGGTTTGCTGCATGCAACACTGGCAGATATTTACTACGAAACACAATTGCCCGACAGCTCCCGCTATCATGTAGAAAAAGCAATTGTCGTGCTGCGACAGGCAAAGGCTGAAGAGAATACGCAATACTGGCTCAGTTCTGCTTACCAGGTAGCCGGCAATGTTGCATTACGTGCGCACGAACCGCAGAAGGCATTACAAGCTTACAGTCAGGCTTTAAACATACTTAACAAGCACTACAAAGGAGGACGAAAAAGAGAAAGAGCCAGGCTGATGGTGAAAACCGGCAGCACATATTTAGAAACAGGCGAGTCCACAAAAGGCCTACAGCAATTCGATAAAGCCCTGACGATGTTGCTTCCCGGTTATGTGCCCGCACATCTACCCGACACCGCAGCCTTATATGGAGAGTTTATGTTGATAGATGCGCTGGAAGGTAAGGCACGTGCCCTTTTACAGCAAGGCAATAAGTCACTCGCGTTACAATACCTGTTGCTCACTTTTACGGTTGAAAGAAAGTTGCGCCGCGAGTTCTTTAGTCGCAGCACCCGCATGTTACACCAGCAGCAAAGCCGCGGCCGCGCCGAAACGGCGATGGAGCTGAGTTATGATTTGTATACACAGACAGGCGATAAAACCTACGCCAATACACTGCTGGACATCGCCGAAATGAGCAAAGCGCAAACGCTGATGGAAGAGTTATGGACAAACCTGCAATATAGCAGGTTGCAGTCTGCTGACCCCATGCTGGTAAAGCAACGCCGGCTGATGCAGGCCATTGCCTACTACGAACGCGAAGCCGCTTTGCAGGGCAGGAAACTGAATGCAGAAGAAAAGGAGTTGTCGTTCGAGTTATCACTGTTGCAGGAAACATTGAAAACGAAATACCCAATGCTTTACGTGCAGGCCCCGCAGCATGTTCAACACATCTATTCCCAAATACCGGAAGGTACTGCCGTGAAGGAATTCTTTGCAGGTAATAAATACATCTTCATCATCGACCTCGATCGCAACGGTATTTCGGATATCAGGCGGTTGGATAGTGGTACGGTGAAGCAGCGGGAGATAGAGGCCTTTGTAACAACCTGGTTCCGCAATGGCCCAAAGGCGATGATCAATGCTCCGGAAAAGTATTACCAGGCTGCTTATCATATTTATCAGTGGACCTGGCAAAAGCCCGTAAATGCAAAACGCTGCCTGATTATACCAGACGGCTGGTTGGGCTACTTGCCTTTCGATGCCCTGGTAACTGATGAGAAGTTTAGCACCAATATAGAACGATGGCCCTTTCTGTTAAAGCAGTCGCCTACAGGCCTGGCTTACTCGCTGGAAACCTGGTTGCAGCAGCAAGAGCAACCGCAGGGCAATCCAGCTTCGGTCACCGGTTTCTTCATCGCACGAAGTGCAAAAAATGACGCTCCAATACTGGCTGTGGAGAAAGAGTATGAGGCAGTGAGCCGCACGGCAAGGGGTAAATATTTTAGGGAAGAACAGGCTACATTGGCCAACTTCAAGGCCAGCTTCAGTCAGGCTTCTGTATTACATCTGGGTACACATGCTGCATTGCAGGGCGAACAGGGTTTACCATTACTGGAACTGGCCGATGGACAATTTTTCCTGTTCGAACTGTATGGTTTGCATTTCAGGCCAAGGCTGGTAGTGTTAAGTGCATGCCGCACGGGCGATGGAATGTTGGCCGAGGGAGAAGGGATCATTAGCCTGGCGAGGGAATTTGCGGCTTCGGGAGCCGGCGGGATCGTAGCAGGGCTTTGGAATGTACACGATGAAACAGCCGCAGCCATCACCGGAAATTTTTACCAACAGTTGCAAACGGCCGAAAGCCCTTTAAGTGCATTACATGCTGCTAAAACCGCGTGGCTGCAACAAAAGCATGATAATCAACTATTAAAGCTTCCTTATTATTGGGCAGGACTTACATACGCAGGGCATCATCATGCCATTACCATACTGACTCCAAAAACCAGGACAGTGTTAAACTACTGGCTCGAAGTACTACTATTATCCGTTGTGGCAGGTGGACTTACGTGGTGGTATATATTCCGTCATAAGCGGGAGGAACGTGCATTGAAGGAGGAAATAAAACGGGCCGGATGATCTGTTTTAAAACATAAGCCGCCCAGCCGTATTACATCGCATACCGCAGTGGGGAGGTTACATTTAATGAGTGTCGGGAGTAAATAAGTGGCGTGTAACGGGAATTAGCTGTAGTTATTACGTCTTTTTATTGCTAATCAATTAGTTATTTATAAAATTTCCAGTTCTGTCAGCAACTTTGTAAGTATTTCCTTCAACTTATCAGCGTCTTGTTCTCCGATAATACTGGTATACGATTCCTGGATCTCCTTTACACACCCGAATGCATCAATAGCCAGGTCCTTCCCACGGTCGGTCAGGAAGATAACGGTGGCCCTGTTATCAGTTTCGTGCTTTTTAGTGTAGATATAACCATCATTCTCCAGGTTTTTTACCACTTTACTCATCGCCTGCTTCGTAATACGGGCTTTTTTAGCCAGTTCATTGTTGATGGTGCCATCTACTGACACATTCGCCAGGCATACCATATCGCCCATCTTAAAGTTCTCATATCCAAGGGCGTGAATCTTCTCCATCAGCCTTACCTCAATATCCTTTTTCAGCAGGCTCACCAGTCTGATCAGGCTCCTGGAGCGCTGTTCAATGATGCTCTGTATTTTCTTGTCCCGGGTAGATTCCATGTCAATTTGTTTAATGGTGTACTGCTCGCTTATCCCGCAACATACTAAAATCGGTTGCGTTCTCCCACAAAATTAAAATTAAATTAAAATATAGTCAACCTGTTTGTCGAATTGGTAAACTAGGTTTACCTTTGTGCTTGTAAACACGCACATACAAATTCAGAACAAAATGGAAACAACAACCAGCGCAAATCCTCGTAAAGGGAAGTTAGTTATGCGCATCGTATTTATCGTGATACTTATTGCTGGTGCAGCGTTTGGCGTAAATAAATGGATGTACGCCAGTCATCACGAAACCACCGACAACGCCCAGATAGAAGGTCACGCCGCCCCGGTTATTACCAGGGTTTCTGGTTACGTTAAATCACTGAACATACAGGATTTTGGGACCGTTAAAAAGGGAGATACCCTGGTAGTGATCGACGATGAGGAGTACAACATTGCCCTCCAGGAAGCAGAGGCAGGTTACGCACAGGCCCTGGCCGACCTCGAAACAGCAAAGGCTTCTATGACCAATGCAACCGCGACACTTAAAATGTCGCAAACCAATGCGCAGGTATCTTTAGTTAAAAAAGATAAATCTACAGCAGACCTTCACCGCGACCAAAACCTGTTCAACGACCAGGCCATCACCAATCGCCAACTGGACGATACAAAAGCCAACAGTCTTACAAATGATAAGACTTACCAGGCTGCGCTCGACCAGATTGAACTGTCGAAAGCCGGCATTAACGTAGCGGCCAGCAAGATAAAACAGGCAGAAGCGATCGTTGCCAGCAAAAAAGCAGTGATCGATCAGGCAAAATTAAAACTCTCTTATACCCATGTATTGGCGCCCGCCAATGGTAAAATCGGTAGAAAGCCGATAGAGCCGGGTCAATACGTACAGGCAGGACAGAACCTGTTCACCGTGGTAGACGGTAAAGGCTTTTATATCATTGCCAACTTCAAAGAAACCCAGCTCCCCAACATTAAACTGGGCCAGGAAGCCGAAATCGAAATCGACGGTTATGCCGATAAACTGACCGGTAAAGTGGTGGAAATATCACAGGCAACCGGTGCAAAATTCTCTTTGTTGCCTCCCGACAACGCTACGGGCAACTTCGTTAAGATCGTACAGCGTGTGCCCGTTAAGATCCAACTTAACGATGCAGACAAATATGCGGAAAAGCTCCGTGCCGGTCTTAGTGTAGAAGTAGCTATAAAATATTAATAGTATGTCACTTAAACCCAAAGGTTTCAAAAAATGGATCATCGTTGCAACGGTGATATCAGCAACCATGCTGGAGCTGATAGACACTACGATTGTGAACGTGGCCCTTTCGCAGATCAGTGGTAACCTTGGGGCTACCATTGAAGATGCTTCCTGGATAGTGACCGCCTACGCTATTGCCAACGTGATCATTATCCCCTTAACCGGCTTTCTCGCCTCGTATTTCGGGCGAAAGAACTATTACTTTTTCTCCATCATCATATTCACTGTATCCTCGTTCATGTGCGGTAACGCCCACTCCCTATGGGAACTGGTAGCCTACCGTTTTATACAGGGCATAGGCGGCGGCGCGCTGTTATCCACATCGCAATCCATCCTGTTCGATACGTTCGAGATCAGTGAACGGCCAACGGCATCCGCCATTTTTGGGATGGGTGTAATTATCGGCCCAACCATTGGCCCTACACTTGGTGGTTACATTGTAGAGAACTTCCATTGGTCACTGATATTCGACATCAACGTGCCCGTAGGTATTATCGCTGCTTTCCTGGTGTTTAACTACATAGATAAACAGGAACACGAGTATAACATCGATCGTAAATCGATCCACATCGACTGGATAGGGATCATTACATTGATGTTGTGGGTAGGTTCTTTACAGTACATTCTTGAAAAAGGTCAGTCCGAAGACTGGTTCCAGGCTCCGCATATCACCGTACTTACTATTGTGGCGGCGGTTTCATTCATCGGCTTTATCTGGTGGGAACTTAAAACAAAGTCGCCCGCGGTAAACCTCCGGGTATTACAAAACCGGACATTGGCCCTAACAACGGTATTAACGTTCGTGATGGGGATGGGTATTTACTGCTCGATGTTCGTGTACCCGGTTTGGATGCAGCGTGTGATGGGCTTTACGGCGGTACTTACAGGTGAATCGCTGTTACCGGGTGCCTTACTGGCAGCTATAGCAATGCCCATCGTTGGTAAACAGATACAACGCGGTGTGCCTCCGAAATACCTGATCACAGCTGGTTTTATCATGTTCGCGATCTTCTGTTTCTGGATGTCAACTGCAAGTCCCGAGGCAGGTGTTGCCTTCTTCTTCTGGCCTTTATTGCTCAGGGGGCTTGGTTCTGCTACCTTAAGCGTACCGTTAACTAACCAGGCAGTGTCTGGACTTACGCCGCGTGAAATGCCACAGGGTATTGCCATCAATAACATGCTTAGGCAGCTGGGTGGCGCTTTCGGTATTGCTTATATGAACACGTACGTAGCCAACAACTTTGCCGTACACCGTGAACAGCTTCGCACTTATGTAAATGCCGACAACCCGGTAGCTACAGAGCGAGTGAACCAGTACGCCAACGCGTTAATCGCCAAAGGTGTAAATGCAATAGACGCGATGAAGGCAGGATGGGGAATGTTGAATAGTACCGTTGAAAAACACGCCTACATTCTCACCTACCTGGATGCGTTCCGTTTTGTAGGATTCTTCTTCGTATGCATCCTGCCGATTATGTTCTTCGTGAAAAAGAAAAGTGTAAGCGCCGCTGCCATGAAAGAGGCGAGCGAACACGCACACTAACCTTAAATCCGCCGAAGGGCGAAAACTGAATAAAAAATGAAAAAGATATTTCTTTCTATACTCATACTTGCCAGCTACTCCGCACTGCACGCCCAACAGGCCCCTGCAGATCTGCAAACGCTGGTAAACCTGTCGTTCGAACACTATGCGCAAATTAAAGCGCTGGCAACGCAGCAGCGTATTGCGGCCGACAGGACCGATCTTACCAAAACAGAACGTATGCCACAGGTAAATGGTGTTGCTTCTTACACGCACCTTTACCCGGCACCAAAACTCAGTCTGGGCGACGCCTCTTTTCAGCCTTTTCCTTCAGAGAATGTAAACGTAGGTGTAAGTGGCCGCCAGCTGTTACTCGACTTTGGTAAAACCGGTGCCGAAATTTCAAAATCCAGAGGCGAGCAGAACCTGCTGAACATGCAAACCGACGAGGCCCGGGAACAACTGGCTTACCAGGTAGCGGGCGTATACCTTAACATTGCCTACCTGCGTAACAACATTGATGTGCAGGATGCAAACATCAAACTGCTGGAAGAAACAGAAAAAATTGTGCAGCAACGATTAAAGAATGGCGATGCGATTGATCTTGAATTGCTGAACACCCAGGTTAAACTGGAAACTTACCGCAATCGTAAAATCGACTACCGCAACGCACTGGAAAAACAGGTGGCGAATATGCAATACCTAACCGGTGCTAAAGATCAGTCAGGCATCAAAGCCGATTTCAGATGGCCCGAATCACAGCCGGTACTGGTTGCAGATACTATTGCGCTGACCAATAATGCTGCTATCAAAACATCATTGGAAAGAGAACGAGTGGCCGAGCTGGAACTCAAATCTGTAAAAAGAGATTTCACGCCCTCACTGTACCTCGATGCGCAAACAGGTGTAAAGAATGGCTTTTTGCCAGATGTGAATACACCGAAATGGAACTATAACGCAGGTGTTAGCCTGGCGGTGCCCATATTTAATGGTAAAAGAAACAAACTTCAGGAGAATATCGCTAGTAAGCAGGTGGAAGTGGCTAAGTGGAATACGGAAGGTGTAATGGATAATGTGAGGAAAGAGATTGCTCAGCAGAACTCCGATATTCAAACGAACCGCGAAAAATTGCAAACTGCAGATGTGTTGTTGAAACAGGCGGATAGAGCGCTGCAGCTTGCACAATCGCGTTACAAGAACGGGGTGATCACATATCTCGATCTGCAGAACGCACAAACTTCATTACTGGAAGCTCAGTTGTCAAAGATTCAATATCAATATCAGTTATCGGCCTCTAGCCTGGAGTTGTTACATCTGAACGGCAATCAATTCTGGAAATAGGATTTGTTTTTGTTTTCGTAGTGTGTTTTATGGCCCCGGTGTTTCTATGCCGGGGCTTCTTTGTGCCCAGTTAAAAATGCCATAGAGCAAGTCCGCTTAAAGCTTGCCAACGGAATACATCGCCACATTTCTTTTAAGGGCATAAGAAAGCCCGTGAACACTAATTCACGGGCTTCCTGATATAACTCGTTTATTTATTTACCTAGACTTCTTACGATACCCAGCTCCAGTCCACGCAACTCGGCGAGGCCACGCAGGCGGCCGATAGCGCTATAACCAGGGTTGGTCTTTTTATTCAGATCATCCAGCATCTGGTGACCATGATCGGGCCGCATAGGGATGGATACCTGGCGTTTGTTCATGGTTTGGACGATGGCTTTTATAACCGCGTACATATCTACATCGCCCTCCAGGTGGTTGGCTTCATAGAAGTTGCCCAGTGCATCACGTTTAGTAGCGCGCAGGTGAATAAAGTGTATATGCTCGCCGAGGCGTTCTACCATACCTGGCAGGTCGTTATCTTCACGCACGCCATAAGAGCCGGTGCAGAAGCAAAGACCATTAGCAGGGGAGATGATCGTACCCAGCAGTTCCCGGGCATCCTGCTCGGTGCTTACCACCCTTGGCAAACCAAGGATAGGGAACGGAGGATCGTCGGGATGTATAGCCAGTTTTACGCCTACTTCTTCCGCTACCGGCACGATCTGTTGCAGGAAGTAGAAGAGGTGGAGTTTTAATTTGATAGCGTCGATGTCTTTATATTTATCCAGTGCAGCCTGGAATTGTTGCAGGGTAAAGCTTTCCTCAGAGCCAGGCAGGCCGGCGATGATATTAGACTGTAGTTTCTGTTTGTCCTCATCCGCCATACTGTCGAACAGCTCTTTCGCCCGGGAAATCTCCTCTTCCGGATAATCATTCTCTGCACCTGGGCGTTGCAACATAAACAGGTCGAAGGCCATAAAAGCTGCTTTGTCGAAACGCAGTGCTTTAGAGCCATCTTCCACCTCAAAGGCCAGGTCGGTACGCGTCCAGTCCAATACGGGCATGAAGTTGTAAGTAACTATATTGATACCGCAAGCCGCCAGGTTGCGGATGCTTTGCTGGTATACTTTAATATATTCCTTGAATTTGCCGGTTTGTGTTTTAATGTCTTCGTGTACCGGTATGCTTTCTACTACCGACCAGGTAAGGCCGGCCGCTTCCACATCCTGTTTACGTTTGGTAATTTCTTCTTTCGTCCATACGGTTCCGTTAGGTATATGGTGGAGCGCGGTTACGATGCCGGTAGCCCCTGCCTGCCTGATGTCTGCCAAGCTAACAGGGTCTTTAGGGCCGAACCAGCGCCAGGTTTGTTCCATTCTCAACATGCTAAAAAACAGTTTAACGCTTTAAAAAAGGCTTCGAACCCCAAAAATAGAATCAAAACTGGTAATACCAAGTGCCAAAACGTAAAAAGGCTGTTAATGGCCGCAAGTAGTTTACGATTTAATAAGGGCGAGCATCACATCCATTACATTGGTCTGCGTTGGTCCTGTCATGATATGGCCGCTGGTATTTTCAAAGAAGTGATAGGCGTTATTGTTGGCAAGACAGGTCGCTGCATCCCTTCTCAACGCAGCAGCTTCCTGCATAATAACAGTGTTCATCATGGCTCCTGCGGCATCGGTAGGGCCGTCTGTACCGTCGGTGCCGCCGGATAAAATAGTGATGCCAGGATGACCCTGAAGTGCAATGCCTGCCTGTAGTGCAAATTGCTGGTTGCGTCCTCCTTTTCCCTTACCAGTAACCTGTACAGTGCTTTCGCCTCCCATGAGCAGGCAGGCGGGCATTGGGCCTTTATACTGGATAGCCTGCTGCACTAGTTCCATGCTCAGGTCTTGCACCAAACCGCTGGCGGCGCTGGTTAATATGATTGTATGATACCCCAATTTTTCGGCCTCGCGCTTCGCTGCATCCAGCGCTACTTCGTTGGTGGCTGCCAGTAAATAATGACTGTTGTGGAATATTTCTTCGCCGGGTTTGGGTGTTTCCTTAATAAGGTGCTGGTAAGTTGCAAGCTGATGTTTCTCCATGATGTTAAGCGCTGCTGCCATTGTTGAAGTATCCGGAACGGTTAGTCCCGATCCGATTACATCGGGATTGTTGCCCACCACATCGGAAAGGATCAAGGAGTACAGTTTGGCTGGGAAAGCCATTTTGGCCAGTCCGCCACCTTTTAAATCCGAAAGGTGTTTACGAACAGTATTTATTTCAGCGATGTCAGCTCCACTTTTGATCAGTTTGTCCGCTATTTCCTTCAGTATCTCCAGCGTAACGCCGTCCGGTAAATCGGTTAGCAAAGCAGAGGCGCCTCCGGATATCAGCACGATCACCAGGTCGTTTTCCTGTAAATCATCTAACAGCTCTTTAACCTTAGTCGCAGCTAACACGCTGTTCTCATCCGGTAACGGGTGTCCCGCTTCAATGATCTGTAAATGTTTCAGCGGCAGCGCGTGTTTATACTTGGTAACTACAAGCCCGCCATTTATATGCTCATTTAATACCTTTTCCGTTTCCGATGCCATGGCGGCAGCAGCCTTACCCACAGCGACTACTAACAGCCGCCCGGCAAAATCTATCTTCTTCCCATCAATGTATAAACCATCTTTCCATTGCATGCAGCGGGGAATAAACTGTTGTGGCTGTACGGCTTTAATGGCAGCGTTAAATATGGATATGGCGTGGTGCATGTCTGAAAGTTAAGAATATTGCAAGCGTTTGACAATTCAATAGCTCATTGCGGCAGTGGCGGTGTGTATACCATCATTTGGCCCATGTTCACTTTTTTAAAGTGCTTTACTGTAAAGGATCTTGTGCGTGGCCCGGTGTATACATGGCAAAAAAAAACCGGGCCCGCAAAAAAAAGGCGAGCCCGGTCACTACTAATTTAAAACTATTATTTCGATTTCAACTCTTTCACCCTGATATTTCTAAAACGTACCACTGCACCATGACCCAGGTAACCTATATGGCCTTTCTTATTAAGTAAGCCCGGATGCGGTTTGTGGTCGGCTGTTGCTGTGTTATTTTTGCTGGCTTCTGCAATGTCGCCATCCAGGATAACCGTACCATTCAGGGTGATCTTGATTTTGTTACCCTGTGCTACTACTTCCTGGTAATTCCATTCGCCCATTGGTTTAAGCGCACCTCTTTTCGCAGGGATAATACCATACACAGATCCGTGGTACTGGTAAATCTGCAGGTTCTTATAAATGTCTGCATCGTTATCGAGTATCTGTAGTTCCATGCCTACATAAGCTGCATCGCCCTCCAATGGAGTGCGTATACCCAAACCGTTGTTGGCGCCCGGTGTAAGCTGGAATTCAAAACGGTAAACGAAGTCGCTGAACTCGTCTTTGGTATAAAGGTTGCCTTTACCTCCATTGGAAGGGTAAATTACCATATCGCCATCTTCCATCACATAGTCGGTTGTGTTACCTGTCCAGCTATGCATATTGGTACCGTCGAACAATACGCGGAAACCTTCTTTCTTTTCCTGTTCGCTTAATGTAAATGGTTTTGGACGTGGAATTTCACGTACGTAAATGTCGCGGTAGGCCACGTACGTGCCGTGTGCCTGTAGTTCCAACTGCTCTTCAGGGAAGATGGGAAGGCCGCGGTCCCAGTAGTTTTCGAGTATCACGTTGTCTGTCACCAGTACACCGTTGAGATAAACAGTTACACGGTCACCTTTCATAATGATATGGAAGTTGTTCCATTCGCCAATTGCATTGTCGGCTACCACTAGAGGTTTAGAAGGGTTCTTCTGGTTGTTGTATAAACCGCCTGAACCTACCTGTGCGCCAACGCTCACGCGGGAGGTATCCCAAATTTGCACCTGTGGTGTACCGCGCAGGTAAATGCCTGCATCGCCTTCCGGTGTAATTTTCCAGTCGACATACATTTCGAAGTCGCCGTACTTTTTAACGGTGCAAAGGTTATCGCCATGACCATTAAATACCAGCAGGCCGTCTTTAACACTCCATCCTTTCAACATAGCGCTATCTGCTTTCTTTTGTGCAGCAGCCAGTTGTTTAGTGTCCATTTTACCGCGTGCAACAGGATTAGCAACGAGCCCTTTCCAGCCGCTGAGGTCTTTACCATTAAAAATGGCTACTAAGCCTTCGCCTGCCGGCATTTCTGACAGGTGTTTACGGATCGCTTCTTTCTGGTAATCGCTATCCTGCCCTTTCAACACCTTTAATACTTTTTCCAGCAGCGAACGAACTTCGGCACCGTTGAAGTTTTTATTAGAAAGCGCAATACTCGCCACCGCACTGGCGGCGGCCTGCTGTACACCTTCTTTGTCCAAATATTTACCGGCAAATACAAGTGCCGGGAATACTTTGCATTTCTCTATTTCTTTCAATATGGCCGCCTGCTGTGCATTGGTAGTAGCCACTTCCATTCCGTCGCGGAGTAGCAGGAACTTCTGATCGGCTGTGTAAGCAGAACTGCCCACCATTTTTGCGTAGCTTGTTAAAGCAGCATCCGTGTAGTCTTTGTTTTCCTTTGCGATGTTAAGCAAACTGCTGGCAGCGGATGCATCTTTCCAGTTCGCGAGTGCAGCCATAGCTGCCACTTTCGCGTTTACATCTGTGCTTTTGGCAAATGCATCTTTAATCGTGATCAATGCGCCATTTCCACCAATGCCTGAGAGTACTTTGAAATAGCGGGACTGTTTATCGGCAGGTGCTTTCTTCATTTCTGTCTGTACTATGTTAATTGCATCTGCCTGGCTGGTGCTGCTAAGCGCAGCGATGATCGCAGATTGTACATGTGGCAACGCTTCCGCATCTGCGACAGGTAGTAAGTTGAGGAGTTGTGGTAACTGGTCTTTATCGGCAATGGCAGGTAATGCTTCGAACGCTGCTTTGCTAACAGTACCGTTATTACTCTTCAGCAAAGGCCATACTGCTGCGGCCTCGTTATTGGCTTTGCGGGCAGCAAGTACTTGAACGAGCGCAGTCTGGGCGGCAGGCGATGCTTGCGGAATAGCTGCAGCTACCTGTGCGGCCAACTGCTCGCCCTTAATCACCATCAATGCATTTTGTGCTGCCTCCACTGTACTGCTATCACCTTTCTTTATTACATCCAGCAATGCCGGTACAGTACTGCCGTCGGTAGAAAGCCCCGCAGCTTTAATGGCGGCGAGTTTTACTTTGATATCCTTATCTTTTATAGCAGCAGTAATAACAGGCAGGGCGGCTTTGTGCTGAGAGGTCCCCAGTAAGCCAAGTATGCCTGCTTTAGCATCGCTGCCTGCTTTTGCATAGGTTTTAGTCCACTGCGCGATCGCGGCATCGCTTGTGTTTGCAGCAGCGAACTTCAGTGCCGCAGCACGGTATTGTGCATCTTTATCGGTAGCAGCGGCTGTCAGAAGACTCACGCTTTTGTCTGGCTGTATATCGGATAATAATTTGAGGGCGGCTGTACGTGTATACACCGTTTTAGCGCTCTTCCATAGCTCACTGGCCAGGTTGGCTGCAAGGGTTGCATTGCCATTCGCGGCCACTGTTTTAATATACAGCAGGTACGAAGAGGTAGCGTTAGTAACATCAAATGTATAGCCGCTTTTAGCCGCCTGATCACGAAGTATGGAAGCCGAACGCTCGTCGCCTATATTGGCAAGGGCGTACAGACTTGCCTTACGAAGTGACAGATCGGCGGAAGTAGCGGTGGGCTGAATATTTGCTGCTGCCGTTTTATTGCGACTGTCGCCCAGCGCCTCTATAATGGTGATCTTTGCTTTACCATCTGCACTTCCCAACGCATCCGCCATTGCCTTTTGCGCATCGGGCGTGTTAATCACTACCAGCGCTCTTGCAGCAGGATCAGTAAGGCGTTCTGTTTTAAGATAGGTGGTGAGTACTGGCACGGCGTCATTGTTACCAATAAGTCGCAGTTGATCTATTAAAAAATCGCGCAGCTCATTGTTGGCCAGTAAGGGCAGGGCGGCGGCATAAGCCCGCACGGCAATGTTGCGTTCCTGCTCTTTGCCTGCCTGCATTACATAAGCAGAATAACCTCCAATCGCATATTGCAGGTTGGTATTGTCTCCCTTGCCTTCGGGTGACAGCATCGATACCATTTCCTTTATACCGGATTCGCCGAGGGCGGCGATTTCTTTCATGCTGGCGTTAAACTTTGTGCTGTTTGGCGCCGGCATTTGTTGCAACACATCCGCTATGCGGGTGGACGTTGCACGCTGGTCGGCCGGGGCTTGCGCCTGCACGCTGCTAAAGGCAGCGAAACCGGCTATAATAAGTGTGGATAATCTCTTCATGATCGTTGAATGCTAAAAGAATGTAACGTTGATGATGTTTTAAATGCTCCAGGGACCACGCATCGGCTGGTCTATAAGCCTGTTGGCACCTTCGTCGCCCACAAACTCCTGCTTTATGGGATCGAATTTCAGGGAACGGCCGAGTTGAAGTGCTATTTTACCCATATTTACAATGGTGCAGGAGCGGTGACCGTTTTCTTCATTTAAAGCAAATTTCTTACGTCCTTTAACTGCTTCCACAAAATCTGTAACCTGTGGCTGCGGATCCGGGAAGGCGGCCAGTTTCTTTTCCAGATCGGGGATGGTGGATTTAAAACCTGGGTATAGTTTACCATTAGGACCTTCTATGTACGCTGCTTTTTCGTCTTTACCTTCTCCGTCGAGCACAATCTGGCAACCATCTGCATAAGTGTAGGTAATTCTCCTCCAGGTGCCAACGGCATCCGTATGTTGTTCAGGTGCATCCACTTCTACAGATACAGGGCTTTCATCATCTTTCCCTAAGATGTACTGAACCGGGTCGAGGTAGTGTTGTCCCATATCGCCGAGGCCACCACCATCGTAGTCCCAATAACCACGGAAGGTTTGGTGTACGCGATGTGAGGTGTACGGGCGGAAGGGTGCAGGGCCTAACCACATATCATAATCCAGATCGGCCGGTACGGGCTGTGTTGGAAGATTGGTTTTTCCTACCCAGTAAAATTTCCAGTCAAAGCCGGTGTGTTTGCCTACTGTGATCTTCAAAGGCCATCCCAGTAAACCACTTTCTACCAGTTTGCGGATGGGTTTAACAGTAGTGCCCATTCCGTAAAAGCGGTCTTCGAAACGGAACCAGGTATTAAGGCGGAAGATGCGGCCGTGTTGTTGCACTGCTTCCAGCACCCTTTTACCTTCACCAATGGTGCGGGTCATTGGTTTTTCGCACCAGATGTCTTTACCGGCACGGGCGGCATCGGCAGCCATAATACCATGCCAGTGTGGAGGAGTGGCAATGTGTACGATGTCTACTTCCGGCAACTGGATCAGTTCGCGGTAGTCGGAAAAGGCTTTTACTCCTTTCTCTACCATGCCGAGGGCGGTGTTAAGATGGCTACGATCTACATCACACATCGCTACTACGCGGGTGCCTGCATATTTAATATGCCCGCGTCCCATGGCGCCAACGCCAATAATACCTTTGGTAAGCTGGTCGCTGGGCGCAATATAACCACGGCCGAGTACGTGCCTTGGCACGATCGTAAACGCGGCAAAAGCTCCAAGCGAATTTTTCAGGAAGGACCTCCTGGAAGAATTGTTGTTTGATTCCATTGCAATATTTGGAAATGAATTAGGAAATAGATTACACAATAAAGGATAAACACCCTGCGCGCCAAGATACAAATATCTTTTGCCGGCTGTTTACCCTTCATCCTAAAATTTTAAATCCTGGTAAAAAGGATGCTGATCGGTGTTTTATGAGAAGTGTTTCACTTAATGTTGATGTTGCGGGAGCGAGCTTCTACGTGAAACAGGCGCATATGCCTGTGTAGATGCTTTTAGGATATCTGTCGGCATGTTGCGGGCGCCTGGAAGTACCGTAGCCTGTATTTAAAGAGCCTGTTTGGCGCTAAAAGGTTACAGCGATAAAAAAGAAAAGCCGCCTTTGGGTAAAAGCGGCCTGTATCTTATTTCTGCTTGGATAGTTTTTTATCCTGTTTTTTGTCCATTTTGGCTTCCAGCTTTTCCTTCTTCTTCATTTCCCAGTCATTCCACTTTTTATACTGTTCGGCGGTTAGTACGGTTTTAAAGCGCTGGCTGCGCTCGGCATCCAGTGTTTTTACTTTTGTTAGTCTTTGTTTTTTGTCGATGGTAGAATCACGTTTGATCGCGTCGCGGCGCAGGCCGATGTCCTGGTTAATGGCGTGGATCTTTTTGTTTTGTTCTGTGCTGAGATTGAGTTCCTTGTCGATCTTGTCACTTAACTTGTCTGCTTTGGCGGAGGCGCTCTTGTGTTCTTTGTTTTTTGGAGCGTCCTGCGCCTGGCCTGGCAGGGAGGATAAAACAAGCATGAAAACCACAAGCAGTCCCGGATAGAGTATCTTTTTCATAAAAGGCGTTATTATGTACTGATATCGCATCAACTTTAATACCATTCGTAAAATTTATACTTAAACGTTATGCGATACGCTCAATGTTTTGTTAAATTTAACACTTCTAGTGCATAAGTTGAGAGGCCGGTGACTTTCCCGGCAGAGAAAGACGGTTTTACAGTGGCCGTCGTATACCTGTGAGGTGTTAATGCCGTATTTATCAACCAGTTGACAGAAAAACAAAATCTAAATAAACAATTATAACTGCATGAAATCCGGAACTTTATTTTATGAGAACACGCGGCTGGTATTTGGGCACGCGCAACGTTCCTTTGCCTGGCTGGCAGTGGGATGTTGTAGCCTGTTGATGGCAACCGCAGCGCAGGCGCAGGTAACCTACCCCGTAAATGGTGTGGCCGAACCCAAAGATGGTTGTTATGCCTTTACGCATGCCACTTTGGTGAAAGATGCGCAAACTACCCTGCAGAATGCCACGCTGGTGGTACGCAACGGTAAAATCGTGGCCGCAGGTGCCGGGACAACCATCCCCAAAGATGCCGTGGTGATCGATTGCCAGGGCAAATACATCTACCCCTCTTTTGTTGATATTTACAGCGACTATGGTATAACTGCGCCTTCCCGTGCTGGCGGCGGCGGTCGCAGAGGCGCGGAACCGCAATTCCTCTCCGGTACAAAAGGCGCTTATGGCTGGAACCAGGCTATTAAAAGTGAAGTAAATGCCATCGACCTGTTTACTGTAAATGAAGATAAAGCCAAAGCGCTCCGCGAACAAGGGTTTGGTACGGTGCTAACACATCAGACCGACGGTATTGCACGCGGTACGGGTATGGTGGTAACACTCGCCAACGACCGGGAGAATAAAGTAATTGTGAAGGAGAAAGCTTCTGCACATTACTCATTTGATAAAGGCACATCCACGCAGGATTATCCAGGCTCGCTGATGGGCACTATTTCCCTCCTGCGCCAGTCTTACCTGGATGCACAGTGGTATAAAACCGCGCCGGCAAAAGAAGGGGTGAACCTCAGCCTCAAAGCCTGGAACGACATACAGCAGTATCCACAGATATTTGAAGCCAATGATAAATGGAACGTTTTACGTGCCGATAAAATTGGTGACGAATTCGGTGTTCAATATATTATTAAGTCGGGCAACAACGAATATCAGCGTATAAAAGAGATAGCGGGCACAAACGCCAGCTTCATCCTGGCGGTAAACTTTCCACTGGCTATGGATATGGAAGATCCTAACGATGCCCGATTTGTATCGCTCAGTGATATGAAACACTGGGAACTGGCACCTACAGAACCTGCAGCTTTCGAAAAAGCGAATATCAATTTTTGTTTGACCACCTCCGACCTGCGCGATGTAAAACAATTCCTGGCCCAGGTGCGTAAAGCGATCGAGTACGGTTTGACGGAAAAGAAAGCGTTGGAATCGCTGACTAAAACCCCCGCGTCTTTATTAAAGATCAACGATAAAGTGGGCAGTCTGGACGCTGGTAAACTGGCTAACTTCCTCGTTACATCAGGACCCATCTTCGCGGAAAATACGATCATCTACCAGAACTGGGTGCAGGGTAATAAATATGAAGTAAAGGCAGATGGATGGAGAGATGTACGCGGTACTTATACACTTTCGCTTACTTCAGGCCAGCAATATACTATGGAGATCAAAGGCAGCAACACCGCTCCCGCAGTAGCATTATTGCAGAAAGATACGGTGAATGGTAAGATCGGCCTCACCGGTCAGTTGGTGAAATTAACACTGCCACTTACGAAAGACAGTAAACAACAGTTACGCCTGAGCGGCATTGCCGGTATTAGCGGCTGGAGCGGAACAGGGGAGGATACAGCAGGTAAGCCCGTTACCTGGACGGCCGCCCTCACAAAACCTTTTGTGTCTAAAGCTGATACCGCGAAAAAGAAAGACGCTCCGAAACTCGGAACGGTATACTATCCCTTTATTGGTTATGGCTGGGAAACGGCTCCGCAGCAGGAAGTACTGTTGATCAAAAACGCAACGGTATGGACGAACGAAAAGGACGGTAAACTTGAAAATACGGACGTACTGGTGCGCGGTGGTAAAATCGCGCAGATCGGTAAAAACCTTTCCGGCTCGGGTGCCAGGGTGATCGACGGAACGGGTAAACACCTTACACCCGGTATTATCGACGAGCACTCGCATATCGCTATTTCACGCGGTGTAAACGAAGGCACGCAGTCGGTTACTTCGGAAGTACGTATAGCCGATGTGGTAAATCCTGATGATGTTAATATCTACCGCCAACTGAGCGGCGGTGTTACTTCTTCGCACCTGCTGCACGGATCTGCTAATACGATTGGCGGTCAGTCGCAACTGATAAAGCTGCGATGGGGCGCTAATGCCGAAGATCTGAAGTTCGCGGGCTCCGACCAGTTCATCAAATTTGCATTAGGCGAAAATGTAAAACAATCGAACTGGGGCGATAGGCAAACTACCCGTTTCCCGCAAACCCGTATGGGCGTAGAACAGTTATTGGCAGATGCGTTTACCCGTGCTAAAGACTACGAGAAGCAAGGCGCAGGCAAACGCCGCGACCTGGAACTGGATGCACTGGTGGAAATCCTGAACAAAAAACGTTTCATCACCTGCCACTCTTACGTGCAGAGCGAAATAAACATGCTGCTTAAAACAGCGGAGCGCTTTAACTTCCGCATTAACACGTTTACGCACATCCTGGAAGGTTATAAGGTGGCTGACAAGATGAAAGAACATGGCGCCGGTGCTTCTACCTTCGCCGACTGGTGGGCTTATAAAATGGAAGTGCAGGATGCAATTCCCTATAACGCCAATATCATGCAGCGCGTAGGTTTAACCGTAGCCATTAACTCTGACGATGCCGAAATGGCCCGCCGCCTGAACCACGAAGCCGCTAAAAGTATCACGTACGGCGATATGGACGAACAGGATGCGCTGAAACTGGTGACGCTTAATCCGGCGAAACTGTTGCATGTTGCAGATAAAACGGGCAGTATCAAAACCGGTAAAGATGCCGACCTGGTACTGTGGAATAATCACCCGCTGAGTATTTACGCGGTAGCTGAAAAAACCATCGTAGACGGTATCGTATATTTCGACCGTGAACAGGACCTGAAGCTCCGCACCCGAATTGCTGAAGAAAGGAGTCGCCTGATCCGCAAAATGCTCGGTGATAAAAAAAGTGGCGCGCCCACACAACGCCCTACACCTACCCGCGAGGAAATTTACCATTGCGAGGATTTACAGGCCGGTCACGTGCATCACATCCTGAGCGACAGCAAAGCTGCATTTTAAACGCAAACAACAAGATCAATGAAAAAAGTATTCTTATATATAATGGGACTCACCCTCGCTTCCACCCAAATGAAAGCGCAGGAAACCGTGTATCCCGCACCGGCTCAGAAGGGCCGCATCTACCTTACCCATGCCACTATACATGTAGGCAACGGGCTGGTGGTAGAAGATGGTACCATCGCATTTGAAAATGGAAAGATCGTTGCCGTGGGTGCTAACGTACCCATCCCGCAGGGCGATGTAAAGGTGTTTGACGTAAAGGGCCAGCACATTTATCCGGGTGTAATTGTGCCCGATAGTAACCTGGGTCTTACCGAAGTAGAAGCGGTGCGCTCTACAAACGATTATGAAGAAGTAGGGGAGATTAATCCATCCGTACGTTCACTGGTGTCGTATAACACCGATTCAAAAGTGATCAACACACTGCGCTCCAATGGTATTTTGCTTGCGCAAACCACTCCGCAGGGCGGACTTATTTCCGGTACCTCTTCCGTAGTACAGCTCGACGCCTGGAACTGGGAAGACGCTGCTTATAAAAAAGACAACGGTTTCCACTTCTTCATGCCCCGCCTGATGGCCCGTACAAATCCGTACGCCGGCCCGGGAGGTATGCCGCTTTCCGGCTCCGACCCGGTAAAGGCTGCGCTCGAAGAAATTGAAGGGGTAAAGGCTTTCTTCCGCGAAGCAAAGGCATATAACGAACTGGGTCAACATGCCGAAACTAACCTGAAGTATGAATCGATAAAAGGCCTGTTCTCCAAACAGCAAAAGCTGTTCATTCACTGCGACCTGGTAAAGGAAATACTGGTAGCTATGGATTTGGCGAAAGAGTTTGGGTTGGATGTGGTAATTGTTGGTGGCGCAGATTCCTGGATGGTGGCCAACCTGCTGAAGCAAAACAATATCCCGGTTATCCTTGGTCAGCCGCACGCCCTGCCCGTAACGCAGGACGATGATGTGGACCAGCCTTACAAAACCGCTGCCCAGTTACAGAAAGCCGGGGTGCTGTTTTGTATCGGTAATGAAGGCTTCTGGCAGCAGCGTAACCTCACCTTTAACGCAGGCACCGCCGGTGCGTATGGCCTCACAAAAGAAGAAGCTCTCAGCGCTGTTACTTTCAATGCCGCTAAAATTCTCGGTATAGCCGATAAAACCGGCACACTGGAAGTAGGTAAAGATGCGAATATAGTAGTAAGCCTCGGTGACATCCTCGACATGAAAACCAACCACGTAACCCGCGCATTTATTCAGGGCCGTGAAATTAGTTTAGATAATAAGCACAAGCAGCTGTACGAGCGCTATAAGCACAAGTATAGTTTGTAATTACATGTTTAGAGATATGAAATGCCTGCTATCGTGAGATGGCAGGCGTTTTTTTTGAGGTTATGTTTTTGTTGATATATTAACCGGGGGTAATCAGTTAACCAGCCAGGTTCATCGATTAATGCTTCGTATTCTCCATTTTATGATTTGGACGAGTGGTTTAATGAATTTGATGATATACTTAACCAAATTTGCTATATGCTTTATGTTTTGAGGTGATATGGTTAACCCAATTTGTTATATGGTTTGTGTTTGAGGTGATATGTTTAACCCGATTTGTAATATGCTTTATGCATTTTTGTTGAATGCTTCCTATAAAAAAACACCGGCCCATATAGACCGGTGTTCTCATCAATATAAAAATTTCATTTAAACCACTTTTACAAGGATGTTATTCTTCTTTCCTTTTTGGAAGAGGATATATTTTCCATTAATCAGCGCTTCATCTGTAATCTTCACGTCGATAGCGGTTACTTTAGTATTGTTCATGCTAACACCGCCACCCTGGATCATTTTTCGGGCTTCTCCTTTGCTGGGAAACACCTTCGCATCGGCCAGGAAGGTAACTACATCTTTAGCTGCTTCGATATCTGCGGTGGTTACTTCTACCTGGGGAACACCATCCATGAGTTGCAGCAGCTCTTCTTCGCTCATGGTTTTGAGGGCTTCGGAAGATGGGCCTTTACCGAACAGGGTTTGCGTGGTGCGTTCGGCCTGCTCGTAATCATCTGCACTATGGATAAAGGTAGTCACCTCTTTGGCCAGGCGTTTCTGCAGCTGGCGTTGTTCAGGCGCTTTGTCATGCTCAGCTATCAACGCATCAATTTCCTCTTTAGGAATGAAAGTGAAGGTCTTAATATAGCTTTTAGCATCGTCGTCGGTGGCTTTCAGCCAGAACTGATAGAACTGGTAAGGTGTTGTTTTGGTAGCATCCAGCCAGATGTTGCCCTGCTCGGATTTGCCGAACTTGGTACCATCAGCCTTTTTCACCAGCGGGCAGGTAAAGGCGAACGCCTCGCCACCGGCTTTGCGGCGCACGAGTTCCGTGCCTGTTACGATGTTACCCCATTGGTCGGAACCGCCCATCTGCAGCTTACAGTTCTTGTTTTTATAGAGCCAGTAAAAATCGTAGCCCTGTATAAGCTGGTAAGTAAATTCGGTAAACGACATGCCGTTTTCGCCTTCAATGCGTTTCTTCACCGAATCCTTTGCCATCATGTAGTTGACGGTAATGTGTTTGCCTACATCGCGGATAAAGTCAAGGAACGTGAAATCCTTAAACCAGTCGAAGTTGTTAACCATTTCGGCTGCGTTAGGTTTCGCCGGATCAAAGTCCAGGAAGCGTTCAAGCTGTGCTTTGATTCCCTGCTGGTTGATCTGGAGCGTGTCCAGATCGAGCATTTTCCTTTCTTCTGCTTTAAAAGAAGGGTCGCCTACCATGCCGGTAGCGCCGCCAACAAGGGCGTATGGCTTGTGGCCGGCCTTCTGCAGGTGTACCAGCAGCATAATGGGCACCAGGCTGCCCACGTGCAGTGAATCAGCTGTAGGATCAAAGCCGATATAGGCGGAGGTCATCTCTTTTTTCAATTGTTCCTCCGTTCCAGGCATTATATCCTGTATCATGCCCCGCCAGCGTAATTCTTCTATCAGGTTCATCTGTTCAAATAAATTTGTGCAAACCTACTGTTTTTCGTCGAAAGATAACAGCGGCCGCACCCTGGCCGCATCTGGAAAACATATCGTAAATTCGGTGAGTTAAATCCCAAAATACATCTACATGAGAAAGTTACTTCTAGCCTTAGCGCTCTGCTGTACCACGTTGTACGCCGTTTCCCAGGACTGTAAAAGTTATTTTCTCCTCCTTAATAATGCGGAGGTAGAAATGACGGTTTATGATGGCAAAGGGGTAGTTACAGCCATTAATAAAATTAAGATAGATGAGGTGAGTAACGCGGCCGGCGGTCTTCAATCTTCCCTCACCACTACTATGACCGACAAAAAAGGAAAGGTCATGAACTCCGGTAAAGGCAAATTCCGCTGTAACGGCGATGGTATCGATATCGATATGCAGATGGCGATGCCTGCTATGCCTGGCGCTAATAAAGATACGAAGGCGAGCATGAAATCTTCCGAAAGCTTCATCAACTATCCCGCAAAAATGGCGGAAGGGCAAAGCCTGCCCGATGCTAAGTTTAAAATGGAAGGCGACGCGAGCGGTGCGCCCATGAGTATGGAGTACACGGTTACCGACCGTAAAGTGGAAGGTAAAGAAGATGTAACCAGTCCTGCAGGCACCTGGAGCTGCTACAAGATCACTTTTTCAGGTAGTCTGCAAATGCAGATGATGGGCATGAAGATGCCTCCTTTCGCCATTACCGGTACCGAATGGTTTGCACCCGGCTTTGGCGTGGTGAAAACGGAAACGACCGATAAGCGTGGTAAGGCAGCGGGTTCTACGCTCATCACCGGGCTAAAAAAGTAATTATACCCTTGGTTTCCATGGTACTTCCGCCACACCCAGTTCGTGGGCTGTCCAGCGGCTCAGCATAAAAAGGTAATCGCTAAGGCGGTTGAGGTATTGCAGCACTAATGGTTCTACAAACATCTCTTCGTCCTGCATGCTTACGCACAGGCGCTCGGCCCTGCGGCATACACAACGCGCAATGTGGCAGGTCGATACGGCTACATGTCCGCCCGGTAGTATGAAAAACTTCATAGGCTCCAACTGACTGTCCATCTTATCCATGGTATCTTCCAGTAGTTTGATGTCGGCCTCATGCAGGTCCGGGATCTTCATTTTGGTTTCCTTGTCCGGGTCGCAGGCCAGGGAGGAGCCGATGGTGAAAAGGCGGTCCTGTATTTCTTTTAGCAGTGTTTTAGTCTGGGGGTTGGAGGTATGGTCGTTTACCAGGCCTATGTAGGAGTTGAGCTCATCCACCGTACCGTATGTTTCAATGCGGATGTGACTTTTAGACACTTTTGTGCCGCCAATGAGGGATGTTTTCCCTTTATCTCCTGTTTTGGTATAAATCTTCATTGCCATAATAACCGTATTACCTGGCAAACCTAATATAAAAAGGGGAACATCGCTGCTCCCCTTTATCAATATATAATGTCTTATTAGTATTAATGTACGCCGGCAATAGCTCTGTTATTCAGCTTGTCAGATTCGATAAGGCCGTCGCGGAGGCGCACTACACGCAGGGCGTGGTCGGCAATGTCCTCTTCATGTGTTACCAGCACCACGGTGTTACCGCCATCATGAATGCGGCCGAATATTTCCATGATCTCTATGGAGGTTTTGGTATCCAGGTTACCCGTGGGCTCATCCGCCAGTATCAGGGAGGGGTCGTTTACCAGGGCGCGGGCAATGGCTACACGCTGGCACTGACCACCCGATAGTTCGTTGGGTTTGTGTTTATAACGCTGGCCCAGTCCCACTTTTTCTAACATGGCCATTGCTTTTTCGTCCCTGTCCTTTTTGCTGATACCGGCATAAATAAGCGGTACGGCAACGTTTTCAAGGGCGGAGAGGCGGGGCATCAGGTTAAATTGCTGGAAAACGAAGCCTATTTCCTTGTTACGTACGCGGGCAAGGGAATCATCTTCCATTTTACTAACATCGTGGCCGCTTAACACGTAGCGCCCGCCGGTGGGCGTATCCAGGCAGCCCAGGATGTTCATGAGCGTAGACTTACCGGAACCTGAAGGTCCCATGAGCGCTACGTACTCATTTTTAAGAATGTCCAGGGTAACGCCTTTCAGTACAGGCAATTCATTTTTGCCGATAAAATAGCTTTTCCTGATGCTTTCGAGGTGTATAACTGCCTGTGACATAGTTATTTCTTGATTACTTTGGGTACTTTAAAATATTGGTCGTTAGCAGAAGGGGCATTTTTAAGGCCTTCTTCGCGGGTTATAACGGGTTTTACCACATCTTCCCTCAGCACGTTCACGTCAGAAGTCATGTGCAACAGGGGGGTAACATCTTTGGTGTCCAGTTCGCCGAGCTTTTCTACAAAAGTTATCATGCGCTGCAAATCCTCGCGGATACCATTGCGTTCATCAGCCGAAAATTCAAGCCTGGCGAGGGTCGATAACTGTTGTATCAATTCGTCATTCACTTCCATAAATCAAATAAATAGAAAAAGATTTAAATATTATTGACAATTATGCTTATTCCTCAAAAATAGGGATAAACGGTGACGTTGTTGGTATGGAAGATGTATAGAAATGTTAATTCCACAAAGGAACGGCTTGAAGCTTGATTTATTGCTGTTGGGTAATCGCAGGGAAGTTCTCCACACGGAATGTTATGTTGCGTTCCTTGTTTACGAAAGCATTTTTACCTGCAAAGTATCCACCGCTGCTACTAACAATAGCTGTGAAGGCAATTTCCAGCACACGTAAAGCTATGTCTTCGGTATTCATATAAATGCAATATATGATAAGGCTGCCAGTAATTAATTATTAGCCAACCCTTTACGAAAGCTCGTTGCTCGTTGTTCAAAAGTTAATGCAGTTCCCTCTCTCACTTTAAGATTCCCAGATATACTCTTCTAAAGTCGCTGGCCATGCTACTTTTTTTATTAATTTGCGGCACTATGGCAACAGCAAAGGAAATTGTAGTGAGTGGCATCCGTTCCACTGGCTATTTGCATCTCGGTAATTATTTCGGCGCTATCCGCAACTTTTTGCGGATGCAGGAGGAGTTTAACTGTTATTTCTTCGTAGCAGACTGGCATTCACTTACCACCCACCCGGACCCCAAAGATCTGAGAGGTAACGTATACCGTGTACTGGCCGAAAATATGGCTTCGGGCCTGGATCCGGAGAAATGTACCCTCTATGCACAAAGTGATGTACCCGAAATTGCCGAATTGTACCTTTTGCTGAACATGCTGGCTTACATGGGTGAACTGGAAAAAGTGCCTACTTTTAAAGATAAGGTGCGTCAGAACCCGAACAATGTAAACGCCGGACTGTTAACATACCCGGTGTTGATGACGGCCGATATCCTGGTGCAACGTGCTGTAAAAGTGCCCGTGGGTAAAGATCAGGAGCAACACCTGGAAATGAGCCGCAACTTCGCCCAGCGTTTCAATAACCGCTATGGCGAACTGTTCCCGGAGCCTGTAGCCTTTAATTATGGTGATACACTGGTAAAAATACCCAGCCTCGACGGAGCCGGAAAAATGAGTAAGAGTGAAAATGAAATGTCCACGCTCTACCTGGCCGACACCGATGAACTAATACGTAAAAAAGTGATGAAGGCAAAAACGGATAGTGGGCCAACCGCTGAGAATACACCGATGCCCGATTATATAGAGAACCTGTTCCTGCTCATGAAGCTGGTATCTGCACCCGATACGGTTAAATTCTTTGAAGACGCATATAATGGCGCCAATATACGTTATGGTGATATGAAAAAACAGATGGGCGAGGATATGGTAGCCTTTATTGCTCCCATTCGTGAAAAAGCAAAAGCCATCCAAAACGATAGTGAATACCTGCAAAAGGTATTAAAACAAGGTGCGGAAAAAGCCCGCGAAAGCGCCAGCAAAACATTGCAGGAGGCCCGCAGGTTAATTGGTATTAATTACTACGGATAAGACAGATATATTCAATCATTATTCCCCCAGATGCATGGCAAAAAATAAGATCAGGCATATCGCCATCGCCGGTAACATAGGTGCCGGTAAAACCACGCTCACTGAAATGCTTGCTAAGCACTACAGATGGACGCCGCAGTTCGAGGATGTAGAACATAATCCATACCTCAACGACTTTTATGAAGACATGCCGCGCTGGTCTTTTAACCTGCAGATCTATTTCCTGCACAGCCGTATTAAACAGCTGGTGGAAATTCAGCATGGCAAAGATGTGGTTATCCAGGACAGAACTATTTATGAAGATGCGCACATCTTTGCGCCTAACCTTTATGAAATGGGACTGATGACCAAACGCGATTTCGACAACTACTTCAACTTTTTTTCTACGCTGAAGTCGATGGTGAAACCACCCGATCTGCTGATTTATCTGCAGGCTTCCGTACCAACACTGGTAGCGCAAATACAGAAACGTGGCCGTGAATACGAAGAAAATATCCGCCTCGATTACCTGAAAAGACTCAACGAATATTATAACAGCTGGATCGAAAAATATAAAGAAGGTCCGTTGCTGATTATTGATGTGGATAAAAATAAGTTCCCGGAAAATGATGAACACCTCGGTGAAATTATCTCTGGTATTGATTCTGAATTGTTTGGTCTTTTTTAGTGAAAAATTGATTTTGGATAGAAAGAATATTTAGTTGTAAATTGTTGTTAGCCCAATCAATTTTTCTCAAATTGATTCTCCAGTTTAGCCGATAGGACATTTAATAAATGCGTTTGTTTCCCAACCTCTCGCATCTGTATTTAACCCGCAGATAGCCCGCTGCAAAAGAGTATACTTTATTTATCTCATGAAAAACATGTTACTGTTCTTCGCTTGCCTGGTATTCGGCAGGTACTGCTGTGCGCAGCCTTTAGTTTACAACAATACTTTCATTAACCCGTTCTCTGCCTCGGTCCGACCGGCAGCACTTTCGCAAATCAAACACACTACGGCAGGATTGCTGGCGGAACAAAAATTTATGTTGAAGGAAATAAGCGTCTACACCATGTCTGTGGTAATGCCCGTGCCTGCAGGGGCCTTCGGTTTGATGCTTCATGCCTACGGTGGCAAATTATATAATGAGCAAGAGTATGGGGTGTCGTACGGTCGTGTGTTAAGCAGTAAAATCAGGCTGGGTGTAGGGTTTGGTTACCAGATTATCAACGTATACGGATATGGGAAACAAAATTCACTAAGGATAAATGGAGGATTGATGTATCATCTCACCGAAAAGTTCCAGGCGGGTTTTCATATTCAGTATCCTTCAGCGAAACATTTACCATTGATATACATGGCCGGTGCCGGTTACACTGCTTCGCCACAATGTAACATAGCAATGGAGTTCAGGAAGATGGATGATAGTCCGCCGGAAGCCTTGTGTGTGCTGGAATACAGGCCGGTTAAGTATTTCTCCTGTTTACTGGGTGCGGCTACCAGTCCGCAGTTAAACTATGCAGGTATTAGTTTAATAAAGGGAAAGATAAGAGCTGGTGTTACTGGCAATTATCATCCGCAATTAGGTCTCACTCCAAATATCATGATTGTATGGCAGCGAAAGGAATTTTGATATGGTTAGGAGTGATGATAACTTTCCCTTTATATGCACAGGAGGAGTTGCATCGTGAAACGCTTAATAACATGGAGTTGCAGGCAGAAGCAGGCAATGAGAGCGAAGATGATGCGTGGTGGCAGCAATTGCAAGCTTACATCAGCCGTCCGCTCGATTTAAATAGTGCGGACGAAGAGGCGTTGCAGGCATTGGGATTGTTAAGTCCTTTAGAGATAACAGGTTTCCTGCAGTACCGCGATTCGCTGGGTGCATTGTTAAGCATCTTTGAGCTGCAGGCTGTACCTGGTTTTGAACTGCCGCTAATACGCCGTTTACTTCCCTATGTCCGCGTGGGAAACGAAGGGCAGATTGCGCTTTCCGATTACTGGCGAAAAGGTGAACATTCATTATTGTTAAGACATTCCAGGGTGTTGGGGCAACAGGCTAACTATCTCGGAAGCGCGGATAAAATAATGTTTCGTTACCGCTATAGTTTCCCGCGTCATGCCAGCTGGGGCATTACTGCGGAAAAGGATGCCGGTGAGCAATTCTTCAATGGCGCACAGCGAAAAGGATTTGATTTCTACAGCGCACATCTGTTTTTGGGGCGTTACAAAAAAATCCATGCGCTGGCGATAGGTGATTACGTGGTAAATCTCGGTCAGGGCCTTATCCAATGGCATTCCATGGCGTTGGGAAAAGGGGCAGCGGTAATGCATGTGAAACGGGAAGGAGAGGTATTGCGGCCATATACATCTGCCGGCGAGCATTTCTTTTTTCGTGGTGCCGGTATTACCCTGAAGCATAAGCAGGTTGAACTTACCGCTTTCGCATCCCTGAGGAAATTAGATGCAGGCAGTGATACCACCACTTCCGCCATTAGTTCACTTGTTACAACAGGGTATCATCGTACAGCAATAGAGATAAGCAAAATGGGGAACGTCCGGCAACTCTCTGCCGGGGCGAATTTAAAGTATAGGATAGCACAGGGGCATGCAGGTATGAACATTGTCATGCACCGGCTACAGCCGCCATTGGAAAAACAACTGGAACCATACAGCCAATTCTCTTTTATGGGAAAAAGTATCGTGAACCTAAGTGCAGATTATGCGAAGGGTTGGCGCAATTTTCACTTCTTCGGAGAAGCAGCCGTTGATCATCATGGGCAACTGGCTGTGTTGCAGGGCATATTGGCAGGCATCAGCCCCAAAATCGATCTGTCGCTGGTGTACAGGAAGTTTGCAAGAGCCTATCAGTCGCTGTATACAAATGCATTTGCAGCAGGCAGTAAACCTGCAAATGAACAGGGTTTTTACACCGGCATATCATTAAAACCTAATCCACGGATCGAAGTCTCCGTCTATGCCGACATATATATGTTTCCATGGTTGCGGTATAGGGTAGATGCGCCATCTTTTGGAAGAGATGCTTTGCTGCTGTTACTCTGGCGTCCTTCAAAACAGGCAGAAACAGGCGTGCGCTTTACTTATGCGTTACAGGCTTTAAATGCGAAAGATGACGATAAAGTGATGTCGTATTTGCATCAATGGAAGAAGTATAATTTCCGATGGTTCAGCGATTTTAAAGTCAACGAATCGGTATCCATGCGAACAAGGCTGGAATTGAATAAGCAGGTAGAAGTGTTAGCTAAGAACCACGGCTGGCTCGCCTACCAGGAGTTCCAGGCGAAAGTTCCCGGCAGTCGTTTTCGGCTGGCCGGGCGATTGACACGCTTTGATGTAAGTGGCGAGGGTAATGGATTGTATGCTTCCGAAAACGGCATGTTGTATGACTATGCAATGTCCAGGTTTTCGGGAAGAGGTTGGCAGTACTATCTGAATTTGCAATATCGTTTAACCAAATCAGTGAATTGCTGGTTACGGTTTCATCGCACAGAAAAGGAGATGGATGTTGGGGAGGAGTTGTCCGGTAACAAGCTGCTCGTACAGTGGCAGCTAATTGCTAAGTGGTAACTGCACGTCGTAATAGACTGGGTGTGCGTCTACTTGTAGTTTCGTTGTGCCCTTGACAATAAGTAGACGCGGAATCAGTTGATGCTGGAAAAGGTGGCAATGCCATCTGAATTTTGTGTCATCGGCTGCCCAAATTGTTTTTGTATGGTTTTACTGCATTGATAAAGCATTCGATGTTGGATATTTTTACCCGATAGTGAGGTGCCGATGCGGTGGGGTTGATGCAGGATTAATACTAATCGCAGTAATGATGCAGTGTAGTAGAACTGAGCAAAGCAGCGTTCAATAACGAGTTTCCCGCTACGCCCATGTTTGGGCGGGTTATGAGCAAAAAAAATGCCTGGGCTTGCTTTTATAAAACACAAATATTTCATTTTATGAGATGTTTCATCTCGTTGCGACTATGCTATCGTAATCTGCAAATCTGCGGTTTATTTAATCGTTTGCGTTCAAAAGCGCAGAAAAAAAACTTTTCGAAATTATCTAGTTTGTCCGGTCCACTCATCCTAAATAATTGAAATTGATAGCACTATCAAGAAAATTTGAATCTTTAAAATTAGACTATTTAAATAAATACATTATTCATAGATAATTAACAGGTAAATAATTAAGTGTTTTGAGAAAAACAAGCTTTTAACAAATGTTTAACCAGATTTTTTTTGGGGATAATATTTTTCGTTAACTTGAGTGTACAGTCATCCAAAATCTGAATTTTTTATATCATCCAAAATCTGAATCTCTTATGAAAAAGGCGTTACTCCTTTTCACCATGCTCATGGTGGGTATCGGCCTGGTATTTTCTCAACAACGCCAGGTCTCAGGTACAGTACTCGGAGAAGATGGAGCCCCCATCCCGTTTGCTACCATTCAAATCAAAGGAACCACTACCGGAACAACGGCCAATCAGAATGGCCAATTCACTATCACTGCTCCCGCAGATGCTGTGCTTATAGTTCGAAGTGTTGGATTCACTAACATCGAAATTCCTATTGGCACTTCCCCGCGGCTTTCTGTAACACTTATTTCCGATTCCAAAAACCTCCAGGAAGTTGTGGTAACGGCCCTGGGTATTCAAAGAAAAAAGAATGAACTTCCTTACTCCGCCCAAAGCGTACGGGGAGAAGACATCAGCAAAACCCGTGATGCGAATTTTGTGAATTCTCTCTCTGGTAAAGTTTCCGGGTTGGAAATCAGGAAGAACAACAGCATTGGCGGTTCTACCAACATTGTACTACGTGGTGCCAAATCATTGCTGTACAGCAACCAGGCGCTTTTTGTAGTTGATGGTGTACCGGTAGATAACTCGAATACCAACGATGCTAACCAGGCTACAGGCCGCGGTGGTTACGACTTTGGTAATGCTGCTGCTGACATCAATCCAGATGACATCGAATCGCTGAACGTGTTGAAAGGTGCGGCCGCTGCGGCACTTTATGGTTCACGCGCAGCAAATGGTGTGGTAATGATCACTACCAAAAAGGGATCGAAAGGAATTGGTGTTACAGTTAACTCGGGTGTTAACTGGGGATTCATCGACAAAAGTACTTTTGTAAAGTACCAAAACAAGTACGGTGCAGGTTACAACCCGGTCACGCTTTATGAATCGCCTGATGGTTTCTTCCTCTGGCGCGATATGGACGGCGATGGCACCAGGGATTTAGTCGTGCCTTTGAGCGAAGACGCTTCGTTCGGTAAAGAGTTTGATCCCAACCTGATGGTGTATGACTGGACAAGCCTCACGCCTGGTATGCCTTCTTATGGAAAACCCCGTCCATGGATAGCCGGAAAGAACGACCCGGTTACTTTCTTCGAAGATGCCTTTGGCACCAACAACAGTGTAATGGTGGATGGAGGAAGCGATAAAGGGTACTTCAAACTCGGGTACACTAAAAACACAGAGAAAGGTATTTTGCCGAACAGTAAGGTGAACAAAGACATTCTTAACCTGGGCGCCTCTTACAACATTACACCAAAACTTACTGCTACGGGATCTGTTAACTTCTCCCGTGTTAAGGGCCATGGCCGATATGGTACCGGTTATGATTCGAAGAATATGGCTACCAACTTCCGCCAGTGGTGGCAAACAAATGTGGACGTCGCGGAACAGAAACAGGCGTACTTTGCAGATCGCAGGAACGCTACCTGGAACTTCGCCAGTCCTACAAACCTTAATCCAATTTACTGGGACAACAACTACTTTGTTCGCTATGAAAACTACGAGAACGATGATCGGTTCCGTACGTTCGGTAATGTAAGCCTCAACTATAAAATCCTCGATTGGCTCGATGTGCTGGGGCGCGTGTCGCTCGATACCTACGACGAGCAGCAGGAGGAAAGAATGGCGAAAGGCAGCGTGGATGTTTCCAACTATTCCCGCTACAACCGCACGTTCAGGGAGTTTAACTATGACCTGATGCTGAACGTGAATAAAGATTTTTCTAAAGATTTTAACCTGAAAGCGCTGGCCGGCGTGAACGTAAGGCGTACCAATATCCAGTCTGTTTTTGCTGAAACGAATGGAGGGCTGGTAATCGATCGCCTGTACTCACTCGCTAATTCGCTCAATAATATCGCTGCACCGGTAGAAAATTATTCAGAACTGGGTGTAGATGGTATTTTCGCCAGTGTGGGACTGGGTTACAAAGGGTTGCTCTTCCTCGATATCACCGGCAGGAGAGATGAATCTTCCTCACTACCAGACGATAATAACGTGTACTATTATCCATCTGCCTCCCTCGGTTTGCTGTTCTCGAAATTTCTGCCGGATGCTACCTGGATGAGTTATGGTAAAGTACGCGCCAATTATGCGGAGGTTGGTAATACCGCTCCGGCAAAAAGCTTAAAGGATACTTACGATAAGCCCACCAGCTTCGGTTCCGAAACATTGTTCTCGCTTCCATTACGAAAAAATAATCCTGAACTTAAACCCGAGCGTACAAAGAGTTTCGAGGCTGGTCTTGAAATGGCTTTCTTCGACAACCGCTACGGATTTGACGTTACATATTACAGGCAAAACTCCACCGATCAGATTTTCCCGGTTACAATTTCGTCGGCTTCGGGCTATGAATCTAAATTCGTAAACGCAGGCGATGTGGAGAACAAAGGCGTGGAAATTTCTGCTTACGCAACACCGATCAAAACAGCCGACTTCTCCTGGACACTGAACCTGAACTGGTCGCGCAACCGTAACAAAGTGTTGTCGCTGTTCGAAGATTCCAAAAACCTTCAGTTGGCATCTTTCCCTGGCGGTGTAACACTGAATGCCGCACTGGATGAGCCATATGGAACCATTCGTGGCAGAAACTTTGTATACAACGACAAGGGACAAAAACTGGTAGATGACAATGGTTTCTATCAAAGAACTTCAGGCGCTAACGAGATTATCGGTAACGTAAATCCCGATTGGATCGGCGGTATTGGTACCACTATTCGTTATAAAGGGATTTCATTGGGTGCGCTGGTAGATGTGCGTAAAGGCGGCGATGTATTTTCGCTCGACATGTACTACGGTTTGGCCACAGGTTTGTTAGCCGAAACGGCGGGTAATAACGAGTTGGGTAAACCGATACGTAGCGCGGCGGCCGATGATGGGGGAATTATCTTTCCTGGTTATACGGAAGATGGTAAAGCAAATGATAAGAGGGTAACGGTAGGCTATGGTACGCTGGGTTATAGCAGAAATCCAACTGCAGCTTTTGTGTACGATGCCAGTTACGTGAAGCTCCGCGAATTATCACTCACCTACACATTCCCACAGTCAATAATGGCAAGAATCAAAGTGATTAAAGGGATTGATCTTTCTGTGCTGGGCAGGAACCTCTGGATCATTCACAAAAATCTTCCTTACGCAGATCCGGAAGATAACCTGGGTTCTGGCAACTACCAGGGTTACCAGGTTGGTAGTTATCCCACCACCAGAAATATTGGCTTTAACCTGAAACTGAGATTCTAAAACTGACAACAATGAAAAAGCTTATAATCTTCATAGGGATGGTGGCAATGACTGCCTGCAGCAAAGATATCACCAATCTCAACGACGACCCGAAAAACCCGACTGATGTGCCGTCTTACACGTTGTTTTCCAACGCAGAAAAGAACCTGGCCGACATCATGACAACACCGAGCGTAAACCGTAATATCTTCCGGCTGGTATCGCAACAATGGGCGCAAACGACATATACCGATGAAAGCCGTTACGATCTGGGTACGCGTAATATTCCGCAAACATTCTGGAATACGCTGTATCGCGATGTGTTGGGTGATCTGCAGGAAGCGAAGCGGCTTATCCTCATAGATGGTTCTTACGACGATCCAAAGGAACAACGCAACGAACTGGCGATTGCCGACATCCTGCAGGTCTATACGTTTTCGGTACTGGTAGGTACTTTCGGAGATGTGCCTTATTCGCAGGCGCTTGATTACACGGTCGGTGCGCCGGAATATGATAAACAGGACGCGGTCGTGGCCGACCTCTTCTTGCGCCTGGATTCTTCCATCGCCGCTCTGGATGGTGCTTCCGGTAGTTACGACGATGTCGACCTTATTTATGGCGGCGATGTAAATGCCTGGAAAAAGTTCGCGAACTCGCTGAAGTTGAGGCTCGGCATTATGATTGTTGATGCAGATGCACAAAAGGCCAAAACTGTGATTGAGGCCGCTGCTGCCGGGGCTTTCAGCAGTAATGCGGACAACGCGGTGTTCGATTTTCTACCTACTCCTCCTAATACCAATCCGGTTTGGGTGGAACTAATCCAGAGCAATCGTAACGACTTCGTGGCGGCGAATACGATTATCGATATTATGAACGCACGCAACGATCCGCGCAGAGAATTTTATTTCTCAGCGGTGGGCGCTGATTATGTCGGTGGTATTTACGGTTCCGGTAATTCTTACGACTCCTACTCGCATGCTTCCGATAAAATTGTAGATCCGGCCTTCGAGGGATTGCTGCTCGATTTTGCGGAAGTCGAATTCATCAGGGCGGAAGCCGTTGAAAGAGGGTTTAACGTTGGCGGAACTGCGGCAGCTCACTATAACAGTGCAATTACTGCATCCGTGACTTACTGGGGTGGTACGGACGCTGCGGCTGCGACATACCTGTTGCAGCCAAATGTGGCGTATGCTACCGCGGCTGGTGATTACAAGGTAAAGATCGCTGTACAGAAATGGCTTGCTTATTACAACCGTGGTTTTGAAGCCTGGACTGAATGGCGCCGGCTCGATGCCCCTGTATTTAATGTGCCAAGTGGGCTCACTGCTGCCGATATTCCATTACGGTACACTTATCCGGTAACAGAGCAAAATATCAATACCCTTAATTATGATAAGGCCTCCGTTTCCGTAGGCTCAGATAAAGTAGGGGTTAAGTTGTTCTGGGATAAATTCTAAACTTTTTTTTCACTAAGATGGTATAGATGATTTAGATTTTGATTGACACTTATTTAATCATCTAATGCAGGCCTTCATCCGGGGGCCTGCTATTTTATACAGAGGCCGGACAAGGCTCACCGCCTGCATATTATAATACTGGCAGTATGTAGTTAACAAAAGTTTAACTATTTTTTTTGATGTCAATAAATTTTGCTTAAATTGAACACGTCAACCAAAATCTAAATCATTTGTGGCCTTTGATAAGTGTTTTACTTACAAACGGCCACGTCGGGCCCGAAAATCATTGCAGGAAACGGTTTTTGTAGTTCTCTCCAGCCTCCGTTCAGCCAAAAAGATGTTAATAATGCCCATTCAGCCTTAAACTGTGGTGCTATTTTAATGCATCAGCATCTCTTTCTAAAAAAGAGGCCTCAAATGCGAGGTCTCTTTTTTACTTTTGTGCTTTCTTTAAACTGTACATGATGGAAAATCAAAATGAGCAGCAGCTGAATATTGAATTGAGTGAAGAAGTGGCAGATGGATCATATGCAAACCTGGCCATCATCAACCATTCACCTACAGAATTTGTGGTAGATTTCGTGAATATAATGCCGGGATTGCCTAAGGCAAGGGTAAAATCACGTATTATTCTTGCGCCGCAGCACGCTAAAAGGCTCATGAGAGCTTTGGCGGATAATATAAAGAAGTACGAAAGCGCACATGGTGCTATCCAGGATGAAGAGCAGGTTTCTATACCCCTTAACTTCGGTGGGCCAACGGCACAGGCTTGATAATCAAATATTTATAGTAAAGAAGATACACGTTATTCAACCGGATGGACCAGCTTTTTTCTTACGAACATCTCAGAACATTTACCCGCAGCGTATTCCTTAAAATGGGTTGCTCCGAAGTGCATGCCGAACTGGCCAGTGAAGTACTGGTGTCGGCCGACCTCCGGGGGGTCGATTCCCATGGAGTAGCCCGTTTGTCGGGGTACATCCGCCTTTGGGAAGCAGGCCGTATTAACCCCAAGCCTAATATCCGCATTGTTCATGAAACGCCTAGCACGGCGGTTGTTGATGGCGATGGCGGGCTTGGACTGGTAGTAGCGCCCTTCGCTATGCAGGTGGCTATTGATAAAGCAGCCAACGTTGGCTCTGGCTGGGTAAGTGTAAAACATTCCAACCATTTCGGTATTGCAGGTTACCACGCCATGAAGGCGCTGGACCGTGATATGATCGGCATGGCCATGACGAATGCCAGTCCACTGGTAGCCCCTACGTTCGCCAAAGAACGTATGTTGGGCACAAACCCAATAGCAGTGGCTATTCCGGCTGGTGAGCAGCCTCCTTTTGTGGCAGACTTTGCCACTACAACTGCGGCTAATGGAAAACTGGAAATACTGCAGCGCAAGGAGCAGGAAGCTCCAACCGGCTGGGTGCAGGATAAAGCAGGTAACTCCTCCGTAAATGCCAACGAACTCAAATCTGGCGGGGCTTTGCTGCCCTTAGGAGGCGATCGTGACCACGGAAGTCATAAAGGTTATTGCCTGGGCGCGATCGTCGATATATTTTCGGCCGTGCTTTCCGGAGCAAATTATGGCCCATGGGCACCGCCATTCGTAAGTTTTTTACCTTTGCCCCCCGATCCTGTGGGTGAAGGGCTCGGGCATTTCTTCGGTGCCATGCGCGTAGACGCCTTCCGTCCGGCGGAAGAATTTAAATCGCATATGGATACCTGGATCAGTCGTTTCCGGAGTACAACGCCTATAAGTGAAGATCAGCCTGTATTAATACCCGGTGATCCTGAAAGGGAGATGGCAGCCAGCCGTATTCATGAAGGAATACCATTATTATTACCAGTGGTAAAGGATTTGAAAGAAGTAGCAGCTAAATTTGAACTTGATTTCTAAGTAATATAGAACAGCTAATAAAAAAATGAAAATTTTAAAATTTGGCGGTACCTCGGTTGGAAAACCAGAGCGTATGCATGCCGTAGCAAAGTTGATCACTGCAGATCAGGACGCGAAAATCGTGGTACTGTCTGCCTTGTCGGGCACTACCAACTCGTTGGTAGAAATTGGCCAGTCATTGTCAGAAGGTAAGAAGGAGCAGGCGAAGCAGCAGATCGACAAGCTGGAAGCACATTACCGTGCTTTTTGCAACGACCTGGTAACACAACCTGCAACCCAGGAAGCCGCCAAAGCGATCATTGACGAGCATTTTGAGTTCCTGAACATCATCCTCAAAATTTCTTTCAACGAAGCACTGAATAAAGATATCCTGGCTCAGGGCGAATTGCTGTCTACTAAACTGTTCTGCGTTTATATGCAGGAAACGGGTGTGGAAGCACACCTGGTGCCGGCGCTGGACTTTATGAGCATCGACGAGTACGAAGAGCCCGAAATTCCACGTATTAAAGTGAAGTTATCGAACCTGCTGGAAAAGCATGGTAACAAAGGGATTTTCGTTACTCAGGGTTACATCTGCCGTAACGCAAGAGGCGAAGTAGATAACCTGAAACGTGGCGGCAGCGACTATTCTGCTTCTCTTATCGGCGCAGCTATCCAGGCTTCTGAGGTACAGATCTGGACAGATATCGACGGTATGCACAATAACGATCCACGTGTCGTGAAAAAAACGTTCCCGATCGAGCAGTTGTCTTTCGACGAAGCGGCGGAACTGGCCTACTTCGGTGCTAAGATCCTGCATCCTGCGTCTATCTGGCCTGCACAGCACTTTAACATCCCTGTTAAGTTGCTGAACACGATGCAGCCGGAGGCTAAAGGAACAATTATTACAGAAATGCCAAGCGGCGACGGTGCTAAAGCCATTGCAGCCAAAGATGGTATCATCGCTATCAAGATCAAGTCGAGCCGTATGCTGCTGGCTTACGGGTTCCTCCGCAAGATATTTGAAGTGTTCGAGAAATACCGTACACCAATCGATATGATCACTACTTCGGAAGTGGCTGTTTCTATTACTATCGACAACCAGCAACACCTCGATCAGATATTGAAAGAGCTACAGCCGTTCGGTACTGTAGAATTAGACCACCATCAGGCAATCGTGTCTATCGTTGGTAACGAAGTTGCGGCTACGCCTTCCATCCTTAAGAAACTGTTCGAATGCCTGAACGAAGTGCCTTTACGTATGATTTCTTACGGCGGCAGCAGGCACAATATTTCTATCCTCGTGGGTGGACAGTATAAAGAGAAAACACTGCAACTGCTGAATAAAGGTCTATTCGGACTGGAATAGCAGTATCTATATTTTTGAAGATGCCGTAGCGACGTTGTTGCTGCGGCATTTTTGTTTTAAGGAGATGACGGATATTGTGGAGTTTGGAAATATTGATGGTGTTACTCCCGGGCTCCGGCACGCTGATACGAGTTGCCGTTAGCTTCAAAGTAAGTGTATACATTTCCGTGATAGAAGAGCTGATCATTGTTCAATCTAATTACTGCTGATGCAGTAAGTGATTGTTAGATTTACAATACGGTGTATACATCTGCCTGAAAGGGATAACTGAACGCTTGCACAATGTTGTTACTGTCGCTGAAGGGAGGAAGGGAGTAACCTTAAGATTCACAATACGGTGTGTACACCGCCGTAATAGCTGTACACCGTGAGAATCTTCACGCACCGTAAGTGACGCTCGAAAGATGTGTTTGGCCCATTGCTTCTCATGTAGGTACTAACATGGAGGATAGATGTAACGTGGATATAACCTGAGCGGCACATGAGCGGAGGGTGAGCGGACGATGAGCGGAGGGTTAGGTATGTTTTAGTATCCGCGGGTGTGTTTACGACAAGAGTGTAAAAACGCCCATAAAGGGTTCAGTCGCTGAAGGGAGTGACCTTCAGATTTGCAATATGGTGTATACACCGCCGTAATAGCAAGTAACATTGAGTGAATCTTCGAGCTCCCGCAAATGACGCTCGAAAGCAGTGTTTGCCCACTAATCGTAGGTACTAGCATTGAGGATAGATGTAAACGTGGATATAACCTGAGCGGCACATGAGCGGAGGGTGAGCGGCCGATGAGCGGACGGTTAGGTATGTTTTAGTATCCGCGGGTGTGTTTACGACAAGAGTGTAAAAACGCCCGTAAAGGGTTCAGTCGCTGAAGGGGGGTGACCTTCAGATTTGCAATATGGTGTATACACCGCCGTAATAGCAAGTAACATTGAGTGAATCTTCGAGCTCCGGCAAATGACGCTCGAAAGCAGTGTTTGCCCACTAATCGTAGGTACTAGCATTGAGGATAGATGTAACGTGGATATAACCTGAGCGGCACATGAGCGGAGGGTGAGCGGCCGATGAGCGGACGGTTAGGTATGTTTTAGTATCTGCGGGTGTGTTTACGACAAGAGTGTAAGAAACGCCCATAAATGATCCAGCGGCTGAAGGGAGTGACACAACGGCGGCTGAGTAGCGCCCTGCTGCTGGTCCCATAATAATTATCCCGCTGTACATGAAACGCTGGTTTCACGCCAACGTTCATGTACAAGGAATATAATCATAAATAATCTCCGGGGGGAAGGTTTGAAAGTGTTTAGTCTTTCATCTTCTTTTTAAGCTGGCTTACCTGCTCCTGCAGATGGGTAACGATACCTGCGAGGTGGTTGACGCTTACGCGTTGCTGCTGTGCCATCTTTTGAATAACAGCATCCGTCTGCCAGATTTCCAGGACATCGTCCATACTTACCGGGTAAGGCTCGTACTGGGGGTTGTCGGATACCAGGGTGAGCTTGCCTTTGGAACGGTTGCTTTTCATCAGGCGTTTATAGACGATACCTTCACGGGCAGTCACAACGATATGGGTTTCGTTGTTCTTGATGTCTTCCCAGCCTTCTACTTTGTGACAAACGATCACAGAGCCGGATGGGGTAGGCAGCATGGAATCACCTGCAATTTCGAACGCACGGTAGTCGCCGGCCCCGATCATCGGGAGGGTGAAGCTGTTGAGTTCATCGATAAATTCGTCGTCGTTAAAACCGGCAAGATAACCTGCAGCAGCTTTTACGGGAACGAACGTGATGTTTTGACGGCTGCTGCCCATCTTTTGCTGACGACGTTTTTCCAGGAACGTTTCCTTCGGAGAACTCAGATTGCGACGAAGTAAATCGTCGATGGATACACGGAACATATCGCTAACCAGCTCCAGTACCTCTGTACGGGGCTCTGCGCGCTCTTCTTCATATGCGCCAAGCAGGGAACGTTTGATGTTCAGCTTATCGGCGAATTCCTGTTGCGTCCAGCTTTTTTGCTTACGCAAATACTTCAGGTTTTGGCAAACTATAGACATCCCTAAATAATTTAGTAATATGATACTAACAAAATTAGCAAATATTTTTTATAAATACCAAATATATTCTTTTGCTTAACTTATTTTTGCCTGCACTATAACAAATCTGATTATGCATACTACTTTATTATTTATTCACTCCATCTTAAGATGGGTGATCGTACTGGCTGGTATCTGGGCCGTACTGCGCGCATGGAAAGGCGTTAGCAACAAAACACCATTTACGGCCTCCGACAACAAGGCGGGCCTGTTTTACATGATTTTCCTTGACGTGCAACTGCTGGTGGGCCTGGTGCTTTACTTTGCTACCAGCGTACTCACTAAAGCCGCATTGTCGGATATGGGCGCGGCGATGAAAACGCCTGAACTGCGTTTCTGGTCGGTAGAACATCTTACCATGGCTATCATAGCTATCGTATTGGCGCACGTTGGTCGCTCCAAAGTTAAAAAGGCCGGCACTGATGCTCAGAAACACAAAAAGGGGCTCGTGTTTTACGGTCTTTCGTTTCTGGTAGTAGTACTGCTGGTAGTAATGGTGATCGGCAAAGGAAGAGGTTGGCTACCTTCTTTATCGTAGTTTTTTAAGAAGTTTTAATATTGAAACAGGCGGCCGCTATAAACGGCCGCCTGTTTCTTTTATCCCTTGTCGGTGTTATATAATCTGAAGGAGTATATATAGGGTAGGGCCGATAATAGTACAACGGCCACGAATACGAGAAATACACCGGTCATGATCGGTAAAAAGAAACCGGCTACAAAAACAACTGCGCCTACCCAAATCCATAAACGCCCGGCCATCTGGTGGGTACGTGTCCATACGGCCTCGCTTAATAATGTCCATGGGGTACGCACACCCACGAAATTATTAGGGCGCAGCCGCCCCAGGTAATAACCAAGTACTGCTATCAGCACCCCTATTCCCGCAAATGCCCATTTTTCTGCCCCACGCTGGTAACCCAGTTGAAGCAGCAACACCACGAAACAAGAGAACACGGCCAGGTATATATGTATCGCAAAACGTATACGGTAGTACTCCCCCGCGTGCAGCGGGGCCTGCGAATGATTCGTTTCTTCTTCTGTTCGGGGGATATAACGGAAAAGGAAGTATAGTAAAAGGTTGGTGAAGAACAGGAAGATCATCAGTAGTAAAAATTCGCCTTTGTAGCCTACATACTCCGGCGTGCCGTCTACGGTGTAGTTGGTAGCTAACTGAAAAGGCAGCCTGTTCCAGATTATACCCAGGTAAACCATGGGTATAAGCAGTAACACGAGCAGTAAGATCTCTTTTAAATAATCCGGATGTTTCATATGTGGCCCTTTAAAGGTGAAGAAAAACTTTCCGTTGGCTTTAATCAGCAGGTACTACTATTATTTACATATATGGGGCCAAATAAGTTTTAAAAGCGGGGAAAATTATGAAATCATTTTACTAATTATTTTAGCAGAACTAAATAATTTAGTATTTTCGGTCTAGAAAAAGACGCATCATGATTTCCTTACAGCATAGATCGATCGCTCACTTTGACCTGGACTGCTTCTTCGTGTCGGCCGAATGCCTGAAGGACCAACGGCTGAAGGGGAAGCCATTGCTGGTAGGCGGAATGAGCGACCGTGCAGTGGTGTCAGCCTGTAGTTATGAAGCGAGGCGTTACGGCATTCATTCTGCCATGCCCATGAAAACAGCCCTTCGTCTTTGTCCGGATGCGATAGTGCGGTCAGGCGATATGGACTTTTACAGTGAATTATCGAGGGAGGTGACAGGACTGATCGCGGAATCGGCGCCTTTGTATGAGAAATCATCGATAGACGAGTTTTACCTGGACCTCACCGGTATGGATAAATACTTTGGTTCCTTACAGTGGACGTCGGAGTTGCGGCAGAAGATCATGAAACTCACAAAACTGCCGATATCCTTTGGACTGGCTTCTAATAAAATGGTATCGAAGGTGGCTACTAATGAAGCAAAACCGAACGGACAAATGGCCATTGAGTTCGGCGGCGAAAAATCGTTCCTTGCGCCGATGGCGGTAGACAAACTACCGATGGTAGGCAGGGAAACGGCGGCACAACTGAAACGCCGCGGGGTAGAAACGGTGAAAACGCTGAGTGAAATACCGCCGGGTTTACTGGAGGCCTGGATGGGCAAAAACGGGATCTCTTTATGGAACAGGGCAAATGGCATTGATGAGAGCCCGGTAGTGCCGTTTTATGAACAGAAATCGGTGGGTACAGAAAATACATTTTCTGCGGATACGATCGATATGCAGTTCCTGCACCGCGAGTTAGTACGCATGACGGAAAAAGTGGGATTCGAATTGCGGCAACAGGATAAACTGGCAGGTTGCGTGACGGTTAAAATACGGTACGCTGATTTTGATACGGTGACCAAACAGGCAGTGATCCCTTACACGGGATCAGACCATGTACTGCTGGAAAAAGTAACAGAATTATTTAACCGTTTGTATGATCGTCGTCAGCTGGTGCGATTAGTGGGCGTACGACTCAGCCATCTCGTAGCCGGTAAATACCAGATAAGCCTGTTCGACGACACCCAGGAGATGATCGCGTTATACCAGGCCATTGATAGTATTAAAAGTCAGTTTGGCTGGCAATATATTATGAGGGGGGCTACAGCATGTACCTGAATTGTAAAACATGGTTCAGTCTGCGTTACGGTACCATCAAGGATAAACAACTGGTGGCACTGGCGAAGGAATGGGGGATCACAACGCTGGGGCTTACCAATATCAACAGTACTACCGGCACCTGGGATTTTGTAAAGAATTGTTACGATGCCGGTATAAAGCCCATCATCGGTACCGAATGCCGCAACGGGTCAACTTTCTGTTACCTGCTACTGGCGCGCGATATGGAAGGATGGTTGCATATCAATAGTTTTTTGTCTGAACACCTGCACGAAGACAAACCTTTCCCGCAACGGGCGCCATTGATGCCGGGTACTTTCGTGGTCTACGCGTGGGGTACGCAACACCCGGCAACACTGGCGGCGCAGGAATTGATTGGCGTACGGCCGAGGGAACTGAACAAATTGTTCAGGTTAGATGTAAAATCGCTTGCAGATAAACTGGTGATTTTACAACCCATCACGTACAACTCTGCGGAAGCTTACCAGCTTCATAAGTTGTTAAGGGCAGTAGATAAAAACCTGCTGATTACACAGTTGCCGCCGGAAGAAACCGCTGGCGGGGATGAAGGTTTTATTCCTCCCTGGCAACTGCTGGAACGTTTTAAGGAGTATCCGACGATCGTACGTAATACGTTGCGGGTAATGGACTGCTGTAATATTGAGTTCGACTTTAATGAGCAGCACAATAAAAAATCGTTTACCGGTTGCCGTGTACGGGACAGGGAGTTATTGCGGGAGAAGGCGCTGGAAGGAATGGTGCATCGCTACGGGGCAGATAATGCGGAGGCGGTGCGGCGTGTCAACAAGGAATTGGAGATCATTGACAAGATGGACTTCAACGCCTACTTCCTGATTACATGGGATATCACCAGTTTTGCGCGTAGCAGGGGATTCTTTTACGTGGGAAGAGGCAGTGGTGCGAACTCGGTTGTGGCCTTTTGCCTGGAGATCACGAACGTTGACCCCATTAAGCTGAATCTGTATTTCGAAAGGTTCCTTAATCCACATCGCAAAAGTCCGCCGGACTTCGATATTGATTTCTCCTGGCGCGACCGTAACGAGGTGATTGAATATGTATTTGAACGTCACGGAGCAGCTTATACCGCGCTGTTAGGTACGGTGAACACTTTCCAGACGAATGCCATTGTACGCGAACTGGGAAAGGTATTTGGTCTGCCTAAATACGAAATTGACCGTATTCTCGAAGTGCCTTATCACACTTCGCTGGAGGCAGATAATATCCAGAAACGTATTTTGCGATACGGCAATATGCTGGACGGTTTCCCTAATCATCTGAGCATACATGCCGGTGGTATACTGATCAGCGAAGCGCCTATTCATCAATATTGCACTACCCATCTGCCACCCAAAGGTTTCAGCACCGCGCAGCTGGATATGCACATGGCTGAAACAATACACCTGCATAAGTTCGATATATTGAGTCAGCGTGGATTAGGCCACATCCGCGATGCGATAGAGCTGATACGGGAAAACAAAAAGATAGAAGTAGATATCGATGACGTGGAACATTTCATGCAGGATGAAAACGTGAAGGATAACCTGCGGCAGGTGAATACGATCGGCTGTTTTTACATAGAATCACCTGCAATGAGACAGCTATTGCAAAAATTGCGTTGCGATAACTACATCACGCTGGTGGCGGCTAGTTCGATCATCAGGCCCGGGGTAGCGCAGGCCGGTATGATGCGGCAATATGTATGGAACTTTCACCACTCCGAAAAAATTGAGTACCTGCACCCTGTCATGGAGCAGTTGCTTGGAGAAACGTACGGTGTAATGGTGTACCAGGAAGATGTGATTAAGGTTGCACATCATTTCGCCGACCTGGAACTGGCAGATGCAGATACGCTACGACGCGCTATGGCAGGCAAATATCGCGAACGGGCAAGCTTCAAACAAATCCAGGACCAGTTTTTCGAGAACTGTGACCGCCTCGGCCGCGAGCGCTCAGTGAGCGAAGAGGTGTGGAGGCAGATTTCCAGCTTTGCCAACTTCTCTTTTTCGAAAGCGCATTCTGCCAGCTTTGCCGTAGAAAGTTACCAGAGCCTGTTCCTGAAAACATATTTCCCAGCCGAATTTATGGTAGCCGTTATCAATAATTTCGGTGGGTTTTACGACCGTGAACTATACTTCCGGGAACTGGCACGGACGGGCGTAGCCATTCATCCTCCATGTGTAAACAATGGCGCGTATGCTACTAACCTTAAAGACAATGATGTTTACACCGGTTTTATACATGTTGATCGCGTGGAGAAAAACTGGATCGAAAGAGTATTGTCATGCCGCAAAGCCGACGGTCCCTACCAGGGGCTGGAGGACTTTATTGCGCGAACGTCGCCCGCCCCCGAACAACTGGACATCCTGATCCGGGTAGGGGCCTTTAAGTTCACCGGCGAAACAAAGAAAGAACTGCTCTGGAAAAGTTCTATGCTGCTCCGCAACAAAGTAGCGGACGATACCCGCCTGCCTTTGTTCCAGGATACCACCCGCGATTGGAAACTTCCCCAGCTTAGTTACCATGCGCACGAAGATGCATTCGATGAAATCGAACTAATTGGCTTTCCATTAAAGTCTCCGTTCGAAGTACTCGATCATAACCAGGAAAGCTACGACAGTGCATTGTCGCTCGAAAGCAAAGTCGGCTCCGAGGTAAATCTTTTAGGCTACCTCGTTACCCTCAAATATGTTCGCACCAGCAAAGGCGATCCAATGTGTTTCGGTACCTTCCTCGACAGGCGTATGCAGTACATGGATACGGTGCATTTCCCGCCCAGTCTTGAACGCTACCCGTTCAGGAAAGGAGGCTTCTATATCCTGAGAGGGAGAGTGATGGAAGAGTTTGGGGTGATAACGGTAGATGTTCAGTATATGAGGAAGATCGGGTATTTTGAGGATAAGGTGTTTGCGTGAGCGTGACATTTTTCTCCCCGTCATTTCAAATGGAGTGAAGCAATCATCCGCTCCGGTAAAGACACCTTGTGGCTGGCGTTTGCGAATGACGGAAGGGTTGTATTTCTATTATTGTGTTTATATGCGATGCAGGGTTTATTTGATGTGAAGACAGAACTGGATTGTTCATGCTGCTTGTAATGATGCCAGGGGTGGCGAAATTGTGCAGGTGTTATCATTGGGCCTTTATTCAATAATAAAAATAGGCAGCCAATACTGAAGCGCCGAACGTCAAACTCGCCGCTCAAACTCACCGGAGCGATTATTGTAGTAATTTCATCTCATGCAAAAATCAAAAGGCGGTAAGATTGTTCGGGAATGGCTGGCCCAAAAAGGGTTAAAGCCGTTCGCTTTCCAGGAGGATGCCTGGGAGCAATATCTGCTTGGCCATTCGGGCCTGGTGAACGCACCTACCGGGTTCGGTAAAACGTTCTCGCTTTTCCTGGCAGTGGTAATAGAGTGGATAGACCGGGAGCCTAAATTCAAAAGCAAAACGAAGAACGGTCTGCAGATGATGTGGATTACGCCGCTGCGGGCGCTGGCTAAAGACATTGCGCGGGCCATGCAGGAAGCTTTGGATGAACTGGACATTCCCTGGCAGGTAGGCATTCGCAGCGGTGATACGTCTACGGCGGTACGTGCCCAGCAAAAGAGGCAGATGCCGGAGATATTGCTTATTACCCCGGAAAGCTTACACATTCTGCTGGCCCAAAAGGAACATGCTAATGTGCTTAAAAATCTCCGCTCTGTAATTGTAGACGAATGGCACGAACTGCTCGGAAGCAAACGTGGCGTGATGGTCGAGCTGGGTATCTCCCGTTTAAAAGGACTCACGGAACTGCAGGGAAGGAAGCTGCAAACATGGGGTATATCTGCCACAATAGGTAATCTCGACGAAGCCCTGGAGGTATTGCTGGGCAAAGATACCTGGGCCGGTGTGATCATACGGGCCGAGCTAAATAAGAAGGTAGCACTGCATAGCATATTGCCCGACGAAATAGAGAAGTATCCATGGGCAGGACATTTAGGGATACGGCTCGTAAAAAAGGCATTACCAGTAATTGAAAATAGCAATACTACCCTGCTGTTTACCAATACCCGCTCACAATCCGAAATATGGTATCATGGATTGCTGAAAGAGAGTCCGGAGCTGGCGGGTATCATCGCATTACACCATGGATCTATCGATTCCGAATTGCGCATATGGGTGGAGGAAGCGTTGCATACCGGCACGTTAAAGACAGTGGTTTGTACCAGTAGTCTGGATCTGGGAGTAGACTTCCGACCGGTTGATACGGTAATACAGGTAGGCAGCCCGAAAGGTGTAGCAAGGTTCCTGCAACGGGCAGGCCGTAGCGGGCACCAGCCGGATGCAGTAAGCAATATATGGTTCCTTCCAACACATTCGCTGGAACTGGTAGAGGCAGCTGCGCTTAAAACTGCGATGAAGGAAGGACTGATCGAAAGCCGCATGCCGGTGATACTGGCCTACGATGTATTACTCCAGTACCTGATGACACTCGGTGTGTCGGATGGCTTCGATGCAAATGTTATCTGGGAAGAAGTGAAAGGAACGTTCTGTTTCCGGGAACTAACAGAAGACGACTGGCAATGGCTGTTATCATTCCTCACTACCGGCGGAGAGGCATTACAGAGCTACGATGAATTCAAAAAACTGGAACGCGACGAGAACTTCTACATCTGCCGCAACCGTACCATCGCGATGCGGCACCGCCTGCATATCGGTACCATCGTAAGCGACGCCATGATGAAGGTGAAGTTCATCAGTGGTGGCTACATCGGCGTTATAGAGGAATCGTTCATCAGCAGGTTGCAGCCTGGCGACGCCTTCAGTCTCGCAGGTCGTAACCTCGAATATATCATGATCAAAGACATGACAGCGCTTGTTAGAAAATCCAATTCAAAACGAAGCATCGTGCCGAGCTGGATGGGAGGGAGAATGCCATTATCAGCCAATCTGGGAAAAATGCTGCGACGGAAATTCCAGGAAGCCATTGCCGGCAACAGTGAGGAACTGGAACTGAAAGTGCTGCGCCCTTTGTTTGAATTGCAGCAACAGTTATCGTACATCCCTGCGGAGCATGAATTGCTGATGGAGCATATACAAACCCGCGATGGCTATCACCTGTTCGTATATCCCTTCGAAGGCAGGCTGGTGCATGAGGTGATGGCTACATTGCTCGCCTGGCGGATCAGTCAGCGGCACGCGATTACATTTTCTATTGCAATGAACGATTACGGTTTTGAGTTACTGAGCGATCAGCCAATACCGGTTGATGAAACGAATGCAAAGGAGCTGTTCTCCCTTGATAATCTGAATATAGATTTGCAGAGCAGTGTGAACGCAACCGAAATGGCAAAGCGTAAGTTTCGTGATATAGCCGTTATTGCCGGGCTCATATTTACCGGTTACCCGGGCAAGAGCAAAACCAACCGTCACCTGCAGGCTTCATCATCACTCATATTTAACGTGTTTAAAGATTTTGATCCTTATAACCTGTTGCTGCGGCAGGCATTTAATGAGGCGTTCTTTTACCAGATGGAAGAAGCCAGGCTGCGCGATATGCTGGAACGTATCAACGCCGGCGATATCGTTATTGCACGACCTGAGCGGCTTACCCCTTTCTGTTTCCCTATTAAGGTAGATAGCCTGCGGGAGAGCCTTACCAGCGAAAAGTTAGAGGACAGGATCAAAAAAATGCAGTTACAACTGGAGGCCGACTAAACCTCATTTTTTCATCTCTTTATTCTCCCCTATTTTTGCAGCGTGGAAGATATTTCGTTTCATTTCAGGGAACAGCATTGGCGTGTTTCGGCAGGGAAAGGTTTGTATTGGGAAGAAGAACGCGCACTGATCGTTTCAGACCTCCATCTTGGTAAATCGGCACACTTCAGGAAAGCAGGCATCGCTATACCAGGGAATATTGTGCAGGAGGACCTTTTCTGCCTGCAACAGCTTATTGTTCGTTACAACCCGGAAAAGCTCATTATTGTTGGCGATATGTTCCATAGCGTAGCCAATAACGAAGTGAATTACTTTAAGCTCTGGCGCAGGCAATTTCCCCAGTTGCAATTTGACCTCATTACCGGTAATCACGATATCATGGGTGAAAGCGTATACCAGGATCTGGAGATACGTCAGTACGATTCCTTACGCCTGCATAACATTCATTTTGTGCATGATGCCGCTGATGCGCCACCTTCTAAAGCGTACTATGTGTTATCAGGCCATATTCATCCGGGGGTACGAATGAATGGTTATGGCAGGCAGAGTCTTCGTTTACCCTGTTTTTATTTTGGGCAGCAGTATGCAGTACTACCAGCTTTCAGCCATTTTACTGGTATGTTCACCATAGAGCCACAGGCCGGCGAGCCGGTGTTTGTGTTGGCAGAAAAGAAGGTGATAAAGATGCAGTAACGGCTGGTAGATCAATTTTTTGTTGGGAGAAAAGAAGCGGCAGTTACTTCGTAAACAACAACCTCACGCCCACAATCAGCAAAGCGCCCGCAAGGGCAATAATAATCCCTTTAGGTTTTACTTTGTGAGATAAGCCTGCGCCAAGTTGTGCGCCGGCAATCACACCTGCTCCAATGCAGAGGGCTGTTTGCCATCCTTCCCAGAAACTGCCCTGTATCATATGTACGATCGTGCTGCTAAGTGCCATCACGGCTAAGATAGCGTGCGATGTTGCCGTGGCAATATGTATGGGGAAGTTAAGCAGGCTAACCAGTGCGGGTACGTGAATAATACCGCCACCTATGCCCAGTAAACTGGAGAGGAAACCAACGAAAAAGCTGATCAGGATGCCGTTCCAGAGATTGAAAGAGAATTGATATTTTTCCCCGCTGGCATCGGTAAGGTTGCGGCTTGTAAGTTTACCCTTGTTAAAACCTGTTGCGTAAGCACCCTGCTGCGGTTTCAGTATCAGGAAAACGGCGATAACCACCAGCAGGCAGCCGAGAATAATATTAAATACATGCCTTGAAATATAACCCGTGGCCAGGGCACCTATAATAGAGCCGGGCAGGGTAGCCAGCGCAAATACGATCGCAGATTTGTAATCAATACGCTTCATGCGGGCATAAGCAGCCGAGCCGGAAGCTGCATTGAGGAACACCACGCAGAGTGAGATGCTGGTAAGAACGTCCGGCGGCATGTCGGGGTACATGAGCAGGAGCAGGGGCATAAGTATAAATCCTCCGCCCGCGCCAATGAGTGTACCAAAGGTGCCGATCAGAAAACCTATTCCTATCATTAAAAGTGCTGTAAGCAATGTCATGCCTGGTTATCCTTTATACTTAATTGTCATTTCCCCAAAAGTGTCGAAATTAAACCGTGCAGATGTATTGGGCAACACTACCATTGCTGGCAGTTATAAATTGTTTTGGCCGTTGCTTGTAACTGTTGCGTTCAAAAAATCGTACTGATGGTTGGTTTTACTTCATATTCAGTTATGAAGTTTTTTTGCTGCTGGTAAAGGTAGTCTTTTTTTAATATCCCGGTATGTACAGGCGTCGTTTGTAAGGGTGGTGGGTAGCTGAAAGCATTGATAGTAAAGGGAGTTATGTATTTGTACGGCAACAGGATTTTTTGGGATAAAGATGAGTTAAACAGATATAGAGTTGTTTTTCTTTATATATAGTTGTTCTATAAAAACCATCATTTTAGTGTACTAATAACATCGGCCAAATGGCTGTAATAGCGAAGCTTATCCATATTGTTTTAATATCTCCCGTAGATCGTCAAGCGTGTTGATCTCATCTGCCTTTTTATCCTGTCGCCAGCGGTTGATCCTGGGGAAGCGCAATGCGATGCCGGATTTATGCCTGCCGGAAGCAGCAATGCCCTCAAAAGCCACTTCGAACACAAGCTCGGGCTTCACCGTCCGTACAGGCCCGAACTTTTCCAGGGAGTTACGTTTGATCCAGTTGTCTACCTGGGCTATTTCCTTGTCGGTGAGCCCGGAATAGGCTTTGGTGAACGGTACCAGTTGCCCGCCATCTCTAACAGCAAATGTGTAGTCGGTGTAAAGGTTCGAGCGGCGGCCATGCCCTTTCTGGGCGTAAATCATCACGGCATCTATCACCAGTGGGTCTACCTTCCACTTCCACCAGTCGCCACGTTTACGGCCAACCTGGTAGGGGGATGCGATCCTTTTGAGCATCAGTCCTTCGCTTCCATTATCTCTTGCCTGCAAACGCAGTGCGGTCAGTTGGTCCCAGTTATCGAAATTAATGGATGGGCTCAGGCGCAGGGCAGGGTGGTTTACCTGCTCTACCAACTGCACCAGCAACTGCCGGCGCTCCCGCAGCGGTAGCGGACGGATGTCTTCGCCCTGCCACTCAAGCAGGTCGTAACAGAGCATCGATACCGGTGCTTCCTGCAACTGTTTCTTTGTTACATTTTTACGGCCTATACGGGTTTGCAGCGACTGAAAGGGTAAAGGCCGGTTCTGTTCTCTGTCGAAACTGAGTATCTCTCCGTCTATCACGGTACCATTGGGCAGCAGTGGCAGTAGTGGAGTAAATTCAGGGAACTTGTCGGTAATCAGTTCTTCCCCGCGCGACCAGGCAAACATTTCTTCATTCCGTTTGATGAGCTGACCGCGAATACCATCCCATTTCCACTCCGCATTCCATTCCTCCGGGCTGACCAAACTTTCCGGGCCGTTATCAAGGGCGTAGGCCAGGTAGAAGGGGTAAGGTTTTGAATTATCTGTCTGCGTGTTTTCGGTGCTTAAAAGATCGCTGAGTAATGTAGTCTGCGGGGCCCAGTTACCACTGATCATATGGGAAAGTGTGGCGGGCGCTATCTGGTAGGTTTTGGCAAGGGCGTTTACCATCATACTTTGGGATACGCCAATACGGAAGCCTCCGGTAATGAGTTTGTTGAACACCAGGCGTTCACTATTGGGTAGTTCTTCCCAGCTTTGCAGGATGAAGGATTGTTTTACTGATTCCTCGGCTGTTGTGAGTTGCAGTAATTGCTCCAGCCAGTAATGCAGTGGCTGGGCAGCAGCTTTGCGCTCGGGCTCGGGCAATAACAGCGCGATGGTTTCGGCAAGGTCGCCTACCGTGTGGTAACATTCTTCGAACAGCCATTCGCTAAGTCCTGTTTTCTGCATGCACCAGGTCTTTAGCTGCGTAGAACTCACCACACGTTTAGGGCGCCGACCAGAAAACAGGGCCAGCACCCAGGGTTTGTCTTTTTCATCGGCGGTGGCAAAATAGTAGCTCAGGGCCTCCAGCTTTTCGTTGGTTTTGGTGCTGTTACTGAGCGTTTTTACCAGGCTTGAAAAATGATACATAAGCTTATGTTTCTGTAGTTACTTCTTTTTCTTCTTCCTCCTGTCCGAACTCGGTCTTTACTTCACCTGCCTCTAATCCCTGCTCCTGCAAATAACGGGCAAATGTGCTGCTGAAGCCGTGGGTAACGAACACGCGTTCGGCCCCGGTGGCTTTCACGGCATCGAGCAGGCCTGGCCAGTCGGCATGGTCGGATATGGCAAAACCTGCGTCTGCGTTACTACGCCTCATATTACCGCGCACCTGCATCCAGCCGCTGCATACGCCTAAAGCGTATGGATTAAATCTCCTCATCCACGTGCTGCCTGCGGCAGAGGGTGGGGCAATAATAACGCTGTCGGTGTAGGCAGATTTGGGTGTGTCGGGCGTGATGCGTTCCACTGCAGGCAATGGCCAGTGTTGTTGCTGCAATACTTCCTGTGCGTTGTAAATGGCGCCGTGTACCATGAATTTCGATACATGGTCTTTGAGGTTGTAGAGCAGCCGCTGGGCTTTGCCAAGACTGTAAGCCAGCAGTACGCTGTTTTTACCCGCCTGGCGATTGCTTTGTATCCATTCACGGATATCGGAGAATATTTGTACCTGCGGTTTCCATGTATAGATAGGCAGGCCAAAAGTGGATTCGGTTATGAACGTGTGGCACTTCACGGGCTCAAACTCGCCGCTGATGCCATCGTTCTCCGTTTTATAGTCGCCGCTTACTACCCAGCTCTGGCCTTCATGTGTGATCTTTACCTGTGCCGAGCCTATCATATGGCCCGCGGGATAAAGACTTACACTCACACCATTGATGAGCAAGGGCTCACGGTACTTGATACCCTGTACGGATATATCCTGCCCAAGCCGCAGTTGCAGTAAGGGCACACTATCGGTATGACAGAGGTAATGTTTGTTACCCCAGCGGGCATGGTCTGAGTGGGCGTGGGTAATTACCGCACGGTCAACAGGTTTCCAGGGGTCGATGTAAAAATCGCCCGCCGGGCAGTAGATGCCCCTGTCGGTGAATTGCAGGAGGTTCATGGTAATGCTTTATCAAGAAGCGGGCCGCTCGTAGGTGGAGGTGTATACACCGCCTGATTAGTGGGCGTTGTCATCACATCATTACACGGATGCCAAATTCTATTGTGATGCCGCGGCATTTGGTAGTCCCCTACTTTTTATTAGTCATGATCTTCTCCTTCATTTGCGCCATGAAGCTATCCCTGTACGTATCGCCGATAGGGATGGTTTCTTTGGTGTGTTCGAGGTGTACCATGTTGCCTTCGATCATGCGGATGAAGGTGGTGGCCAGTAGGAAGGATTTGTGGGTACGGAAGAATTTGGGTGGGTTAAGGCGCTCTTCAAGATCGCGGATGTTGAGTAAGGCGATGATGCGTTCACCCTGACGCGTGTGGATGGTGACGTAGTTTTTTAAGCCTTCGATAAACAGGATGTCTTCGATATTGATCTTTAGCAGTTTGCCTTTCTGCTCAGTTTTTACAAAGATATAGTCCTCTTCTTCCTGCTGCTGTGGCTGGGCCGAAGGTTGTATGAGAGTAAGGGCACGTTGTGCGCCTTTGATAAAGCGGACGAAAGAAATGGGTTTAAGCAGGTAGTCGACCACTTCGTTTTCGAAGCCTTCCATGGCGTACTCGGTGTAAGCGGTGGTGAGTATTACTTTACTTTTTCCATTAATAGCTTTAATGAAATCGATGCCGGTCATGGATGGCATTTGTACGTCCAGGAAGATGAGGTCGACCTTTTGCTGATTCAATAACTGTAAGGCTTCCAGCGGTTCGGTGGTGGAATATACCAGGTTCAGGAACGGCGTTTTTTCTATATGATGCGTGAGCAGGTCTATAGCATGTTGTTCGTCGTCTATGATGATGCAGTTGATCATGTGCTTACAGGTTAATAATAAGGGTAGAAATATAAAACTGTTCGTCTTCTTTTACAGTAAAGCTGTGTTGTTTGCCATACATCAGTTCCAGGCGGGTACGTACGTTTTGAATGCCTATACCGGTCGACAGTTCTTTGGGTCCTTTCTTTTTCTTATTGCAAATATAAAAACGGATTCGTTCTTCACTGGCCTCCACCTGTATAATTAAGGGATTGGCGGGATCGGCAAGGTCGCCGTGCTTAAAGGCATTTTCTACTAAAGTGATGAGTACCAGCGGCGTAATGCGGGCCCGGGGATTGTTTATTTCTTCACTGTAAAGGATGCTGAGTTTGTTGTTAAACCGCATCTGGTTAATAGCGATCACGTTGTTCATATGGGTAATCTCGCTGCTCAGGGCCACTTTGCCATGAGAGTCTTCTTCCTTGCCCAGTGCATACCGCATAATATCGGAAAGCAGCATTACTGCATTCGACACCTCTTCGCTCAAAGGCACGGTTTTACTGTAAATAAAGCTGAGGGAGTTAAAAAGGAAGTGAGGATTGATCTGGTATTTGATAGCGCTCAATTCGGCATCCATCTTCTGTTTCTCCAGTTCCTTCTGTCGTTTGCCGCGCTGGTTGGAGAATGCAAGGATAGCCACTACAAAACTGATCATGGCGCCAAATATGTAGGAGAACAGTTCTGTGAGCATAAAGAACAGGAAGCGGTGGTCCTTAATGAAACGGGTGAAAACCTGTACCTGTTTTTCGCTGCTGGTGGTCACTTTTACATTGGTAACGGCCTCATAATCGAGCAGGTAACTATAACCGCACTTAAATAGGAAGAACCCGATGAAGAGTACGAAGAACCTTCCTGCTTTGCGGTTTTGCAGGGCAGGTAGTATGATCACAAAAATCAGTACGTAATAGGTGATGGTGGTTTCGAGAATAGCGGTGATCCGGTAGATCATTTTGCTGCCACGGGCCTTATACGCGGCCTCCAGGCTTTCGGGGTTCAGGCTGAAGGCTACGAATAACACTAACACGTAATAGGCTGTCACAAAAAGAAATATGATGAGCAGCCGTTTCCATTCGCTCTTAAAGAATCCTGCTATCGCTTTTAATACATTGTTCATCCCGGATGTGGTGGTTGGTTAAAATTGCCAATGCCCCGGAATGGCGGATCGGGGCACTGGCTTGAATTTACAATTTTATATTAGAATGTGTTCACGTTTGTACGATTGCTTTCGGCTTCAATAGTGTTTTTACGGGTTTTCGTCTGTTTCACGTTCTTGTTACCAAAGCGGTAAGTGAAGGTGAGGGCAGCGGTACGGGTATCCATATTGATCTTATTGTTTGAGCGTACGTTCTGATAATCTACATCGATGTTATACTGTTTGGTGTTCAGTATGTCATTGAGCCCCAGCTTCAGGGTGCCTTTGCCCTTAAGTACGTTTTTACGTAACCCCAGATCTATACTGCCCATCGTGTTGATGGCGGCGTATCCGGCGCTCATAGGTGTCATCATCTGCGCATTTACTTCCAGGAAAAAAGCTTTGGGCAGGTTGATGGTGTTTTGCCAGTTAATTTGTGCGGCTACACTTTTCTTCTCAAATACTTCGCCTGCACCCATATCGGTTTTGATATTGATGAACATACCTGTTACCACAGCGGTTGTCTGGAACTTTTTGGTAAGGGCTTTGGTGAACACCACGTTCGCATATACCACATCAAATTTACCCAGGTTGTCGTACCCGTTAATCAGTATCTTCCTTCCCGGATCTTGTTTAAAAGTAGGACTGAGGTTGTCTTTACCATGCACATAACCCAACGTGGTAAACAGCATGTATTTGTACGACCAGGTTGCTTCTACTGTATTGCTGATAGAGGGTTTGATGTTCGGGTTACCCTGCTGGTAAGTATAAGCATTTTTGTAAGTAATGAACGGGTTCACGATCTCGTAACCAAAACGCTGAATGCTGCGGCGGTAGGAGAAGGAGAGGCTGTTCATCATACTTTTCTGGTAGCTGATGCTGGCGCTGGGAAACAGCTGCACATAATCCCTGTTAAATTCCTCGCCGGTGGTCAGTGAATTACCGGATGCGTGGGTGTGTTCCATACGCAGTACGGCGTTAAAGGTTACTTTTTTGATTGTTTTATTGAGCCCGGCGTAAGCGGCGTTTACATTTTCTTTATAGATAAAGTGGTTGGTTTTGCCATCATCGTTCAACCATACATTGCCGGCCTGGTTTTCCCAGATGGTGTTGTTATCGGTTTTAGTATAGGTGGATTTAATACCTGCTTCGAACTTGGCGAACTTCGTAGGCTGGGTGAAGTCTGCGCTAAACGAATACAGGTCAATGCGTGAATCGGAGTTGTTGCGGATGTTATTAGGGATGCCTTCTTTTACGCCACCAGCATTAGTTCGCTGTGAATTGAAGTGATCGTCCCAGTCTTTGTTATAGTTGAAATAATCGAAGTTGAGCGTTAGTTCACTCTTCTTTTTCTCACTACCGGTTTTGTAGTAAACGTTCACCGATGGGTTCAGTATGTCCTGGTCGCCATGTGCGTTTTGCTGCGTGCCGGAGTCGGCCGGCTGCCCGCTAAAACCAAGTACAGTGCGGTTGTCAGATGTTTTATAACGGTCTGCCATCGTGCCTTTCAGCAAAACACCGAATGAGTTTTGTTTGTTGATATCGTAGTCGAGGCCTATACGTGCATTGCCGGTGTTCCTGCGTTCTTTGGAAAAGTCCACATCGTTGATCAGGTAGTTATCATCAAAATACCTTTTGGATTTGTTCTCCACGAACTGGCGGGTATACAGGTGATCGTACGCACCGTAGATGTTTGCTTTTTTGTTTCGGTAGTTCAGGGTAGCGCCTGCGTTACCGCGGGCGTAACGGCCCTGGGTAGCACCAAGTGTAACCGTACCGTTAGTGCCCATATCTTTAGGTTTGTTCAGTTTGATGTTGATGATCGCTGCGCCCTGCGCATCGTACTTTGTAGAGGGATTGCTCATCAGCTCCAGTTTGTCCAAACTGGAAGAGGGCATGCCGCTCAGCTGCGTTTTTAAATCTTCGCCGGAGAGATAAGACGGGCGACCGTCGATGTAAATGGCCACGGCTTTACCATTCAGTTTGAGGTTGCCGTCCTGGTCGGCCATTACGCCTGGCGATTTGGATATGACTTCGAATGCGTTGCTGCCAGTAGCGGCGGCACTTTGCGCTACGTTTACGATCATTTTATCACCGCTCTGGGTAATGACGGGCTGCATGGTGCTAACGGTTACACCTTTCAGATCTTTAGCGGTGGCGCTTAAACCTATCACCGGCAGTTCAAGTGTTTTACCGGCTACTGTCAGGGGATTGATAAGCGTATCGCGGTAACCCATAAAGGAAATGCCGAGGCTGTACTGCCCGTCCTCCAATGCTTTAAAGGTAAAGCCACCCTGCTCGCCGGTGAGCTGGTTAGCAAATTGTTTTCCGTTTTTAATGAGGGTAACGCTGGCTTGTTTGAGGGGTAACTTGTTTTCTTTATCGGCCACTTTGCCATTAACGGCTCCTGCCGGAGCCTGTGCAAAAGCAACGCTGGGGAGCAGAAAGGCTAAAAGGAGAAAACGGCGGTTAAGGAGTTGCATATATGTTTATTTTGATGGTACAAACTTAGCTGCACAGCCGCCGCCTGGAAAATCTGATACACGAACAGGTGATTTTAGAGGATGAAAAGCCGGAAGGAAATGATCATAAAAAAAGGAGGCTGTCCCGTACGGGCAGCCTCCTTTTTAAGCTAAAATATTGTATTACAATGCGTTCATCCGGTAATCGGCGCTGTCGCCTTTCTGGATAATATACACGTTCTTGTTTTCGAAGTAGGAAGGAGTTTCTGCCCCTTCTTTGATGTATACCGGCTGGAAGTTAAACTGGGTATACATTCTCAGCGGTTCGCGGTTCAGATTTTTGTTAAAGTACATGCCGTCCTGCTGCAGTAATTTCACGAAATACCAGGTGTATTCAAAACCTTTAAATGCCATGTCTGAAGGGCGGCTCTTATAATTTTTGCGGAAGTACTCGCTGATGTATTTGGAGAAACTGTCGGTTTTGTCGTTGAAGTAGGGAGTAGAGTAGTAGAGCGTTACGCCGCTGTACTCGGGTTCTTTAAACTTCATCACGTCCCAGGTGGGCATGCCAAACACCTGTATCGGGTAAGTGGTGGCCAATGTGGCAAACTTGCGAACGATGGAACGCGCACCTGTTTCATCCAGTGCCGTTACAATGCAAAGGTTCGGGCGATCGGTGAGCAGGTATTTGGAGAGTTCGGATTCTGGTGTAGCGTCGCTCCAGATTACCTCACGAATGCGTGATTTCTTGTCGTACGCCATTTTCTCATTCGCCGCTATCAGGTCTTCGGCCAGTTTGGCTTCAAAGCTGTTATTGCGCCTTACGATAAGTACATTACGATTGGTGAAGCCCTTCTGCACATAGTTCTGTATAGCCTCGCAATGCGATTTAAGGGTACTGTTGGTAATGAGCAGGAACGGATTGTCGGTAATGCCGCCATCGTTAGGGTAACTGGCAGAAACAAAGTTGATCTCTTTCTCTTTGGAGAAGTCGCTCAGTTGTTTCAGTTCCGGTGTGCTAACGGCGCCGATGATGAGGTCCATGGCATCCAGCTGTTTATTGCGGATGAGGGTGGGTACATCTGCCTGGCGGGCTTTGTTGTCGTATACGAACACGCTCAGTTTTACGCCTTGTTTTTCCAGGGAATCCAGGGCCAGTTGCACACCTTCGTAAAACTCCAGTCCGGGCAATACATAACGCGGCATGCTGCGGCCTGGAATATCAGTGGAGGTGGCAAATACAGAGTCGAGGTACAGTGGTGCGAAAACAGCAATGTTGTAAGCATCCTTTTTAACGTCCTTTCCGAAGGCGGCTACGTTAAACGGAGCGGCTTTGGAAGTTTCTTTCTTCGGTTCTTCTGCTTTTTTCTCTTCTGTTGGTTTCGACAGTGTAGGGGGCGGGCCGTCTGTTTTGGCCGGTGCCTTTTTGAATACGGAGCAACTAGTCATTATCATGGTGAAAATCACCAGGATGAAACGGAAGCTGTATATTGACGTAGATCGGTTCATAGCGTCCATGAAATTGCAAAAATCGTTCCCAACTGTAGTGGGGAACGGGGTGACAGGAATTAAAATAGGGTGTATTTCAAATGATACTGGCGGCCTTTTTTACAGGCCGCCAGTATGGTATTAAGCTTATTCCCACTCGATGGTGGCCGGTGGTTTGGAGCTGATGTCGTATACCACGCGGTTAATGCCTTTTACTTTATTGATAATGTCGTTCGATACTTTAGCGAGGAACTCGTATGGCAGGTGCGCCCAGTCGGCGGTCATGCCATCGGTAGAAGTCACGGCGCGCAGGGCGATAGTGAATTCATATGTTCTTTCATCACCCATTACGCCAACGCTCTGTACCGGCAGCAGGATGGTGCCAGCCTGCCAAACCTGGTTGTACAGGCCCGATTCTTTAAGGTTGTCGATATAAATAGCGTCGGCTTCCTGCAACATGGCCACTTTTTCGGCAGAAATGGCGCCGAGTATGCGGATAGCCAGGCCAGGCCCCGGGAAGGGGTGACGGGCCAGGAATATTTCGCTGATACCTATTTCTTTACCTACGCGGCGAACTTCGTCTTTAAACAGGAAACGAAGTGGTTCTACCAGCTGCATATTCATTTTCTCCGGTAAACCACCCACGTTGTGGTGCGATTTAATGGTAGCAGAAGGGCCGTTTACAGATACCGACTCAATTACGTCGGGGTAAATGGTGCCCTGACCCAGGAAAGCGATGTCTTTCAGGCGGGTAGATTCCTGCTGGAACACCTCGATGAACAGGCGGCCGATGATCTTACGTTTCTGTTCAGGATCACTAACGCCATCCAGTTCGCCGTAGAAAAGGTCTTTTGAGTTTACGCCTGTAACGTTGAGGCCCATATGTTTATAGGAATCCAGTACCGTTTCGAATTCGTCTTTGCGGAGCAGGCCGTTGTCTACGAATACACAGTACAGGTTGGGGCCAATCGCTTTGTGGATCAGTTCGGCCGCTACGGTGGAGTCAACCCCGCCGCTAAGCGCCATTACTACCTTTTTATCACCTACCTGCTCGCGGATGCGGGCAATGGTTTCCTGAACAAATGCTGCCGGCGTCCAGTCCTGCTGCATGCCACAGATGTGTACCAGGAAGTTGCGAACGATTTGCTTGCCCTCTACAGAGTGTGTTACTTCCGGGTGGAACTGCAAACCGAAGAGCGGGTGCGTGGTGAGGGTTGTGCATTTGAACGCAGCTACCGGTATGTTTTCGGTGTTAGCTACTACTTCAAATGCTTCCGGGATGCGAACGATCGTATCGGCATGGCTCATCCATACCTGGCTACGGCCAGTTATATCATATAATAATTTCTCTTCTTTATCCTGATGCTCCATAAAGGCGCGGCCGTATTCACGGGAATTACTTTTAGCTACTTCGCCGCCAAATACCTTGGCCATCAGCTGTGCGCCATAACAAACGCCCAGTACGGGAACTTTTGCAGCAATGGCCGCAATGTCCACAACAGGAGCATTTGGATCGTTTACTGAAAAGGGACTGCCGGAAAGGATCACACCTTTGATACTGCTTTCCCAGGCAATCGGGTGGGTGCAGGGCTGTATTTCACAATATACATTAAGCTCCCTGATTACACGTGCAATCAGTTGTGTGTACTGGGAACCGAAGTCGAGGATCAATATCTTTTCTGTCATGATGGGTGCAAAGATAGGTTAAACCAAGAAAAGGAGAAAAGCCGATCGGGGTATTCGGGCCGGGAAATAAAAATTGGGTTACGCAATTCTCAGCTTTTCGTAATTTTCCATCGGTTTACCCCGGTTTTTATAAGCAGCGTATATAAATCTGGTACTATATTCGCATTTATGGCCGAAGCAACCTGGAAGCTACCTGAAAGCTACCTGAAAGCAAGGAGAGAGCAAGGAGAAGGTAGGTAATATAACATCATCCCAATATCATAATATATTAATCGCCGTCATATCTAAAATTCAGCTTTTTATGAGAACATCATTATTATCACTGTTATTATGCGCCGCTTTGGCCCCAACGTTAACCGGTTGCGACGAAATGCTGGGCCACGAAAAAATTAAGGGCAACGGGAACGTAGTGAAACAAACCCGCCAAACCGCCAGGTTCGACCAACTCGAGCTTAAGGGAAATATGGACGTGTACATCCGCCAGGGCGAGCAGCAGGAGGTAGTCGTGGAAATCGACGAAAACATCCAGCCATATATTATTCTGGAAGAAAACGAGGGCGAACTGGAAATCAAACAAAAAGATAATACCTCGCTCCGTACCAACCGCGCCACCAAGGTCTACATTACCGTAGCCGACCTGCGTCTTATCTCTCTCTCTGGTTCAGGTAATATTAATATAAATGGAAAGTTTGTGGCAGGCGATAAGCTGGCATTTTCACTTTCCGGCTCCGGCAATATTAAAAGCGATGAGCTGGATGCCCCTCGGATTGAGGCCGATATGGCAGGTAGCGGAGATATCAGCTTAAAAGGTAATACAAGGGAAGTGAAAGTAGATATTGCAGGCAGCGCCGACTTCCACGGTACCGATCTGCTGGCCGAAAATGCAGAAGTGAACATAGCTGGCAGTGGCGACGCGCACGTGTATGCCAGCATGAGAGTAACCGCCAGTATTGCCGGCAGCGGCGATGTGCGCTACCGTGGCGACGCTATAGCCACTACCAGCAGCGTTGTTGGCTCCGGATCGTTACGTAAGGAATAGTCGTCATAGGTAGTCTTATTAAAAAAATAGCTAAATTTACGCCTCCAATTGTTGCATCTCGGAACACCAACTATGACTGATCATCTTAAGATACTGGTGATTTATTTCACCCAAACTGGCCAACTGAAAGCGATAGTAGACAATGTGCTGGCTCCCCTGCAGGGTAAAGCCGATATTAAATATGAAGAAATCGTTCCGGTTAAGCCCTTCCCTTTTCCGTGGTCCAAGCAGCAGTTTTACGACTGTATGCCGGAGTGTGTATTACACAGGCCGGGGCCCATACAGCCTGTTAAGACCAGTGCGGACGAGCATTTTGACCTGGTAGTGCTGGCATACCAACCCTGGTTCCTTTCCCCCTCGCAGCCCGTTACCGCCTTCCTGCAAAGCGAAGCAGGTAAAAGTTTGCTGAAAGGTAAAAACGTGATGACCATTGTAGGCGCACGCAATATGTGGTTAAATCCGCAGGAAAGAGTGAAACAATACCTGGCCGATGCTGGCGCTAATTTGGTGGGAAATGTGGTGTTGGTGGATAAACATAATAACCTGGTATCGGTACTCACGGTGTTCCGCTGGGCGTTTAAGGGACAGAAAGAGGCCAGTGGCCTGCTGCCAGAAGCCGGTGTGAGCCAGGCCGACATTAAAGCAGCTACGCGGTTTGGCGAACCCATCTACAAAGCACTTTCTCAAAAAAGTTGGAATACACTACAGAACGATTTGCTGAGCCTTAATGCGGTAGAAATTAACCCCGGACTGGTGGTGCTGGAAGCCAAGGCGCAGAAGCCCTTCCGTTTTTGGGCAAAATATATCAGTGAAAAGGGCGGTCCCGGCGACCCCGCCAGGCAGGGCCGTATATTAATGTACAGGACACTGCTGATACTGGGCATATTTACGCTCACCCCCATCAGCGCCATCTCTGCCAAACTTGCGGTTGTTTTCAGGAAGAAAGAACTGGAGCAGGAGGTGGAATACCATAAAAGCGTTTCGCTGCGTTAACACATTTGGTGTCAATATCAGTAGCTTTGCAGCTGGAATATGAACTACATGTGATTTTTGAGACAGCTCGCAAGGCAGGCTGATTGGTATTTACGTTTAGAATTATATATTTACGACCGCAATAACTTTTAAATTCAGACATGAAAGAAGTTTTTATTACGAGGCTCGCCAAATTTTTACCCAATGAGCCGGTAGGAAATGACGAAATGGAAAGTATACTGGGGATGGTTGATGGCAGGCCTTCCCGTGCGAGATCGATCGTATTAGGCAATAACAAGATAAAAACCCGTTATTACGCCCTGGACAAGAATGGCAAAACGACCCATACCAACGCCCAGATGACGGCAGAGGCGGTTCAAGGATTGTTTGATGAAAAGTTTCCCATGAGCAAATTGCAGCTACTGGCCTGCGGCACTACCAGCCCCGACCAGATGTTGCCTAACCATGCCGCCATGGTACACGGTTTGCTGAAATGTCAGCCCGTAGAACTGATAGCCGCCACCGGCGCTTGTGCTGCTGGTATGCAGGCTTTTAAATACGCTTTTATGTCAATTAAAAGCGGCAACTCCGAAAATGCAGTAAGTACCGGTTCCGAAAAATTCTCCAGCTGGTTGCTGGCCGAAAAATTCAACCCGGAAACAGATAACCTGAAACAACTGACTGATAACCCTATCATTGCTTTCGAAAAAGACTTCCTCCGCTGGATGTTGTCTGACGGTGCAAGTGCCGCCCTTTTCCAGGATAAACCAAATGAAGAAGGTTTGTCGCTGAGGGTCGACTGGGTGGAGATTGCCTCTTACGCACATGAACTGGAAACCTGTATGTACGCTGGCGCTATCAAACAGCCCGATGGTTCTACTACAGGCTGGATAGATATGAGTCCTGAAGAATGGTCCAACAACAGCGTGTTTTCCTTTAAACAGGATACGCGCCTGCTCGGTAAAAACATAGTGCCTTCCGGTGCTAAAATGTGGAAAGAGCTGGTAGAAAAGCATGGTATCGATATCGATAAGCTGACTTACTTCCTTCCACACCTTTCTTCTGAATACTTCCGTTTTAAGATTGATGAGGAAATCAGCAGGCTGGGTGTACCCATCCCGCAGGAAAAATGGTTTACCAACCTTACCCGTGTAGGTAACGTAGGCACCGCATCTCCTTATTTTATGCTGGAAGAACTGCTGGAAAGCGGTAAACTGAAGAAGGGCGACACCATTGCGATGATGGTGCCCGAAAGCGCACGTTTCTCGTACGCTTACGCGCATATCACCGTAGTTTAAACTGCAAACAATTGCATTTAGATAGATTGGGGGCCGTTTAGGCGGCCTCCTTTTTTTATTGTAGCGCATAATTGATACTTTTAAGCCTCAAAACTGCCCACCATGAAAAAAGATGAAGTACCCCAGGACGGGGAAAATATGCATCATGGCACCTTTAAGCAGCTATTTTATGCCGTGGACGATTCCGGGAAATACACCACCGCCACCAGCGTTGGCTGGGAACCCGAGAACATCGCCATGTCGCAGGCCTGGGAAGAGATCAACGAAAAAGTGGAGCAAACACGTAAGGACGTACTGGCCGGAAAGCTGAGCCCCATTGCATACCATATGGAAAAGTCATTACTCACCCTGCCCCAACTGGCCGCCTACGTAAACAAATGGCAGTGGCAGGTAAAACGGCATATGAAACCTGCCGTATTTGAGACGTTAAGCGAAGATTTGCTGCAACGTTACGCATCTACTTTTAATATCAGCGTAGCGCAACTGAAGCAGGTACAATAATAAGAAAGACCTTGTTCCAGCGCCATGCCGGAGCATTACATCAACTATATGATAGCATTTAAGCACCAGCAAACAGCGCATTGTGAATGTGGGGTTGTATCGAACATGTTCCGTCACTACGGACTGGAGATCAGCGAGCCGATGGCCTTCGGTATTGGCGCGGGCATCTTTTTCGCCCACCTTCCCTTTGTAAAAGTAAACGGCGTGCCGGGTTCTACGTACCGCGTAGCGCCAGGTATGATCTTTAAAAATGTTTGCAAAAGGGTGGGGGTAGATGTGAAAACGCAGAAGTTCAGCACACCTGAAAAGGCCATGGCCGAACTGGATAACGTGCTGCAACAGGGTACGCCCGTGGGCATGCTCAGCAGCGTTTATTACCTGCCTTACTTCCCCGAATCTTACCGCTTCCATTTTAATGCCCACAACCTGGTGGTGTATGGAAAAAAAGATAATGACACCTATCTCGTCAGCGATCCTATCATGGAAATGGTAACCGAGATAGACTCCAAAAGTCTGGCCCAGGCACGGTTCGCCAAAGGTTTTCCCGCACCCAAAGGGAAAATGTATTACCCGGTAAACGTGCCTAAAGCCGTTTCGCTTAAAAAAGGCATTATAGAAGGGATTAAACAAACCTGCCACTATATGCTCAAAATACCTTTGCCGATGTTCGGCGTAAAAGGTATCCGCTTCCTGGCCAAACGTTTGGCCAAATATCCAGCAAAGGTAGGCGACCGCAGGGCTTCATTGTACCTGGGTAACGTGATCCGCATGCAGGAGGAGATTGGTACGGGCGGAGCAGGTTTCCGTTTCATTTACGCCGCGTTCTTACAGGAAGCCTCGGTGATTATGGAAAAGCCCGAGCTGAAAACACTGGCGCTGGAACTCACGAAAGTGGGCGACATGTGGCGCAACTTCGCGTTCGAAGCAGGCCGTGTTTGTAAAAGCCGTTCTGCTGGCGGTACATCTTATCAGCAACTGGCAGATATGTTGCTGCAGGTGGCCGATGCAGAAGAAGCTTTCTTTAAAAAACTGGCGCAGGTAAAATTTTAGGGAACGATAAGAATGAACAGTATAACGGTAAAGGATCTTTTCAAAACCTATAAAGGGGCACTGCAACCTACGTTGGAGGGACTCAGCTTTTCATTCCCCGAAGGTAAGATCACTGGTTTGCTGGGACCTAACGGCGCCGGTAAAACCACCACCATCTCCATTCTTTGCGGACTGGTGAGGGCTGATAGTGGAGAAGTACGTATACACGAGCTGCTGCAAGGCGCGGCGCACCGCGAAGCTATTAAGAAAGTGATCGGTATCGTGCCCCAGCAAATCGCCTTGTTCCCGCAACTAACCGCGATAGAAAACCTTGTTTACTTCGGCAATCTCTACGGACTCAAAGGCAAATCGCTCCGCACCAAAGTGGAGAATTACCTGGAACAGTTCGGGCTCGAAAAGGCCGGTAATAAAGAGGTGCACAAGTTTTCAGGTGGTATGAAACGCCGCACCAACATCATCGCCGCCATCCTGCACGACCCCCAACTGCTGGTGCTCGACGAACCTACAGCAGGTGTGGATGTGCAGTCGCGCAGTATGATCCTGCAATTCCTGAGAGAATACAATAAAAAAGGAGTGAGCGTACTATATACTTCCCATTTGCTGGAAGAAGCGCAGTCGCTTTGTGAAGAAGTGGTAATTATGGACGAAGGCAAACTGATTATACAGGGCCAGCCCATGGCGTTAATACAACAGAACGCCGGTTGCCGTAACCTGGAGGATGTGTTTTTGCATTACACCGGTCATGCCCTGAGAGATTAAATATAACATGTTAAGGATCGTAGCTACCATAAGAAAAGAATGGCTCCTGCTGTTACGCGATAAGGCCGGTTTGGCCTTGTTGTTCATTATGCCCATGGTGCTGATCACCGTAATGGCCGTAATACAGGACGCCCCGTTTAAAGATTACCAGGAAGTAAAGTTCGACATACTCACTGTAGATAATGATCACGGTCGCCTCGCGCGTTATATTAAACAAGGTTTGGGAAATACAGGCCAGTTTAACATGCTCGACTCCCTCGATGGCCGGCCTGTAACGTCAGAAGATGCTATAAAAAGAGTGAACAGCGGCGAATACAAGATCAGCATTGTTATCCCGAAGGGCGCTACGGCCAGCATTGTAAGTAATGCCAACCGTATCGTCAACGATATTTCAAAACGTATGGGGCTGCCTTCCGAGTTACCGGTAAAGGCCACCAACGATACGCTGCATGTGCAGGTGTATTTCGATCCCGCAGCCAAAAAGGCGTTCCGAAGTGCCATACACCAGGCGATCGATAATTTTCTCACACAGGTAGAAACTGATTTGCTGCTGGAGCGGATCAGGCAGCAACTGAAAAGCAGGAACTCAACAGAAACAGATACGTTCCCTGCCATCAACCTCAAAGCGGTAGGGCTGAAAGAACAAACTACCTCGGCAGAAAAGAGAATAGACGTTATTTCCAATTCGGTGCAGCATAACGTGCCGGCCTGGAGCATATTTGCGATGTTCTTTATCGTAATACCCATAGCCGGTAATATGATACGTGAACGGGAAGACGGCAGTCTGCTGCGGATGAAGCTGATACCCGGCTCGTACCTGCAGATACTGACCGGTAAGATGTTTTTCTTTGTAAGCATCTGCGTAGTACAGTTTTACCTGATGATACTGGTGGGTATGTACCTGCTGCCCTTGCTCGACCTGCCCCGCCTGGCGCTGGGGCGCGATCATGTGGCGGCATTTATAACCGCCATCAGTATTGGGTTGGCCGCTACCTCGTACGGCATACTGGTTGGTACACTGTTTCGCACTCCCAACCAGGCGCTCAGTTTTGGGGCCATTTCCATCGTTATTCTTTCGGCCATAGGTGGTATTTGGATACCGCTGGACATTATGCCCGAAAATATACAGTTCATGGGGCGGCTTTCGCCACTCAGCTGGGGATTAGACGCTATTAACGACCTGTACCTGCGAAATGGCGGGTTGGGTATGATATTAACGGAGATTGGCCGGCTCCTGCTATTCTGTATGGTACTGCTGGGCGTAGCCGCCTGGTGGGAAAAACGCCGGATGGCTTAAGGATGCCGGGAGAATTAATGTTTTCAAAACTATCTTAAATCATTATTTTTACGACCGTTTGCCGGTAAGCCCGGTTAGCCTCGTAACTATTTAAAGAGGTGCATAAACCTGCAACATTATGGAAGAATTAAAACAGAAACTGAAACAACAGATCATTGAAGCCCTTAACCTTCAGGACACCAAACCAGAAGACATAGACGACAACGCGGCTTTGTTCGGCGATGGTCTGGGTCTGGACAGCATCGATTCACTGGAGCTGATGGTGTTGCTTGAAAGGCAATATGGTATTAAAGTAGAAGATCCCCGCGAAGGCCGTAAAATACTGGCATCTGTTCAGTCTATGGCCGAATTTATCCAGTCTAAACAAACTGCGTAAGACTTTCTCTTCATGGCGGAACGTGTGTTTATTACAGGGATGGGTTTGATCACCGCCATTGGTGATAATGTGATGGAAAACCTGCGCAGCCTGCGTTTGCAGCAGGCCGGCATTGGTTATACCCGCCATATAGATACAATTCATAAAGAGGTGTTGCCTGTTGCAGAAGTACGTCATAGTACGGAGCAGCTGGCGGTAATGGCCGGCGTGCCGGTGCTGGGTTATACCCGCACTACACTGCTGGGCCTTATTGCAATGAAAGAAGCATTGCAAAGCGCTGGTCTGACCGAGGCTGATATGCCCGGCACCGGCCTGGTAAATGCCTCCACCGTGGGTGGTATGTGTGATACTGAAAAAGTATACTACGACATCATCGACCCCAACAAACACGGCGAATTTCTCGACTACATCGATACCCTTGATTGTGCCGACTGTACACAGCGTATTGCCGATACCGTGGGTATTGGCGCTCATATTGCCACTATCAGCACCGCCTGTTCTTCCTCCGCCAATGCTTTGATGTATGGTGCCAGGTTAATTAAACATGGTATGCTGGACACGGCGATTTGTGGCGGCACAGAAGCATTGACCCGCTTCACGATCAATGGATTTAATTCGCTTAAAAATATAGATAAAGCACATTGTAAACCTTTCGACCAGCACCGGAATGGACTTAATCTGGGCGAGGGGGCCGCTTACCTGGTACTGGAAAGCGAGTCGCAGGTGAAACGCCGCGGCGCCGTTGTACTGGCCGAGTTGAGCGGGTATTGTAATGCGAACGAAGCATTTCACCCTACCGCGCCTTCGCCCGAGGGTGATGGTGCTTATGCCGCCATGAAAAATGCGCTGGCCATGAGCGGGCGGAGTGTTGATGAAGTACAATATATAAATGTGCATGGCACTGCCACACTTAACAACGATGCCTCCGAAGGTAAAGCGCTGTTAAGGTTGTTTGGCGATAAAGTGCCAATGTTCAGTTCTACCAAGCCTTTTACAGGTCATACCCTTGCAGCGGCAGGCGCTATAGAGGCCATCTTCTCCGTACTGGCCATCCGTGAGCAGGTAGTGTTCCCTAATTTAAATTTTTCAGAAAAGATGGAAGAGGCAGGCGTTACGCCCGAAACCAGGCTGCTGGAGCAATACCCGGTAACGAACGTAATTTCTAACTCTTTCGGTTTTGGCGGTAATAACGCCTCACTGGTGATCAGCAAATATGAGTAATAACAGGTGTTACATACAGGGCAGCGCAGCAATTTCAGCACAACCTACTTTTGAGGGTGACTTTTTCTCGTTGCCTATGATCGTTACGGAGGCCAATAACCTCGTGGCTGTAGAACCTGATTACAAGGCATTTATTCCTCCCAACAGCCTGCGTCGCATGAGCCGCCTGCTTAAAATGGGACTTACGGCTGCATTAAAAGCAGTACAGAACAGCGGCCAGCCTTCGCCTGATGTTATTATTACAGGCACCGGTAAAGGCAGTTTATCTGACACAGAAAAATTTATCCGCGACATCGTGGAGTACCAGGAACGTGCGCTTAACCCTACGCCGTTTATACAATCGACTTACAATTCGGTTAACGGTCTTATTGCATTACAGCAAAAGAGTACGGGGTATAACAATACATTTGTACACCGCGGGTTTTCGTTTGAAAACGCTTTGCTCGACAGTATGCTGCAACTGGCCGAAGGAGAAGTGAAACGTACGCTCACCGGTTGCTTCGAAGAAATGACCGCCGAGCATTTTTATATTAAAAGCCGTATCGGTTTCTGGAAGGAAGCCGATACAGGCAACGCACAACTTTTTGATCGCAACACACCTGGAAGTATTTCAGGAGAAGGGTCCACCTTTTTTATGCTGGGGGATGAGCGTACCGAAAATACGGAAGCCTGCATAAAAGGCATGAAGATGCTGTATAAACCTTCGGCCGAAGCCCTGGAAAGAGGTCTGAAGGATTTTTTAGATAAACATGATGTTGGTATTGGCGACATCGACCTGGTAATCAGCGGTCGCAACGGCGATGCTAACACAGATCATTACTACCGCATATTATTTTCTGCCAACTGTCCTGCCACTCCCGAAGTGCCGTTCAAACAATTGTGCGGTGAACACGATACCGCAGGTGCTTTTGCTGTTTGGCTGGCTGCGCAGATACTGAAACAACAGCAGTTGCCGGTCTCTCTGCAGGCATTTGTGGCTAACCCACCCAAAGCCTTCCGGCGCATCCTCATCTACAATCACTTTATTGGGGAGCAGCATACGTTCTTCCTGCTGGAGCATGTGTAATACTTTTAGAAAGACTACTATTCTTATATTTTAATACCTGAACCAAATCATTAAAATCAATGTTTGTACGCTTACGCTCTTGTAGCATACTGCTCTTATCATTACTGATCATTGCGCTGCAATCCTGTACCAATTCCGGCCCCCGTGTGCTGGTATTTATGAAAACAGCAGCTTATCATCACGAATCTATTCCGGCTGGCGCAGCAGCGATTATTGAACTGGGAAAAAAGAACGGCTTTGCGGTAGATACCACCAGCGATGCTTCCTGGTTTAAAGAAGACAAACTGAAAAAGTACCAGGCGGTGATTTTCCTGAGCACTACCGGCAACGTGCTTAACAGCACCCAGCAGGTAGCTTTCGAACGTTACATACAGGCCGGTGGCGGTTTTATGGGTATCCATGCTGCGGCCGATACGGAGTACGAATGGCCCTGGTACAACAAACTGGTGGGCGCGTACTTTAAAAGCCATCCGCATGATCCCAATGTGCTGAAAGCAACCGTGAACGTAACCGATACCGCGCATCCCGCTATGAAAGGATTACCTGCTAACTGGGAGCGTACCGACGAATGGTATAGCTACAAAAGCATTAACCCAGCGGTGAAAGTATTGGCAAAACTCGACGAGAACACCTACGAAGGTGGGGAGAATGGTGATAATCATCCTATTGCCTGGTACCACGAATACGATGGCGGCCGCGCCTTTTACACGGGCGGTGGTCATACCGCTGAAAGTTATGCTGAACCGCTGTTTCTGCAGCACCTGTTAGGCGGTATACAGTATGTGATGGGTGAAGGTAAAGCACTGGACTACAGTAAAGCTTATTCTGTAAAAACGCCTGAGGACAACCGTTTTTCTAAAACGATTCTCTCCAACGATCTGAACGAGCCGATGGAGCTGGCGGTTACGAGCGAAGGTGGTGTTTACTTTATCGAGCGCAGTGGTAAGTTTTTTTACTATAACCCAGTTACGAACACAACTAAAACGGTATATACTTTCCCGGTAATGCCAGACACGAAAGAAGGTTTTGGTAACGGCCTGCTGGGTGTCTCGATCGATCCTTCGTTTGCTAAGAATCATTTTATCTACTTCTATTATACACCGCCCACCATGCCTGCAGCGCAACGTGTATCGCGCTTTACCATGGCCAGCGCCGATTCTATCGACCTGGCTTCTGAGAAAGTATTACTCACCGTTCCTTTGGAGCTGGAAGTGAGTGCGCACACGGGAGGTTCATTAGAATTTGATGGTAAAGGCAACCTGTTTATATCCACTGGTGACAATACGGTACCATTTGCATCCGACGGTTATGCGCCCATCGATGAAACACCAGGCCGCATTACTTTCGATGCACAGCGTTCTTCTGCTAACACTAACGACCTGCGCGGAAAGGTATTACGTATTCATCCCGAAGCAGATGGTACTTATACTATTCCTGAAGGTAACCTGTTTGCGAAAGGCACACCTGAAACAAGGCCTGAAATTTATACCATGGGTTGCCGCAACCCTTACCGTATTTCGGTAGACCCGGTTACTAATACTTTGTATTGGGGCGAGATTGGTCCTGATGCCGGCGGCGATGGCAAACAGGGGCCGAGAGGTTACGACGAGATCAACCAGGCGAAAACAGCCGGTAACTATGGCTGGCCTTATTTTGTGGGCGACAACAAGCCGTACCTTGAATACGACTTTATCACCAAACAACTGGGTGCCGCGTTTAATCCCGATTCAGTGTTTAATCCATCCGCGAATAACACTGGCATTAATGCTTTGCCGGCTGCGCGTAAACCTATTATCTGGTACCCGTACAACTTCTCCGACGAGTTCCCTGCGCTGGGTAATGGTGGCCGTTCTGCCATGGCAGGACCAGTATATCATTACAGCGAAGATTTGAAATCGTCTACCAAGTTGCCTGCGTATTACGACAAAGCGCTTTTTATCTACGACTGGATGCGTAACTGGGTATTTGCCGTACGCCTCGACGATCAGTTGAACTACAAACGTATGGAGCCCTTCATGGGTACTAATGGCGACTTCAGGCGTCCGATAGACATGGCTTTTGGTCCTGCAGGCGATATTTATATGCTGGAGTACGGATCAGTTTATGGTGTTGATAATGAAGATGCGCGTTTAGTGCGTGTGACTTATAATGCAGGCAACCGTAAACCACAGGCAGTGATCACTACTGCCGATACAGTAGGTATTGCCCCGCTGAAAGTGAAGTTCAGCAGTAAAGACAGTTATGATTATGATGAAGAAGATGAACTGAAATACGAATGGACGTTCGAAGGCAATGCGAAATCGACCGAAGCAAATCCGGAGTATACATTTGCTAAAAACGGCACTTACAATGTAACCCTCACTGTTACAGATCCTTCCGGCGAAAGCGGCAAAGCTACCATCGCTATCCGCGTAGGTAATACATTGCCGGATGTGAGTGTTAAGAATACAGGCAACACTACTTTCTACTTTAACAACACGCCGCTTCAGTACGCAGTAACAGTAAGTGATAAGGAAGATGCGACCATCGCGCAGGACAGGCTGATGATCAGTCTGCACTACATGCCGAGGATCAGTGGTCAGCCGCAGATCGGTCACCAGCAGATAACAGCCATTCCTTCTCACCCTGGTAAAATACTGATGGAAAGCAGCGACTGTAAAGCTTGTCACCAGCTGGACAAAAAATCTGTAGGTCCGGCTTTTGTGGAAGTAGCGCAGAAGTATAAAGGCAATAAAGATTTCCTCGATTACCTGTCCGGCAAAATTATCAAAGGCGGTGGTGGCGTTTGGGGCGAACACTCTATGGCGGCGCACCCGCAGCTGTCAACTGCACAGGCGGGTGAGATCGTGAAATACATTATGACGCTTACGGACAAGCAACTGGCCAGCCTGCCACAGGAGGGAACAGTGGAATTTAAAGATCATCTTACAAAAGGAGCGGGCGGCAACTACATTCTTTCTGCTACTTATACAGATGGTGGCGGACAGGCTGTGCCGCTGAGCAGCACAGCGTTGTTGAGCCTGCGTGCCGCCAAAGTACAGGCAGAAGATGCGGACGATGTACGCAACATCGGCCGCGGTGCCGATCAGCTGGGCAGCATCCATAATAAGTCGTGGTTCCTGTTCAAAAACATCGACCTCACAGGTGTTCGTAATATCACTTACCGCTATTCTTCTCTCGATAAAGATGGTATACTGGAAGTGCATGTAAAGAGCCCGAAAGGCCCGATCATCAGTACCCTTAATTTTAAACAAACCGGTGACTGGAACAAGTTTATCGAAGTAACCACACCAGTAACCGACCCGGGCGGCAAAAACGATCTTTACTTCGTATTTAGAAAAGACGAAGAACCCAACCAGCATATGTTTACATTAGACTGGATGGAATTTAAAAAGTAGATATCTGATAGAAAATAGAACAAGAGATCCCGGTGTTTTTCAGCATCGGGATTTCTTGTTTTAAGAACGATTGAAGCAGTGGCGAATTGAGTGATATACGTTTATTTGATTGTTTAATTTTACAGTAAACAAAATTGTACTACTATGTTGGAACGCGATTATCGATTACAGCAAATTAATGAGCTGATTGAAGAATTAAAGCGCGATTGGACGCCGGAGAGAGGTTTAGCCTCCTTACAACGCGCCGGCATTATTGATGATGAGGGTTATATGACCGAGCCTTATCAGCATATTGGCTGGTTTTTTGGGCGGGAAGCCAGGCCATCGTATTAGAAAATGCTAACCTTCCCCAAGTGGTTACTATCCGAACAAGAAGCAACTGATCACTGTTTATTATCCCACTATTTCTCCAATCAGCTACAATTTTTAACTGTAAAAATTTCAGTTGCATGTATGATGTAAAACAAAACCGTTTAATTTTTTTTATTTCATTATCCTATACACCGGATACCTGTTAAAATCCGGCTCAAAGTACGGCGAGTTCTTAAACACAAAATTCAACTGTGCCTCTGCACTTTTTGCAAATGCGGTATCGCCAGCACGTTGTTCCTCCAGCTTCTTCTGCAATTCAGGATGCTGTTTCAGGTACTCCCAGCCGGTATCTTCAAACACATAGGTGGAATACCATTCCTTTTGGCCCAGTATGGCATCGAAGAAATTCCAGGCAAGGAAGGAATCGCCGGCGGTAGGCTCCAGTGTTTCTACCAGGTAACGGTTGGCTTCCTGGTCCATTGGAATGTAGTAATCGCCTTTGCGGAAATGGATAGTATCTTGTTTAACAGATACTTTTACGCCGGTGTGTATATAATGTTTTTCGTAAGGGCGTTGGGCTGATTTATAATCTTCTATATGATACGCCTCTACCACCATTATAGTATCCTTCTTCAACCGTTCCATCTTCACTTTATTATTCTTCAGTAAATCCGTAACCGTCCACCAGCCCTGGGGAATGATGTAGGCGGTGGGTTTGGTGATGAAATTAGCTTCTTTGTAGGTGTTGTAGAATTTGATCTGGCGCTCGTAAGATTTGCTCTTATCGTAATACAATCTTGGCAGGCCTGAGATCTGGCTGGGTTTGTAGCCCGGCTGGTAACCTTTAAACGGAATGCTGCTGTACTGCGACATATCTGCTTTCCAATCCAGGGGGAAAGAAGTTTGTGTTTTTACGGCTGCTTTTGCCTGGGCGCGAAGGGTTTTAATTTCCTCGCTGTGTTGACTGGTGAAGGCGATAAAGGCCTCCATGAGCGCATAAGTGGCTTTCACCCGCAGGTCATATGCCTTTAACATATGTGTTTCGGGTACAAAACCGAAGGTATGGAAGAGCGTGGTGTAACCGCTGGAATAACGGGGAGCATCGTAAAACTCTACCCAACCGCTATCGGGTGTATTGCCGAAATGATTTACATAGGGCACCAGGTCGTAGCCTTTTTCCTTCATCAAACGGTAAACTCCCGGTTCAAACTGTTTGTTCATAAATTCGCCCATAGCGCCGCCCATTTTGTTATGTTGGGAGCAGAGAAGCGTCATAATGTGCTGGTAGTCAGCTCCATTACTTACGTGATTATCGATAAATACGTCAGGATCGGTGAGGTGGTAGATTTGCTGGAAGCTGCGGGCGTTGCGGGAGTCGGCCTTGATAAAGTCGCGGTTGAGGTCGAGGTTCTGGGCATTACCGCGGGAGCCAAACTCCGCCGGGCCGTCCTGGTCTACGCGGTAGTAAGCGCTTCGGTTGAGCGAGCCGCCAATATTGTAGAGAGGGATAACTGCCAGTACAATATTGGAAGGCAGTCTCTTTTTACCCAGGGCGAGGTCGCGGAGTAACATCATACTGGCGTCAATACCATCGGGTTCGCCGGGATGTATGCCATTGTTTACCAGGATGATGCGTTTATTTTTCTTACGCAGGCTGGCGAAATTGAAGTCGCCATCAGCCGAAAAGGTAACGAGGTGAAGCGGGAAGCCGGCATCGGTGCCGCCGATCTCCTGCATACTAATCTGCGGGAAGCGTTTGTCCAGTATTTTATAATAATCGATACATTCCTGGTAGGTGACCGTTTCGCGGGCGCTAGTGCGCTCGTATTTTGTCGTCAGGTCCTGGGCCTGGGTTTCGGAGATAGCCAGGCCGAGCAGGAGGGCGGCTGTTAATTTCTTCATAAAGGTAAAATACAAATGGGAGAGGAGATTTTGGTCAAAATATATAACGAGTTGATCTTCATATATATTAAATGAAAAAAGCCCTTCCCTTGTGAGGAAGAGCAGTATATCTTTCAGCTAACTGATTAGGCGAGCACGTTAACTGACTTAGTCAGTTTGCTCTTCAGGTTAGCAGCTTTGTTTTTGTGGATAACGTTACGTTTAGCCAGTTTGTCGATCAGCGACAGCACTTCAGGTAACTCTTTACCGGCAGCAGCTTTATCAGTTATTGCTTTCAGGTCCCTTATGGCATTACGGGTAGTTTTACCGTAGTAACGGTTACGTTCATTACGTTTTTTGCTCTGACGTACGTCTTTTTTCGTTGCTTTATGGTTTGCCATTGTATAATTTTCAAAAGTTTCGGAGGGCAAAGGTAGCTTTATTCTTCTTACAAACAAAATTTAATGGAAATGATTTCCCAATTCCCGGAATAGGGCAAAAATACATACATATTGGTTTTTTTTTGCTAAGGGATTAACAAAAAACAAGCGATATTTGCAGTCCCATTCATACACCTTAGTATATATAGGAGATGCAAATGAACATGTTAAAGACAAAAGGTATGCTTATCAGTACTGGTCCTGAATGGGGAACATCAGAAAGTTTATTGAATCAAGGACCAAGCTTAAATTCGTTGTAAATGAAGGACTTTTCATTTGTCACCAATTCACACCCGGCGTATATCGAATCGTTGTACCAGGATTTTAGAAAGGATCCTGCCAGTGTAGATCCTGAGTGGATCAAGTTTTTTGAGGGGTTTGATTTTGCTGTGACCAACACAAATGGCAAAGCAGCCCCGGCGGCCGCAGGAAGTGGATTACCGGTGACCAATGAGCAACTGGTGAAAGAGCTGGGTGCTTACCGCCTGATACAGGCCTATCGCAAAAAGGGCCACCTTATTGCGAAAACCAATCCTATACGTGAAAGAAAGGACCGCCAGGCCAACCTCGACCTAGCGCACTTCGGTCTTAGCGATGCTGACCTCAAAACTGAATTCCATGCCGGCCAGATCGTCGGGCTCGGTAAAGCCACGTTAGAGAAAATCATTGACCACGTTCAAAAAGTTTATGCCGCTTCTGTGGGCATAGAGTTTACCTACATCAACGATTTTAAAAAGCTGGAATGGCTCCAGAATGAAATGGAGACCACCATGAACAAACCGCTGGCGGTGGAGCAGAAGAAACGTATTCTGCAGAAGCTGAACCAGGGTGTGATGTTCGAGAAATTCCTGCATACCAAATATATAGGTCAGAAACGCTTCTCGCTTGAAGGTGGCGAAACCACCATCGCTGCGCTGGATGCTATCATCAACACTGCTGCGGATAACACCGTACAGGAAGTGGTGATCGGGATGGCACACCGTGGCCGCCTGAACATCCTGGCCAACATACTCGGCAAAACCTACGAACAGATTTTCTCTGAATTCGAAGGCAGCGCTATCCCCGATACCACTATGGGCAGCGGCGACGTGAAATACCATTTGGGTTTCCGCGCGCAGGTTAAAACGTTCAATGGCAAAGACGTAAATCTCCAGCTCACTCCAAACCCTTCGCACCTTGAGGTGGTAGACCCGGTTGTAGTAGGTTTCGCCCGCAGCAAGGCCGATGTGATTTACAACAGCGATTACGATAAAATTCTCCCCATCCTCATTCACGGCGATGCGGCCATTGCCGGTCAGGGTGTTGTGTACGAGGTGGCGCAAATGAGCAAACTGAAAGGTTACTACACCGGTGGTACCATTCACTATGTAATTAATAACCAGATCGGTTTTACTACCGATTTCGAAGACGCCCGTTCTTCTGATTACTGTACCAGCGTTGCTGCTATCGTACAGGCACCGGTATTCCATGTAAATGGCGACGATGCTGAAGCTGTAGTGAAAGTGGCCGAAATTGCTACCCGCTACCGCCAGGAGTTTAACTCGGATATTTATATAGATATGGTGTGCTACCGCAAGCACGGCCACAACGAAGGCGATGATCCGAAATTCACCCAGCCTAAATTATACGAGGCAATTGACCAACACGCCAATCCCCGTGAAGTATATTCCAAACAACTGATTGCCAAAGGTGATGTAGATGCAGCAATGGCACAGGAACTGGAAAAAGCTTTCTGGTCGGAACTGCAGGAGCGCCTGGACGAAGTGAAGCAGCACCCGCTGCCTTACAGCCGCCAGAAACCTGAACAGGCCTGGCTGGAACTGCGTAAGTCTACACCAGAAGATTTTCACAAATCTCCGGATACCGCTATCTCGCAGGAACAGTTTACCAAAGTGTTCGATGCTATCATGGCTATTCCTGAAGGCTTTAAACCCCTGAAAAAAGTAGAAAAGCTGCTGGCCGAAAAACAGAAGTTGTATAAAGAGCAGCAGTTGTTAGACTGGGCTTCGGGTGAACTGATGGCTTATGCAAGTGTGCTGAACGAAGGAACGGACGTTCGCCTCAGCGGTCAGGACGTGAAACGCGGTACTTTCTCTCACCGCCACGCCGTACTGCGCAGCGAAGAGAATGATAAAGAGTACAGCCGTTTAAGCAACATCAACCCCGAACAGGGCCAATTCAGAATTTATAACTCCCTGCTCAGCGAATTCGCGGTAGTAGGCTTCGAATATGGTTACTCGATCGCTAACCCCAACACGCTCACCATTTGGGAAGCGCAGTTCGGCGACTTCAGCAACGGCGCGCAAACGCTGATCGATCAGTTCATTTCATCTGCTGAAACCAAGTGGGGTAAAATGAGCGGTTTAACATTGCTGTTACCACATGGTTACGAAGGTCAGGGTCCGGAACACTCCAGCGCCCGCCTCGAACGTTTCCTGCAAATGTGTGCCGAGTACAATATGATCATCACCAACTGTACCACCTCATCCAGCTTCTTCCACGCATTACGCCGTCAGCTGGCGTTCCCGTTCAGGAAGCCGATGATCAACTTCTCACCGAAAGCCAACCTGCGCCACGTACGCAGCTACAGCCCGGCCAGCGAGTTTACCAGCGGTGGTTTTAAAGAAGTACTGGACGATCCGTTTATCGACGATGCATCTAAAGTGAAGAAAGTATTGCTGTGCAGCGGTAAAATGTACTTCGATCTGAGTGAAAAACAGATGAAGGATAACCGTAAAGATGTAGCAGTAGTGCGTATGGAACAGCTTTATCCGCTGCCAACCGTACAACTGGACGCTATTAACCAGAAGTACAAAGGAGCCACCTGGTTCTGGGTACAGGAAGAGCCCCTGAACATGGGTGCTGCCAGCTACCTGCAAATGAACCTGAAGCAGCTGAACTACGGTGTTATCAGCCGCAACCCAAGCGCTGCAACGGCTACCGGTTACGCTAAAGTACACGCACAGGAACAGGCAGAGATCATTGAAACGGCTTTCAACATTTAATCAGGAAAAGCTAAATTTGAACATATTAGTAGCAGGTTAGCACCGGCTATGACCCATCAAAACTGAAATATGGTTATCGAAATTAAAGTTCCTACGGTAGGAGAATCTATTAGCGAGGTAACAATAGCAAAATGGCTCAAGAAGGATGGCGATTATGTACAACAGGACGAAGTGTTGTGCGAAATGGAATCTGAAAAAGCGACGTTCGAACTGAATGCCGAGAAGCCCGGTATACTTAAAACTAAAGCCGCCGAAGGCGACACCCTCAAAATTGGTGACGTGGCTGCTACTATTGATACGGATGCTGCTGCCCCCGCTGGCACAGCTCCTGCAGCTGCGCCTGCCACGGCCAAAGAAGCTGCTCCTGCTCCTGAAGCGACTGCCGCTCCTGCTGCTCCCGCTCCCGCCGGTAAAGGCGTAATCGACATCAAAGTACCTACTGTTGGTGAATCTATCAGCGAAGTGTCTTTGATAAAATGGTCTAAAAAGACCGGCGATTATGTTGAGCGTGATGAAGTACTGTGCGAACTGGAATCAGAGAAAGCTACTTTCGAACTGAACGCTGAAGAAGCTGGTGTACTGCAAACGGTAGCAAAAGAAGGCGATACGCTTAACATTGGCGACATTGCCTGCAAAATCGATACTGATGCTGCAAGGCCTGCCGGTAAAGCCGCTCCGGCCGCTACCGCAGCTCCTGAAGCCAAACAGAGCGTACAACAGGCGCAGCAGGCTCCCGTTACTGCTATCCCTAACGATATTAAAGCAACACCGCTTGCAGCGGCTGTGATTGCAGATAAACATGTAGATCCGACTTCTATCAAAGGCAGCGGCGCTGGTGGTAAAATCCTCCGCGACGATGTTTGGGCGGCCCTGCAAAACCCCGGCGTGGCTATCGGTACTGAACTGAACAGCCGCAACGCCCGCAGAGAGAAAATGAGCAACCTTCGTAAAACCGTTTCACGCCGTCTGGTAGAAGCGAAAAATACAACGGCAATGCTCACTACTTTCAACGAGGTAGATATGACCAACATCATGGCCATACGTGCGAAGTACAAAGAAACTTTTAAAACCGTACATGGTGTAAACCTCGGTTTCATGAGCTTCTTCACTAAAGCTGTTTGCTTTGCCCTGGCCGAATTCCCGGCGGTAAATGCTTACATCGACGGAGAAGAGCTGGTGTACCACGACTACGCTGATATTTCCATCGCGGTGTCGGCGCCGAAGGGCCTGGTGGTGCCAATTATCCGTAATGCGGAGAGCATGAGCATGGCCGAAATAGAAAAGAAAGTAGTAGAACTGGCTACCAAAGCACGTGACAGCAAACTGACCATGGACGAAATGACCGGTGGTACCTTTACTATCACCAATGGTGGCGTGTTTGGTTCCCTGATGAGTACCCCGATCATCAATATCCCGCAGTCGGCTATACTGGGCATGCACAAAATCCAGGACCGCCCGATGGCTGTTAACGGCCAGGTGGTGATCCGCCCGATGATGTACCTGGCGCTTAGCTACGACCACCGTATTATCGATGGCCGTGAGTCTGTAAGTTTCCTGGTGCGCGTGAAGGAAATGCTGGAAAACCCCGAGCAACTGCTGTTCGGTCGCGATCCGGTAAAGACTTTACTGAACGTCAAATAATAAAAATGGGGAGGGGCCCGGCGTTAGTTTTTCAATAAAACCGCCGTTGCGTCGCACACTTCAGCGGCAACAACACCCATCCACATGAATAAAAAATAAAAGTAATCCCCTGGTATTCAAAAGCCAGGGGATTCTCTTTTTATGGCAATCCCCGCGAATACGTTATTTTTGCGCTCATGACAAGATGGGAAAATTATCTCCTTACCACTAAGAAAATACTGGACCAATACAATGGCAGCCTGCCCCTTCATCACTTCCTGAAGACCTTCTTCAAATCCAATCCCCAAATGGGAAGCCGCGACAGGAAGCAGATAAGTCAGCTGGTATACGACTACTTCCGCCTTGGCCACTGGAGCAGGGAAACGATGCTCCGCGAGGATCGTATACTGATCGCATTGTTCCTTTGCGAAGAAACACCTAACCCTGTGCTGGAGTTCTTTCGCCCTGCATGGAATGCCCAAATCGCCTTGTCATTAACCGAGAAACTCCAGTTCCTCGACCTCCCATCTGTTTCTGATATATTTCCTTATGCCGATGAACTGTCTGCAAACATAGATCCATGGGCATATTCCGCCTCGTTCCTGCGTCAGCCTAATTTGTACGTCCGCGCCCGTTATAACAAACTGGCCGATATTACACAGCTGCTGGAAAAAGCGGCCATACCATACGCCTTAGCCGGCGAAACGGCTATTGCCTTACCCAATGGTACGAAAGTCGATGCGGTGATCACCGATAAAAGCTGGTACGAAATACAAGACCTGTCAAGCCAGGAAACCGGCCAGTTGTTTCAGCCCGCACCGAAAAGTTATTGGTGGGACTGTTGTGCGGCCAGCGGTGGTAAATCCATCCTTTTAAAAGATATAGAACCCTCTGTAGAACTGTTGGTAAGTGATGTGCGCACCTCTATTCTCGAGAACCTGCAACGCAGGTTTAAAGAAGCCGGTGTAAAGAATTTCCACGCCAAAGTGCTGGACCTTACCGACGATAATGTAGATCACATTCTGCCCCGTACCCAGTTCGATAACATATTACTGGATGCGCCCTGCAGCGGTTCCGGTACCTGGGGCCGTACGCCCGAAAACCTTTACTACTTCGACATCAATAAAATCGGTTATTATCAATCCCTGCAAAAGCGTATTGCCGCTAACGTGGTAAAATGCCTGAAACCCGGCGGCGCATTGATATATATTACCTGTTCCGTTTTTCGTGAGGAGAACGAAGAAGTGCTGGAATATATGGTGACGGAACTTGGGTTACAGGCACAGCAGGCCGGTGTTATTAAAGGATACGACCGTGCGGCCGATACTATGTTCGCGGCTCGACTGGTTAAAGTTTAAGCAACTTCGCCGACGTTTTTTTATTTCCCTGTACTAACTGCAAATAATAAATACCCGTTGGCAACCCGCCAAACAGGTTTTCCTGCCACAGGTAATAGCCATAAGTAGCCGCAGCTGCCCCCAGCTTGCGCTGTGCCAGCGTTTTACCCGTATTGTCGGTAAGGCGGAGGTGTACATCTTCAGAAGATGTAGAGTGGTAGTAGATGTATAGCTGGCTGTAGAACGGATTGGGCGTCACTTTCAGTCTTTCTTCTTTTAAGATCGTACGGATAAAAGCAGTGTCCTGCTGCGCGCGTTTGTACAGGCTATCGTACGCCCAACGGAAGTTAGGAATGCCGTATCCCATTTGATCGTCCGGGGCGTTGTATTGACTGCTGCTGGCTTTTACCACGTCAATGATCTCCATATTACTTCGCTGTGGAAAGGCTTGCCACAGGCAGGTTACCAGTCCGGCGATAATGGGAGTGGAGTAGGAGGTGCCGTTACCGGCGCTAAGGCTCCCATCGGCCGTAATGATTTGCGTAGCCACGCCAACACCCACCACATCCGGCTTAACCGCACCATCCGATGCCGGGCCGTAACTGCTGAAAGAGGCAATTTGTCCCGCGTTATTTACGGCGCCAACAGTTAGCACACTATCGCCATCGGCGGGCGGAGTAATGTATATCCAGTTGCTGTTGCCCTCGTTGCCGGCGGAGTTAACTACGATCATGCCTTTACGGGCGGCGAGGTCGGCTGCCTGCGTTATTTCCAGGGCATCACCATTAAGCTGGAAGTAATTATGATTAAATGCAGGATTGTCGAACGTGCTGTAACCGAGTGAGGATGAAATAACATCGGCGCCAATGCTGTCTGCAAACTCAGCGCCCGCAATCCAGTTGTTTTCTTCGATCGGTTGCTCTTTTCCATCTTCTTCTGTTCTTAATAACACGTACGATGCGTTCGGCGCCGTGCCCGTCATCAGTGGCGACTGTGCGGCCATGGTTGACAAACAGTGTGTGCCGTGCGTACTGGCGGTGTATACATTTGCGCCCCCGGCTACAAAGTCGCGGGTCGCTTTAATATCTAAATGCCTGAACGGCGCAGCCGTATTAACACCCGGGAAGCCAGCGTCCAGTACGGCTACCAGCATACCATTACCCGTAAAACCTTTGTCGTGCAGGTATTCGCCCTCATGGATATTGATTTGTCCACTGGCAGATCCGTATTCGATACCGCTTGTTTTAGCATTAAACTTGGCCGGCACTTCGCCTGAGGGTGGGGCCATACGGGCTGCTACCGCTGAAGTGCCTTTCACAAACGGCAGGTCCTGAATTCGCAGTAAGGCCGCTGGGCTGGAGGTTTGTATAACAGCCTGGTTAAACCAGCGCGAGGTGTATAGTATCGTTACGCCACCAATATTCCTGATGCTATCGAGGTATCGGGGGGCAACCGGTAAGTCGGTAGCCTCTATCGCAATGCCTTGCCGGCGGCGGCGTTGTATGGCTTTGGAGGAAAGATATTTTTGCGGTTGGGAAAGCTGGTATGGGCTGCCGTTTTTATCGGTAAAAGAAATAACATGTTTGGTAAACGTTTGTGCCTGGGTACGAAGAGGCAGGGCCTGTAACAACAGGATGGCAATAACTGAAGGTAACAGCAGATGGTTTCGTTTCATAGGAACATTCAATAGAAAAGGAGTTGTACAATGTTACTAAAAATAACTGTACAACTCCTTCTATAAATTTTAACCGTAAAGTTTAGCCGAAAATGCTGCCGCTGCGGATAATACCGCCGCCCACTACATCATCGCCTTCGTAAAACACGGCCGACTGGCCGGGTGCTATACCTTTCACCGCTTCGTAGAAGCGGATACGGGCGTTGCCGCCGTCGTTGTATACGTTGCTGAGCGCGCCTTTGTCCTTATAACGGATTTTGGTAGTTACTTCCATTCCCTCGGGGATGTGGTCGTACTTCACCATGTTAATACCGCTTACCAGCATCTCGTTTTTGTTCAGGTCTTCCTCATCACCTAAAACCACTGTATTGGTTTCGGGGATGATCTCCGTTACATAGATCGGCCGGCCAAGGGCAATATCAAGCCCTTTACGCTGCCCGATGGTGTAAAAGGGGTAACCTTTGTGTTTACCCACGATAGAGCCATCACGCAGCACAAAATTGCCTCCATCCACGCTTTCTTCCAAACCGTCGATCCTGCGTTTCAGGAAACCGCGGTAATCGTTGTCGGGAACAAAGCAGATCTCATAACTCTCTGCCTTTTTAGCCAGTTCGGGGTAACCGAAATCAAGCGCCATCTGGCGGATTTCTGGTTTACGATAGGTGCCGAGGGGCAACAGGGTGCGTTTTACCACGTCCTGGTCAAGTCCCCAGAGCACATAACTCTGGTCCTTCAGCTCGTCAATACCTTTACTTAACACACCGCGGCCGTTTTCCATACGTACCTTGGCATAGTGGCCGGTGGCAATAAACTCGCAATCCATCGCATCGGCACGCTTTATAAGGGCGCGCCACTTGATATGGGTATTACAAAGCACGCACGGGTTAGGTGTGCGGCCTGCCATATATTCCTCCACGAAATTATCAATTACGAAATTGCCGAACTCGTCGCGAATGTCCAGCACGAAGTGCGGAAACCCGTGATGCACGGCAGCCGCGCGGGCGTCGTTGAAGCTGTCCAGGTTACAACAGCCGGTTTCCTTCTTGGAGGCACCGGCAGATGCGTAATCCCAGGTCTTCATGGTGATGCCCACCACTTCATATCCCTGCTCGTGCAACATGAGAGCGGTAACGGTACTGTCTATTCCACCGCTCATTGCTACCAGCACTTTTCCATGTCTGCTCATCTTAATAAAAATTGAGCTGCAAAGGTAGTGATTTATTAACTATGGCCCTGTCACGCTGCCGTCAGTCAACATCGCCATTAACATATGTAGCTGAAATACAATGAGTATATATATCGTAGTGGCGGTTTCCGTTTAAAATATATTTCAATTACCCGACAAAAAAGTTAAAATGGAATTATATATTTAACGGCGAATAGTGTAGTTATTAAACAAATTAGATATACATGCTGACTAAACTTAGCAAGCACCACGTTACTTCCGATACCGCCTTCGGTATCTCACCCGAATATTTCCAGTATCCGGAAAAAATCCTGCAATTCGGTACCGGCGTGTTATTACGCGGGCTGGTCGATTATCTTGTAGACAAAGCCAATAAACAAGGCATCTTCCAGGGAAGGATCGTTGTGGTAAAATCTACCGATGGCAGCACGGCCGATTTTGATAGCCAGGACAGCCTGTTCACCACGCACATTAAAGGAAAAGCGAAAGGAGAACTGGTTAATCGCCAACTGGTAAACGCTTCTATTTCCCGTGTTCTGCAATCGAATGCAGATTGGGGCAAGGTATTAACAGCCATCAGGCAACCACAACTGGATATTATTATTTCTAACACCACCGAAGTGGGTATTCAGTATGTGGAGGAAAAAGTGGATGGTGTGGTGCCGGCTTCTTATCCCGGCAAATTACTGTCGGTGTTGCTGGAGCGCTACCGTTGCTTTAACGGTGACGCTGCTAAAGGCTTTACCATCATTCCAACTGAGTTAGTGGTGGATAACGGCCGCCTGTTGAAAGAAATAGTATTGAAACTGGCGGCACACAACGAATTACCGGCCGATTTCATTAACTGGATAAATACTGCCAATACGTTTTGCAGTTCGCTGGTAGACAGGATCGTTCCCGGTAAACCGAAAGACCTGGTGGCACAGAACGAAACTGCGGGTTATGAAGATAGTTTGTGGATAGAAGCGGAACCTTTCCTGCTGTGGGCGATCGAAGGCAGTGAGAAAGTAGCAGGGAAACTCAGTTTTAAACAGGCCGACGAACGTATGCTGGTAGCGGAAAGTATTACACCTTACCGTGAGCAGAAACTGCGCATCCTCAATGGCAGTCATACTGCGGCCGTGGCAGTAGGTTACCTTTCGGGCCTCAATACCGTTTATGAGTGTATGCAAAATCCGGTGATGAAACGTTTCTTTGAAACAGTAGTGCTGGAAGAAATTTTGCCTACATTGAAAGACCTTGGGCCCCAAACAGCAGTATTTGCCAAAGATGTGCTCGACCGTTTTGCCAACCCGTTCATTGAGCATAAGCTGTTAAGCATTACCTTCCAGCAAAGTTCTAAAACCAATACCCGTAACGTGCGCACACTGTTGCGCTATTATGAGCAAAAGAAAATGTTACCACCGATGATCAGCATCGGCCTGGCGGCGAGCATTCTTTTCATTAAGCCGGTAAGACAGGAGGGTGGAAAGTACCAGGGACAACGCGGCGATGTGTTTTACGATATTAACGATGATAATGCCGCTATTTTCGCTGCGCATTGGAATGGTATCAAAATAAATGAAAAGGCAGCGGTAAGCGGCCTTGTACATCAGATATTGGGCGATATACGCCTGTGGGAAACCGATCTGAATGAGGTGCCTGGTTTCTCCGAAAGTATTACGGACCACCTGTACGGCATGTTGCAGGAAGGTGTGAATGCGTATGTTTCCAATTTTTCAAAGGTCCACTAATTTGTATGAAGCAATTTTTGTCAGAAGACTTTTTACTGCAAACTGAAACGGCTAAGCAATTATATTTCGATTATGCGAAAGATATGCCGGTGATCGATTATCACAATCATCTGCCGCCGGACGAGATAGCCAGCAACAGGCAGTTCGAGAACATCAGCGCGGCCTGGCTCCGCGGCGATCACTATAAATGGCGGGCTATGCGCGCTAATGGTGTTCCGGAACACCTGATAACCGGCAACACCACTGATCTTGAGAAGTTTAAAGCCTGGGCAGCTACGGTGCCTTATACCATGCGAAACCCGCTGTACCACTGGACGCACATGGAACTTAAAAATCCATTCGGTATCACCGACCAACTGAACGACCAGAATGCTGAAGCGGTATACAACGCCTGCAACGCACAACTCCACAAGTGGACAACGAAGTCATTATTACAACACTTTAAAGTAGAATCACTTTGCACCACCGACGATCCTACGGATTCGCTGGAGCACCACATCGCTATACAGCAACAGGGCTTTTCTACCAAAGTATTACCAACTTTCCGTCCCGATAAATCGCTCGCCATCGACGATCCTGTTGCGTTCCGTGCTTACATGGAAAAGCTGGGCGCCGTTGCCGGTATCAACATCCAAACGTTTGATGATATGCTGGCGGCTTTGAAACAGCGTCACGATTATTTTCATGAAAAAGGCGGACGCTTGTCGGATCACGGCATTAGTTTCTTTTATGCTACACCATTTACTGCATTGGAACTGGACGCTAACTTCAAAAAGGTAATGGCTGGTAAAACGCTTACTACTGAAGAAGCGGATATGCACCGCTCCGCCACGCTGCACTTCATTTGCAGCTGGAACCATGAAAAGGGCTGGGTGCAACAGTTTCATGTGGGCGCTATCCGTAACAACAACTCCCGTTTGTTAAAAACGGTGGGGGCCGATGCGGGCGTGGATTCTATCGGCGACTGGAACACGGCTCAATCGATGTCGGCGTTTTTCGACCGGTTAGATCAGGAAGAAAAACTGGCAAAAACCATTGTATACAATCTGAACCCTTCGCATAACGAGATGTTCGCCACCATGGTGGGCAACTTCCAGGACGGTACCGTTGCAGGTAAAATGCAGTTCGGCAGCGGCTGGTGGTTCCTCGACCAAAAAGATGGGATGGAGAAGCAGATGAACACGCTCAGTAATATGGGGCTGCTCAGCCGCTTCGTGGGCATGCTTACCGATTCCCGCAGTTTCCTTTCCTACTCACGCCACGAGTACTTCCGCCGCATACTTTGTAACCTCATCGGCAACGATGTGGAGAATGGCGAATTGCCGGGCGATATTAAATGGTTAGGCAAAATGGTGCAGGATATTTCTTATTTTAACGCCAAAGCATACTTCAACTGCTAATGCAACCTGTAAAAGTTATCACCTTCGGAGAGATATTGCTGCGCTTATCGCCCGACTGGGCTACCAATAAGGCAGCCATCTATGTAGGCGGAGCAGAAGCCAATGTGGCTGCGTCTTTAGCCACCTGGGGCACTCCCGTAACCTATATCAGCCGCGTGCCCGACAATGGTTTGTCGCGCCAGGTGCTGGAGGAACTGGAAAATGTAGGGGTAGATACTGGCCGCATGCTGCTGGGCGGCGATCGCATCGGCGCCTACTACCTGGCCCAGGGCAGCGACCTTAAACATGCGGAAGTGGTGTACGACCGTAAATACTCTTCCTTCGCGGATATTAAACCTGGCACCGTTAACTGGGACGAAGCACTGGGCGATGCCGAGTGGTTCCACTGGAGCGCGATCAGCCCTGCCCTTAACGAAGACGCCGCCATCATTTGTAAAGAAGTGTTGGAAGCCGCTACCCGTAAAGGCATGACGATTTCGGTCGACCTTAACTACCGCAGTAAATTATGGAAGTACGGCCAGTCGCCGATCGATGTAATGCCCGAACTGGCGCACTATTGCCACTTGATCATGGGTAACATCTGGGCGGCCAAAATGATGCTGGGTACGCAGTTGGACGAACACGCGCTGGAAGTAGACGAAAAAGATCTTTATCTCGGTGCCGCTGCTACAGTAGCGCAGGAGATCGTAGAACACTATAAAAAGTGCGATCGCGTGGCGTTTACCTTCCGCTTTTCAAAGGGCGATACGCACAATCTGTATTATGCTACTTATTACGAGGCAGAAAAACTGTACGTAAGTAAACAGTACGAAACTAACGAAGTGGTAGACAGGGTAGGCAGTGGCGATAGTTTTATGGGCGGTTTGATACATGCGCAATTGAACGGGTTTACGCCGCAGCAGACGATCGACTGGGCAGCGGGAGCCGCTTACAGCAAGCTTTTCCGCCAGGGCGATTTTAACTTAACATCAAAGGAAACGATACAAAAACTAATTGATTAAAAATGGCAGTAGCAAGTGATACCATACTGGCAGCTTTCGAGCGCAGTAAAGTAATACCGGTGTTTTACCACGACGATGCGGACGTGTGTTGTGAGGTAATGCAGGCCTGTTACGATGGCGGCATCCGTGTATTTGAATTTACCAACAGGGGCGAAAATGCCCGCAGGAACTTCGCCATTATGCGCGATAAAAAGCTGCAAACCATGCCGGATATGTACCTGGGCATCGGCACCATCAAAAATGCAACTGATGCTAAAACATTTACGGAAACGGGCGCCGATTTTATTGTGAGCCCTATCATCAATCCGGCTGTAGCTGAATACTGCAACGGTGCCGGTATTTTCTGGGTGCCCGGTTGTATGACGCCTTCTGAAATTGCCGTGGCGGAAGAAAACAAAGCACAGTTGGTAAAGCTGTTTCCTGGCAGTTCCCTGGGGCCTGGTTTCGTAAAAGCCATTAAACCTTTATTCCCTGCCATGAAGTTTATGCCTACCGGTGGCGTAGAACCGGAGCAGAAGAACCTTCAATCCTGGTTCGATGCCGGCGTGGTTTGCGTGGGTATGGGCTCTAATCTGTTGCCTAAAAAAGCGGTGGATAGTAAGGATTGGGCAGCGATAAAGGCAAATGTCGTGCAAACGTTTGCATATATCAAAGCATTAGCGTAAATTGATTCGAATAATATTCCAAAACTGATATCATGAATTCCACCGTAATGAGTAAGTACCGCTGGAACGTTGTAACCTTACTATTTTTTGCCACGACTATCAATTATATCGACCGCCAGGTGGTGGGTCTTTTGAAGGATGATCTTGCTGTTGCATTTAATTGGACGGAAACCGACTACGGCAATCTTGTAACCGCATTTTCCGCCGCCTATGCCGTTGGTCTGCTGGCTTTTGGGCGCATTGTAGATAAACTGGGTTCTAAACTGGGTTATACTATTTCTATCACTATCTGGAGTATTGCCGCTATGGCCAATGCTGCTGCTAAAACTACCTTCGGCTTCGGTGTTGCCCGCGTGGCGCTGGGTTTTGGTGAAGGTGGTAACTTTCCTTCAGCTATTAAAGCAGTGGCGGAGTGGTTCCCTAAAAAAGAACGTGCGTTTGCTACCGGCATTTTTAACGCCGGTGCTAACATTGGCGCGGTAGTAGGACCTGTAATCGTATACTGGATAGCACGTGAGCATGGCTGGGAAAGCGCTTTTCTCTGGACAGGTGCCATCGGTTTTGCATGGCTGATTTTGTGGTGGATTTTCTATGATCTTCCTACAAAACACAAAAAGATCAACCAGGCGGAACTCGCGCATATCCATAGCGATGATGCGGGTGTAGATGCACCAGTGCAGAAAATTCCATGGGTTAAATTATTCAGTATCCGCCAAACCTGGGCTTTCGTTTTTGGTAAACTGTTAACTGATCCGATCTGGTGGTTCTTCCTGTTCTGGATCCCATCATACCTTGGCAACAAGTACAACATCAACATGAAAGATACGCTGGGCCTGCCTGTAATTATTATCTACACTATTACGAGTGTAGGCAGTATCGGTGGCGGCTGGTTGTCATCAAAACTAATTAACAGCGGCTGGCCTATCTTTAAGGCCAGAAAGGTTTCTATGCTTATTTTCGCGATCTGCGTAATTCCTATTTTCCTGATCCAGTTTACCACTAACATGTGGGCAGGTGTATTACTTATCAGTCTTGCTGCGGCAGCGCACCAGGCCTGGTCTGCCAACATCTTTACCACCGCTTCTGATATGTTCCCGAAAAGTGCGTTGAGTTCTGTAGTAGGTATCGGCGGTATGGCCGGTTCTATCGGTGGCATGTTGTTCCCGATTTTTGTGGGCGCCATGCTCGATCACTACAAATTACTCGGCAACATCGACGCCGGTTACAACATCCTCTTCTCCATTTGCGCCGGCGCCTACATCGTAGCCTGGCTGATGATGCACTTCTTTGCACCAAAAATGGAAAAGGTAGAAGTAAAATAATTAGTCATTTCAACAATGATCATACAACGCAGCACTCACAAGGTGCTGCGTTTTTTTTATTAGGGAACAGGCAGCAAACCACTGACCAGGCCGCCGTTGTGTCACTCCCTTCAGCGGTTGGAACAATACCGGGCAAGAATAATTAGCCTGTCGTAATCACACCCGTCTGACTAAAATATGTCTTACCCGCCGCTTCAGCATACTCCCTCCGTACATGTCAGATCCTATAGGGATCCTTTAGAGATGTCCCATATATGAGTCATATATGAGCCATAGTTAAGTCATAGATGTCCCATATCTTTAAAGATACGGCTCATATACGGGTCATATACGGCTTATATACGGGACATATACGGGACATCTCTAAAGGATCTGTAAAGGATGCAGCTATCCAGTGCGACGGATACGCAGGGGGATCGGGTGTTGAAAAGCCTGCTTATCGTGTTGTTGCGGCTGAAGGGAGTGACCTTTAGGTTTGTTGCGCGGTACAACAGGTTATTGCGTAGTGCGAGACGCTGCGGATGCTAAACTATATTGTGTGCCCGCGTTAGCGGGTATCACCCTGCCCGTCATGGCGAGGAACGAAGCCATCCTCCGCTCCAGTCTCCGCACGAGATACGCACGGTCTACATGACTATTAGGTAATAGCAACATGCACTTTATTCGTAACGGCAGCGTTGCCTTCCGGGAAGCTTTACTGTTGCGAAGACTTAAGCGGAGGATGGCTTCGTTCCTCGCCATGACGATCTTAGTGACGCCCGCTAACGCGGGCAGTGGTGCTTAGTTTCTGCCCAATAATGTTCAAACAGTTGAAGGGAGTGACACAACGGCGGCTGAATAGTAATTCCACTGCTGGATACCATAAAAAAAGCAGCGCCCGGTAGAGCGCTGCTGTATTAAAAGTACGTATTTGAATCAGAGGCTTACACCGCGTTTCCATGGGATGAAGTCATCCTGGTGTAAGGTTTCGGCTTTAGTGAGCAATTCGCCGCTGGCTACTTTGATCACGTGGTCCAGTATGTCTTCGCCCATTTGCTCGATGCTGGTTTCGCCGCTGATAATGGTGCCTGTATTGATATCGATGATATCTGGCATGCGTTGCGCCAGGCGGGTGTTGGTGCTGATTTTAATCACCGGGGCGATAGGATTGCCTGTTGGCGTGCCCAGGCCGGTGGTAAACAGCACAACGCTGGCACCGGAACCAACTTCTGCGGAGGTAGACTCAACATCGTTACCAGGTGTGCAAAGCAGATTCAAGCCAGGTTTAACAGCGTACTCGGTATAATCCAATACATCTGTAACCGGAGAAGTACCGCCTTTTTTTGCTGCTCCTGCAGACTTGATCGCATCGGTAATTAAACCGTCTTTGATGTTGCCTGGCGAAGGGTTCTGGTAAAAGCCTGAACCAACAGATTCTGCCTGTGCTTCATAGGCGCGCATGATTTTGATGAATTTGTTGGAGATGTTTTCATCCACGCAGCGATTAATCAACTCCTGCTCAACGCCACACAGTTCCGGAAATTCGGAGAGGATCGTGGTGCCGCCTAAGCCCACCATAAGATCGGAGGTATGTCCAACAGCAGGATTGGCAGAAATGCCGGAGAAGCCATCGGAACCACCGCATTCGAGACCGAGGATGATTTTATTGACAGGTGCTGGTTTACGCGCATTTTTATTTGCTTCGGCCATACCCAGGAAGGTTTCTTTAATAGCGGTGGACAGCATGTTAAATTCTGAACCGCTGGTTTGTTGTTCGAACACCAGCAACGGTTTGTCGAAGTTCGGGTTCAGCTTTTTCAGCGCGTTCTGCATGATGCTCACCTGCGCATGCTGGCAACCAAGGCTCAGTACCGTAGCGCCTGCAACGTTTGGATGGTGAATATAACCAGCCAGCAGTGCGCAGAGCATGTCTGCATCCTGACGTGTACCGCCGCAGCCACCTTCGTGTATCAGGAATTTGATACCGTCAATGTTCGGGAATATATCATTACGTTTAGTGGTAGTTGTTACCTCCGTTGGCTGGTAGTTTTTCACCGCATCGAGGTTACCGCTTTTGTAGAGATTTACGAGATCATTTACCTGTTCGTTATACTTTTCAGGAGGAGCAAAACCAAGACCTTTTTCGAAGGCGGTTTTAATCACATTTACATTGCGGGTTTCGCAAAAAACCATCGGTATAACCAGCCAGTAGTTACGGGTGCCCACCTGTCCGTCGTTACGGTGGTAACCCATGAAGGTGGCGTTTTTCCACTTGCTTACATCAGGTGCCTGCCAACTGAAAGCCTCATCTTTTTCGTGGAAAGAATCGGCCATGTGTTCGGTATTGCCGGTGCTTATAAGATCACCTTTACCGATAGGGCTCATGGCTTTACCTACCAGTACACCGTACATCACAATAGGATCGCCTTTTTTGAGGTCTGCTACAGGGAATTTATGTTTGGCGGGAATATCTTTTACAAGTTGAATTGACTGGTCGTTGAACTGGACCTGACGGCCGGCAGGGAGGTCCTGCAGGGCCACCAGCACATTGTCTTTAGGATGTATTTGAAGGTACGTGTTCATGATAGTGCTAAGGTAGGAAATAAGCCTGTTTCGCGTTGATACTATACACTTAATCCATAATGAGATTTTAACGCGGAATCAGGGCCGTATTCGCCATTTTTTTAGCGAGTTTAAGCCAATTTTCCGTAATGTGACGCAATTTTTATGCAAACGTTTGCAAAGTTTACTTTTAACTGCTAACTTCGGCATCACGAGGCAATTTTCCACGTACCAAATCATTATACAAACTACTCATCAGTATGAGCATTAATATGGAAACTAGATATTCCAGCAGTCCTGCCGAGGTGCAGAGCTGGAATACTGCACAAACCAGGCAAGCCCTGCACATCAGCAACCTTTTCGAAGAAAACGTAGTGAACTTAGTGTACACGCATTATGACCGTTACATTGCGGGCGGCGTAAAACCTGTGAAGCCGGTAAAACTCGAAACCACGGACCAGTTGAAATCCAGTTACTTCCTGGAGCGCCGTGAAATGGGTATTATCAATATCGGCGGTGCCGGTACGATTACAGTAGACGGCGAAGTGTTTGAGATAGGGTTTAAAGAAGCGCTCTATATTGGTCAGGGTAAAAAGGATGTGGTGTTTGCGAGCAACGATGCCGCTAATCCCGCTAAGTATTATATCAATTCCGCCCCGGCGCATCACCAGTTTCCCACCCGCCGCGTGACTAAAGCGGATGCGGAAGTGGTAACGCTGGGCGCACTGGAAACATCGAACCACCGTACCATCAATAAACTGCTCGTCAATTCAGTATTGCCTACCTGCCAGTTGCAGATGGGGATGACCGAACTGAAACCCGGCAGCGTATGGAACACGATGCCGGCGCACACACACGACCGCCGTATGGAAGTGTACCTGTACTTCGAAGTGCCGCAGGGCCAGAGCGTGTGCCACTTCTGGGGCCAGCCACAGGAAACCCGCCACATCTGGATGCAGAACGAAGAAGCAGTGATTTCTCCGCCCTGGAGCATTCACAGCGGCGCAGGTACCAGCAGCTATACCTTTATCTGGGGCATGGCAGGCGAAAACCTCGATTACGGTGATATGGACGTATGTGCTACGAACGATCTCCGTTAATAATCCACGTAATTAACCATTCAGAAAGTATGAAAAGGATATTTTTTCTCTTTGTATGTGCGGCCTTCGGCTTACATACAGGAGCAGTAAAGGCTCAGGGGACTTATGTAACGGATATTGTACTGGCTAACGACTTAAAGATCGAACGTACCGCCGAAGTGGTGGAGATCCCGTACGCTAAAATAGCAAGCCGGATCACCGCTTTAAAAGGTGGTAGTTTCAGGGTGGTGAACAGGAGAGGGGAAGAAGTGCCTTACCAGCTGGTGTACGGGGGCGAAAAGACCCCACAGCATTTGCTCGTGCAGGTAACCATTCCTGCCAACAGTTCATTACAACTGGCCATTGTTCCCGGTGCGCCTAAGCCTGTGCAGAAAAAAACCTACGGTCGTTATGTGCCCGAGCGTAAAGACGACTTTGCCTGGGAAAACGATAAGATCGCATTCCGCATGTATGGTAAAGCACTGGAAAACACGCCAAAAGAAAACGCCAATGGTATGGACGTTTGGGGCAAACGCACCAGCAACCTCATACTCGACAAATGGTATAAACTCAATAACTACCACAAGGATAATGGCGAAGGAATGGACTATTACCATGTAGGGTATACATTAGGCGCAGGTAACATTGCTCCCATGAATGCCGATACCATCGCTTATCCAAAAAACTACCGCACTTACAAAATACTGGACAGCGGCGCGCTGCGTACCACCTTCGTACTGGGTTACGAGAGCTGGAACGTAGGCAAACTGCCCGTAACAGTTACCAAAAAGTTCACGCTGGACGCAGGTTCACAAATGAACAAACTGGAAGTGCAGTTCAGCTACAGTGGCAGCGATACCCTACCGGTAGCCATCGGTATTATCCGTCGCGATGAACCAGGAAGTATTGTGTTTAACGAGCAGGGTGGCATTATGGCTTACTGGGAACCCCAGCATGGCGAAGACGGAACGATTGGCGTGGGATGTATTTTTCCGGCACCCGTGAAACAGATGCGCACCGATAAGCTGCACCTGCTTACGGTTTCTTCTGCAAACGCCACAGCACCTTACGTATACTATACCGGCGCCGCCTGGAACAAGGCAGGCGTTATTACGAACGATCAGCAGTGGTTCACTTACCTGCAGGATTATGCAGCGAAACTGAAAAGTCCTGTGAGCGTAACCATCAAATAAAATAATACAGCAATGAGTATCATCAATAAATTTGATCTTACCGGTAAAACGGCCCTGGTAACAGGTTGTAAAAGAGGTATTGGTAAAGCCATGGCCCTGGCCCTGGCCGAAGCGGGCGCCAATGTAATCGGCGTATCTGCATCGCTGGAGCTTACAGGCAGCGAGGTAGAGAAGGAAATAAAAGCACTGGGTCGCGAGTTTACAGGCTACCAGTGCGATTTCGGTAAAAGGGATTCCCTGTATGCTTTTATCAAAGAAGTAACGGCGAAGTTTCCTAAAATTGATATCCTCGTAAACAATGCCGGTACCATCATGCGTAAACCGGCCGCCGAACATCCCGATGAATACTGGGATGAGGTGATTGCCATTAACCAGACCGCCCAGTTTATCCTGACCCGCGAAATTGGTAAAAGGATGATAGAGAACGGTGGTGGTAAAGTAATTTTCACTGCATCACTACTAACGTTTCAGGGTGGTATTACCGTACCGGGTTACGCAGCCAGCAAAGGCGCCGTGGGTTCGCTGACCAAAGCGTTCGCGAACGAGTGGGCCTCCAAAGGCGTGAATGTAAACGCCATAGCGCCTGGTTATATTTCTACCGATAATACCGCCGCGTTAAGAGCCGACGAAGGTCGCAGCAAATCGATACTGGACCGTATACCGGCATCACGCTGGGGTGAGCCGGAAGATTTCAAAGGGCCTACCGTGTTCCTGGCTTCCGCCGCTTCCGATTATGTGCATGGTACTATTCTTACCGTAGATGGTGGATGGATGGGCCGATAAGCGTATATTCAGCTATAATGTCCCGTTAAATGAGCAACCGGTCCAAAACGATTGTAGATATTGCAGAAGAGTTAAAACTCTCGGTTTCCACGGTATCACGCGCCTTAAACGATCACCCCAACATTAGTGTAAAAACGAAAGACAGGGTGAAGAAGATGGCGCGGAAACTGGGCTACCGGCCCAACGCCCTGGCGGCAGGACTGCGCAGTAATAAAAGCCGTACGATAGGGCTGGTGGTGCCGAAGATATCCATGTTCTTCCCCGCCACCATCAGCACTATCATACAAAACAAATTGCATGAGGTTGGATACAACCTGATCATTTGCCAGAGTAATGATTCATACGAACAGGAAGTGGCGCTGGTAAACGCCCTGTACTCCGCAAGAGTAGAAGGGCTGGCGGTTTCCACCACACTGTATACTACTGATTTTTCGCACTTCGACATCTTTAAACAACAGAATATTCCACTGGTGTTTTTTGACCGGGTGCCGAAAGATTACAATGTAAAAGTGATAAGGGGTAACGACTACATGGGTGGTTTTGAAGCTACCGAACACCTGATCGACAAGGGTTGTAAAGATATTGTGTTTATTGGCGGCCCGCTTACCTGCAGCCTTTATACAGAAAGGCTCTCTGGTTACAAAGCCGCATTGCAGAAACACAAGATCGCGTTTAAAAAGAGCCGGGTGTTTTTCCACGAGCTGACCCGTGAGAACGCATTACAGACCTGCGAAAAGGTATTTGGCCAGGAGCCACACCCCGATGGTGTATTTGCCACGAACGATACCACGGCGATCACCATTCTTCAGTACTGCCGCGAAGCAGGTATCAAAGTACCGGAGCAGGTGAAGATCGTTGGGTATAGTAATGATCCGCGTACGGAAATCATTACACCCTCTATTACTTCGGTAGACCAATATCCGTCTACCATGGCTGAAAGGATTGTTGCAGCGTTAATGGAACTGATACAGGCGAAACATCCCGCAGCCTACAGGCATTCCCAGGAAATTATTCCTATACAGCTGGTGGAACGCGATTCCAGCAGCAGCGAACAGAAAAAAACTAGGTCAACTAAAAAATAATCCACGTTACTGTATACAACTTCGGTGGTGGGTTTATTTACGCAATCGTTTGCGTTGGTATAAACACTTAACTGGCATCCACAATTTAAACGTATGAAACAACTATTAGCGATCTTCCTGTTATTCGGTACCATTGGCGCCACCGCCCAGGTGTCTAAGAAAAAAATGTTGAAAATAGCCGACGAAAGCCTGGCGTTTTCTGTAAAACAGTACAAACACATGATGGACAGTTTGCCCCCGAATGTGTTGCCGAGAACTACGAACGCCAAAACCGGCAGGCTCGAAACATCCAATACCAGTTGGTGGTGTAGCGGATTTTATCCAGGCACCTTATGGTACCTGTACGAATTCTCTAACGATGAGAAAGTAAAGGCCGAGGCGGTAAGGACCATGGAACTGGTAGAAAAAGAAAAGAACAATAAAGGCACGCACGACCTGGGCTTTATGATGTATTGCAGCTGGGGGCCTCAGTATAATATGTATAAAGATGAAAGAGCGAAAGAAGTGCTGCTCACCAGCGCCCGTTCGCTCTCCACCCGCTTCAATCCAACCGTAGGTTGTATTAAATCATGGGACCATGGCAAGTGGAAATTCCCGGTGATCATCGATAACATGATGAACCTGGAACTGCTGTTCTGGGCTACAAAAATCAGCGGCGATACTTCTTTCAGGCATATCGCTGTTACGCACGCCAATACCACGATCAAGAATCATTTCCGTCCCGACTACAGTTCTTTCCACGTGATTGATTACAATCCCGAAACCGGCGCTGTAAACGAAAAGAAAACAGCACAGGGCTTTAACGACGCTTCGTCATGGGCACGTGGCCAGGCGTGGGGATTGTATGGTTACACAGTGATGTTCCGTGAAACTAAAAGCAAAGTGTACCTCGACCAGGCAGTTCATATTGCCGAGTACATGTTAAACCATCCCAGCATGCCGGCCGATATGATCCCTTACTGGGATTACAACGCACCAGAGATCCCGAACGCTGTACGCGATGCTTCTGCCGCTTCCATCACCGCTTCGGCCTTGCTGGAACTGAGTACGTACGTGCCTAAAAAAGCAGCGGTTAAATATAAAAACGCTGCCACTAAAATGCTCGTAAGCCTCAGCAGCCCTGCTTACCGGGCAAAAGAAGGCCAGAACAACAATTTTATACTGATGCACAGCACCGGTCATAAAATGGCCAACTCGGAAGTAGACGTGCCGCTTACTTATGCAGATTATTACTACGTGGAAGCGCTGATGCGTTACAAACAAATGGAAGGCAAAAAATAAAAACATTGTATATGGACAGGCGAAATTTTATAAGGGCAGTTCCGCTGGCCGGCATCGCTACCGCAATACCGGGTAAGGGCAAACTTTTTGCAGAAGGCACAGGAGAAGAGGCAGCTGCGGCGCCCGAAAGTGACCGTCAATATTGGGTTAAACTGATGGTGAAAATCGCCGGGCCTTTGCTGGAGAACATCAGTAAAGGACAGTTACGTAAGATAATGCCCGAAGAAAAAGGACCTGGCTATAATAAAAAGACCGCCGTGGTGCAAAACCTCGAGGGGTTTGGTCGTACCATTGCCGGCATAGCGCCCTGGCTGGAACTGGGTGGCGATAATACGGAAGAAGGTAAACTTCGTGCCCGTTACATTGACTATACCCGCAAAGGCATTGCGCACCTGGTAAATCCGGAGTCGGCCGACTACGCTTTTGCTCACGGCGACGACGGGCAGCACCTGGTAGATGCGGCGTTCCTGGCCCATGGCCTGATCCGCGCGCCGAAGCAACTCTGGGAACCGCTGAGCGATACTACTAAACAACAGGTGTTCGCCATGTTCCGCAAGCTGCGTTATGTGAAACCCGGACAAAGCAACTGGTTGCTGTTCATGGCCATCAACGAAGCGGCGCTGCTGAAGTTTGGCGAGGCCGACTGGGACCGTGTACGCATCGACTACGCTATTACCAGCCACTTCCGCTGGTACAAAGGCGATAGTATGTATGGAGATGGGGAGAACTTCCACTACGATTATTATAACAGCTTCGTGATACAGCCCATGCTGGTCGACATCCTGAAAGTGATGATGGATGCCCGCCGCGGCAGCAAAGCCGATTACGACCTGGCCATGACACGTATGCAGCGTTACGGCGCCATCCTTGAACGCCTGATTTCCCCGGAAGCCACTTTCCCGGTAGTGGGCAGGTCAATGACCTACCGTACTTCCGTGTTCCAGCCGCTATCGCAGCTGGCGCTGGAGGGCAAACTGCCGGAAGGGGTGAGTCCGGCCCAGGTACGTTGCGCGCTTACGGCCGTATCTAAAAGAATATTTAACGCACCCGGTACCTTCGACGATAAAGGTTGGTTACAGTTGGGCTTTTGCGGCCATCAGCCGGAGATCGCAGATGTGTATACCTGTACAGGCAGTCTTTACCTGACCCTCACCGGCTTCCTGCACATGGGCTTACCTGCCGATAACCCGTTTTGGACGGCCCCGGCGGAGGAGTGGACTATGCAGAAAGCCTGGAGCGGAAAAAAAGTAATGAAAGACCATGCGATCTGATGAGCCCTGTTTACGGGCATTTATGCAACAGAGGGATGGCCATTGTCATCCCTCTGCTGTTTTCGCCTTTGCCCACCGCCAGATTTTACTTATTTTAGGGGTTGGTAGTATTGCCAATGGAAATGTGTAAAAACTGGAAAAATAAATGATTCATCTCCCGCACCTTGTTATAGATCTCGGCTTAATATTATGTTCGGCAGCGTTAACCACCCTTATATTTAAGAAATTAAAGCAGCCGCTCGTATTAGGATACCTGATAGCCGGGTTCCTCGTGGGACCACATTTCCAGTTCTTTCCAAGTATATCTGACGAAGAAAATATTAAAGTATGGGCAGAGATAGGGGTGATATTCCTGCTGTTCAGTCTTGGTTTGGAGTTCAGCTTCAAAAAACTGGTGAAGGTAGGAGGTTCAGCCTCCATCACAGCCTTAGTGGAAGTTATCGTGATGCTGGGGTTGGGATACGGTACGGGTAAGTTGCTGGGATGGTCAACAATGGACAGTATCTTCCTCGGCGGCGTGTTATCCATCTCATCTACCACTATTATTATCCGTGCATTTGAGGAACTGGGGGTGAAGGGACAAAAGTTTGCCGGGCTGGTATTTGGGATTTTGATCGTAGAAGATCTGGTGGCCATCGTATTGCTCGTATTACTTTCTACCGTGGCCGTGAGCCAGCAGTTTGCCGGTACAGAAATGATCATCTCCGTATTGAAACTGATCTTCTTCCTTGTATTGTGGTTTGTGGGTGGCATCTTCTTTATTCCTACTTTATTAAAGAAAACTAAAAAGCTCATGAGCGAAGAAACCCTGCTGGTTACTTCCCTTGGGCTTTGTTTTTTGATGGTGATATTAGCCGTGCAGGTAGGTTTTTCGCCCGCACTTGGCGCCTTCATTATGGGATCTATTTTAGCAGAAACCACGCAGGCAGAGAAAATTGAACACCTGGTAAAATCCGTAAAAGACCTGTTCGGCGCTATCTTCTTCGTATCGGTAGGTATGCTGATAGATCCGAAAATGCTGGTTGAATACATCGGCCCCGTGTTATTGATATCAGGTATTACCATTGTTGGAAAGATGTTAAGCTCCACCGGTGGCGCATTACTTTCGGGGCAGCCGCTGAAGTCGAGCGTGCAAACAGGTATGAGCCTGGCGCAGATCGGGGAGTTCTCGTTCATTATTGCGACACTGGGTCTTACCTTAAAAGTAACCAGCGATTTCCTGTATCCTATTGCTGTAGCTGTATCGGCCTTAACCACCTTTACTACCCCTTACCTGATCAAATTTGCAGAACCTTTTTATTACTGGATAGAAAGAAATTTACCCGCTAAATGGAGAGATGCGTTAGCCCGTTACAGCAGCGGTGCGCAGTCTATTTCTGTGGTGAGCGACTGGCAGCGGGTGCTGCGTGGTTATTTCAGTAATGTGGTGATTTATTCGGTGATACTGCTGGCCATTACACTGGTATCGTCGTTTTACCTGCTTCCGTTAATACAGCGTACGCTCGACGGGAATGGCTGGGTTACCATCGGCGTGGCAGTCGTTACATTGCTGATCATGTCGCCGTTCCTTTGGGCACTGGCGGTACGGCAGGTGCATTCAGAGATTACAGCAAGGTTGTGGGAGCAGTCGAAGTACCGTGGTCCCATTGTCATCCTGCGTACCTCGCGATTAGTACTGGCGGTGTTTTTTGTAGGTTTTGTATTAGGCCAGTTCTTTTCGTTTTATGTAGCGTTGGGCGCCACTTTAGGTATTGCCATGATCTTACTGATCTTCTCTAAGAGGATCCAGAAATTCTATGATAAACTCGAAAATCGTTTTATCCGCAACTTCAACGAACGCGAGTCGAAAGCCAACGAAGCACAGGCCCGCCGTAATGCGCTGGCTCCATGGGATGCCCATATGGCATCGTTTGAGGTACGGGCCGAGTCGCCCGTAGTCGGTAAAACCCTGATGGAACTTGGTTTACGTGAACAATACGGTGTAAACGTAGCCATGATAGAAAGGGGTAAACTCATGTTAAGTTTGCCTGCCAAAGACGAACGCCTGTACCCCGGGGATAAGCTCGACGTAATTGGCACCGATGAACAGGTGAAGAAGTTTAGCGCCTTCCTGGAACCCCTGCAGGGGCAGGACGATGAGCAGCGCCGTTCGGAAGTGGTGTTGCGCAGTTACGAGTTACTGGCCGGTGCGCCTATACTGGGCAAAACCATCCGTTCGTCCGGCATCCGCGAACTGGGCCATGGACTGGTAGTAGGTATAGAACGTAATGGCGACAGGATACTTAATCCCGACAGTACGCTGGTGCTTCAGGAAGGCGATATCGCCTGGATCGTGGGTAATCCCAAAAGGATGCCTGCCCTGTTCCGCGTGAAAGCACCCAGGAAGCAGGAGCCAAAGTAGCACATAACTTTTACAACAATACGATTACAAAGAGGCTGCATCATGAGCAGCCTCTTTGTATTTGGGGAGATAGTCGTTCTGACGATACGCAACACCTTGTTTAGTCAACCGTTGTACTTAAGGGTTTAGGGATTAAACTGCGTTAGCGACTTTCATTTTGCTGCTTTGCCGATTACTTTTGAAGTGTTGCCTGTGGCCGAATGTTTATGCAAATCGTCCGAAACTACTTTGTATCTTAATGGCAGAAAGTAATTGCGCACATAACGGGGTGCTTCAACAATAATAATAACACTTAGAAGGGTTGCTGAAACAGCAAATTAACACGTATGAAAATGTTTTCTCTCGACAACAAAGTAATTATCGTAACCGGCGCTACCGGCGTATTGGGCGAAGCCTTCGTTAGCGGCCTTGCAACGGCAGGTGCCAAACTGGTACTCATCGGCCGTAAACTCGACATTGCACAGCAACGTGCCGACGAAGTAAATGCAAACGGCGGTGAGGCTATAGCGGCTGCAGCAGATGTGCTGGACGAAGCCGCCTTAACTGCCATCCGCGACCAGGTGTTAGCGAAATGGGGCAGGATAGACGGGCTGGTAAACGGTGCCGGTGGTAATATGCCCGAAGCGATTATTGGCCCTAACGATGACCTGTTCGGCTTTAGCATCGATGGTATGCGCAAGGCTTTTGACCTGAACCTGTTCGGCACCATTTTACCTACCCGTATTTTCGGTGAAGTGATCGTAAAGAACGGCGGCAGTATCGTAAATATATCATCGATGGCCGCCGGCCAGGCCATTACCCGCGTACTGGGTTACTCAATGGCTAAGGCTGCGGTAGATAATTTCACAAAGTGGATGAGTACCGAGATGTCGTTACGCTTCGGCGATAAAGTAAGGATGAACGCCATCGCACCCGGCTTCTTCGTTACGCATCAAAACCGTGCCCTGCTCACCAATACCGATGGTACTTATACAGAACGTGGCGGCAAAGTAATTAACAATACACCTGCAGGCCGCTTCGGTAATCCCGACGAACTGATTGGCGCACTGGTATGGTTACTGAGTGATGCTTCCGTATTTGTAAACGGGCAGGTAATTAATGTAGACGGTGGATTTAGTATTTATTCAGGCGTATAAATATGAGACTAAAACAAACATGGCGCTGGTTTGGCCCTAACGACCAGGTAAGCCTTGCACACATCCGCCAGGCAGGCGTGCAGGGCATTGTGTCGGCACTTCATCACGTACCGCACGGCGATGTATGGACAGCCGCAGAGATCAGTCAGCATAAAGCAAAAATAGAAGCTGCCGGGCTTACATGGGATGTTGTGGAAAGCGTTACCGTGCATGAAGACATCAAAACGCGCAGCGGCAACTATCAACAGTACATCGCGCAGTACCAGGAAAGCATCCGTAACATTGCGGCATGTGGTATACCGGTGTTAACTTACAACTTTATGCCCGTGCAGGACTGGACACGCACCAGTGTTGATTACGAAATGCCCGACGGCGCTAAAGCCCTGTACTTCGATCTGGCCGAACTGGCGATGTTCGATATCTACATCCTGAAAAGGAAAAATGCGGAAGCCAGTTACGATGACAACACGCTGGCCAAAGCAGCGGAGAAAAACAAGCAGTATTCATCTTCCCAAAAAGATGCATTAGTTACCACCATACTATTAGGCATACCCGGCGAAAAGAAACTGACGCCCGCCACGCTGCTGGAAAGAATTGAGGTGTACGACAACATCAGTCGTGAGCAGTTGCAGAATAACTTAAAATACTTTTTAGAGCAGGTATCGCCTGTGGCCGAAGAAGCCGGTATCCGCCTGGCCATTCACCCCGACGATCCGCCGTTCGATATACTGGGCCTTCCGCGCATTGTGAGTACACAGGCCGACCTGCAGTTTATTCTCGATGCCACGGGAAGCAAGGCCAACGGACTTTGCTTCTGCACAGGTTCTTTGGGTGCCAATCCTGACAACGATTTACCTGCCATGGTAAAACAGTTCGGCAGCCGTATTCATTTCGCGCATTTGCGCAATGTATCGCGTACAGCAGAAGGTAATTTTTATGAAGATGCGCACCTCGGCGGTCGTGTGAATATGTATGCTGTAATGAAAGAGCTGCTGCGCACGCAGCAATCCTTATCATATCAAATCCCTTTCCGTCCCGATCATGGTCACCAGATGCTCGACGATCTGCAAAAGACAGGCGTACCGGGTTATTCGGCTATTGGAAGATTACGTGGGTTAGCAGAGTTGAGAGGATTAGAGTTGGGGATTGCAGAGAATGAAGGCTGGTAGAAATTATAAAGCCGTCCCGCGGGACGGCTTCTTTTTTATGCAGCTTTTTTAGCTTTCGGTGTTTCTTTCTTTTTAGTGTCTTTATTTTCTTTGTAACGTTTGTCAGGCGTACCGTCTTTCTTCATCGGGCCTTCTACTTTGGCTTCTTTGTTTTCTTTGTAACGTTTGTCAGGCGTGCCATCTTTCTTCTTCGGGCCTTCAGTTTTAGCAGTTTCTTTATTTTCCTTGTAACGTTTATCAGGCGTACCGTCTTTTTTCACATTTTCAGTAGCAGGCTTTTTCGTGTCAGCCTTCTTTTTTTCCTGTGCGAAAGAGAACGATACGGTAAGGAGTAATGCCAGTGCGGCAGTCAGTAATTTTTTCATAGTATGTTCGGAATTAGGGTGGAAAGATAGATTTAATTTTTATAATATTAACATGCCAAAGACTTAAAATTGAATTAAAATCGGAAGTGCCAACCTCGAGGAAAAATATATATTTTCGTAACGGTTGAAATACCTATACTATGAATGCTATTCTAATTATCTCTCTTGTTTTATTGGTGGTTGATATCCTGGCAGTAAAGTTTTTATTGCTGCCGCTTATTTTAGAGGTTCGAAGAATAAAGTGGTTGCAAAAGGATGGTCTGCACACTATTGGAAAAATTGTATCAGTGGAAGGTCCTTTTAATATAGTAGTAGAATACAGAGATATGGATGGTGGGATCAATAAAGTTGATAGCGCCTCCTACCGGCTTATTTCTCCGTTGCCTGGCGAAGATGTTGACGTTTGTTACGATCGCAATGATTATGAGAATATGTCTCATAATCCGGAATCAATCGGATTGACTTTGCAACTCATTTCGATATTTGTTATGCTGACTTTAACAGCAGCAAATCTGGCAGTTTTAAGTGCGATCGGTTAGAGAATTAAAAATCGGATAGAAGTTACCATACATGAAAAAGCACGAAAAGATATACCGCGAAGCCGTAAAACTTTTGCGGGAGCACAAGAGCGAAAATTTAACAGCGGCATATACCCTTCTAAAGGACGCACATTCCGCCGGCAATCACGATGCAGCCTACATGATCGCCTCCTGGCATTTGTCAGGCATCCATGTAGCGCAAAGTTTCGAACAGGCCATCCCGTACCTCCAGTTTGCCATCGAAGGAGATATACCCGAAGCCTACTTCGACCTGGCCGTTTCGCTGGAAACCGGTCAGGGAACGGCGAAAAACGAGCGGCAGGCTTTTCTGTATTATATGGAAGCAGCGTTGCTGGGCGATAAGGGCGCTATTTATGAAGTGGGCCGTTGCTTTTATCATGGTGTGGGCGTGGCGGCAGATCAGGAGCTGGCGAGGGTTTGGTTGAGCAGGAGTGAGGGGAAGGGGGAATGATTATTATCAGGATACGTAACCTCATTCTTGAAGCAGATCCTTTTTTAGTATAGCTGTTCAAAGGCTTTAGACTGCCTTTTAAAATGATAATAAAGGGAAATGAGTCCAGCAATGGCCTGGTTGGCGTTGCGATACTCATGGGGTTAGTGTTATTGTTTGCAACATTCATCTTTCAGAAGAACCTTTGAACAAAATCCGTCCACAACCAGTTAATTCACGCAAACCCATTTCCAATTCTGTTTAATATATTTGATTACGTTAATAATCCCGTGTCGTTGTTTAGTGAACATTATTATTTTGAACCCGTGACCCTGCCCGCTGTGGACCTCGTTTTTTCTTAATCACTTAATAAATTAAACCCATGAGAATTGTTTCAAAAATGCTCATAGCATCGCTATGCGTGTTACTCTCCGTTTGCCATGAAGCTGGTGCTAAAAGCCGCACTATTTTTGAATTACTGCCGCAGATCAGTCGTGGTACAGGTTATACCGTACAGTATACCTACCCGTCCGGCACTTTGACAGCCTCCGCCACGGTACCCACGTACGGTGGTACACTTACGGTGAACTACACCGTCTTCAGCACCCTGGAGCATAATTTTTATAATGGTAATTATGCGTACACGAAAGTGTATACCATTGGAGTAGGGATTAATTCCTATACCTATTCAGGTTCCACGTATGCGGTTAGCCATACCGGTTCTTCCTCCGGCTCAACAAACACGGCTACCTACACTGGCACCGGTACCGTTAGAAACTCCGCTAATACGGCTACGTTGTTTAACTTCTCGGCACAGATGGTGGGTACGGTGAACGGGCCATATTATCCTGGTCAGCCAACGTTTTCGGGAACGTTTACGATTACAGGGGTAACTCCATAAGATAACGTTTGATCTGGAATTAGAAGAATAGGTTGCTTCCGTGAGGGGGCAGCCTATTTTTAGTGCTGGAGGGACGATACGCATCGTCCGACGGATGCCAAATCCTAATGTTGGCTCGCTTTTGCGGGCATCACCCAGGCCGTCATGGCGAGGAACGAAGCCATCTTCGTGCGTAGTCTTAGCTCGAGATACGTCCTTTGTACATGCCATTGAATAATAGCAATGCGCATCGTCTTCGTAACTGGTACGCTGCCTTTCGCAAAGCTTTTACTAGTGCGGAGGATGGCTTTGTTGCTCGCCACGACGGTTGGTGAGTGCATTGCTTCGCCAACGTTGCTCGTGTGCGGTGCTTTTACTTAAGCGAAGACTGCGCACGAAGATGGCTTCGTTCCTCGCCATGACGGTCGGGGGAAGGCCAGCCAGATCAACAATGGCAACGTGGTATAGGCTCGACTGTAGCGACGGTTTGCTTCACTTCATTCGCGATGACCTGTGTTTAAGAGCGGATATTTTTTGAATAATGTTATTGAATTTACTTCACAATGCTGGTGATACCATACACAACTGCTCCTCGTACATGTTGACAAGGCGCATCGCCCGAATGGCACTAAACCGCAATATGGGCCTGCTTTTGCGGGCATCATCCTTGCGGTCGTCCGGTAACTAAATGAACGGTTAACCGCGGGTAATGGCTGGTTAACCCGGTTTAATGAATGGTGAACCGGGGTTAACCACCGGTTAAACCAGTTTAATGGCTGGTTTAAATAATTAGCATTTCCCCTCCCTCATATTATCAAATCC
>NZ_CABHOU010000009.1 GCF_902168175.1 uncultured Chitinophaga sp. | reverse complement strand
AGAGCTGTCAACCCACAACAGGACAATCAGCAACAACTGTAAACCGCTTCCAGAACAACTAGAGATCTTTGTAAACCAAATTCAGTATTTTCTAACAATGGGTGTAAACCTAGAGCAGGACAAGACCCTACGGCGATCCTTGTCATCTCTTTGTCAGTTGATCCGTATTTAACCCGTATATAACCCGTATATAACCCGTATATAACCCGTATATAACCCGTATATAACCCGTATCTATATAGATACGGATTATCTATGGATAAACTACGGTTTACTAACGGATGTACTTATAAGGTTGCTTAAAAGAAGTAGGTTGGGAGTGTAGTGAGAGTATGGTGAAGCGGAGGATGAGCGGACGGTAAGACACATTTTAGTTACGCGGGTGTTATTGCGACATCATGATTATAATGCTCCATGTTGTACTGCCGCTGAAGGGAGTGACACAACGGCGGCTGGGGCCGGTTTTGGTGCTGGTCCCATCCTGTCTTTTTAAACTGAGGGCAGTGCAGTATTATGGCCTTTTTCCGTAAGTTTGTCCTTTATCCAACGCCTTTAATCTATATGATTGCTTACCTTAACGGGAAATTGACCTATAAATCCCCTGCCCTCGTACATCTCGACGTACATGGCGTGGGTTATGAAGTACTTATCAGTTTAAACACCTATTCTCATATTCAACAACTGGAAAGTTGTAAATTGCTAACCCATCTGAACATCAAAGAAGATGCACACACCCTGTACGGCTTCTTCGATGCTGCGGAACGCGAAATATTTCTCCAATTAATCAGTGTTTCTGGTATAGGCCCCAATACGGCCAGGATGATGCTGTCGTCGCTACAACCCGACGATGTACGCCGGGCTATACTGATGGACAATGAAAAGATGCTGGAAGGGGTGAAAGGAATAGGTGCCAAAACAGCAAAGCGGTTAATCCTCGAACTAAAAGATAAGATGAAGAAACACAAGGAAGAAGATATATTAAATATATCTGTAACGCAGGACAATACAATCCCCGAAGACGCGTTAAATGCCTTGGTCACGCTGGGGATAGCCCGGAACATGGCCGAACAGGCGATCCGTAAAGTGTTGAAACAGGAGCCGCAATTGAATGATTTGGAGGCACTTATCAAAAAATCCCTGAAGAGTTTGTAAAATTAATAGTCTGACCTCTATAAAACCTTTTTTCGCTTGGCAAAAAACACATATTACGGTGCTTTTGCAGTAATAGGAGTTGTATCTTTTATCATTGTTGACACGGCCGCCAGGGACAATAGATCGAGTTTTAATACCTATGGGAGTGAGCGGGGAATCAACCTAAACTGGAAACCAGATACCACGGCAAAAGATGCTGTTCGCAAGGATACCCTGAAGTACCCGATAAGCGACAGAAGGGGCACTAGTGTAACTGACCCTGTGCGAAATGCTATAGATCTGAAAGATCCGTCTAACATCTCCCGCGAGGTAGAATACGACCCGATTACTAAACAATACACCGTAAAGGAAAAAATAGGCAGCCAGTTTTACCGCCAGCCCACTTATTTATCCTTTCAGGAATATTCCGCACTGCAGGCGAAGCAGAGCGAAGAAGACTATTGGAAAAAACGTGCCGGAACTCTCGGCTCCCTTAACCAGCGTACATCCGGACCACAACTTAATACTGGCGGCAAACTGTTCGACCGTGTATTTGGTGGTACAAAAGTGGAAATTAAACCACAGGGTAGCCTCGGGCTTACCTTCGGTTATGAAGGACAGAACATCAAAAACCCGGTACTGGTAGAACGCGCCCGTAAAAACGGGGGCTTTGCTTTCGACATGGACATCAACATGAACGTGACGGGCAAAATTGGCGATAAACTGAAAATCCTCACGAACTATAATACCCAAAGTACTTTCGATTACGAGAACCAGATTAAACTGGAATATACCGGCTACGACGATGAGATCATTAAAAAGATAGAAGCGGGTAACGTAAGTTTCCCTTTGAGAAGTCAGTTGATATCGGGCATACAATCCCTGTTCGGTGTTAAAACACAGTTGCAGTTCGGTAAACTGATGGTAACGAGCGTACTCTCTAACCAGAAATCGCAGAAACAAACCATGACGCTGAAGGGCGGTACCCAAACTACCGACTTCGCCATCAGAACAGACGAGTATGAGGATAACCGGCACTTCCTGATGGCACAGTTCTTCCGCGATACGTTCAACTATGCCATGGCCAACCTGCCTGTTATCCGTTCCCTTACCAACATCAACCGTATGGAAGTGTGGGTAACCAATAAAACAGGCAGCACTACCAATACCCGCGACATCGTTGGTCTTATGGACCTTGGCGAGTATGATCCCTTCAACCCCGGCATTAATGTGCTTACCGCATCGCGCCTGCCAGACCGTGGTACCAACGATCTCTATTCACGACTGATAAGCGATGGTGGTGCCCGTAATACCAGTACGGTAGTGAGCCGCCTGCTGGCCCTGGGCCTTACACCAGTGCAGGAGTTCGAAAAAACATTTGCCCGTAAACTGGACAGCACCGAGTATACCTACAACAGGCAGCTCGGTTTCCTGTCGTTAAACATACAACTGAACCCGGACGATGTGCTGGCCGTAGCTTACCAGTACTCTTACAACGGCCGTACCTACCAGGTGGGTGAATTTTCGCAGGATGTTCCGCCCGACCAGAACGCTGCCGCCAACCAGCAGATACTGTTCCTGAAACTCCTCAAGGCAACATCCGCCCGCCCCGCATTACCTATCTGGGACCTGATGATGAAAAACGTCTATGGTACCGGTGCTTACCAGGTAAATCGTGCAGACTTTAAAATGGACGTGTACTATAAAGATCCGGGTACTGAAGATCGGGCTCCCAGTGAAAAACGTTACCTGCCCGATGGACAGGGTACCTACCGTGGCGCACCGATCATTACCATCTTAAACCTCGACCGTCTTAATAACCAGAACGATCCGCAGCCCGACGGACAGTTCGACTTCGTGGAAGGGTATACCATACGTTCGGAGAATGGCCGTATCATGTTCCCGATGCTGGAACCATTCGCACAGGGCATTCAAAAAGCACTGGGTGGCGACCCGGCACTGGAGTCGCAATACGTGTACAGCCAGTTGTACGACTCCATTAAAGTAGCAGCGCAACAGTTTCAGGCATTAAACCGGTACGTACTTCGTGGTTCCTATAAATCCAGCAACAGTTCCGAAATTCAACTGGGTGGTATCAACATCCCGTCCAATTCGGTGATCGTAACAGCAGGCGGGCAGGTATTGAGAGAGAACGTGGATTACATCATATCGCTGGGTACCCTGAAAATTATTAACCAGGGCGTACTGGCTTCCGGTGTGCCGATCAACGTATCGTTTGAGAACAACACCATGTTTGGTCAGCAGGTACGTAACTACATGGGTACACGACTGGATTACACCGTGAACGACAAACTGACCATCGGTTCCACGATCGTGAGAATGAGCGAGCGGCCTTACTACCAGAAAGTGAACTACGGCGATGATCCGATCAAGAACACCGTGGTAGGGTTGGACGCTGCTTATGCTTCTGAATGGAAAGGGCTTACCCGCCTGCTCGATAAACTGCCCAATTACCAAACCACCACCATGAGTAACATCAACTTCCAGGGTGAGGTGGCGCGTTTGTTCCCGGGGCACAATAAATTAATTAACGCAGCCGGCAGTAAAGAAGGCCAGAGTTATATAGATGATTTTGAAGGCGCGCGTAACGGTTACGACCTGAAGTTTCCTGCTACCAGCTGGGCACTGGCCTCTACACCAAGAGATGCAACAGATGCCGGTGGTGCTATCCTGTTCCCCGAAGCAGGTTTTAACGACTCGCTGGAATACAACCGTAACAGGGCTAAACTGGCCTGGTACATCATAGAACCTACTTTACAGATACCCGGATCACCCAACCTGCCGTCTGGCATCAGCGCCGACGATCAGAGCGATCCGCGCGTGCGGCTTGTATACCAGAAAGACGTGTTCCCTAACCGCTCCACCGACTTCGGTCAGAGCCAGTTAAGCACCCTTGACCTGGCTTACTATCCGCAGGATAAAGGTCCGTACAACTTTGAAAGAACACCAGGCCGCATTACAGCCGATGGTAAACTCACCAATCCACGCCAGCGTTGGGGTGGTATTATGCGCGCTATCGATAACAGCGACTTCGAAACTGCCAACATCGAGTTCATCGAGTTCTGGATACAGGACCCTTTTATATTAAACCCTACCAGCACTGGCGGTGAGTTATACTTCAACCTCGGTAACGTATCAGAAGACATCCTGAAAGATTCGCGTAAGTTCTTCGAAAACGGTATGCCTAATCCAACCGACAGGAATAAATTAGATTCCTCTGTTTGGGGCCGCATTCCTGTTTACCAGCAGCAAATTACACAGGCGTTCGATAACGACCCTGCTATTCGCCAGTACCAGGATGTGGGTTATGATGGTTTACGTTCGGAAGATGAGCGTACATTCCGCCAGGCTTACCTGAACGAACTGGCAGCCAACTTTGGCACCGGTTCTGCTGTATACCAGCAGGCACTGGCCGATCCATCGACCGATGACTACCATTATTATCGTGGTAACGATTATGATGCAGCGCGCCTCAGCATACTGGAGCGTTATAAACGAGTGAACAACCCGGAAGGTAACTCCCCGGTATCCGATAACAATTCTCAGTTCTCATCGGCAGCTACTAACTATCCCGAATCAGAAGATCTGAACAGGGATAATACCATGAACGAAACGGAAGAGTACTTCCAGTACCGTGTGAACCTTACCCCTAACATGCAGGTAGGGTCCAATTTCGTGGTTGATAAATTTACAACACCGGTTACCCTGCCCAATAAAACGACCGTAAACGAAACCTGGTACCAGTTTAAAATACCCATTACCCAGTACAGTGCGAAGGTGGGCAGCATACCCGACTTCAAGTCGATCCGTTTCATGCGTATGTTCATGACGGGCTTCCAGGACTCGGTAGTTATGCGTTTTGCCAAACTGGAACTGGTGCGTAACCAATGGCGTCGTTACCTGTACGAACTGGCTCCCGGCAACCCGGTGCCTATTAATGAGAACACCAACTTCGTGGTATCGGCCGTAAACATCGAGGAAAACGGTAAACGTACACCTATCCCTTATGTGGTGCCTCCAGGCATTCTGCGTCAGAATACACTGAGTACTAATAATACCAACCTGTTGATGAACGAACAGGCGCTGTCGCTGCAGGTATGTAATTTGCCCGATGGCGAAAGCCGCGCATTGTACCGTACCCAAACGGCCGACCTTCGCCAGTACAACCGCCTGCAAATGTTCGTACACGCCGAGGCGGTAGGCGACCAGGCTTCACTGAAAGACGGTGACGTGGCAGCCATCCTGCGTTTGGGTAGTGACTTCACCGAAAACTATTACGAATACCAGATCCCGCTGGCGGTAACACCATGGAGCAGCCGCACCGACCTTACCATCTGGCCGGAAGCTAATAATATAGACCTGTTACTGTCTACACTCAGCGCCCTTAAACAGAAACGTAATATCGAAGGCGCGTCGCCGCTGTTACCTTACAGTGCTACCGATGCGCAGGGCCGCACCATTACCGTGGTAGGTAATCCTAACCTGGGCGATGTACGTAACATGATGATCGGGGTCGTGAACCCGGCGAACGACGGGTTACAGAAATGTACAGAGATATGGTTTAATGAGATGCGCCTTACCGGTTTGGACGAAAAAGGTGGTTATGCGGCCGTGGGTCGTGTAGACCTTCAGTTGGCCGACCTCGGTACTTTCACCGCTTCAGGCGCTATGCACACCGCAGGTTTTGGCGGGGTTGACCAACGCGTGAACGACCGTTTCCGCGATAACTTTACCCAGTTCGACGTGGCCGCCAACCTCGACTTAGGTAAACTGGCGCCTAAGCGTTGGGGCCTGTCCATCCCCGTATACGCCGGTTATTCACAAACCGTGAGTACGCCAGAATACGATCCGTACGATCTCGATATCAAACTGAAAGATAAATTAAGACTGGCCAGGAACAGGGAGGAGAAAGATTCCATCCGCCGCGATGCGCAGGACTTCACTTCGATCAAGAGCATCAACTTTACGAATGTGCGTAAGTTGAACATGGGCAGCAGCGGTAAATCAAGGCTCTGGGATATTGAGAACTTCGATGTAAGTTATTCCTTCTCACAGATCAATCGCCATACTCCGCTGATCGAACACGACAACCTCACCAAACATCGTGGTGGGCTGGGGTATAATTTCGCCGGCCAGGAGCATTACCTGGAACCGTTCAAGAACCTGATACGCAGTAAGTCGCCATGGCTGGCACTGATTAAGGATGTGAACTTTAACTATGTTCCGTCCATGATCAGTTTCCGCGCCGACATCAGCCGACAGTTCGGTGCTACCCGTATGCGTAACATTGGTGGTGGTGAATTTAAGTTGCAGGAAACGTACGATAAGTACTTCACTTTCGACCGTTACTACGGTTTGAAATGGAACTTCACCCGTAACCTTACTGTAGACTTCAATGCCGTTAACAATGCCCGTATTGACGAGCCATATGGCCGTATTAATGATAAGGCGAAGAAAGATACTGTGCGGGATAACTTCTTTAAATTAGGTCGTACCACGAACTACTATCACAGTGCCACCGCCACTTATGCTCTTCCGCTGAATAAAATACCTGCGCTCGACTGGACCACCGCCACTGTGAGTTACGGTACCGATTACCGTTGGATCGGCGCTTCTATCCTGGCCAAGTACCTGGGTAACGCTATCGAGAACACCCAGATGCGTACCGGAACACTTGACCTCAAATTCAGCTCCCTGTATAATAAGTCGAAGTTCCTGCGTAAGGTCACGACGCCAACCATGCAGGTAAGCCAGAACAGGCCACAGCCCGGTGCTACTAACCCGAACGCCACCGCGCAGCCTAAGAAGGAGGAAACAGACGAAGTACCTTTGGCGCTGCGCATACTGTTAAGGCCTTTACTGTCGCTGAAAACGATGAACTTTAAATATACCGAGAGCAGCGGTACCCGCCTGCCTGGTTATATAGATAGTACAAAAGTGATGGGGATGAACTGGGCGTCTATGTCGCCAGGCCTCAACTTCGTGTTCGGTTACCAGCCAGACAAAGCATGGCTGGATAAATTCTCTCAAAAAGGATTGATTACACCGGATACTACATTCAACGTGCAGATGCAGCAGCAGTTTACCCAGCGTTTTGATGTAACAGCGGTGCTGGAGCCGGCGAACGACCTGCGTATAGAACTCACCATGGTGAAATCGTTCTCTAAAACATTTACCGCGCTTTATAAAGATTCTACCGGTGCGGGCGACTTCGGCAGCCTCAACCCTTACAGCTCCGGTGGTTTTGAGATCAGCTTCATCGCCATTAAAACGATGTTCGGAAAAATAGATACAGAGTCTGGTGTTTCCAGCACCTTCCGCAATTTCGAGAACTTCCGTAAAGTAGTATCTGAGCGCCTTGGCAATAATAACCCTTACAATGCCAATACGCCTGTATACGATCCCAAAGATCCGGAGTACCGTTATGGTTATGGCCGTTATTCGCAGGATGTAATTATCCCTGCGTTCCTCGCAGCTTATACAAAAACATCGCCCGGTAAGGCGCCGTTGATCGAGAACTATAGCGCCAATACCCGCAGTAATCCGTTTAAGAAGATACTTCCAAGGCCAAACTGGCATATCGATTATACCGGTTTAAGCAGGCTCGACTGGTTCAGGGATATCTTTAGCCAGTTCACGCTGCGCCATGATTATAAAGGCCGTTTGTCGATGAACTCCTATAACACGGCACCCTACTTCTACGATCCGCTGGTGGTAGCTTATCCATCGTTCCGCGATACGGTTTCCGGCAACTATGTGCCTTACTTCCTGGTACCTAACCTTACTATCCAGGAAGACTTCTCGCCTTTGCTGGAAGTGGACATGACCTTCATCAACTCGCTGAACCTTACGTTTGGGTATAAGAAAACACGTACACTCAGCCTCAGCCTGATCGATTACCAGCTCACTGAAATGCGTTCAAGCGAAATTGCAGTAGGTGGCGGTTACCGCGTAAGAGGTTTCCCAATGCCGTTTAAGATCGGTAAAAACGGGGGACGCAAGCTGGAGAACGACCTGAACTTCAAACTCGATTTAAGCTTCAGAGACGATAGAACAGCTAATAACCGTTTGGATGCAGACCTGATTATTCCTACCAGTGGTCAGAAGGTGATCGGTATTTCGCCCACCATCGACTACACGGTGAATAACAGGATTAACCTGAAGTTCTTCTACGACCGCAGGCAGTCCATACCGGTAATATCTACATCATACCCTACTACTACCACGCGCGGCGGCGTAACGTTCCGCTTTATGCTGGCACAGTAAAAAGGAGTTACAATATCGAAAACGGGCAATCCATATGGGTTGCCCGTTTTGTTTTAAGTGGATGGTTGATCTTCGGATGGAGGTATATAACTGGCAGGCATTGTTTGGTGCTGTAATAGGCGGTAAGGGGGCACTCAGTGTGAGGTTGGTGGTATATACACCTGCGGGCATTGTTTGGTGCTGCAATAGGCGGTGGGGGCTCACGCAGTGTAAGAGCGGTGGTTTATACACCGCTAGCCATATCTTCCCCGTTGTTGAGACGGCAATAACCGGTAGGGGCTTACGCAGTGTAAGAGTGGCGGTCTATACACCTGCGGCCATATTCCCCGGCTCCCCGCCTTTACATCAGCAACAGTTACCATAAAACCGTCAAACCATTCCTGCGTTTTTCTGATAAAAATCAGTTCGATTACAGGGATCATGCCTTAGTTTTGCAACCGGTAATGAAATATCTCTTCACCATACCGCTGCTTATTAGCCTGCTGATGCAAACCTTCAGCCGCGAGATCGTGATGGTGGAATTTGCCGTTAACCAGGCATTTATTGCCAAAGTATTGTGTGAGAACAAGGCGCGCCCCGAGTTGCAGTGTAACGGTAAGTGTCAGCTAAAGAAGCAACTGACTAATGAAGAGAAGAAAGATAAGGAAGGCAATAGCGCTAAAAGCAAATACGAAGTATATTTTGAAGATGTGGTGGCTGGTCTTAATATGGAAGACTACTCCGTTACAACTCACATATATACGGTTTATACACCTCAAATACCAACTCCTCCGTTTTACCCCGTTTTCCATCCTCCCTGTATTTAATTTTACACCAGCCCCATACTGCACAAGCACAGGCAATTGCCTGCCAGCATCGTAATTCCCTGCTTACACTGGTAACCAGCGGACCTGTATGGTTTCGTTTGTTCGTTTGATCTTACTGCCTTAGAGGCGGTGAGGTAGTTATTGTGTGTGCTAACTAGGCACGCCGCTAAACTCATTGTATGAAGAAGTTCTACTCATTAGTTTGTCTATTATTTATGTTCGTTGCCGCACAGGCGCAACAAACAATTCAGGGTCGTGTACTGGATGCCCAGTCGCGCGAGGCCATTCCCGGTGCTACTGTTCAGGCAGGCGCACAGGGCTGTCAATGTAATGCCCAGGGCCGTTTTACATTAAATGTTCCCGTTCGTCCCGATTCGTTGCGTATATCATACATGGGTTATAATATTAAGAAGACAGCAGCAGGCGAGGGGTTCCAGGATATACTGCTGGAGCCGTCATCCACCAAACTGAACGAAGTGATCGTATCCTCTAACCGTATAGGACAGTTACGGACAGAAGCGCCCATCGCCATTACCACCATCTCCAAACAAATGCTGAACGAAACCAAAGCTACTTCACTGGAGCAGGTGTTAAATAAAGTGAGTGGTGTATATATGGTTGATTTAGGAAACGAACAGCATACAATGGCCATTCGTCAGCCTATCGGTTACAAAAGTTTGTTTTTGTATATGGAGGATGGCATTCCCATTCGCACTACAGGCGACTTTAACCATAATGCGCTCATCGAAATTAACATGGCCGCATTAAAGAATATTGAGGTGATACGCGGGCCGGCTTCTTCGTTATACGGTAGCGAAGCCGTAGGCGGAGCGGTCAACTTCATCACCGCATCGCCCTCCCAAACACCAACAGCTAAAGCACAAATAGAAGGCAGTAACTGGGGATACCGCCGCGCTGATGTTACGGCATCTAACACCTTCGGTAAATTCGGTATACTGGTAGGCGGTTACTACGCCAAACAAACCGATGGTTATATGGACCATAGCGATTTCCATAAACTGGCCCTCACCCTTAAAACCGATTACCAGATCAGCGATCGTACCAAATGGACTAACGGTATCAGCGTGGTAGATTATAAAACCGACCAGACCGGGGGTATAGACAGTGCGCACTTTTTTAATAAAGACTATCGCAACTTCCACACCTTTTCTTATCGCCAGGTGAAAGCGTTTCGTTGGAAAAGCACGCTCGGGCATGTTTGGGATGCGGGCAACTTTACCAGTCTTACCGCCTTTTACCGTAACAATGAAATAGGACAGAACCCTTTTTACGCGATAAGATCGACCGCTAATCCACTCAAAGCCAGAGGCGAAATTAACAGCGATCAGTTTAACAGTTACGGTCTGGTACTGCAACATAAAAAACACTTTACCTGGAAGAACGCGTCCATCATAGCAGGCGTAAGTGCCGATATGAGTCCGGCTACTTACTTCGCTACTTTTATAGATGTAGATAAAAACGCAGAGGGGTTCTTTACCGGTTTTACCAAATCAGATTCCGTACTTACCGACTATCGTGCAAACCTGCTCAATACCGCTGCGTACGTGCAAGCCGATGCGGAGTTGCTGCTGGGGTTAAAAGTAGTAACCGCATTGCGTTACGACAGGATGGATTACGACTTTGATAATCATTTATCTCCTTCCGCCTTTACAGGAGCCCCCGACGAACAAAACTTCTTCCATGCCTGGACGCCTAAAGTGGGCGCCACTTATAACTTTGGTAATGATCGCGGTGTATACGCCAACTACAGCGTAGGTTTTGCTCCACCCAATATTTCAGAACTCTATCGTGGTGTAAAGGTGCCCACGCTTAAGCCCGCCACCTATCACAACTACGAAGTTGGCGGCTGGTTAGGCTTTGCGGCCAATAAAGGTTACCTGGACGTAAGCGTGTACAGGATGAATGGCACCAACGAGATCGTTAGCGTAAGACTGGCCGATGGCTCTTCCGAAAACCAGAATGCAGGTAAAACCACCCACACCGGAGTAGAATGGAATCTGCGTTATGCCATTGTAAAATCGGTACTGCTGCGTATAGGTGGTAGTTACGCCGAACACCGTTTCGAAGAGTACCAGGAGAAGGGTGTTAAGTATGATGGTAATGATATGAATACTGCTCCCCGCGTTATCTCCAATGCGGAAGTAACCTATAAGCCGGGTTTCGTAAAAGGTCTGCGTATCGGGGCAGAGTGGCAGTATGTAAGTAAGTATTATATGGACGTGGCGAATACAGAGCAATATAATGGTTACAGCCTGTTTAACGCCCGCGCAGGGTACACCATTGGCGCCTTCGAGTGTTGGATAAACTGCCGCAACGTGGCTGATGATATATATGCCGTAACGGTAGACAAAACAGCCTCCGGCAAAAGCTATCGCCCTGGGCCCAAACGCACGTTTAATGTAGGTATTGGCTATTCATTCACCGGTAAAAAAGAAAAGTAAATGAGGAAGTTGATAAGCGTGTTGTCATTGACGTTAGTTTTTTTATCCTGCAAACAAAAGGCGTTAATGCCGGGAGAGGAACACCTGGTATCCAAAGGTGCTAAAGCCTCGTGCCCTTATCTTACCGCCGATGCAAAGGGCAATGCGGTATTGAGTTGGGTGGAGGAGAATGATAATGGTAAAGGCCAGATGTATTATGCGGTGACAAAAGAAAATGGTTTGGGAGATGCGATCGCGATATCGGCCGCCAACAACATTCATCCGCACGCAGAGAACCTGCCTAAATTATTGTTCCGCCCTAACGGGCAGGCAGTTGCCATGTTTGGAACTGAAGCTAACGATGCCCGCAATAAGTACGCAGGCAAGGTTAGTTACACCGTTTCGAAAGATGGGGGACGTACATGGGATGCTGCACAACCGCTGGTAAGTGATACCAATAGTTACGATCAGCGTTACTTCGACATGGCACTGTTACCCGATGGCAAAGTAGCCGCAGTGTGGCTGGATAACCGGAAGCGCACAACGGCCGAAGGTTCCTCGCTATACTACGCCGTCATGGACAATAGCGGCAAGTTTGAACAGGAGCGTGCTATTACCGATAAAGTATGCCAGTGCTGCCGCACCGATCTGTATATCGATGATAAAGGCATTATTCACATAGCCTACCGCGCCATCCTGAACGATACCGTACGCGATATGGTACACGTGCAGTCTACTGATGGCGGCGCCAGTTTCTCCCAGCCAGCGCGCATCAGCGCAGATAACTGGGTCATTAAAGGTTGCCCGCATACTGGCCCCACCATGGTAAAGAACGAATACGGCCTGCACTTCGCCTGGTTTACGATGGGCGGGGGAGAAGGGGTGTTCTATTGCCAGTCGCAGGACAATGGCATTACCTGTTCAAAGAAAGAGAGTATCAGCGCACTGCCTACGGCCAAACATCCGCAAATGGCAGTAATGGGCAATAGTGAGCTGGCTTTGGTGTGGGACGAAGCCGTGAAAGCGGGCGATAAATATAACAATCGTATAGGCCTGCAAGTGAAAGCAGCGAACGGGAGTAAAAAAGAGATGATTTACCTGACACCAGATAGTGCTTTCGCCAGTTTTCCGGTATTAAAACCGCTGGCTGATAACAAGGTGCTGGTGGCTTACAAAAAGAGGGTGGGAGAAGCGGAGCAGGTTTACTGGCAGCAATTCCCCATCCACCCGTAACCCTGTCAAATTTACATAATTTGCCGCCCGGGCAAAGCGGTGGAGAAGGCGAAATAAAAAAGGGCAGACTGTGAAGCCTGCCCTTTAATAATTTTATCAGCTGTAACTGAAGGTGAATGATTTTTCACCTTGCCAGCGTTGGCTCATCGCCCAGCGTCCGTAATTTCCTTTGCGGGATTTATCGGCGTAGAAGCGGAATTGCTCCATCCATTTTGGATAATAGAGCCGGATCATGTAAATAGTAATAAATGTCAACATAGGGATATGGTTATAGGATTAATAGGCACGTTAATCGCTTTTTACATTTGATGCTACGTCGCAACTCCAGACTAATTAAGAACTTTGCTCATCGTTACCGGCTGTTTTTCTCATAGGATCCAATATAAGCCGGAAATATCAAATAGAAGTCCGATAACTACTGCTACATGTGTTACCGGACTTCAAATATAAATTAAAAATATGTTACGCAAATAACATTTGTGTGTTATTTTCTATGCGTCTTTGTGGATGTAGTACGCATTGGCCTGTGCCGTGGGGGTTACTACCAGGTCGTTTATACATACATGTTTAGGTAAAGTGCTGCAATAGAACACGATATCTGCCACATCTTCGCCGCTGAGGGGTGTAAAACCCCTGTATACATCATCTGCCTTACCCTGATTACCCTTAAAGCGTACGAGCGAAAACTCCGTTTCGGCCGCACCGGGGTGAATAGCTGTTACCTTAATGCCATACGGCAGCAGGTCGATGCGCATACCCTGGGACAGGGCATCGACGGCAGCCTTACTGGCACAGTACACATTACCTTTGGCGTAAACGTGTTTTGCGGCGGTAGAACCGATGTTGATGATATGACCCTTGCCGCGGGCCTTTAGAAGCGGAATAATGGCTTTAGATACGTATAAAAGGCCTTTTACGTTGGTGTCCAGCATGGTATCCCAATCGTCGGCATCGCCTTCGTCAATGGGGGTGAGGGCAAGGGCCAGGCCGGCATTGTTCAGCAGTATGTCTATTTCCTTCCACTGGCCGGTAAGCGAGTTAACGGCTGCTTCGGTGGCTGCGCGGTCTCTTACGTCAAAACAGAGCGGCAACACCTGTATGCCCGATTCCTTTTCCAAACGCTCCTTCAATGCATCCAGCCTGTCCTGGCGGCGACCGGTGATGATGAGGTGGTATCCTTCGCGCGCGAACCTTTCTGCACAGGCTTCGCCAAAACCGGAAGTGGCGCCGGTAATGAATATCGTTCCTTTCATGTTACTGCTTGTTGTTTGATTAGCGAAGCAAAGTTACCGTACCTTTTCGTAAAATCTTACGGCCGTTAAGATCAATGCCTTCGGCTATCCACATATAGGTATCCTGCTTAGAGGGGCGGCCGTTTACGTTACCATCCCAGCCGCTGCGGAAGTCGGTGGAACTGTAAACCAGTTCGCCCCAGCGGTTAAATATCCTGAAAAAGTTGTACTGCTGTATGCCCACGGGTATAAACCGGAAACGATCGTTCTGACCATCGCCATTGGGTGTAAATGCATTAGGAATGTACATGTCGGGGCCGGTGTAATATTTTATGTTGATGGTATCGTAACCATAACATCCCTGCAGGTTATCGACCCTTAATACGTAGCTGATATCATCGTTGCCAAGCACCACCGGATCAGGCGCGCCAGTGCTGCTAAGGCCTGCGCCAGGCCACCAGGTGTATAAGTCGCCACCACTTCCTTTTAGGGTAAGCGGCTGACCCCGCGCCAGTATAGTGTCGTTACCGGCAAACGGGTTCACCTCGTACAGTTGCAGGTTGTTTGTAATGGTTTTATCACAGCCCCGGTTCGTAGTAAGCTTTAACGTAACCGTGTAGATAGCGGCTTTGCCATATTTGTAATTCGTTCGCTGTGCAACAGAGGTATCGTTCAATATCTTATCTACGCCAAAGTCCCACTTTCGGCTAAGTATGTTGCCGTAAAGGTAACTGGAGGTATCTTCAAAAAATACCGGGTCTTCACGGCAAAGTCCATTGGCGGTAAAGCCGGCCCTGAATCCCGGGTAGTTATTCACCAGCCCTGTTGTGCTGTCGGTGCAGGGCAAACCACGATTCACCACCAGTTTAATTTTGTATTTGCCAGTGTCCGGGTATTGGTGGAAAAAGATGTCCTGGTTGTTGGTGATCGTATCTGTGCCATCCCCAAAGTACCAGTGGAAGGTAGATGTAAAGCCGGCGGTGCTGGTATTGGGAATAGCCACGGCCAGTTGGGGTTCGTCTACACAGTTATTTACAATACCCGGCACTACTGCGCGGATAGTGGTATTGCAATTATATACGGTGATAAGTATGTCCTTACTATGTGTACCTATAAAGGCGCCTGTGCGGCGATTGTATTCGCTTACACATACGGTAACTACAAACTTGCCCGCTCTGTCGGGCGTGCCCGTTATAATTCCCGTTGCCGATATACTTAGTTTGGGCGCGCCTCCCATTGGGTCAAGCCCTGAGTAGGGAGAGATGTAACTAACGGTGGTACTATATGGTGGCGACGAAATAGATTCATTGTTACGTGTGGCACCGCCGGCAAGGGCGCTGCAAAGGCTGTAGGTAAGACTATCATTATCCGCATCGTAGGCGGAGTAGTTGTAAGTGAAAGGGAGGCCTGCGCAGATTACCACGGCTTCGTCTTTGTCGAAAAACGCGCAGTTGTTGTCGGGGCGGCCTTCTGTTCCGGGTATTACGGTATAAAAGGTAGATCCTTCTCTTTCCGAGTCGTGAATGTTGGTAATACTTTCGCCACGGCAGCAGCGTTGGTAGGCGATATAATAGCCTCCTGGTATGGCGGGCAGGTGAACGGTGTCGCTGTAAAATGCTACTTCAAGGTATATGGATTGTGGGGCGAGGCAGGGGTTTTTCAAGGTATCGCGGAGTGGGCGTGTTTCCTGTATGTAAAAGAGTATCTGAGGTCCTATCCGCTGGCCGGCTGCATTAAAGATGTTGATGGGTATGGGGTTCTCAAAAATGTCCAGGCACCCTTGCCGGGTGCCGCATACAAAGTCGCCGTCGCGATAAAGTTTTAAGGTGATTTTATATTTGTAACCGGCCACCCTGTCGGATATGCCTACCGTTTGGTAATAGATCTCCCCCCCAATTATATGGTAAGCTGCGGTGATTGTGTGAATCATCATACAGCAAAAGACCAAATACAGGAATTTGCTCATGTTGAGGGGGTATGAAAACGGTGAATAACGTGCTATCTGAATTTACGTAAAATAGATAACGTGCGGAAATAAACTTTTGTTTAGCGGAGCAGGGTTACAGTACCTTTTCTTTCCACATATTTACCGCTTTGATCCTTACCGGTTACCACCCAGATGTAAGTGCCTACTTCGGCCATTGAACCGCCTCTCCGGCCATCCCATCCCTTTAAATAAGCATTGGTTTGGAAGATCTGTTGCCCCCATCTGTTAAAAATCCGGAACGATTCAAGAGTCATACCAACAGGTAATGGACGGAAAATATCGTTCACCCCGTCGCCGTTAGGTGTAAAGCCGGTAGGTACATAAATCTGGGGGCCTTCTATAAAGCGTACAAAAATATCGTCGGTGCCCATACAGCCTTCTGCTGTAAATACTTCTACGCGGTAGGTGATGTCGCGGTTTACGGTGGTGGTAGGGTTATAAATAGCGGAGTTGTCGAGACCTTCGGATGGATACCATTGATAGTTTAAGCCTCCACTGGCGTGTAACTGGAATGGCTGTCCGTAAGTGATAAGTGTATCGTTACCGGCAAATGCAGGTACGGGCGGTACTACGCCTATCGTAACAGTATCGTACACCGGTTTGGGGCAGCCAAGCGTATCGGTTACCATTACGATGTAATTAATGGTTTCAAGTGGCGCTGCAAGCGTTTGAGCCCTGGCAGGACTGTTCATCCACCTGGTAGGTGACCATTGGTATTTGGAACCGCCGGTGGCCAACAGAGTGATTCTATCTCCATAACAAATGGTGGTATCATCGCCGGCAAAAGCGCGTGGCGGATCTACGGTGCGCAGTTGTATGGTGTCGTTGGTGAAGCAGCTTCCAAGTGTAGCTAACAGTTGGTATTGGCTGGTTTGCATAGGCGTTACCGTAACGGTTGCCCCCGGTCCGGCGCTGGTGTTGCTGGTCAGGTCTGTCCAGTTAAGGGCGTAGTTGCCATCGGTAATGCTTCGCAGTTTAATCGGATCGCCTGTACATACAACACTATCGGGCAACGCGGTGATTAACAATGTATCACGCACATCTATGGCCACTTTCATGGTGTTTACGCATCCTGTATTATCGGTAAAGGTTACGCTGTACGACGTATCTCTTCTTGGAAATACTTTTGGTGTTTCCGTTTGGGCATCGATGATATTGTAATCGTATGGTAACCAGGAGTAGGTGCCAGGGATGGTACTGCTGGCGAACAACTGGAGTGTGTCTTTATAACAAAGTAATGTATCCGCTGTTCCATTCAATGGCGGCTTGTCGTAAATGGTATACGTTTCGGAAACGGTATGTACACAGCCGCTATCCGTTGTAACAGTAAGGGTGGTCGTGTAAGTGCCGGGCGCGGTGTAGTGATATTCCGGCCTCTCCAGTGACGATACATCGGTAGTAATATTAGGTACGCCGAAGTCCCATTTATAAGAAATGATGTTGCCAATATCGTTCGTTGTTGTATTGTCAAATTCTGATTTCTTGCTGGTACACAAGCCATTAAGACTAAAGGACGGAGCCAGTGTCGGGAACACATATACCTTGGTGATGGCGCTATCGTTACAGTTACTGCCTCTGTCTACTACCAGTTTTGCGGTGTATATACCAGCTTTTGCGTAGGTATGTGGCAGCGGGTCCTGGCTCATGGTTGTCATCGTATTACCATCTCCAAAGTCCCAGTAATAGGGCTTGCCGGGTGTACTGTTATTTATAAAGTTGATAGTGAGCCCACTACAATCGGCGTATTTGTCTGGCATAGCGGCTACCACTTGTTTTACGCAACCGGTAATACTAAACTGGAACTCTTTACTATGCTCGCCAACATATTCTCCATTCCGGTATTCCTGTGCGGTTACGGTAACGATGTATAAACCCACCTTGGGCGCCGTTCCGGATATAACGCCGGTTTTTGGGTTGATGGTAACGTTAGGTCCCAGTGGTTCCGCAGCACTGAAAGGGCTGAAATAATCCACAGAGTAATAAGTAGGAGCGCTGGTAGTGGCCGGCTTGGGATTACGCTGTGTGGCGCCGCGATAAGCAGTACTGAATGAATATACCAGCGAATCGCCGTCGTCGTCGGAGGCTGCGTAATCGTAAATGAATGGCATGTTGGCACATACGATCACTACTTTTTCTTTATTGAACCTCGCGCTGTTGTTCTCATCAAAATTATTCATGCTGCCCGGAATAAACACGGTATAGGTAGCACCTACATCATTACCGGCAGAATTAATATTGGTCAGGTTCACACGCCTGCAACAACGTTGATAAGCAGCGGTATAACCCGAAGTATTTTCAGGGAGTGTAACCAATGTGCTGTAATAGCCAATGGCATAACAAATATTGGGAGGGTTTACGATACAGGGATCTACATCCTGTGTATTGTAATTTTCAACTGCCGTCCTGCCTATCGCTTTGGGGTTAGCGATCAGTTGTTTGGACCCGTTGTCGAATATAGAAATATCAACCTCCGAATCGAACTGCTGGTCGGTAGCGTCGCAGCGGACGAAGAGTTTGAGTGTGATGCGATACTGGTTACTGGTGCCTACTTTCCTCACAAAATCATAATACATCTCCCCGCCGATTATATGATCGGCTTTGGCGGCAATGCATATCATGCCGAGCAGAAATGTAAGAATTACTGATCTCAACCTACAGATGTTCTATTTAAATGGTTACTGCCTCTAAAACAGGCTACGACTGTTGGCAAAACGTTACAAACTGATGTAATAGTATGTTGCTATCTTCGTAAACCTCCCATAAACCCATATGTGCTACTTTTTCAAATATGTGTACGCTGCTCACCCGGGGAATGGTTACGAGAGGTAACACGCTTTCCGGCGGCACAGCCGTATCATCTTTTCCAATAAAGAACAGCACGGGTACTTTGGTATCTTCTAAAACGGCCGTCCTGTCTGGCCGCTGTATCATTGCTTCGTAGTAGGCGATCAGCGACTTAGAATCAAGTTCCAGGCCACGGCGTATGTATTCGTCCACCCTGTCTGGCTGTGCCTGACGGTAAGAGTTGCTGAACATGTTGGGCAGTGTTTGCGTTAGAAAAGCTTCTGCACCATACTGTTCTATCATACGAATGGATTTGCGGCGGCCTTCTTTTTTCTCCTCTGTATCTGGCCGTGCAGTGGAATGGAATAACCCGAAACCCTGCAGCATTTCCGGGTGTTTGTCGGCAAAGGCGAGTGCTACATAACCTCCCATAGAGTGGCCGATCATAGTTACCTGCACGATTTGTTCCTGTATAAGTATGGCATGTATAAACGCTGCCATGTTTTCCATACTAACATCTGCCAGTGGCGACTTGCCCGAGCCGGGAAGGTCAGGCACAATTACCCTGAAGTAGGTGGAAAGATATGCCTGCTGGTTTTCCCAAACAGTTCCGTCTTCTCCAAAACCGTGTATCAGCACAACTACTTTCCCTTTACCCTCGTCGCGGTATGCTCCTTTATGATTTCCGTTGCTTAATTCTTTCCACATTTTGCCTACGAATAAAACGTAATATGATAGAGGTGTATACTAATAACAATATACTAAAGATAATGGCAGCTTTAGAAATGTAGTCGCCATATTTTACGTAAAACGTCATTTCATGGCCGAGTGTTACTTTTCCATCGATAACTGCCTCTTTCCAGTACTCGGTGGGCGCAATAATGTTGCCATAAGTATCAATAAAGCAACTTACGCCGGTATTAGCGCAGCGGGCTATCCATCGACGCGTTTCTATGGCGCGCAGGCGGCCATATTCCAAATGTTGTTTATATCCTTGTGTTTCGCCCCACCAGCCGTCATTGGTAGTAATAACGATGAGGTTGGCCCCAAGTTGTACCTTCCTGGCTACAAATTCTCCATAAATAGATTCATAACAGATGATTGGCACCAGTTTATTTTTAATCGCCTGATCGTTAAATACTTCTACTCCGGGTGTTCTTCCATAACTACCGCTAATGCCGCCCATATCCATCGCCCAGTTTTCCATAAACTTGAAGTAGCGTGAATAAGGAATGATCTCTACGCCCGGTACCATCTTGAACTTATGATATACCTGCACATTAAAAGAGGTGTCGATCAGCAAGGCAGAATTAAACGCATCCCATAATTCTCCGCTTTGGCTTTTACGTGCGGTTTGAGAAGCTTCCCGGGGATTATTATAGCGTTTAAGTGTAACCGCTCCGGTAATAACACTTGCATTCGGATATTGTAAAAGAAATGAACGGACCGTCTGAATTTCGGGCCGGTCGTTTAGTTCGTGTTCCCAGGCGCCACGTGTAAATAACGCAGTTTCAGGCCATATGATATAACGTGTATTTGTATTGGTCTTTTGCGCACTCAGTTGCAGGAACTTATTAACCGCCTCTTCTCCGGTCGATTCAAATTTCTCATTATAAGGATCGATGTTGGGCTGTACGATCACAACATCGACTTCTGTTTTATCCTTTGCGTTATCTGATGAAAAGGAGAGTATTTTTAAGCCTGAAATAAGCAGGGGGATTGCTAATACTGCCAGTGGTTTCCAACCTTCTTTCCAGAGGATAAAACCTCCTGGCAACGTTTTCATTTCCTGGCGTTTACGGCCTAATTCATAAAGGCTGATATTGGCTACTAATACCCATAACGTGCCGCCCATGGCGCCGGTAACATCGTACCATTGTACCCAGTCCGGATACAACGCAAACACGTTTCCAAGCGTAAGCCAGGGCCAGCTGAGTTCCCACCGTAAGTGAATGTGTTCAAACGTAATCCAGAAAACGACCAGTGCGAAATAGCCCATTCTTCTTCCCAGCTTTTCGCGTACCGACCTGTATCCTAACCAGGGAATGCTCATTAACAGGGCATTAGCAATGTTCGCCAATGCTCCGCTCACAGGTATGGGGGTATTGCCCACCCACCAGGTAGTTAATACATTCCATAATACCAGGGCCAGGTAAGCGCAGCCAAAAAAGGCCAGCGGATTTTTAACCCTGTCTGCCAACATCAGTAAAGGAATGAAAGCAATGAATATCAGGAAGGTAAGTGGCGACGTAGGCCATGCTGCCCATAAAAACAGGGCGCTTAAAATAGAAAGGGCGGGAGGAATGAGTTTGCGCATATACGTAAACGCCATTTAGAGGCTGTAGTGTTCAAAAATAGGTTATTGATGTTAACCGGGTATAAAAAAAGGAAGGCAGCGCCTTCCTTTTCTCTATTTTAACATTTCTGATTATTACCTGCTGTAGTTCGGAGCTTCTTTGGTGATTACCACATCGTGCGGGTGGTTTTCTTTTACCGTAGCGGAAGTGATTTTCACGAACTGTGCATCCTGCAATGTTTTGATGTCTTTAGAACCGGTATAACCCATACCTGCCCTTAAGCCACCCACGAATTGTTGTACCACTTCACTCAGGAAACCTTTGTATGGAACGCGGCCTACAATGCCTTCCGGTACCAGTTTCTTGATATCAGCTTCTACGTCCTGGAAGTAGCGGTCTTTACTACCTTCGCTCATGGCTTCGATAGAACCCATGCCGCGGTAAGATTTAAACTTACGGCCTTCGTAGATGATCGTTTCTCCAGGGCTTTCTTCCACACCCGCGAAGATGGAGCCGGCCATGATGGTGGAAGCTCCTGCTACCATTGCTTTTACCATATCGCCTGTGTAACGTATGCCACCGTCGGCAATTACAGGAACGCCTGTTTTCTTAAGTGCGTTAGCTGCTTCCATAACGGCAGACAGTTGAGGGAAACCAGCACCGGTTACCACACGGGTGGTACAGATAGAACCGGGGCCCACACCTACTTTCACTGCATCTGCACCTGCCTGCTGAAGGGCCAGTGCGCCTGCTGCTGTGGCTACGTTACCGCCTATCACCTGTAATTTAGGGAAGGCTTTTTTCAGCTTTTTCACTGCTTCCAGTACGTGTATGGAGTGACCATGTGCGCTATCCAGCGATACTACGTCTACGCCTACTGTCATCAAGGCTTTTGCGCGGTCCAGTACGTCGGTGGTAATGCCGAGTGCGGCGCCTACGAGTAAACGGCCGTATTCGTCTTTTACCGCGTTAGGGAAGGAGGTAAGCTGGAGGATGTCTTTATAGGTAATAAGACCAACGAGTTTGCCGCTTTTATTAACCACGGGCAGTTTCTCGATCTTATACTGTTCGAGGATTTTTTCCGCTTTCTTCAGATCGGTACCTTCAGGAGCAGTGATGAGCTTATCTTTCGTCATCACGTCTTTGATCAGGCGTTTGGTGTTCTTTTCGAAACGGAGGTCACGGTTAGTGAGGATGCCTGCCAGTTTGTTGTCTTTATCAACAATGGGAATACCACCGATCTTGTTTTCTTTCATCAGGCGGAGCGCCTGACCGATTGTCTGGTCGGGAGTAAGTACCACCGGGTCGAGGATCATACCGCTTTCGCTACGTTTCACCTTTCTTACCTGTTCGGCCTGTTTCTCGATCGACATGTTTTTGTGCAGGATGCCGATGCCGCCTTCACGCGCCAGTGCAATGGCCAGTTGGGCTTCAGTTACAGTATCCATGGCGGCAGACACCATCGGGATGTTTAAGCGTATATTCCTGGTAAGTTGAGTAGAGATGTTTACCTCCCTTGGTAACACTTCAGAGTAAGCTGGCACAAGGAGTACATCGTCAAAGGTGAGACCGTCAGCTACAAATTTCGGTTTTGATTTTCCCGCAGGCATGTTGCAATTATTGAGTCGAATGAAAAATAATTGCACGCAAATGTACGAGTATTTACCCAATTAACGAAACGCAACATTTTGCACTATTCAGGTAAGCATATAACAATTTCCTGGCAAAGCCTTTACCACAGCCTGTATTTCGAGGTTTAACAGGGTAGCGGCCACCTGGCTTCCGGGAAGCTGGCATTCGCGATAAATTTCATCTATATGTAGTTGTTTTTTATGTTGAAAGAGTGATACCAGTTGCTGTTCTTCCCTGTTTAACGAAATAAATAACTCTTTTTGGCGCACACTTTCTTTCTTCTGGTGCGCTTGCCATCCCATCATTTCCATCACATCGCCTGCGCCGGTAATTAGCGCGGCTTTATTGGCTTTTACGAGCTGCAGGCATCCTGCCGACCTGTCGTCGTTAATGCGGCCTGGTATGGCCATTACATCGCGATTATAGCTAATGGCAATATCTGCTGTGATAAGAGAACCGCCTTTCTCGCCGCTTTCTATCACGATGGTTACATCAGACATGCCGGCCACGATACGGTTCCTGCTGGGAAAGTTTTGTTTATCGGGTTGGGTGTCGCTCATAAAATCGGTGAGCAAACCCCCGTTCGCCAGCATTTGTTTGGCGATGTTATGATGGGTGGCGGGATAAATGCGGTCGAGCCCGTGCGCAAGTATGCCTATAGTCGGCGCATTACAGGCGATGGCGGTTTTATGGGCTTCTACATCGATGCCGTACGCGAGGCCGCTGATAATCGTTATGTCGTGAAGCCCCAGTTCTGTTACCATATCCCTGCAAATCGTTTTTCCGTACTCTGTTGGCCTGCGTGTGCCTACAATGTTTACAATACGACTGGCGTTAAGATCTGCGTGGCCTTTGAAGTAAAGCATAACAGGCGCGTCTGTACAATGTTGCAGGCGTTGGGGATAAGCAGGGCTGGTATAAAAGATGGGTTGTATCTGGTACCGGCTCATAAAAGTTATTTCCTCATCCGTTCTGGCAAAATCATTGAACTGTTTGATGGCGCGGGCGCGTACGGTGCCAATGCCGGGTATTTTTTCCAGTTCAGCGATGCGTGCTTTAAAGATAGCAGAGGCTTCTCCAAAATGCTGGAGCAGTTCTTTGGCAACAATATCACCTATCTGCGGAATTTGCGTAAGCGCAAGCTGGTAGCGTGTTTCTTCGGTCATAAATGGTTGGTTAACAATACAATTCTGTTCAATTTACGCCATTCTTCCGAAATTTATTTACTTTAAATGTATGATGATGAAAAAATACGCCGCTATATTTTTAGTGATAATATCTGCCTCCTGCCGTACCGCACAGCCCTCACAAACATCGGCGCTATCAGCCGCTTCGTTCGGCCACAATGGCGCTGCATGGGCTGCTTTGTGGCAACAACGCTCCGGCGAATACCGGGCGCTGTGTTTCCAGGCTTACCGCCTCGCCAAACTTGAGCTGGACGCAGTACTGCAGCAACCTTCCAGCCTGCCGCGCGCCATCGTTACGGATATCGATGAAACGGTGCTGGATAACAGTGCCTATTCGGCCATGCAGTCGGGTTTTCATAACGGTTATACAAAAGATACCTGGTTCGCCTGGACCAGCAGGGCCGATGCAGATTCTATTCCCGGTGCGGTGTCATTCCTGAAATACGCCGCCTCCAAAGGGGTAGAAGTATTTTATGTTACGAACCGCATGGAACAGGAGCGTATAGCTACGCGGAAAAACCTGGAACGCTGGGTATTTCCTTATGCTGATGATCAACACCTGATCCTGCAAACCGACAAGTCGGCCAAAGGTCCGCGCCGCGAAAGCATTGCCAGAACACATAACATCGTCATGCTGTTAGGCGATAATCTCGGCGACTTTGCAGATGTATTTGATAAACGCACGAGCAACGACCGCCAGCGTGCTGTGGACAGCCTGCAGCAAACATTCGGATCAAGATTTATTGTACTGCCTAACGCTATGTATGGCGATTGGGAGTCGGCGTTACGCCAATATAATAACGGCTTAACGCAGCAGCAGAAGGATTCGCTGTACAGGGCGTCGCTAAAGGATTACCCGGCGGAGAAGGTGCCGAAGAAACTGGTGATGTAGGTGTATACACCGCTCGTGATGTCGCCAGATTTTAACATAACAGCATCGATGCACCCGAAATTAAACTGTGTATACACCGCCTTGAATAAGAAGCCACATATACTAAAAGGAAGCGGCGACGGGTCTCATCCATCGCCGCTTCCTTTTTATCAAAACAATCATTACAAACTTATCACTTTTAACACGGTCCGCCTGTTCTGGGCTCTTCCGTCCTCGGTGTCGTTTGGCGCCACTGGCTGTGTTTCGCCGTAGCCTTTAGCCACCACCCTGTCTGCCGGTATGCCTTTACTCACGAGGTATTTTACCACTTCTTTTGCACGGTTCTCAGATAACACCTGGTTGTCTTTATCGGCACCCACATCATCGGTGTGACCGCTGATCTCTACTTTCATCGAACTGTTTTCTCCCAAGAGTTTTACTGTTTTATCCAGCTCGGTATACGAATCTTCTTTTAATGCGTACTTGCCTGTTTCAAAAAAGATGTTCTTCAATATCACTACAGCATTAGCTTCCAGCGGTTGCAGCGGAATGTTCTTTTCATAAGGTTTACCATCCTGCGAGGCTAACAAAGAGAAGTTATCAGAATAAAATAAATAGCCTTTTCGGTTAACGTTAAACGCGTAATCTTTGCCCAAAGGGAGCGGAACAAGGTAACTGCCGTCTGCTGTACTCCTTACGGTGGCAATGTTAAAACCGGTTTGCAGATCAATCAGCTCCAGGGTTGCGGGCAGGCGTTGCTCTGTTTTAGCGTCGTATACATAACCTCGTACATACAGCGTTTTCTGTGCTCTTGCTGTTTCAGGTAGTTCGAAGCTGTAAATATCCAGCGCGCCGCGTGTATCGGCTCTGTCTGAAGCAAAGTAGGCGGTGCGGCCATCCGACGATACCACCATGCTGGCATCTTCGTCAATGGTGTTAACCGGGTAGCCAAGGTTTACTGCTGGTCCCCAGTTGCCATCGGGCTGGCGGCGCGAAAAGAACAAGTCCTGTGCGCCAAAGCCAGGGTGGCCTGCGGAAGAAAAGTAGAGCGTTTGGTTATCCGCGTGGATGAATGGTGTACTCTCGGCCAAACGTGTGTTAATGTTAGGGCCAAGGCGTTGTGCCTGTTCCCACTGGCCGTTCGCCAGGCGTTTGCTTATGAAAATATCTGCCGCCGCATCGCTGGTGGCCCTCACGAAGTACAATGTTTGTTTGTCGGGCGATAAACAGGGCTGCGATTCCCATTCGCGGGTATTGATGGCACCGCCCATATTCACGGGCGCCTGCCAGCCTTCGGCTGTTTTTATGGAGTAATAAATATCACAACTGCCACGACCGTTGGGGAAATCGCAGCCGGTAAATACGAGCATTTCTCCATCTTGCGAAATATTCTGCGCGCCCTCATTGAAGGCGGTGTTCACCGGTTCGCCCATATCCCTGGATTTACGCCAGTGTGCGCTGTCGCGCAGTGCTATGAAGAAGTCTTCGTTGCGGCCGTTCACGCGGCGTGTATATACCAGCGTCTGGTCGTCGATGGTTAATGAAGGAAAATATTCAGGGTCTTTTGAGTTGATGCTGTCGCCCAGGTTTTTAGGTTCGAACGGTGCTGCATTGCTTTTGGCGGCAATGGCAAACTCGTAGTTCGCTTTCAGTTTCACCGCGTTCGGACTTGCCGATTTAGAAATAGCAAGATACTGGTTAACTACTGCCAATGCCTCTTCATACCTGCCCAGTCCTGCCAGTGCCCTGGAATAAGGCATTCTGGCTGGCCGTATAGCATTGGAGTCGAGTTGTTTCAGTTTGTCGAAAGTGGTGACTGCCAGTTGGTATTGTTTGAGTTCTACGTATGTAAGGCCCAATTGTCCGTACGCATCGATGAACCTAGGTTGTGCCTTAATGGCGCTCTCCAGTTGTGATATCGCTTCTTTGTATTGGAAACTGCCCACTGCCGTGATGGCGTTGTCGAAGTGTTGCTGGGCTTTTTTGCCGGCATTTTCATAGCCTACTGTTTGCGCCTTTGCGTAAAGGCCAAACAATGCCAGGCAGATACCGGTTAATAGGATACGTACTCTTATCATGTTGTAAAATAACGGAAAATGGGGATATGGTATTGTGTTTTTTATTGATAGATGTTGTTACTTTTTTCGATCTGCGTCGTCTTTAGTAGTATATCACTGAAACATCTATCGGGCTTAGGCCTACAAGATAAATTTTGCGTTGACTGTAAAAAACCTTTACAGTAATTAACAATAACTCACGAAATAAAAAGTGGGGTGTTTACCCATACTTTCTCATAAACTAAATAACAAAAAAGCGGGGTGTCTACCCCGCTTTTCCTATGGTACATTAATATATTTATGTATCTGCAAAGACAATTGCCATCTCGGGTGGTCTTTGATATAATCGATGATCAGCGGGGTTACTTCCTCTTTTTTGCTCCATTCCGGGGCCAGGTAAAGTTTACAATCGGGGCCAACCATAGCAGCATGTTTCTCTGCCCAGGCAAAGTCTGATTTGTTAAACACGACCACCTTCAGTTCATTGGCCTTTTCGCAGGCTTCGGGTAATGGCGCTTTAAATTTCTTAGGCGATAAGGTGATCCAGTCCAGTTCTCCACTTAAAGGGGAGGAACCCGATGTTTCGATATGAGTGCGGAAGCCAGCTTTGTGCAGGGCTTCGGTAAGGTCGCCGAGATTGTGCATCAGCGGTTCGCCGCCCGTAATTACGGCAATTCTACCTGGAAACTGTGCCGCTTCGTTTACGATGTCGTTGATGTTCAGCTGTGGATGTTTGCCGGCATCCCAGCTTTCTTTCACATCGCACCAATGGCAGCCTACATCGCAACCGCCAAGACGGATGAAGTAAGCGGCCTGGCCCTGGTAAAACCCTTCACCCTGGAGGGTGTAGAAGTATTCCATGACAGGCAGTTTGGTAGCGGTATGTGTTGCTGTAATGAGCATGATATTATTGCAAAGGTCTGGTATATACCGGCCTTTGTCAAATTTTTCCCCTTCGGTATTTAGTTCAGGTGTTCTTTTTCTCCAATAGAAGCGTGGTAGGTGTTTTTCAGCAAAGCCGCGATGGTCATAGGGCCAACGCCACCCGGTACCGGGGTAATAAAGCTGCATTTGGGTGCTACTTCATCAAACTTTACATCTCCCACGAGGCGGAAGCCGCTTTTTTTGCTGGCGTCGGCTACACGGTTAATACCTACGTCGATAATGATCGCACCTTCTTTAACCATATCGGCGGTAACATAATCGGGGCGGCCAATGGCAGCTACGATGATGTCGGCCTGGAGGCAAAGCTCTTTCAGGTTTTTGGTTTGAGAGTGGCAGAGGGTAACCGTGCAGTTACCTGGTTTGGTATTGCGGCTCAGCAGTATGCTCATGGGCGTACCCACGATATGGCTGCGGCCTATCACTACGGCATGTTTGCCTTTGGTGTCGATATTATAATGTTCCAGCATTAACATAATGCCGTATGGGGTAGCAGGCACATAAGTAGGCAGGCCGCTTACCATTTTACCCACGTTCATGGGATGGAAGCCGTCTACATCCTTCGTCGGGTCAATAGTGTTGATTACCAGCTCTTCGTTAATGTGTTTAGGTAAAGGCAGCTGTACAAGAATACCGTCGATGTCGGGATTTTCGTTCAGCAGTTGAATATTGTCCAGGAGGTGTTTTTCAGATATCTGCTCGTCGAAACGCAGCAGGGTAGAGTTGTAACCAATTTCGGCACAGCTCTTTACTTTGGACGCTACGTAAGTTTCGCTGGCGCCGCTGTTGCCCACCAGTATGGCGGCCAGGTGAGGCGTTTTTTTTCCTAAAGCTTTTAACTCCGTTACTTTTTGTGCTAACAGGTCTTTTGTAGCCTGGGATACTAATTTACCGTCTAAAATTTGCATGCGCAAAATTACGAAAAATTGATCGTAAAAAAAGGCGGGGTCGCTAAGGCCCCGCCGGAATACATATGGTTGCTAATGAACAGACTAATTTATTGCAGCGGTTTAGGCGCTGCGTCCAGGATCTCCTTGTCTGTTTTGTCCGCATACTTTTCGAAGTTGCGTACGAACTGGGCGGCCAGGTCGGCTGCTTTGTTGTCGTAAGCGGTTGTGTCCTTCCAGGTATTGCGTGGATCAAGGATTTCGTCGGGTACGCCCGGGCACGACTCGGGAATGGCTACGCCAAACACTTCATGCTCGCGGTAAGCTACTTTTTCCAGCTCACCGGTAAGGGCGGCGGTGATCATAGCGCGGGTGAAGGCCAGTTTAATACGTTGCCCCGTACCATAAGCACCGCCCGTCCAGCCGGTGTTAATCATCCATACGTTCACCTCATGCTCGCGCATCTTTTCGCCCAGCATTTTCGCGTACTGAGCCGGATGCAACGGCATGAATGGAGCCCCGAAACATGCGCTGAACGTGGATTTAGGTTCTGTGATACCAGCTTCCGTGCCGGCTACTTTAGCCGTGTAACCAGACATAAACTGGTACATGGCCTGTCCCGGTGTTAATTTGGAAACAGGTGGCAACACACCGTACGCATCGCAGGTTAGGAAAAAGATGTTTTTAGGAGTGCTGCCGATAGAAGGCTCCAGTGCATTATCAATATAATGTAGGGGATAGGATACACGGGTATTTTCCGTGATACTGCCATCCTCATAATTAACTTTATTGCTGTTGGGGTAGTAGCCGATGTTTTCCAGCAAAGCCCCGTCCTGTATGGCCTGGAAGATCTGTGGTTCTTTCTCGGCGCTCAGGTCGATGGTTTTGGCGTAACAACCTCCTTCGAAGTTAAACACGTTGTGGCTGTTCCATCCATGCTCGTCGTCGCCAATCAGTTTTCTTTCGGGATCGGCGCTGAGGGTCGTCTTGCCCGTGCCGCTGAGGCCGAAGAAGATAGCCGTATCGCCTTTTTTACCCTGGTTGGCCGAACAGTGCATCGGCAGTACGCCATGCTCGTGCGGTAACACGTAATTCAGGATCGTAAAAATGCCTTTCTTGATCTCGCCGGTGTAAGCCGATCCGCCAATAATGATCATCTTCTTCGTAAAACTTACGATGGAGAAGTTGTGCTGGCGGGTACCATCGGTGGCCGGATTGGCCAGGAAACCGGGTACCTGGATCACTGTCCATTCGGGGTCCATGTGCTCTACCTCCTCATCAGAAGGACGCAGGAACATGTTGTAGGCAAATAAGTTAGCCCAGGGCGTTTCCGTAATCACACGGATGTTTACCCGGTAAGCGGGGTCGGCACAGGCGTAACAATCACGTACCCATACCTGTTTGTCTTTCAGGTAAGCACTGATCTTACCAAAAAGGTTGTCGAAATTTTCTGTTGAAAATGGCTGGTTAAAGTCGTTCCAGTTAACACTGTCGGCAGTTTTGCCGTCCTTTACGATGAACTTGTCCTTGGGCGAACGACCGGTGAATTCTCCGGTGTTAACGGCTAATGCGCCGCTGTCGGTCAGGCTACCCTGCCTGCGGGCCAGGGTCTGCGAAATCAGTTCTTCAGGTGAAAGCTGATAATAAACGTTCGCAATATCTCCTATGCCCAATTCTTTAAGTTCCGTAAGTGTATCTCTCACACTACTGATTTGCATAAAGAAAGATTGTTTTGGTGTAGAAGCAAAACTAGGCTTTTTTTGAAAGTATCTAATTTTTTAGGTGTTGCACCTTGTAAAATTAGCCAATATTGGTTTATCTGGTATTAATATTAGATAGTCGCTAATTAATATCGATTGCTGAAATATATAAATCAATCTTTTGCTAATAATTTATAAGGCGTTTAGCAGACACTTATCGCCTATTTTGATAGTTGACCATTTTCCTGTAGGTTTGGCACCTTAATCCTCGCCAAAGCAGTAAACAACGAATTATATCATCATATGAAGTCTTTACCACTTGATCCACAGATCTTTATTAAGAACCGACAGCGCTTTACGGAAAAGATGGTACCACAGTCGATCGCTATTATCAACAGCAACGATGAGCTGCCCACCAATGGCGACGCCTTACACGCATTTAAACAAAATTCCGACCTGTACTGGTTAACGGGTATCGACCAGGAAGACACCATGGTCATTCTTTACCCCGACCATCCGGATCCTAAGTACCGCGAAGTACTCGTGCTGGTGCGGCCTAACGAACTGAAAGAGAAGTGGGACGGTAAACGCCTCCGCCGCCAGGAAGCTACTGCCATCTCGGGCATCTCTACCATCGTGTGGCTCGATACGCTGGACGGCCTGCTGCAACCCTGGGTACACGAAGCCGGCAGTGTTTATCTTAATACCAACGAAAACAACCGCAAATCGAACTACGTTCCCGTACGCGACTACCGTTATGCGGAAGAAATGCGCGAACGTTACCCGCTCCATAATTTCCTGCGTGCTGCCGTGATATTTAAACAATTACGCGCCGTTAAAACGGAAGAAGAAGTGAAAGTGATGCAGGTGGCCATGGATATTACCGAAAAGGCCTTCCGCCGTGTGCTGCAGTTTATTAAACCCGGCGTATGGGAGCATGAAATTCATGCAGAAATTATGCACGAGTTCCTGCGTAACCGCGCCACCGGAGAAGCTTACGGCTCTATTATCGCCAGCGGCGATCGTGCCCGCACGCTCCACTACATCAGCAATAACCAGGAATGTAAAGACGGAGAGGTAATATTAATGGACTTTGGCGCTGCCTATGGCGGTTACAATGCCGACCTCACCCGCTCTGTACCAGTTAATGGCAAGTTTACCGTTCGCCAGCGCGAGGTGTACAACGCCTGCCTGCACCTGCACGATTTCTGTAAGGCTTACTTACGCCCCGGCATGCGCCTGATGGATTATCACGAGAAGGTAGGCGATGAGGCCAGCAAACAATTCATAAAACTGGGACTGATTACCGAAGCGGACGTAAAGAACGAAGATCCGGAGAACCGCGCTTACCGCAAGTACCTGTACCATGGCATATCTCACCACCTGGGTGTGGACGTACATGATCTCGGTCCGTCGATGTACGGCGCTATCCCCGCAGGATCGGTGCTTACAGTGGAGCCGGGCATTTACATCGAAGAAGAACAATTAGGCATCCGCATCGAAAATAATATTTGGGTAACCAACAGCGGAAACATCGACCTGATGAAGAATATCCCGATCACGGCCGACGAGATCGAGGCACTCATGAAAAAATAATTTCCCCGGGATGCGCGTTGTTACGGCAACGCGCATCTTATATATCTGAAAACGCTAATGAAACAAGTACCTAATATCCTTACCCTGGCCAATCTTTTTTGCGGCGCCCTTGCCGTAATCTTTATTCTGCATGCTCCTGAATACATTGCCACCTTTAATGGCGCCGATTATATGATCACCAATCCCGCCCCGGTTTACTGGGCTTCGGCTCTGGTGGTACTGGCCGGTGTGTTCGACTTTTTCGACGGTATGGTGGCCCGGCTGCTGAAGGTACAAAGCCCAATGGGCAAGGAGCTGGACAGTCTGGCCGACGTCGTAAGTTTCGGTGTTGTGCCTGGCATGGTGCTGTTCCGCCTGTTACGCAGTGCTTACATGCAAACGCCCGATGTGTTCGACGTTTCATACGTAAACCTGGCCCCGGCCTTATTGGTGCCGTGTTTTGCGGCATATCGCCTCGCTAAGTTCAACCTCGATACGCGGCAGTCGGAGCATTTTATTGGCGTGCCTACTCCCGCAGTAGGCTTGCTGGTGGCGTCGTTCCCGCTTATTATGCTGTATAATCCCTTTAACATGGCGCATTTGCTGGAAAATGTGTGGGTACTATATGTAATCATCGGGTTATTGTGTTATCTCATGGTTTCCTCCATTCCTATGATCAGCCTGAAGTTTAAGAACTTTTCGGTGAAGGATAACTGGCCCCGGTTTTTGCTGATACTGCTTACTATAGGCAGTATTCCTGTGCTGGGCTTTGCAGCGGTGCCCTTTGTTTTTATCGCCTACATCCTGCTTTCGCTGGTAAAACCACCTAAACCATCTGTACATTAAGCGCATCTCTTCTTCCGATTTTTAATAAAATCACGTAGGTTTGCGTCAAAATTTTAAGAACGATGACATTTACTGCACATATAAATGTGATGCCGCTGAAAGAACTGCTGGACCCACAGGGTAAAACTGTACTGGGTGGACTGAAAAACCTGGGCATCCAGGTACAGGATGTAAGGATTGGCAAACACATCACCCTGCAGATCGATGCGGCTACTAAGGAAGACGCACACAAGATTGCCGAAACAGCCTGCCAGAAACTGCTGGCTAACCAGGTAATGGAATTCTTCGAGATCACCATCCTCTAACATAATTAGTTCCGGGTCCCGCGGACATGACGGCTTCGGCAGTCCATGTTTCCGCGGGATCGGCATTATAAACGCCCGTACATGTCTAAGCTTTACATCGTTCCTTCGCCCATCGGCAACCTGGCAGATATGACCTACCGGGCTGTAAAGGTGTTGGAAGAAGCCAATCTTGTACTGGCGGAAGATACCCGCACTTCGGCCGTGCTGTTGCGCCATTATGCCATCGATAAGCCCATCACTCCTTATCACCAGCACAATGAACATAAAGTGCTGCAGCGCCTGGTGATGCAGTTGCAAAGCGGTAAAACCATGGCCCTGCTTACTGATGCCGGTACTCCCGGTGTTTCTGATCCGGGCTTTTTGCTGGTGCGTGAGTGTATTCGCGCCAATGTGCCGGTAGAGTGCCTGCCAGGCGCTACGGCCTTCGTTCCGGCCCTCGTTAATAGCGGCATCCCCATGAACCGCTTTACTTTCGAAGGCTTTCCTCCCCTTAAAAAAGGCCGGCAAACCCTTTTTACCCAACTCGCCACCGACGAGCGCACCATGGTGTTCTACGAATCGCCCATGCGCCTCGTTAAAACCCTGGCCGACTTTATCCAGTATTTCGGTCCCACCCGCCAGTGCTGCGTTAGCCGCGAGCTCACCAAAATGTTCGAAGAAAACAAACACGGCACTCTCCAGGAAGTACACGATTACTACAAAGAGAAAGGCGTAAAAGGTGAGATCGTGATCATCGTAGCGGGTGTTGAGTAATTTTTTTATTTAGCCATCTTCAAATCCTTTCCTCAGCCGCCGTTGTGTCACTCCCTTCAGCGGCGGTGCAATTCCAGGCATAACCTCTGCCAGTTTGACCGCCATCGCGCATCCACCCCTGCTATTATCGCCCTCGTCTCTTAACCAACATCGTTTAGTCCAACGATAAATAACCTTCGATACAACACAAATATCGTTCAGCCCAAGACTGAAAAGTTGTCCTGAAAGCAGAAAAAATTGTCCTGAAAGCAGAAATATTTGCCGGTGATAGCATTTTAACAAAAGTGCCCGAGAGTAGCTGAAGAGTACCTGAAGAGTACCTGAAAGCAAGGAGAAGAGAAGGAGAAGAGGGAGAAAATTGTGTCAGTGTTGTCATCGTCAACCTGAAAATAGATCAAATTGCCAGAGGGGGAGGGCATGCGAGTTCGATATGAGTCCAATGTGAATGCACTATGACCCTGCGAAATTTTATTAGGATTCCTGATAAAGTTGTTTTATAAAATAATTTGCTAATGCATGAACGCCATATCCCATTGTGCCACAGCACGCAATCGTTAATTTTTTTGCTGAATAAAAATATTTGCCTAATATTACAGTGAGAGTTCCCGAATGCTCAGTTGCCCCAAAAAAAACTGACTTCGCAGCAGCACTAGCCTTGGATTAAATTTGATTTTACATCCCCAAAAAACGCAGCATGATAAATGAGGCGCTTAAGTTTATTTCTGACGAAGTAAACAAGTATCTGTCGATCAAATTAGGGCCGGTAACGGATCCCCGACTTGTATTGGGAAATGTAGCACGGTTGCAGGATAGCGACCAGGGCGGCACTACCAATCCGATGGCTAACAGGGCCATACTTACACTTGTGAATATCGAGGAAGACAGGATTTCGAAATCACCGGATAATTTCCGCCGAAACCTGGACAGTAATAGTGTGTCGTATAAAAATCCACGTGTGTACCTCAATCTCTACTGCCTGTTTTCCATCAATCGGAATACGTATGATGACGCGCTGAAATGGCTCGCATTGGTCGTACAATTTTTCCAGTACCGTAACGTGTTTACCCGCGAAAATTCGCCGGGCATGGACGATAAACTGGAGCGGCTGGTGCTTGACTTGTACAGCATGAATTTCGAACAGGTGAACCACCTCTGGGCCACGCTGGGCGGCAAGTACTACCCCAGTGCTTTGTACAAAATGCGTATGGTGGTGATAGACGATGATACTAAAGAGGCGGAAGCAGGATTAATTACCGAAGTAAACATCAGCGAAAACCAGGTAAACAACTAAGAAAACGTTATGCAGCTTAGTTACAAGATATTGTTTGCAATAGAAATATTGCACGACTACTTTGCCAGTGGCCGTTGCGAAGATTTCGAGATCGTGCCTTCACCGGAAACCGCGCAGCTGTTCCGTGATCAGCAGGTGATCTGGAAAAACCTCGGCAATAAAGGATACGCACTGGTGCGCGTGGTAAACGGCAAACCGCTGTCGGCGCCGGCTGCCACAGACGTTTACCGTTGTTACCTGAAATTGAAAAAGCCACTGTTCGCCAATTATACAAACCTCGAAGGTGCCTACGGCCCGTTATCACGCTTGTATTTTAACAACCTGCATCAGCTTAAAATAAATAACACGCATTATTTGTCGGCTCCGATTGCGGGTTATAACAGTGGCAGTACTTATCTGCCGGGAGCGCTGGCCAGCAACGGGAACAATGTTTCCGAAGCTTTGCGAAACAGCAATAGCGGCAATGCACATCCGCTGAATGATGCAGTGTATTGGCGCGATCGTGGAGCGAAAAGATATGTTACGGGCAATGATCTGATTACGCATGTAGGCGCTGCTTACACTTTTACGTTACCTGCACCGGCTGAGGCAGTGTTAACAGAGGTATTCGCATTCAATACGGCTACAGGTATTTATGATAAACCCGCACTCCCCGCCGAGATGAGCAACTACGATGCGCCTGTTACCACGCAGGCGGTGAAGATAGAAGGTTTGGAGCCAGGCAAATACCGCATTACAGCCAATGGTGCCGAAGTATTGCTGTACATCGACGGCCGTTTGCGGCGCGAGCAGGTATTTGGGGTGGTGGAAATATTCAACCACCTGGCGGGCAATAATGATTTTGCACTGCTTAATAACAATGGGGAGCTGAAAGAAAAAGTATTCACCATTCATTTCGCGAACCGTTCTGCTATCTGGAAATATGTGCCAGGCGCGGGATCTACGGTTACCGCGATTAAAGACAGCCAGAACAATTACGAGTTCGCACAAAACAGCAATGTGTTCCTTTCCAATAAACCGATACCGCTTTCTGAAACGCCCATAAAGTCCATCTTCCTGGAAACCAGCAACATGGGGCCGCCGGTATTGAACATCCGCAATGCATCGGCCGAAAGGATCAAAACGATAGAGCGGGACGGAGACATTTTTTACTGTTCGGAAATACACCTCAATTATTAATATCGTAGTAACCTCAATTGATAATCACAAACTATATTCAACATGCCTTCCACATTTAAGACTCCCGGCGTTTACGTCATCGAAGAACCTAAATTCCCCCCTTCGGTAGCGCAGGTGGAAACCGCCATCCCGGCGTTTATAGGTTATACGCAAAAAGCTGATAAAAGACTTCCGGGCGACCTTAACATGGTGCCCACCCGCATTACTTCTTTGCTGGATTACGAAAGCTATTTCGGCGGCCCGCAACCCGAAGAGGCCATTGTGGTAACCATGGCCGAACGCCAGGACGTTGATGACAATGTACTGTCTATCGCCGCTACTGCTGCTTTTGCCGGTGCAACGAAGTCGCGCCATAACATGTACTACGCCATGCAGATGTACTTCGGAAACGGTGGTGGTCCATGTTACATTGTTTCCGTGGCAACTTACCTCGCCCTTGGTACCGCACCCGATGCTACCGCGCTGGGTAATGGTTTAAGAAAACTGGCAACAGTTGATGAACCAACGCTGATCCTCTTCCCGGAAGGACCTAATATGAGTACACCTGCTTTGTATTACACCCTGCAACAATCTGCACTTGACCAATGTAATCTTTTGCAGGACAGGTTTTCCATCATCGACCTGTACCAGAACAACGATACCAATACTCTGAATATAGACGCTTTCCGCGATGCTTCGCTGGCTAACAACCTGAAGTACGGAGCGGCTTATTATCCGAACCTGGTGACTACGCTTACCTACAAAATCAACGAGGCCGAGATCGTAGTAAATCGTACCGTATCGGTAGAAGGAGAGGCTGATGTCACCTCACAGTTTGACCTGGCCGATCCGGCTAGTCGCGGTACGGCGCAATATGCTTCAGCCATTGACGCCATCAGCAAACTGAATGTAGAACTGCCGCCAAGTTCCGCCATAGCTGGCGTGTACGCTACCACCGATTCGAACCGTGGTGTGTGGAAAGCGCCGGCCAATGTAGGTCTGAACTTCGTGATGAAACTGGCCGTGCCTATTACCGATGAGGAAAACGGTTACATGAACATCGATCCTACTGCCGGTAAATCAGTAAACGCCATCCGCACCTTTACCGGTAAAGGTACGCTCGTATGGGGCGCGCGTACACTGGCAGGTAACGATAACGAATGGCGTTATGTGTCGGTACGGAGGTTCTTTAACATGGTGGAAGAAAGTTGTAAAAAGGCCAGTGGTCAGTTCGTATTCGAACCTAACGACGCCAACACCTGGACTAAGGTAAGGGCGATGATCTCCAACTTTCTGACCAACTTATGGCGCCAGGGTGCGCTGGCAGGGGCTAAACCAGAGCATGCGTTTTACGTGGCCTGTGGTATTGGCACTACCATGACCGCCCAGGACATACTGGAAGGAAAGATGAACGTTGAAATAGGCATGGCCGCTGTGCGTCCTGCAGAGTTCATCATCCTGAAATTCTCCCACAAAATGCAGGAGTCTTAGGTTTCATTATCACTTAACATCAACACAAAAAAATTACACATATGGCTAGTAGTTATCCGTTACCGAAGTTCCATTTCCGCGTAGAATGGGGTGGCAGCAATATCGGTTTCACAGAAGTATCGGGCCTCGATAAAAGCGTGGACGTCATCGAATACCGCCATGGCGCCAGTCCCGAGTACCACAAAATAAAAATGCCCGGCATGCAGAAGTTCTCGAACATCACACTGAAGCGCGGCACGTTTGCGGGCGATAACGAGTTCTTTAACTGGTTAAAAACCGTACAACTTAACACCATCGAACGCCGCGACCTGATTATATCGCTGCTGAACGAAAATCACGAACCAGTGGTGAACTGGAAAGTGAAGAACGCCTGGCCCGTTAAAGTGCAAAGTACCGACCTCAAAGCCGATGGCAACGAGGTAGCGGTAGAAACACTGGAACTGGCACATGAAGGCCTCGAAATAGAAACTGCTTAGACATTGTATCATGCTGAACTTTGAATATCCGCTTACCGGGTTTCATTTCCTGGTTGTGTTTGAAATATTTCCGCAAACGCCGGTTGACGTGTGTTTCCAGGAAGTAACCGGGCTGTCCGTTACCATGAACACCGAAAGTGTGAAGGAAGGCGGGGAAAACCGTTTCGAACACAAACTACCCACCAGGGCCGCTTATACCGACATCACGCTTAAGAGAGGCCTGTTCAATACCGCGCTGATCACCGAATGGTGCCGGCAGGCGATAGAGAACTACGATTTTAAGCCGACGAACGTACTCATTTCATTGCAGGACGAGAACCACATCCCGGTATTTGGCTGGTATGTGATGAACGCCATACCGGTGAAGTGGGAGGTGAGCGGTTTGCATGCGGAACGGGGACAGGTAGCGATAGAATCGCTGACGCTCAGCTATAATTATTTCAAGATCATTTCTCCGGTATCGCTGGCTGCAGGCCTCGCAGGGGCCATTTCGGGCAGCGTATCGGTAAGCTTTTAAACTATTGTATATGCCGGTAATTATCCAGGAAATACAAATAACGGCCGAAGTGGGCGCGGGTAGCAGCAGTGCTCCCGCGGCTGCACCGGCTGCCAACGCCGGCCGCGGGGCTGATCGCGATGCTATTGTGGCTGCCTGTGTGGAAGAAGTGCTGCGTATTATTCACGAAAAAGAAGAACGTTAAGTTATGTTCGACGAAGGCACACTGGAGAAAATGAAGATCATCCCCTGCGTGGATGCGAACTATACCGAAGCGCCGGGAATGGAACCCTACCTCGTGCAGATCAATCCCGAGTCGTACTCGCTGAGCCAGCAGATCAACTTCAACGAAGCGCAGGCCCAGGGAAACAGCGCCGCACAATTGCAATTCTGCAATAGCAGTCCGCAGGAACTGGAGTTCGACTTTATATTCGACGGCACAGGTGTAATCAGCCAGGGAAATGCGTTACTCAAAATCGCCAGCATATTTGGTGCAGGCGAGAAACTAAGCGTGCCGGATGAACTGGAAAAATTCAAGCTGGTGGTACTCACCTACTCCGGCGAAATACACGAACCACGTTATGTAAAGCTTGTATGGGGCACACTGTTGTTCAAATGCCGCCTTACCAACCTGCGTGTAACGTACAAATTATTCAAGCCCGACGGTACACCGCTGCGGGCATCCGCCAAATGTACTTTCCGCGAAAGCGTGGAGCCGGTGGAACGGGAAGCGATTGAAAGCAACAGTTCCCCCGACCTTACACACATGCGCGTAGTAAAGGAAGGCGATACACTGCCGCTGATGACTTACCGCATTTACGGCGACTCGAAACATTACCTGGAAATAGCACGGGTCAACAAACTCGTGAACTTCAGGAAACTGACTGTAGGACAGAAAATCTATTTCCCACCCATTTTAAAATAAGAAGACTTGCCCCTTAGCAGAACTATACCGGTTGATGGTGCCGCGGGACTCGCTTCCGTGATCGTGAAAGTGAATAACGTGGAGATACCACGTTCGATGAACCTTATGCACGTGGTGGTGTACCGGGAGGCTAACCGTATTGCCCGTGCCACGCTGTTTATTATGGACGGCAGCGCTTCTACCGGCGATTTTCCCGCCAGTAATGAAGCCACATTTTTGCCCGGTAATGAAATAGAAATTCAGATGGGTTATAACAATACCAACGAGAAAGTTTTTAAGGGCGTAGTGGTGAAACACAATATAAAGATCCGTTCTGCCGGCTCGCCCCTGTTATGTATAGAATGTATGGATAAACTCGCCAAACTGAGCATCAGCAGGAAGAACAAATACTTTGCGGAGATGACAGACAGTGAGGTGATCGAAGATATGATCAGCACCGCCGGCCTCGAAGCCGATGTGGAAGCGACAACCGTTAAACATAAAGAACTCGTTCAATACTACTGTACCGACTGGGATTTCATCATAACCCGGGCGGAAGCAAATGGTAAATTATGTTTTACAGAGGATGGCGTATTGGTGATTAAGAAGCCTGATTTTTCACAGCCTCCGGCACTTGATCTGTTGTTCGGCAGCACCATTATAGAACTGGATGCAGAGATGGATGCCCGTAACCAGGTATCAACGGTTGCTTCCAATGGCTGGGACCATTCGGCCCAGGCGATGGTGACAGCATCTGCGATGGAACCTGGTTTTCCGGAACCCGGCAATATATTCAGCAGCGACCTGGCCGGTGTTTTTAAGGCCGATCCTTACCTGCTGCAACATGGCGGGGCAATGGCCGAAACCGAATTGCAGGCATGGGCCGATGCACAACTGATGAAGAACCGCCTGTCTAAAATACGCGGTCGCGTTAAGTTTCAGGGTTATGCGGGTGTAATGCCCGGGCAGGTGATAACCCTCGGCGGTATTGGGCAGCGCTTTAATGGCGACGTGTTCGTAAGCGGGGTGCGGCAGGAAATGAAGAACGGGTTATGGCATACCGACATACAGTTTGGCCTTTCGCCGCAGTGGTTTGCAGAACAACATGAAGTAACACATACAGCAGCCAGTTCGGTGATCCCGGGTATTAAAGGGCTGCATATAGGCGTAGTGACCGACCTGGAAGATCCGGACGGTGCGTACCGTGTAAAGGTGAAGCTCCCCGAAATATCTACAGAAGAAGAAGGTACCTGGGCGCGTATGGCTTCTTTTTATGCCGGTGCCGATCGAACAGCGTTCTTCAGGCCCGAGATAGGAGATGAGGTGATCATTGGTTTTTTGCACGAAGACCCGAATTACCCGGTGATATTGGGCTCCTTACACAGCGCGGCCAATGCTTCGCCCGAGGCGCACAGTAACGACAACTACATCAAAAAAATACATACTGCCAGCAAACTGGAACTGGCGTTTGATGACGACAAAAAATCGATAACGATACAAACGCCCGGAGGCAAAGTGATTACGATAGACGATAATGGAAGTCTGATCAGGATAGAAGATGAGAACGGTAATAAGATAACCATGGAGCCGGCTGCGGTGAAGATAGAGTCTGCCGCAGCGCTGGAGCTAAAGGCAGCCACGGAATTAAAATTCGCTGCCCCGAACATTACCATTAAAAGCGATGCCGTTTGCGAAGTAAGTGGCGGCGCATCGTTAAAATTGTCGAGCAGCGGTACTTGTGTTGTGCAGGGATCGCTGGTGCAAATTAACTAGAAACAAACTGTATATGTCCAAACCAGCAGCCAGAGTAAGTGATATGCATGTATGCCCGATGGTAACCGGCACCGTGCCACATGTGGGCGGGCCAATACTCCCGCCAGGCAGCGCAAATGTATTGATAGGTGGTTTGCCGGCAGCGCGGGTAAGTGATATGGCGGTATGTACCGGGCCACCCGATACGATTGTGCTGGGCTCGGCCACCGTGTTAATAGGCGGCCTGCCTGCAGCCAGGATGGGCGATAGTACGGCTCATGGGGGTACGATCGTATTGGGCTGCCCCTCAGTATTAATAGGCGGATAATTCAAGTAAAAATATTCCACAATGGCGGATCAACCTTTTCTTGGGAGGGGATGGAGTTTTCCCCCGGTGTTTAACAAAAACACCAAACAGGTAGAAATGCTCGAAGGCGAAACCGATATACATAGCAGCCTGGATATACTGCTCAGCACCATGCTGGGCGAAAGAGTGATGCAGCCACGTTATGGCTGCGACATGAAAGACCTGTTATTCGAATCGGTAAATACTTCGCTAAAGGCCCTGATGATGGACCGTGTTAAAACGGCGTTGTTGTTTTTTGAGCCGCGTATCGAAACAGAAAAAATAGATATTCTTACTGATAACTCGCTGGAAGGCCTGATACAAGTGCAGATAGATTACCGGATCCGCAGCACCAACAGCAGGATGAACTATGTATTCCCCTTCTACCGGAACGAAGGCACCGAAATTAAAAGCGGCCAGCGTATGGTAGCAGGCGGTTAATAATACACGTTTTATTTACTGTTTTTTTAATGTAGACAATGAGCCCCAACACACATATCAGCACACACCTGCGCGATGGCGCCAGCCAGGCTGCACGAAACACTGCCGAATTAAAAGGCGGGTTTGTGCAGGTGGATGAGCGCAGTTTGACCGATTTGCTGGAATTTGCGAAACAATACGCAAAGTCTGTTAAGTACTACGATCATACCGGTGCTGCACCCAACACGGTAAACGGCAGCTGGGACGCTTTTTTCGATTTCGATACCGCCGCTATAGAAAAACAGCTGGCAAAACGGAACGACTTTGAACCGCATCTGGCTTTATACCTCGCTTTTATACAGTTACTACAGCACGCCAGACAGCAGGTAAATAATATTACACAGCAACACCTCGATTTTTACTACCAGCAGGTATTGGGCATGCAACATCTATCGGGCCGCCCCGATGAGGTGCATGTGGTATTTGAACTGGCTAAAAATATTACAGAACAATTCCTGGTACAGGGCACTTTGCTGGATGGCGGTAAAGATAACAGCGGCAACAAACTGGCTTATGAGCTGGATAATGATATTGCCGTAAACACCGCCAGCATTACGGATTTACGCAGTACATATGTAACCGCATCCACCCCTGATGTAATTCATTATGCCACTGTGGCTAACAGTAACGATGGTCTTGGAGGTAAACTGCCGCCGGAAGGCCCTTCCTGGGCAGCCTTTGGCAGAGGTGAGGACAAGCGTAGACAATTACCCGTACTGCCTGTGCAGAAAACGGGGTTCGCCGCAGCATCAGAATTATTATTCCTGAAAGAAGGCGATCGTACCGTAACCGCAGAAATTGAGTTAACAGTAGACGGATCTTTCAATATCAATACCGCTAACAACTTAACTACCGGCGCTTTTGAAGTGTTTTACAGTGGCGAAAAGGGATGGATAGGCCCCAATGCCGCCACCGTTAAGTTTTCCGCCTCGGGGCAACGTATTAAAATGACGGTGACCGATGCCGGGCTTACCAAAACGGTACCCGGTGTTACAGGTTACAATGCAGCGTTGCTGGGCAAAGACTTTAACACCACACTGCCGCTAATGCAGGTGCTATTCTCTAAAACCGGTACCAGCCAGTTACGGAAGATGTTGCAGAAAGCGATAGTTCATAATATCAAACTGAAAGCAGACGTAAAAGGTGTTACTTCCCTGCAGCTCCAGAACGACCTGGGTGTGCTGGACCCGAAAAAGGCCTTTATGCCCTTTGGTCCGATACCGGTAGTGGGCGCCAGTTTTTATATCGGTTATGATGAGGTGTTGCAGAAGAACATCGACACCTTTTCTTTTGATGTGGACTGGCAGGGCGCGCCGAAGAACTTTAAAAATCATTATAAGAATTACTTCCCGCCGGTACTGAACCTAAATTATTTTCCAGGCAGTTTTCCTTACGTAGGCATCTGGGCGGGGCCTTCGATGCTGGCTGTACCCGCTGATAATTCGCCTATCGATGATAATGGTTATTTCACGGCCAGTATTCACATTAAAGGGAAAACGGATAAAGTAAGTACGCGCCTCTTTGCCAGCGATGGTACAGCACATATAGAGTGGCCGTTCAAAGAGAATAACACGCCCGTGGTCACGAGTATCTATTCGGCTTATGCCGGGCTGGCCACTACGTTCAATGCGTATTATCCTTCCCAGTACAGCCTTTATTCTAATCCTAATTTTTCCGCTTATTCCAATATAGGAATGTCTATCAGCAGTTGGTGGCAGATGCCGATATTCAGTATCATCAACCCCGTTAAACCTGTAGATACCTCTAAGGGTTTTGTACGGATCGACCTGGATAAAGACTTCTTCCATAAAAAATATCCTGGTGTATACGCTATTAAAATGCGGAATGAAGCGCCGGAAGACCAATTGCCACTTGAGCCTTATACCCCGCTGATCAAGAACTTTTCATTTAACTATACCGCCAGCACCAGCCTGGTGGCGCTGGACAGCAATAATTTTGCGGCTTACAATACCCGTGGGGTGCAGTTTTTTAGTGTAGATGTATTTGGTGTGGCGGAGCAGCATGGGTATTTAAAGAACAGCTTTGGCACATTGCTTAACCTGCCTGCCACCAACGTAACGTTGTTGCCGCAATATGCTGTCGGCGGGGCTTTTTATATTGGGTTAGATAAAGTGGAACACGGCCAGTCGGTAAGTTGCCTGTTCCAGCTGGCGCAGGGCAGTGCCGACCCGGAAGCCGATACACAGGATATAGAGTGGAGTGTATTGTGTAGTAATGAATGGCGAAAATTGCTGCCGGAAGAAATTGTACTCGACCGCACCAACCACCTCCTTCGCTCGGGTATTATCCAGTGGGCTATTCCAAACGAAGCGACGACCGATAATACGCTGATGGGCAAAGGCAAGTTCTGGATAAGAGGGCGGGTAAACAATCCACTGGGTGTTTGCAGGTTCATACAACTGCATACACAGGCCGTGCGCGCTACTTTTCGTCCGGAATCGGGTACGCCGTTAATGAACGTACTGGCCTCGGAAACCATCTCAAAGTTGAAAGAGAAACTGGCGACCGTTAAGAAAGTAACACAGCCTTATGGCTCCGAAGGTGGCCAGTTGCCTGAAACCAACGACGCATTTGCCATTAGAACAAGTGAAAGGCTGCGTCATAAACAAAGAGCCATCACTGCCTGGGATTATGAACACCTGGTGCTGCAATACTTCCCGGAGATATACAAAGCGAAGTGCCTGCAACATAGCAGCCAGGAGGCAGGGCATTGCTGCGCGTACCAGTCGCCCGGAAGCGTAACACTCATCGTGGTGCCCGACTTACGGAACGCCAATGCCATTAATCCGTTGGAGCCGAAAGTAAGTAAGGATGTGCTGGTAAGGGCGGCAGATTACCTCCGGCAGCATTGCAGCTTTTTTACCACCGTACAGGTAGAAAACCCCCAATACGAAAAAGTGCTGCTGGAATGTAAAGTGCGTTTCACTACGCAGGGTGCCAACGGTCACTATAAAAAACTACTGAACCAGGAACTGGTGCAGTTCCTTTCTCCCTGGGCTTTTGATAGTAAGCTGGAGATCACGTTCGGTGGGGCCGTACGCAAAAGCGTTATCCTCAATTTTATTGATGAAAGGCCTTACGTAGACTTTGTGACCGACTGCCATATGTTCCATGTGGTTAACGGGCAGCGTAGCGCCGACGTGAGCGAGATCATTGTTTCCGATCCCAGGGCCATACTCGTTTCGGGCGAGCAGCATACCATTTCTGATTTCACCTTACAAGATGTTTGCGCATGAGTAACGCCATCACTATATCGCCACAACCACCTTCCATAAAGAGTATGGACTACAACCTGCTGCGGACGGAAGGGTTGCAGTATATCGAGCAAATTGCCAGCGGCCTGTGGACGGACTACAACGTACACGATCCGGGTATTACGTTGCTGGAACTGCTTTGTTATGCGATTACCGACCTTGGTTACCGCACGAATTTCCCAGTAGCCGATTTGCTGGCTACCAGGGAAAATAACCGCGATACATTTAACCAACAGTTTTACTCCGCCGCCCGTATTCTGCCAGTAAGGCCGGTTACTGCTAACGACCTTCGTAAACTGTTCATCAACATACCCGGTGTTAAAAACGCCTGGTTGCGCAAAAGTGTTTACACCCTGCAGCACGACCTTAAAGATGATGTGTTGCTGGGAACTCCCCCGGAAGGGCATGCCTTCAAGCCGATGGCGCTCAATGGTATTTATGATGTGTTCCTGGAACTGGACGCCCTCACGCCTGCACAGGAAGAGGAAATGACGAACGGGCAAAAGCAGGACAGGATTGATGGCATTATAGAAGCCGCCCGGGAGGTATACCACCGCAACCGCAACCTCTGCGAGGACCTCGGTAATATTTCGCTCATCGCGGAGCAGAAGTTTCTCATTTGTTCAGATATCGAAATTACCGCCGGCGCCGATCCGGAAGAGGTGTTGGCCGAAATACTGTTCGTGGTGCAGAATTATCTTTCGCCCCCCGTACGCCAGTACACCCTGGGCGATATGCTGGCCATGGAAAAGAAAGACGGCGCTCATTACACCACCGACGAAATATTTGAAGGCCCCTGGCTCGACAACGGTTTTATTCCGGATGAAGAACTGGCAAAGGCGGAGTTACGGAAGAACATTTATACTTCCGACATTATCAACCTGATCATGGATATACCCGGTGTGCGGTCTGTTAAAACGATACTGCTGAACTACTGCGATACGCCTGCTTCCAAACGTTACGAATGGTGTATACCGGTTACTGCCTGGCGCAAACCTGCCCTTTGTACCGATAAAAATGCCATTCATCTTTTTAAAGATGTAATACCTGTAAGTGTAGATAAGCCCCGCCTGGCGCAGAAGCTGGCGGCTAAAATAAAAGCGCAGCAGGATGCGGCTAATGCGGTGAAGAGTTCTGACCTCGCTTTTACGACCGGCACCTATCATAACGTGGCCGATTACACGCCCCTGCTGCACCAGTTGCCTGTCACCTATGGCGTAGGCCCCGCCGGACTGCCTGCTAATTCGTCGGACGAACGCAAGGCGCAAAGTGCCCAGTTAAAAGCCTACCTGCTCTTTTTTGACCAGGTACTGGCCAATTACCTGTCGCAGTTGGCCAATGTGCGTGAACTGTTCCAACTGAATTTTTCCGACACCGAACTATTAGAATCGCCGCAAACCTACTTCTACCAGAAGATTGGCAGTCAGTCGTTTCCCGGACTGGAAAAATTACTGACCGATTATGACACGTTCGAAACACCATCAGCCAATCCCGCAGTAAAACACCTGCCGGAACTGGTAGGCTCGTACGACGATGCGGTAAGTCGCAGCAACCGCTTCATGGACCACTTGCTGGCCCGCTTTGCCGAACATTTTTCCGACTACGTAATGCAGCTTTATTCGCTGTATGGTCAGAAAGCAGCAGAAGATGTGGTGGCCGATAAACGCATCTTCCTGAATGAATATCCACGCATAAGCGCCAACCGTGGCGGAGGTTTCGATTATTACAATGAAGATGTAACAATTTGGGATACAGATAATGTGTGCGGGATGGAACATCGCATTGCCCGCCTGTTAGGGATGCCCAATTTTAACCGTCGCGTATTATCCACCATCAAATATGAAATATTCCAGGAGAAAGATAGCGATGGCAAGGATGAATACCGTTTTCGCCTGATGGACCCTGTGACCAATAAGATACTGTTAAGCAGCAGCACAAAATATTACGATAAGGCCGATTGTGAAGCGGTGTTTAAAACCGCTATGCGCCTGGCAGCCGATCGCCGGAATTACAGCCTGAAACGCACTGTCGATAACAAGTATTACTTCAACCTGGTGGATGAAACCAATGATGTAATCGCCCGCCGCATTGAATATTTCGATGCCGAAGAGAAGATGGAAAATGCCATTGCGTTCCTGTTACAGTTTGTAAGAAAGAATTATAGCGATGAAGGCATCTTCGTTGTAGAACACCTGCTGTTACGCCCTGATTTACAGTGGTTGGGTGAAACGGAAAGTGAGCTGCAGAACGCGGCAAACTTTTTACCCGTATGCCCGGAGAAGGATTGTGCAGACGGTTGTGGCGAAGATCCTTACTCTTTCCGCATAACCATTGTATTACCCGCAGAAACGGCGCGTTTCCGGGAAAGTGGCTTCCACACCTACATCGAACAACTGGTGCGTATGGAAACACCGGCGCATGTACAACCAAAGATTTGCTGGCTCAACGACCGTGAACTACAGCAATTCGAAGAAGCCTTTAAAAACTGGCTTACGCACAAACAGGCGGGCGAGTTGAATAGCGAAGACGGACTGGAAGCCCTGCAACGGTTTGTGAACGTACTGTACAACGTTAAAAGCGTATATCCGGCAGGTAACCTCAGCGACTGCACCCATCCCACCGATACTCCGGTGGTATTGGGCCGTACCAGTCTTGGTAACCTCGACGTGTAACATTATCCTGAAAAAAATTATAAACAGATATTTATGGAAAACATTCCTGTAAAACTGAAAGTAACCCCGCCCGCCAGTCATTATTTCGAGGATAACCAGGTGCTTACCGCCTCGCAACTGAATAACCTGGTGCGTTATTTCGATTACCAGGACCGCCTTACACGCACACGTTTGCTGGGCGCTGGTATTGTTTGCGGGTTGAAAGTGGTAAATGGAAGCGGTGTTATAACCGTTACAAAAGGTTGCGGTATCACCTCCGATGGCGATTTAATTACATTGGAACAGGATGTTCAGTATACACAGGTATTGCCCTTTGATGATAAAAAGGCGCAATACAACTTGTTTAAACAGGCCGAAACCGGCCAGATACCACTCTATGAACTGCTGCCCGCCCGTGGCGATGGAGGTGGCAGCACGGAGGTAGAAACGCTGGCTAACTTCTTCGTGCAGCGGCAGGCTTCGGACTATGTAGTGGTGCTGTACCTCAGCCAGTACTTTGAAGATTCAGACATCTGTTCGTCCAACGACTGTGATAATAAAGGCATACTGATGCAGTCGCTGTTGAGGCCACTACTGATCAGCAAGGCCGATTATGATCGTTTTAAACAGGAAGATGAATGTTGCGGGGAGAGTTATTTCTCATTACCCGATGCTTTTGTGGCGCGGCCGGTATTTAATCCCACGGCCAGCGGTATATACACTTACGGTGAAATGTGGAACCGCTACAACCAGGCTATACAGGCTACGGCTAAAGTGCTGGATGTGGCGTTGGCGAAGGCAGATACCGTAGCTGCTTCGCTGGAGCGGTGTTTTGCGCAGAACGGCGAGTTACCCCGTGCTGCCACGGTGATTGTACGAAACGATCCGCGGGCAGAGGGGCCAACCCGTGTTACAGATATTGGCGATATCGGCTCCCGCATATCGGGCCTGGCGCTGCGTTTGCCCGCCAGTTTGCTCAACCGTTTCCGCGTATTGTCCGGTGCGGCGGCGCCTTCATTTTCTGCCGCCTTACTAAGGGAAGCGCCCAAAGCGCAGAACGATTATAGCGTCCAATACTTCTATGATTTCATTAAAGATGTAACAGATGCTTACCTGGAATTTAAAGCCGCTACGCTCGATCTTTGCCAGGGCTGCTGTGTATCGCCCGACCTGTTCCCCAAACACCTGGCGCTGGGTTTGCTGGTAGACACTTCACCCATACCGAGTTGCGAATACAGGCAGTGTTTTATAGAGTCGCCTATCCTTAATCATAAAGATGCGCAGATGCGCCGCGCTTTGTTCCTGTACAACCGCCTCGTGCAAATGATACAGCAATATGAGTATGAAGAAAAGAACGTAACAGCGCTTCGGGTAACGCCAAGTGTGAGTTACAAAGGCCCGCTGGGCGAGCGTAGTATCCCTGCTTATTATGCTGCAGGTAAACTGAACGAAGAGTGGGATTATGAGAAGTTCCGCCGTAACGAAACAGGTAAACATCTGTCGTACTTTGCCCCCGTTATTGATCCTAATGGCCCGGCCAATGTGGTTAATCCGCTGGATTACGACCTTGATAAATATGACTTCTTCCGCATAGAAGGACATATTGGCCGTACGTACGAATCGGTGTATGGGCAACTGAACAAGTTGTGCCAGGATAAAGACCTGCCGTTCGATGTGTTGGGCCTGCAACTGGATAATAACCCGCGTTTCGTACTGCCCAAATGGGAGCTTACGCCACCCCATCTTGATACCGTGTTTGAGTTGCAGAAATACAAGTTCTCCAACTACCTCGATAAAATGAAGTCGTACAACGATGAACTGGAGAAGAACATTCCAACCGAAAAAGACCTAGACGTGCCGGGTGTTACCGAGCATTACGGTAGCGCCAAACAATTGCGTACCGCCGCATTGGACCGCAAGAAAGCACTGGACATCGAGATCGATAATGTTAAGCCGTTTTTCCAGGTAACGGCAGCACAGGCCTCGCCCAACCAGTTCACAAATATTCATGCTTCTATCGCCACTAAGGCGGCGGTAGTAAATAACAGCGCGAAGTTACTGACCCGCACAACGCTGGCCACTCCGCTGCAGAACGTCGCCCAGATTGCTCATCCCGAAGCTCTGTCGTGGCTTACGCAGCTTGCCACGGATACGCGGGAGGCGTTGAGGCAGTCGTACATCTTCTCCAACTTTACTAAAGTAAATCCAGGTGTAATACATAACGCAGGCGTTACCAAAGGAGGCACCTTCCTGCTTATCTATACACAAACAACGGATGCCAATGGTAACACGCAGCGCCGGGTGGTAGGCGATTTCTATCTGCCATACGCCGTGAAACCGGAAACAATGGCCGCTGTGATCGTTCCGCCCATTAAGCCTGGTATTGTAGTTACCCCGCCGGTGTATATTCCGCCAGATATCTTCCAGATCAGGCCCGACCTGGTTAAACCGCCTTTGTTTAATGCAGACCTGATAAAACTGAAGGAAAATGTATTCCTGGACCGGGAAGACCTCGTAACAAGGGTGGCCGATCTGAAGGCCTCTGTCAATACAAAACTGGTAGATATAAATGATCATGTAGACACCCGCCTTAGCGGAGTGGCCAGGAAAGGAGAGGTCGAAGAAAACATCGCTTCCGTGCGCGCACTCATCAACAGTAATATGACCGATGTCGTGAAGAACTACCAGGAAACATTTAACCGCGTAGTAACTTCTTACGACAATGTGCTGAATAAAACCAAAGTGGGTACGGCCGGTGTCGCAGATATCGGGGATATCGGTAAAATGGGCCTGGATAAGGCCAGCGTGGCACGCATGAGCAAAGCAGAAATGGTACAACTCGCGAAGAACTATAACGACGCCTTGAACCTCATGGCCGATTCGCGCGAGGACTTTAACGAATACTTTACGTTTAAAATACAGCGTTAATGGCCGGCGACAGCCAAACACATATTATCCGCAACATGCAACTGCGCCTGCAAATACCAGGAATGGACAAAGCTTTTGCTTTACAGCAGCGGGCGAAAAAGTGCATGGAAGAGAACTGGAACGGTAAGCTGGATGCTATACTGGATAAATATGCCGGCAACGGGGAGTATTTGTACATCCCTTTCCTGAAAATAGAGTTGGAGAAGTTACCGGAGGAGGATTTTGAAGAACACTTTAAACTCGCGCTGCTGGCAGCCCTTGATGAAGCATTGAAGGAATTGGTGCAACAGGATATTGCGGTAAAAGCCGGTGCTGTACCACCGCAAGAGTCGGCTGGCAGTATTTCTCTAAAGATGTCGAAAGACGAACGTACGCTGGGAGCCTGGTTCTACTTTTTAGAGAAAGGAATTCTCCCCTGGTGGATGCAGCACGATGAACAGTCGGTGTTGGAGGAACAGCTGCTGGCTATCATTCGCCACTCGCCTGTGATGTTCAGGGAGTACTGGTACCGTGCCTGGAACCATCGCACCATAAATGTCCCACGCTGGCAACTGCAATGTTCACCAGCTTTAAGGCAGCTGATGCTGGAAGTATTATGCCCCGCTTCGATACTAGAGCAATTCAGGACATGGTTACAGATGTTAGAAAAAATGGCAGCACCGGAATGGGCGGCATTTCAATTGCCGCTTAAATCTTTACGGTACACCAGCTGGCATTGCTTTTTTCTTTTTATTGATACAGGTGCCCAGTATAAGGGGGCTGCCCTGGAAAGATTCATAGCACTGCAACTGGAACACTTTTCAAAAGAATGGGAGCGGTATGCCAATACTGTGTTACCAGAAGAAGTACGACAGCAGATGGAGGAAGTGGGAAAGCAGTTCCTCCGGCAGTCGGCCGGAGCCGGAACATCATCAGTGGAGGTAGCTCCTAAGGCTCCATCGCCCGAAGCTGCCGGCGATGTTTTACAAGTGAAAGGAGTTTCCGCAGTGGAAAGGCCTAAAGAGGCCATGCTCCCCATTCATTTCCCCGAATTGCCAGCAGAAGGTATTTGCGTAAACGGGGCCGGATTGGTTTTGCTGCATCCTTTTCTCACTCACTTGTTCCGGCACCTCAGCTGGTTGGGCGAAAAAGATCATCAACTTAAAGACCCCTTCATTAACCGTGCGATACACCTGCTCCAGTTCCTTTGCACCGGCAACGAACAGTCGCCGGAATACGATATGGTGATGGCGAAAGTACTGTGCGGTGTTCCATTAGAAACCGCTATAGAACGTGATATTGTGCTGGATGCATCTGAAAAGCAGCAGGCGGAGTCTTTACTACAGGCCGTGTTGGAGCATTGGCCGCCGCTAAACAGCTCGAGTGTTGATGCATTACGCGAAACATTCCTGCAACGCGAAGGCCTGCTGCAATTTAAAAATGAAGAGTGGGTGTTGCAGGTGGAACAAAAAACGGTGGATGTACTGCTGAACAAACTGCCCTGGGGCACCAGCATCATACGCCTGCCCTGGATGAAACACCTGCTTAAAGTAAACTGGGCCATCTGATTTTATAACCCCGATGTTAACATAAAACAGTTATTGTATGATTAGTCCCGATATCAAAAAAAAGATTATCAGTATTGTAAATGTGTTTGAAACCGGAAGCGCCGAAGGCCGCTACGACCTGATCGCCATTTTTCCGGATGGCCGCAATGGGAGCAGGCAAATTACTTATGGCCGCAGCCAGACGACCGAACAGGGCAACCTCGGTAACCTCGTTGAAAGGTATGTGGCCCTGAACGGCGTATACGCCGCCGCCTTCAAACCCTATCTTCCTAAAATAGGTAAAACGGCCCTGGTAGATAACAAGGAATTTAAAGACCTGCTCCGGAACAGCGCTAAAGAAGATGTTCTGATGCGGCAGGCGCAGGACGAAACTTTTGAAGTACTATACTACCAGCCCGCCGTCCACTTTTTTGAGGCAGAGAAGTTTACGCTTCCGCTAAGCATGCTGGTGATTTACGATAGTTACATACACTCAGGCAGCATTCCCGTTTTTTTACGCACACGTTTCTCTGAAAAAACACCGTTACGTGGCGGCGACGAAAAAGCATGGACCAAGGCTTACGCAAAAGCCCGGCAAAACTGGCTGGCCACACATAAACGTAAAGTGTTGCACCCTACGGTTTATCGCACCGAATGTTTCCTGAACGAAATGGAAAAAGATAACTGGAACCTGGAAAAAACTGTGTTAGCGCACGGAGTAAAAGTGCCGTAGATGTCGCATACAAAGGAAAAATCGGTAACGTCCACCCAACACCGGGAGGAAAAAGCGCAGGCGCAACCGTCGGTTGGGCAGGAGGCGCAGCCATTCTTTTCCTTTGCCAACCAGGTAGCTACACCAGCGCCGTCGTTTTTTGCACCCGTGCAAACCAAGCTGAGTGTAAACGAACCTGGCGATGAGTTTGAGCAGGAGGCCGACGAAGTGGCTGAGAAGGTGATGCGCATGGAGGCTGGCCCGGTACAACGCACCCGCGCCCGTAGCGACGGCGGTGAACAGGTGCAGCGTTTCTCACTTAGTGAAAGCATTGTACAACGTTCCACAGGTATACAACGCAAGTGCGCCCAATGCGAAGCTGAAGGCGAAAGTTTGATACAACGCTCCGGCGGAGGCCAAACCGCGGTGCCTGCCAGCGTGGACGCAGGTATTAAAAGCTCCCGCGGTAACGGTCAGCCGTTGGACGGGCAAACCGCAACATTTATGGAAAGCCGCTTCGGCACCAGTTTCGGGAATGTGCGTATCCACAACGATTCGAATGCCGCCGGACTTAACAGTCAGTTGCAGGCCCGCGCTTTTGCAGTGGGCAGCGACATTTATTTTAACAGGAGCGAATATCAGCCCCAGTCATCTTCTGGTAAACAACTACTGGCCCATGAATTAACGCACGTGGTGCAGCAGCGTAACGGCATGAAACGTATTGCCCGCGCCCCGTTTGTAGTAGGTACGCCACCCAACCAGGTAAGTGTAAGTACGAATTACAAAGATGTGGCTAAATACAAAGCAGCCAAATTTAAACAGGGAGCCCTGGATACATTTAAACGCTGTACGGGCGAAACAGCTGCAAAGGCCAATCTGGATGCCGTCATCGCGGCTCTTTCGGCCGACAAGCAGCAATGGCTGATGTATGCACTGGATTTGTTGATTGATAACAAACTGGCAGGTTACGATAAAAATGAAGGCGCTAAAAAACTGGTGGCCTACGCTTCGATGGCGCAGTTTACGCCAGGTGCCGCGAACAATGATTTTGAGAACGAAGCACTACGCTTCAGCGGTTGGTTCGATGTGGCGCTGGCAGCTAATTTAACTGCCCCCACCGGGGCCGACCTCACAAAACTCGAAGGACACTTTGCGGGAGCTGCCGTGGCTGCTGCCGGGGCGCCGGGCAGCAGCACTTGTCCTAGTCCGCGTGCCGCTGGTGATGCGCTGGATAAGGCGAAGTTGAAAAAGGAACTGCCCGCCCTTACAGAAGCTGTCTTATACAAAGAACTGCAAAAGCGAAGCAACGGTGGCGCGGCGATGAAGCAGCACAGTTCAACCGAAATCATTAATATTTCTGATGTAATTGAGGAAGAAGCTATGAACTTCTTCTCTCCCTATATTTCCCGTGGCAGCAGCCGGTTATTCCTGAATACCTGGGAGTATTCGAAAAACCTGCAAATAGCCGGGGCGGCAGTGCCCTTGCAATGGCGACTGGATTTTATAAGCAACCGCGCCACGAAACAGGCAGAACTTAGCAAGCTGTTTGAACGCTCACATTTCGACTGGCGTTGTATTGACGATCAAACGGAATTTGTGAACCTGGTGGCGGATATGGAAAAGGACGCTACCATCAAAGGTTATGCGGATAAAATTGCGGCATTGATGTCGTTTACGGGGCAGGACTCAACTTCCGCCACCGTAACATTATCCACCAAATTCCCCAGTGCAAAAAATGAGTGCGAAGACCGCTGGGCCACGATAAATGTAATGTGTCACGAATTGATGCATGTATTTGTTCACCAGGACTTCTATACGCTTCATAAGAGCAGGCAATTGATACGCGAAGGCTTTACCGAAATACTGGGCGATCAGTTGTATAATCAGATCGTAAAAAGAAGTAAGGCCGATGCTACCTTCCGGGCGAAGTTCGAGGGTGGTATTAAACCGTCGGAATGTGCGGCAGCTACGATCCCTGCTTCTACAACCGACTATGGTGTGGCAGGAAAAGCCGCATTAGATATCCTGAACACTGTAAAAGACGATAATTTCCGCGCTGCCTATTTCCTGGGCCGCATTAATCTCGTTGGCCTAAAACCTAAACTCACCGTGGGGCAGCCGGATGATGAGTATGAAAAAGAGGCAGATGCGGTGGCGGAACAGGTGATGCGGATGCCGGAAGATGATTTTACACCGGTAATCGGAGCTGGAGAGGAGCAGGTGCAACGATGCGCTGAATGTGAGGCCGAAGAAGGCCCCGTACAGATGAATAAGGTACAGCGTAAGTGCGCAAAGTGTGAGGCAGCAGACGAACCCGTGCAGATGAAACAATCTGCAGTAGAACCGGCAACCCGTGAGCATGTACAGTTGTGTGCCGAATGCGAAGCGGAGGAAGAAATTCAACCTAAAAGAGTTGCAGCACCAATGATTCAACTGAAATGTGCAACCTGCGAAGCAGCGGAGGAAAAGGTGCAGCTCATGCCTTCTATACAGCTTAAGCCGGGCGATGATAAGAAAAAATACAAGATCGATTACGATGCTGCATTCGACGCAAATCTTAAATCCTGGTATGCGGGATATAAATTTTATAATCTTTTCCACGAGGAGAAGATTTACCCCGGTATGGAAAACGGGGTGGAATATGCGAACCACGTGTACGAATTGCAGCTGAATATTATCAGCTGGAAAAAAGATGATTATAATGGGCTTGAGGCCAATGGTATATTGGATGGGGATTACCGGTCATCCTTAACTATACTGGCTATTAAAGATGCCTCCATACTGCATGCCGGTAACAATACGCAAACTTTCGGCATCGATCCTAAAAAACTGGAGCGTATTTATGGTATAGCCATGGCGCATGAGCCTAAACCTTCACCTTTGATCTCGCCGCTGCGTAACTATCCGGTACTGGATGATGTGAACCATAACTCCAGGATGTACATCCAGTTTGATGATCAGGGCGACTACGTAACCGGTATACAGTATGCCTTGTCTGCATTGAAATACGACCTGGGGAGTGATGTAAAAGAGGTAGATCCGATACTGCCTAAGGTGGGCACGGGCAAATACGGTGAAGGTACCAGGGAGGCGGTGCGCTCGTTTCAAAAAGATAACGGGGCCGAAGGGAAGGAGGCCGATGGGATATTGGGCCAAACTACGTTACGCGTACTGGATATGAAGCTGTTCATATACAACCAGCAGCACCAGGTAAATGCAGGTAGTGCGATGGTTTTCCGCATACCGGTAACGGAAGCTGATGCGGTAGATAAAACGGACGCGAAGTATGATACGATCAGGAAGGATATTCTGATCAAAGTGCTGTTGGCTGCGTTCCCGATTACGACGGAACAGGCCCAGGATTACATTGGAAAGAATACCTGGTTCTGGACAGAGTATCCCGGAGTGAAGCCGGAACATGTGAAAATTGGCTACCTGGAAGTGAAGATGTTTGTAACGGATTATGAAGCGCTGGCAGGTAACCTGGAAGCCCTGTCTCCGGGTAGTAGCGAGCGCCGAGAACAACTCGATGCAGATGCGATCGATTTGTCGGTGACGGGTACGTTGTATAGCCTGAGCAAACGGGTTGCGGAACTTGAATCTGCTATCGATTCAATGCAGAACGCACCACGGGAAATGAAGGAGCGGCGCCCCACTGCAGAAATAGCAGCAAAAAGGGCTGAGTTAGCGCAGGTGGTAAAACAGCGTGACGAAGAGTTAAAACGATTGGGTCTTACCTCTGATATCTATAGCCAGAAGAAGGAATCTTTCATCAAAGGTTTTAAGGCGCTGGCACTGGGTAAAGCGTTTGAAATGCTTTCGCGTAATGAAAAGCAGGCGAACATTGAACTGAATCATTACAGTTCAAACGATGGTGTAACAGACTTGCAGGGCGCATTAAAAGAACTACAGTTGATTTATGATAAGTCGGATGCGGCATTGATGAAAGGGATTGGGTTCCAGGAATCGGGTGAGGCGGGTGAAAACAAATATGCCAGCGAGAACGATTATATGGAGGCAAAGAAAAAACCAGGTGCCGACGATGAGTATGCCTATCCCCGGGAACGACTGGCGCATTTGCGTGTGGACGAGCTCAAAAAGCGAAATGAAAAGAATCCTCACTATGCCCGGTACTACGATGCTGAAACGGAGGCTACAAAATTATTGATGCAGAAGGCGGAACGGTTCCCACTGCTCGCTTATCCAGGGTTGGGCATCCGTAAAAACGCAAAGGCTTATGCGGGCATGGCACCTGAAAGTTTGGGAAAGATATTGAAGGACCAAATAAAACCGGCCGATGGCGAAGGTATTATTGGAAGCATCGCCAATACCCGCGCGCAGTTGCGCGACAAACCGGATACGGTATGGGAAATGCCTCCGGTGATCATGAATGCAAAGGCCGAATTGGGCGTGCTGGAAGGAACGGTGTTAGACTCTTATGTGATGGATGCCATGAAGGCCCACCAGTCATCTGGCTTCTACAGGAAGATGGGCTTTGCTGCAGTAGCACTCGGAGTGGGATTGCTGGCATTGCTGAGCGGCCCTGTAGGCTGGGCAGCACTGGCAGCCAGTATTGTACTGGGGGCTTACGATGCATACGATACTTATAAGGATATTTCTCAAAAACGAGATGCATACAATACTTCCATGAACCCCGCACTTGCACTGGGTACCGAAAACCCGGACTATTTCTGGTTTGTGGTGAGCCTGGTGGCATTAGGGCTCGACCTCGGCGCAGCTGTATCTGTGGTAAGAAAAATTGGTGAAGGCGCTAAAATGGCCAATGATGTAGTGAAGGCGTTGGAGGCGGAAAAAGAAATAATAAAAAACTCCGCCAAAACAACGGCCCGCGAAGTGGAAGAGGCCGGCCGGCGTATCGCCCGTATAGACGAAGCCTTAAGCCGCGTAAACAAAGGGGAATATATTCAGCACGTAGAACTCCTGCGGCCATTGCGTAGTAATCCGCATGCCATGAGGGTAATGAATGAAGCGATGCGTGATAAACAAGTGCTGGAAGCTTTCACCACCCTGTCTAAATATGTTGGTAAAAATATTTCGGAGGATGTGTTTAAAAGCATCATGACCTTCTACGCAGGTATGGGCCGTAAGTCAATAGGAGAACTGCCGGAACTGGTAAGGCTTATCGAAACAGGGCCATTGAAAACTAACGCGAAGGCACTGGAAGCCGTAATGACTGATTTCAGGGTACAAAAAGTATTGCTCGATAGTCATCAACCGGAAATGGTAGTGAAGGAATTTGATTTATGGGAAAAAGCACTGAAGGAAGGTAAAGCGCTGAGTTTTGCAGATCACCTGAAAGCGCTTGGTTTCGAAACAAAAGCAAAACGAGCGGTGCCACTGGTGGAACAATTCGGCCAGGGCTTTAATGCCTTGTCGGCCACCGCTAAAAACCGGCAGGTATTACGTTCGGTGGAACCGAGGCTGCTGGACGCTTTTGATGCGAATGCCCTTTCTCCTGTTTTACAACAAAAGATGGGCGAACTGCTGGCAAAAGACCTGCTCGGCCTTACCAATGATGTTGGCCGTGCCCAGCAACGTGTATTGCGCGAACTGGAAACGCTGGGCAAGAGCATCGAAATGCAGTCGGATTATGTGCGCGTAATGAGCCTGCTGAACGATCCTTTTTCCAAACGCATCGTGGCAAATTCGGCCGTAAACCTGCTCGGCCGCGATAAGTACCTGGCCCTGCTGGAAAAGATCAAACTGGAGAAAAACATTCCCGCCGATGTGTATGACGACCTGCTGAAGATCGGCCCGATGACGGATGAAGGCACGATTATCAAACTGATCGACGATAAGGTTATCCGTAAAACGCTACTGGATAATCCAACGGCTATCCTCGTACTGAAGAAATGCGCATCGCCCTGCTTCCCGCCAAGTCTCACCCCGGAACAAATTAAAAGACTGAGTGCCGCACTGGATGGTAAAACGCCGGATGAGCTGCGGAAGGCGAATGAGTTTATCTATAAACACAGAAACGATCCCAAAGCACTCGATGGCGCTATCGATGACCTGGTGAACCGGTTTACGGCAACAATTAATGGAGTGAATATACCGGCACTGGTAGTGCCGGATAAATTTAAAGCAGTAAGCGGTATCAAAAATAACCTGAAGCTGATCAATGATATGGGCGTGCCTGTAGCACAACTCAACAATATTATGAACACCTTCGTTTTACACGGCGCCGCCAATGCGGAGGATTTCATTTACACGTTGCGTGCTTTGCTCGAACTGGAACGTAACCTGCCGTCCAAACACATCAACGTCATCCTCAAAGGGCTGGAAAGTACTGACAAAACAATCATGCGTACAGCCGAACACCTGATGGACGAAGCAGTGAGGTTTAAAATACTACGTGAAGGCGATGCCGGCCGTTTCACTTACCCCGGCTTTGAAAAAGCGAACGCGCTGCTGGATACCTATTCTCTCGCTGATCTTTCCAAACTACGTGACGCCCGCTGGGTAGATGCGTTTGTGTTGAACCTGTTTGATGTAACAACTGGTATTAAGGCTACTAAAGAAGAAATCGCGGACCTTATTGCCAAAGCGGGTAAGGGTGGGAAAGGCGATTTGGACAGGCTCTGGCGCATCCGCCAGGGTATGCCGGCACAGCCGCTTCCGGACTATAAAGAGATGGTGGAGGCGATTAAAGCCAGTGATGCTTTTGCCGAAAGTGTAAAATTGGCAATGGCGGATGGAGAAAAAGGATTTGAAACGCTGGCGAAACAAATGTGGGGCGCCGATGCCCAGGTGACTGGCGATACAATAGAAGTAGCAGCTAACATGCGTAAGGGTACGAAGGATTCAGGGAAGGCGGTGTTTAATAAGGTAACGCGTGGTGAGAAAGACGTAGCAACCGCAATGGCCAATGCGGTTGTAGACAGCTCAGGAATTAACTTCGCCCGCTGGGAGGTACTCAAAAAAGTGGTGATGAATGCCAACATCAATGGCAGTATAAAAAATAACCTGATTGGGGAATTATGGACGAGGGTTCACCTCAAATACTACGAAAACCTCGGTTACCAGGTGTTCCGCGAAATAGAAATGATTCCGGCTGCCGGCGGCGACCTGATGAGGGCTGACATTTGGGCGGTGAAAGGAAAAGAACTGTTGATCATAGAGTGCAAAGCCCTGGAAGGCGAAGTAAGCGCTGCGCAGGATGTGGTGTACAAGTTGATGGAAGCCAATAAATTCGATGCGGTGAAGGTGGTTAACCCGGAAATGGAGAAATTGTATCTTGCTTACACCAAACAATACCTCATGAGGGCCGAAGCAAAACTAGTACCGAAACAATAAAAAGGAAGAGATGAGTTATAAATTCGGAGGTGCGTGCCTCTCAAAAAATTACGAACAAACCCCGAAAACCTGGCAACAACTGCTGGAGATACCTTGTGCCGGTGAGGGAGGTACTGTGTCCATGAAAGCAGCAACCAGCGCCACCTGGGCGGGCGTAGCCTACGCTTACGTGGATGACTGCACGCTGATACAGGCAAACGAATACGTAATGGACGCGAACTTTTACGACACCGAATTGTACGAACTGGACGAACTCCTCGCCACTGCATCTTCCCAAACAAACATATTGATCTATTGGCTGGATGGAGTTACAGGCACTTACGGATTTTCTTTATTCGAAAATGGCGAACGTAAACGCGTACGGGGTATCCTCAATGGTAAGATAGCAATGGACGAAGGTGAACTGCTACCCGCAGAAAAACACTTTAGCAAAGAAGATAAAAACGATGAAGAGCGCATATTCGCCATCATAGAGGCCTTCACCGGCCGCTCGCTCACAAAGCTTATCCAGGAAGATTTTCAATTAATCACCTGTAAATAAAACTTTCCCCTTCCACCGAAAACTGAATTGTTATGAAACCTCGGAGTAAAAGAAGGAAACAACATGTCCAGCAGGACAAACAAAAAGAAACACCGTTTTTCGGGAATGAACAATCGTTCTTTAATCCCGGAACAGGCAAGGCTTTGTCGCCGGCAGAACAACAGTTCTTTGCCCCGCGTTTAGGCGTTGATCTGTCGCAGGTGCAGGTGCATACGGGCAAAGAGGCGGCAGCTTCGGCTGATGCGCTGCAGGCCAAAGCATACACACATGGTAACCACGTAGTGTTTAACGATGGATTTTATAATCCGGGCACGCGTGAAGGTAATCGACTGATGGCGCATGAACTGACGCATGTGGCGCAACAGGTGGGAGGACAAACAAGTAATATCCAGCGCGAACCGCTGGGCGGTGAAGAAGGGGAGAGCGGTAAAGCCTTATGGGACTCTTACGAAAACTCGATTGAAATAGATGCCTTTGAGTTTGGGCAACCGGTACTTACACCAGAACATATCATCAGGCTGGCAGAATATAAAAAACAGATCAGCGCCATGCTTATAAATTATCCCGACTCCTTCCTCACGTTGTGGGGCCATACAGATGCGGTAGATACGGAAGCGAAAAATGAAGCGCTCGGACTGGCCCGCGCTGAAGCGGTGAAGGCAGAACTGACCTCCGGTGACGGCGCCCTGCCGGAAGCCATGATCAGCACCCGCAGTATGGGCGAACGCGAACCTGCTGTGAAATCGGACCAGAAGCAGCCGAAAAACAGGCGGGTGCAACTGATGTTCACCGCCCGGCGCACCTTTGCGCCCAGGCTTAACTGGACAAGCCCGCCACCGCTCAACTTCGATTACAAAACGCCGCAAATCATACCGCCGTATCAATACACCCCCGAAGGCGAAACCGATCCGTCTTTCAATTACAAACCCGTTCCGGATCTTAACATCCCCCGCAAAACGCCCATCCAGGAAGTACTCGAACACGATCCTATCCTGAAAAAGTTGCCGAAAGACTGGAGGGAGAAAGTAATCGACGCGGCGAAGGATGCAGATGAATCGCTGGTAGATAAAGCACTTGATTTTATTCCGACGGACGAAAACACGAAGAAGGCGGTCAAAGCAGCTTTTAAGGCTGCCATACAAACAGCGAAAGGAAAAAGGTGGACGCCGCCCATTCCTTCGCCATATGAAATACCGCCTTCAGGTGCCCCTAAGTACGAACCTGCCCCCGGCGAGCAGATATTTAAACTGCCGCCGCTGAAGTTCGATGAGAACAATATCATTAAATGGTTTAAGAAGTTATAAAAATGAACGAATTAACGCAGGCGCTGGACCAACTGGCTGTTTTTATGCACGCGCGACTGGCTGCTCACTTCTCGCATAAAGAAATGGAACCGAAGGTATACCTGGATGATATTGCCGAAAGCACCTCGTCGTTATCTTCTTTCGCCTCCTTCACGCCTGGAGAGCAAGTGGTGTTATTACTGGCGTTAGTGCCGCATCTTCAACCTAACTTTTTTGAAACGATTATTCAGCAGTACCTGCCGCAGGGAGGCGATTTCGCGGAGTTTGGCGGGGTAAAAGGAGTGACGCATCGCGGAATGCTGCCAACTGGAGAAACGGCGCAGTTGCTGCTGGCCGGGCGGCAAATCAGTAAACGCCTGCAGGTACAAAGCTACTTCGCCGACGAAGGGAATTTTTACCGCGAGGAGGTGTTGACCCTCGGTGAGGTGAAAGCAGGCGAGCCTCCAATGAGCGGACGCCTGGTGCTTTCGCAGGAATGGCTCGACAAAACCCTGCATGGCGGCGAACGCCCGCCCCGTTTTAGCCCGGATTTCCCTGCCCGTAAACTGCAAACAAAAATGACCTGGGAGGATGTAGTGTTACATCCCATCACCCGCGAACAGATTGGCGACATCAGCACCTGGCTGAAATATCACCACCAGTTTAGCAGCGATGCTAACCTCGCCCGTAAAGTACAACGCGGCTACAGGGCCTTGTTTTATGGTCCTTCGGGCACCGGCAAAACGCTTACGGCCAACCTGTTAGGGAAACAGTTCGGGAAAGATGTATACCGCATCGATCTCTCGCAGGTGATCTCTAAATACATCGGTGAAACGGAGAAGAACCTGGAAAAGGTATTCAACCGCGCGGAACATAAAAACTGGATCCTGTTTTTCGACGAAGCAGATGCGCTTTTTGGCAAACGTACCAATGTGCAAAGCGCCCACGACCGTTTCGCCAACCAGGAAGTGTCGTACCTGTTGCAACGCGTCGAGGATTTTCCGGGCCTGCTCATCCTCGCGTCCAACATAAAAAATAATCTCGACGAGGCTTTTCTGCGCCGTTTTCACGCCATCATTCACTTCCCAATGCCCAGTCCCGACGAGCGGCTGCAGTTATGGCAAAAGTCGATGCCCGCCAGTCTGAAACTTCATAACTCCGTGGACCTGAAGCAACTAGCTGAACGGTTCGATCTTACGGGGGCGGCCATCCTTAACATTATGCAATACGCCAGTCTACAGGCTTTTGCCCGGCAAAAAGGGGAGTTGCTGCTCAAGGATATCCTCGAAGGAGTGCGGAAAGAGTTCGGGAAGGAGGAGAAGTCGCTATAATTTGTATTTTCGCTGCTTAACTATTTCTGCTTCGTATGAGAAATTTTCTGTTTTCGGGCCTCCTGGCGCTGACAGCTTTGTCGGCATCCGCCCAGCCCGACAGGTGGCAGCAGCGCGTAAAGTATAAGATGAATATCGACATGGACGCGGCCACTAACCGGTTTGCAGGTAAACAAAGCCTGCAATATTTTAATAATTCGCCCGATACCCTGTACAAAGTATTCTATCACCTTTACTGGAATGCCTTTCAGCCTAACAGCTCCATGGACGTACGCAGCCTTGAGCTAGGTAAAGTATTGCTGGGTAAAGACCGTAACGGCAACAACCGTTACGACTGGGATGGCCGTGTTGTAGACCGCATTTCCAAACTACAGCCAAACGAAATCGGCTACCAGAAAGTACTTTCCTTAAAAATGAATGGCCGCAAACAGACTTTCAACATGCAGGAAACTATCCTGGTAGTGGAGCTGGACAAACCCATTCTGCCCAAAAGCAGTGCAACGTTCGATATGGAATTTGAGGCGCAGGTGCCTGTACAGATCCGCCGCAGTGGCCGCAATAACAAAGAAGGAGTGGATTATTCCATGGCGCAGTGGTACCCGAAAATGTGCGAATACGATTATGAAGGCTGGCATCCAACACCATACATCGCGCGCGAGTTTTACGGTGTATGGGGCGACTTCGATGTGACCATCAGCATGGATAAAGCTTACACCATTGCCGCTACCGGTTACCTGCAAAATCCGCAGCAGATCGGGCATGGTTACGAGGCGCCGGGTACAAAGGTAGTGACTGCGGGTAGCAAATTGAACTGGCAGTTCGTTGCTCCTAACGTGCATGATTTTGTTTGGGCAGCCGATACAAAGTATACACATATCACCAAAAAGATAGACGACTTCACCGCGCATTTCTTTTACATCGCTACAGATACCACTTCCAAAACATGGCCGCTGTTGCCCGACATGATGGCGAAGGCGTATGCTTACGCTAAAACGCACTACGGCCCTTATCCTTACAAACAATACTCCTTTATCCAGGGCGGCGATGGTGGTATGGAATACCCCATGGCTACGCTGATATTAGGTACGGGCAAAATAGCTGGCTTGTATGGTGTTGCCGTGCATGAATGGATGCATAGCTGGTACCAGGGCATGCTGGGAACTAACGAAAGCCTGTATCCATGGATGGACGAAGGTTTTACGACTTTCGGGGAAGAAAATATCCTGCACGCTACTATCGATACGCTCGTGGGTAAATGGCCGCTGGCCGGCTCGTACGACAACTACTTCAGTTTGATCAAAAGCGGCCGTGAAGAGCCAATGAGTACACATGCCGACCATTTTAGCACCAACAACGGTTACAGTATTTCGTCCTATTCAAAAGGAGCGGTGTTCCTGGAGCAATTGGGCTACATCATCGGTGCGGCCAACCGCGATAAAGGGCTGTTGCGCTACTATTGGGACTGGCGTTTTAAACATCCCAACGTGAACGACTTTGTTCGCGTGATGGAAAAAACAAGCGGTATACAACTCGACTGGTACAAAATGTACTTCGTAAACACGACCAAACACATCGACTATGCGCTGGATAGTGTTTACGAGCAAAACGGCAGCACTATCGTGCGCCTGCGCCGCAAAGGCCTGATGCCGATGCCCGTTGATTTTGTAGTGGAAATGAAAGACGGTCGTAAGGTAACGCACTACATTCCCCTCGACCTGATGTTCGGCGCCAAACCGAATGAAACCGAAAGCATCCCGCGCACCATGCACGACGCCTGGAAGTGGACGCACCCTACGTACGAAATCAACCTGGGCGTGCCCATTAAAGATTTGAAAAGCGTGGAGATAGACCCCAGCCAGCGCATGGCTGATATCGACAGAAGTAATAATAAGGCAGTAGCTTAGCGACAGATTTCCGATGAAGCGTCCGTTGCGACGCTCCTTTCATCGGCATCGCGCTACTCAACATAAAATTATCGTATCTTCAAAAAACAAAAAAGGGACCGGCTTTCTTCGCCGGTCCCTTTTTTCATGACGGGTATATGTATACACCGCCAAATTTTTTCCTCAGAATATAACTTGTTCCAATGCGCTATTCCACGGGTTCTTACGCAACTGCTCACGGGTTTGCAAATCGTGCAGGTGGTGAGCGGTGTGGTAAGCGGTGAAGTACAACATCTCCCTTACCGTAATTTTTCCAAGCAGTGGATGAGGTAACTGGTAATTATCAAGCTCGGCTTCGTCGCGCTGTTCGGTCAGGCTTATTAACCGGTCTTTTTGTTGATGGAACTGTTTGAGTAATGACTCCCGTTGTGGCAGGTGTACAACGCCGGGAATAAAGGCCCGGGACGATTCTCCGCCCTGCGCCAGTACTTTCCGGTAATCGCTTACCACTACTTCGTAAGCACGGGAGGATGTTTTAGGTTTGCCGTAAAAGCGCAGCGCGAATTTAGGTAAGCTCAATGCTTTGTTTACGGGGCGGGTACTGCGAACGAGGTGGTCCAGCTGTTGCCCTGCCGACCATTTACCTTCCGGCGATACCGTAAAGCGATGATCGGATAATGAATCTATAAAGTCTGCGAATGCATTGAAGTTTGTGTTCAGCAGCGTGCCTATTTCTTTCCTGTTCATGGTCTTAAGGTTTTTCGTTGTGAACAGTGTTTTACAGTTGATGGTTAAGCAGGTACCCGGGCAGTGATAGTACTGTGGTATGCTAATGTACTATTCTTTTTTGGTGCTGCCTAACGTTAAGGTGGCTATTCAAGTGCCTCGCACAGGAAGCCCTGCATGCGTACGAATTCCATCATTTTATCTTCCGGGACTTTCAGGTCTACGATGCGCAGCACCCTGTCGCAATCTTCAATATCTACATTACATTGGCCTACGTCGAAGTGTTGCTGGATAGCTTTGAGTACGTTATAACTTTCGCTTTGCGTGGCGATATTGGTTTTAAATATCCCTATCATAGCGCTGTGATTTAGGTAGTGAGCGGTTTCCATGTTCGTCAGTATAGTCAGGTTATTTAAAACGTCCCGGCGCAGTGGCCGGGACGTGGCATATTTATTACTCAGTCGGCTTATTACTTTCTCCGGGCTGTTGCTTCTCTTCTTCCTCTTCCAGTTTTGCCCATCTGCCTCCCATACATTTGGAAAGGTTCTGTTTAAACCTGGCTTTCTCTTCCGAAGACATGTGCTGCATTTTGGCTTTCATCTTTTCTTTCCATCGCTGCTGGCCTTTTTCGCCCCAGGGGCCACCGCCTCTGCCAAAGCCGCTTAACAGCAACTTGCTAAGCAGTAACAGGCCAAGTGCCTGCCAGAACGAGATGATGGGACCACTGAAAAGTACGGGTATCAGCCAGTTCCACAGGAACATGGTCACGAAACCCAGTAGCCCAACGCAGGCAACTGCCATTACGACAAACTTTAAAAAGTGGGCCACAGAAAATCGTTTCATAACTATTCGTTTAAGAATTTAAAAACTCGTTGTACAAATCTGCCAGTCTTTCACGTAAATACAGCACCGCATATCTTTTCCTTGACAATAACGTGTTCACGGACACGCCGGTGGCTTTGGAAATTTCTTTGAAGGATTTACCTTCTACCTCATGCTGCAGGAACACATACCGCTGTTCTTCCGGGAGTTCACCCAGGGCTTCCATAATCGCTTCCATCGTTAGCTTGCGCACCATGGGAGCATCGGCACCGGGGGAGTTGTCAGAAAGTATGTCGGATAGAAAAAGAGTGTCCTGGCCGTCGTCACTTTTAAACTGGATATCAGAAAAGTTGTCTTCCCGTTTCTTGCGGAACCAGTCCGTGATCCTGTTCCGGGTTACGGCAAACAGCCATCCGGTGATGGAATCTACCTCAGTACCCACCCTAAGGTATTGGGTAAACTGGTAGAAAACATCCTGCAAAATGTCTTCAGCATCATCCACATTATCTACCCGTTTCCGGATGAAATGCAGTAAACGCTTCCGTTCCTTTTGCACCGTTTCCTTTATGCGCTCGTTTTGTTCGGCTGCCATAGCTGTTTGTATGAAGAGCAACTCTCTCATCTTACTAAGGAAGACGAGCGTGCGTTTCCGATATTGTAAAACCGGAAATATTTTTATCCCGGTACGCCAGGTCAATGTACTACATGTTCTTAACATCCTGATAATCAATTTGACGCTTCTGGCAGCAGGTAGCCCCTATGCAGGAAGGTTTTATTTGGAGGATGGAAAGGATATTGGCAGGTATAATGATCAGGAGGCCGCGAGATATCGTATAAAATCAATGAATAGCGGTTTGCTGATCTCATGATTCGCTAACTGGCGCAATTCTTTACAGATGTAAAGATTTTTGAGGACTGGGGACGTGTGTTTTTTATGCTCTTTGATACGCTGTCCATACTCTCGGTACGCTCTCGCACGCTCTCACTACGCTCTCGGTACGCTCTCGGTACGCTCTCACTACGCTCTCACTACGCTCTCGGTACGCTCTCGGTACGCTCTCAGCACGCTCTCACTACGCTCTCAGCATACCCTCTGCTATTTTAGGACGAGTCAATATGCGACAATCACGACATTCCGCGACAATCACGACAGTCTGCGACACGCAGCGACACGCAGCGACACGCAGCTTTGCGGTGGTTTTCAATTCACCTACCTTCACATTGTTGAACGGGGAAAAGGATGTTTTGGGCCAGATAAGTGGGTGATTATCTGACGCTTAGAATGTATTTGTCTTTGAAATACTCTTCCGGGAAAAGTCTGTAGATGTCCTGTTTCTTCGGTCGGAAACCACTTTCGGAAATCTCCTGGGCCAGGTCGCCGCCCTTCAGGCAAATGAGTCCGGCAGGAACACCGCCGTTATCATAGGGGGCTTTTTTGAGAACGGGTTTGCTCCAGCGCATCAGGTCGGCGAGCGGGGCTACTG
>NZ_CABHOU010000008.1 GCF_902168175.1 uncultured Chitinophaga sp. | reverse complement strand
GCAATATTAACGATGTGATCAAAGCAGCCGGGGTAGATCCTGCCACTATAAAGATTAACGCAGGAAAGTTCTTTTACCTGCTGGAGATAGCTCTTTCCCTGGATGCGCTGGATGTAGCGAATCGTATACAGGAGACGAAACTGGCTGTTTTTAGTTATCCTAACTTCATTGCCCCTATTGAACTACACCAGGTAATCCCGAACGATACTTATTTTGCTAACCAGTTTTACCTCCGGAATACCGGCCAGGTGTTTAACCCGGTAGAAAATCATGCTGGAACAGCTAATGCAGATATCAATGCGTCTTTTGCATGGACGCGTACTACCGGCAACAACAATATCATTGTCGCCGTTCTGGATCAAGGGGTAACATCTAATCACCCGGATCTTCCAAATACACGGCAAGTGAGGCTTAACGGTTCTAATTTTGTCCCTGGAGAAAATGCTAATGACCCCAGTCCCGGAGCCAGTGATAACCATGGCAATGCCTGTGCCGGGATTATTGCGGCCACTCAGAACAACAATGAAGGCATTTCTGGTGTCGCTCCTAGTGTACGGATTATGCCTATAAAGATCATGAGTGAAACTGCTGGCGCTGATGCAGCGGGCTTGGCGAATGCTATCGACTTTGCGTGGCAAAACGGCGCACATGTAATTTCCAATAGCTGGGGCTTTAATAACCAAACAAACCCCAACTTCTCCCCGGCTATCGTAAATGCCATTACAAGGGCGGTAACGCAAGGCAGGAGTAACCTTGGTTGTATCGTGGCATTTTCCGCCAGCAACAGTGCTATTCACAACTTCGGTATTGATGGTACCGTAGCATTTCCCTCAAATGTAAACATCAACGGGGTACTCACTGTTGGCGCTTCTAACAGAAACGATGGGCAGGCGAACTATAGCCCTACCAGTAGCGGCGCTGTCAATAACCAGATCATAGATATCGTAGCTCCGTCACATCACGCGTATGCAAATCAAATTTTTAATGAAACCCTTGAAGTTTGGACAATTGACATACCAGGACTTACAGGTTATAACCCTTGGAATGATCCCTTTATGCCGGCTCCTCCGTCAGTTGGAGATATACTTCCTACAACAGGTACGAACAATCTTTCTTATACCGGCCGCATGGGCGGCACGTCCGCATCCTGCCCCCAGGTTGCAGCAGCGGCTGCGCTTGTGCTATCACTCAACAATACGCTTACGCAACAAGCAGTATTCAACATCCTTACACAAACAGCAGATCAAATAGGCGGTGTAACTTATACGAACGGTGTAAGTGATGAATTCGGCTGGGGCAGGCTTAATTTATGCGCTGCCTTAACAAGGGTGCCTAACCAATGGTCTATTACCGGTACCACCCCTTTCTGCGGTTCCACTTCCCTCAGTGTGCCCAACTTGCCTGCCGGCAGCACGGTTACCTGGACCAGCCCAGCCCCTCTTACCTTCTCGGGCGGTAACCCGACTACCGTATCCGGGGTGGCTACGAATGCGACTGTAACTGCCACAGTCAGTGTTCCTAACCGGTGTGGCTCTGTAGCGTTACAAACAAATATCACCGGACAGGGCGCGCTGGATCCAAACGCTATCGGCATCTACACTGACACTTATTTCTGCCCTGGTCAGTATACAAACGTGGGTGCCACTTACAATGGAAACCTGGTATGTCCTATTAACCAGCACGGCATCACAGAAGTACAATGGAGCATTAACCCCGCACCGGCCGATGTCCAATACAACACCGGCCAGGGTAGCTGTTTTAATGTATACAATGGAGGCATCAGGATCAGGCCTCATCCCGGTGGTGCTTATATCATAAGTATGCGCGTTAAAAACCTATGTGGTTGGAGCGACTGGAGCGAGGGTTCCGTAATGTCAGTTACCTGCTTCGGCTCATTCTTCACCCTCTCCCCCAACCCTTCTTCCAGTAACCTGGAGGTTAAAGTGGACGAGAAAGCTACCGGTGTTACCAGCACAACGAGCATCCAGGAAATCATCATCCTTGATAAACTGGGCAACCAGATCAAACATATCAAAAATGCACAGGGATCAAGAAGAAGTGTGATAGATGTGAGCGGCCTTAAAGCCGGTTATTACCTTGTGAAAGTGTTCAATGGTAAAGAATGGCAGACTAAAACCGCCATCATCGGCAAATAACCTCATAAAAAAAAACGATCTTCCCGGCCTATACCGGGAAGATCGTTCCTATAGTGTTTTAATATTTTTAACCTACTATCGTAATCCCTAATTCCTCTTTACCTACCCTTATTTCCAGGTAGTCGCCCTGCTTTATCTTAGGATCGTTATTGTATACGATCATTACGAAGTCGGCCGCAATACGCAGGCACGCCGAATCATCTTCGCCATCAATGCTTTCAACAAAACAATTGATAATGTTAATGTCGTTGTCAAGTTTTATGAACGTAGATTTATCAGCACTTTGACTGATCTTATCGCCAAGTTCAAGATCAAAGTCTACGTCTACTTCTACGTCATATTCCTTTCCTGCAGCTACTTCGCTATAGCTGTACTGGTAGTAACCAACGCCATCGCCGGCGGCACTGCGGAAAATAATATAGTCGCCGTCAACTGCTAAAACTTCTATTTGCATATCTGTTTACTCTTTAAATATTTGCCGTTATTGCTAATCCAGGCCAGCTGTACGTTTCCGGCTTCTTTAAACCGGTATTGCGGAGGCGTCACTAACAACTCAGATTTTGCTTCTTTTTCCCGCCATCCGGCGGGACTATGGTCACTGACATGACCGAACACTTAAATATATTAAATATTTACGAAACAAGTTTAAACTCTTATGCTGTTACAAATAAAATAATACGGGCATTGAAGCCTGAGCCACCTCAACCTCGTATAGCCATATGTATTATCGGATAAGGCCTGCCCGTACCATCCACCGCCGACCTGCCCGTTTGCACAAAGCCCATACGATTATAAAAGCCTACCGCCTGCTCATTCTGTTCATTTACGTCTACACGCGTAACCCCTAATTCATTAATGGCGAACTGCAATAATACTTTCCCGTAACCACGCCCTCTCTCCTCTCCAGCTACAAACAACATCTCCAGGCTATCGCCGGCCACGGCTATAAATGCCTTGGGGCCTTTATCATCCAGCAGGTATACTTCTAACTGCGGCAGGTATTCGGCAGGTATAACCTCCTGGAAAAACAGGAAGTCCTCTTCTTTTAAAAAGTGATGCGTGGCTTTTACCGATGATGCCCAGATGTGCACGATGGCGGGGTAGTCGTTGGGGGTAGTTTTTCCGATCCTCATTTTTCATTTTTTTTCCGGCCGCCAAGATGCCTATTTTCCCGCTAATAACCAACACCCGCCAACGAAAAAGGCCCCGCTTGCGCGAGGCCTCATGGTCGTTTTTATATGGTGGGTTATGGTTTATAGGCCAACTCTTTGCCTTCGAGTATCCTGTTGATCCTTACTTCCATATCCTGCAAATGATATTTGGATACGCCGTTCTGCACCAGTATGGCCTTACGGATATCTGCACGTAAGGCGGTCAGGTGGGCGCGCATGATGCTGGATACATCGTTGCCTGTAGGGTCGGGATTGATGTAAAAGATAGTACCGTTGCCATTATTCCGGCCTACGATCTCATTGGTTGCCCTGAAAGCTTTGAGACTGTTATCGATGTATATCTTCTGCAGGTTACGGCGGAACATGTCGATGGGTTTGTTGGAATAAAGTTCACTCCATACGCCCCGTTTGAGATCTTCCAGGAATTCGGTGCCTTTGTAAGTCCTCACGCCCTTATGCATCTCTTCGTCCTTCATCAAACCAATCAGCATGCCTGAACCCTGCAACTTCATCAGCGCGGCATGTTGACCGGATACGATGTGTATAAAAGGATCGGTACCGGTTAAAGCGGTCAGGGTATCATTTACCAGCCAGGTGGGCGTGGTGAACAGGTAGTCGTTCAGGAACTTCATGGCATCTTTCTGCTTCTGGTACTCCACTACTTCCAACTGTACGCCGGGCTGCTCCACGCTTTTAAATGTTTCATATTCCCCGCCGATGTTTTTCATTACCTGCATGGTGTACACCCTGTATTGCCTGATCACTTCTTCGTACATCACTTTCAAACTGGTGTAACCTTCGTTTGGCTCTTTCGTCCAGGTACGCAGTTGTGGTATAATGCGCTGCAGGTTTTTAATGCCGTATTTGCTGGCCAGTACTGCGTTGTCGCCCAGGTCCTCGCTTTGGCTGCGTGGATCGCCGGAGGCGTTCTCGTGACCGAAGAACAGGCGTTTGTTGGCAGCCAGACTATCGATGATCAGTTTATTCAGGAAAGCACCTTCGTCTTTGGCGGTTTTAAACTGTGGATACCACCTGTACCCCCATTCAATCGCCCAGGTATCGTACTCACCAATTCTTGGAAATATTCCTTTCTGGCTGATATGGTCTTCCGGTTGGGCTACGTAGTTGAAACGGGCGTAGTCCATGATAGAAGGGGTATGACCGTGTGCTTCTACGTACGCTTTATCCCTCAGTTTCTCCACCGGTACGGTGGAGCTGGAACCGAAGTTATGCGCCAGGCCAAGGGTATGACCTACTTCGTGAGATGATACAAAGCGGATCAGTTGTCCCATCAGTTCATCATCGAATTTCATTTTACGGGCGGCAGGATCTATCGGGCCTGCCTGTATCATGTACCAGTGGTGTACCAGCTGCATGATATTATGGTACCAGTTGATGTGCGATTCGATGATCTCACCGCTGCGGGGATCGTGTACATGCGGGCCGCTGGCGTTAGCGATCTGCGAAGGTTTATATACGATTACGCTATGGCGGGCATCGTCTATGCTCCAGGTTGTATCATTTTCCGGCGCTGGTAATGCTTTAATCGCATTTTTGAAACCTGCCTGCTCAAAAGCTTTCTGCCAGTCGTTAACCCCTGCTATTAAATACGGTACCCATTTCTTTGGAGTAGCGGGATCAATATAGTAGATGATGGGCTTTTTCGGCTCCACCAGTTCGCCGCGTTTGTATTTTTCTATGTCTTCTTCCTTAGGCTCCAGTCGCCAGCGGGTAGCCAGGTACTGTTGCTTTACCCCCTGAGGATCGGCATCAAAGTCGATATAACCCCTGGCAAAAAAGCCTACCCTTGCATCGTGGTAACGTGGCTTCATCGGTACTTCCGGCAGCAATACCAACGAACTGTTCAGTTCATAGGTATCGGGGATAGTAGATGGCTGCCCGCCCGGAGCAGGGTTCTTCTGGTAGGTACGCGTGGTGCGTATTTCTATGTTCAGCGGGAACGCTTTGATGGCGGAGATAAACGAGCGGTCGCTTTGCAGGCCACCAATGCCCAGCACTGTTTTGGTTTGCTGACTGAAATAGAATATCTCGTTTTCTGTGTTCAGGTAATCCGTTACATCGATCACCGTACTCCTGGCCTCTTTGTTATAGGCTTTCACCGGGAATGCCGCGGCGATAGGGTCGAGGTTGGAGTTGATCACAGAACGGTATAAACCATCGGCAGTGGTATCGGCAGAGCGTTCAGAAAAACGCATCAACCTCATAAACACTTTATCATCTGGCCCTTTTTCAAAGTGGATCACATTTTCGGCAATCTGATCGCCGGCATAACCGGTCATTTGCGGCCTTTGCCCTGCTGCGGCTTTCGCGATACGGTTTACTACCAGTATGGCGCGGTTGTACATGGTGTCGGAAATTTCGAAGTAGTACCGGTTGTTTAACTGGTGTACTTTAAACATACCGCTGTACGTTTTCGCCTTCGCAGTAATTACCTGCGCATACGGTTTAATGGCAGAAGGAATGGTATCCGTTTTTTTAACGGAGGTGTCCGCAGGCGTGGCTTTTTGTGCATGGGCGGCCACAGCAAGGCCAAGCAACGCAAATAAAGTAATGTTAAGTCTAAGCATGGTTATTTGAGTATTTCTTCTAGTTTGTTTACCAACTGTTCGCCGCGCAGGTCTTTCGCAACGATTTTTCCGTTGGGATCTATCAAAAAGTTTTGTGGAATGGAACGCACCATATATAATTTCGCGACTTCGTTGTTCCAGTATTGCAGGTCGGATACATGTGTCCAGGTGAGTTTATCCTGGTACACCGCTTTTAACCAGTCGGCCCTTTTGCCCGGCTGATCAAGCGATACAGACAGGATGTCGAAGTTTTTATCTTTAAAGCGATGGTAAGCGGCCACCACTACGGGGTTCTCTTCACGGCAGGGGCCACACCAGCTTGCCCAGAAATCGATCAGGACATACTTGCCTCTGTAGCTGGACAATTCCACCGCCACACCAGCTGTATCGGCTGCGGAAAAGCCGGGGGCCTCTACGCCCAGCCTAACCGCCATGTACTTATCAATCGTCGTTCTTAATTTTTTGCCCTCTTCACTTTGCTGCACTGGCTTTTTCAGCCCTTTGAACAGTTTGTCGTAAATGGTAATATCGTCGGGGATGGGACCAATGGCATCTTTAAGCGCATCGATACTGGCGTAATAACCGGGGCGCTGCTTCACGAACTTTATTTCCGCAGCCTTCCTTTCCCGCTTTATGGCCGCCATGTCATAGCGATATACGGCCAGGCCGAGCGTATCGTACTTTACTTTGGCGGTTTGTACGGCCAGGTAGGCTGTTTGCCGGTCGTCCAGTCTTTTATCATATTCTTTCAGCGCCTGTTTCAGTTCTGCTTTTTGTTTAGCTACAAGAACTGTGTCTGGAGCGCTTTGGGCCAGCAGGGTACCTGTAAACAGGCTGCAGGCAAAGGCTAAGCATAACGATTTTCTCATCATTTCCGTATTAGTTGGGTTTGGGTAAAGACAAGAGATCACCCTGCCGCCTGTATTACAGTGGCCTCAGTATGATCTCTTGCCTGTTATTGATTAGAAAGTCCGGCTTCCCTGACCTTGTTCCATATAGGTGACATTGATGACCCTGCCCTCTCCTTCGAAGTTGGGTGTTGCCAGCGATTGTATGGTACCGGTTGAACTGATCTTATGCAGCCATATTTTATAATGACCGTCGGCATAGGACGCGATCGCCAGGTAATCGGTAGTCGGCGGTACGGTGGCGCTCATTGGTTGCGGGTATTTAATATGCTGGATGCTGGTGATCACTTCCCCGGCCGGCAATGTTACCTGCAGGCTCTCCGTACGGGTAGCCACGCTGGTGAGGTATACATTCCTGCCCACTGCGTAGTAGATATAGTCCGCATCGTAGTTACCACCGATCACACTGGCCTGCATTAAGCCATGCTCGGCAGACAAGGTATCTTTCGACATAATCAGCGGTGAGCTGAAACCTGCCAGCGGGCCATACTGACCATTCATTTTTACCAGCACGCCCCTGCCATCGGTCATGCGGAATAAGGCCATCGCCACGCTGCGTATGCCGGCGTACCCGGCCATCCAAACTACATTGGCATTCATATTTTTCAGGTCGTTGCCTGCCGTACCCAGTGGCGAGTAAGCAGCATTGTTATAGCAAAACACTGATTTGGTAATTTCATCGAAACCAATGTCCATGGCCGCTACTGCAGCGATGGGCGATGGTTTATAGGTATTAGGCAAATCGGTGAACAGCGCACCTTTCGTCATCGAGTAAGCTTTGTTATCGTTGATCAGTTCTATGTTAGAACCGCTCATCGAGGTAAGCACGTTCTGCAACTTACGGGTGGCTGGTTTCAGAAAGAACATATCATCAAAGCTCCGCACGATCTTTCCATTATCTACCCGGTAAATACCAGCGTCTTTGTCAGACAGTACTACCAACGTATTAAACAAATCGGTGGAGGTAAGCGACATCTTAAAGCCAGGTACGAATGTCGCCTTCACGGCTGTACCTGCCAGGCTTTTGCCATCATTATAAAACGCGATCCAGTTATTGATGCGGCCTTCTTTGTGGATAAAATCGAAGTCTGTTTTCGTGCCGTCATCTTTTAAAAGATACCAGCCGTTCATGTTCAGCGTAGCCACGTTCATGTCGAGGCGAATCAGTTTGATCACACCTGTAGCCTTATGCTTCACGTTAAACACCAGGTAGTATTGTCCTGGCGTTAGTGTTACCACATAGTCCAGCCCCTTCGCCCGGCCAATGGTATCGGCCTTAGGCACTAAGCCTGTACCTTGTGTAAAGTTGGTACTGAAAGCCGTCCAGAAAAATTCATACTGACCTTCGTTCGCTACTTCCGGGTTAATGCGTAAGGTATCGCGGCGGGTATAGGTGATGTAACTCTCCTGCAAACCGGTTACCACCACCTCTGGCAACGGATCGCCACCAGTGCTGTCATCTTTATTACAAGCCACTGCCAGCAGGGTAAGCAAAGCCGTGGTAATGATATATAACTTCTTCATGTTGTTAATATTGGTTTAGATCAGGGGAATGTAACCACCGCACTGGTGGGATTATCCGTTTCTCTTAATGGCGCTTTACCACTGGCGATATTGGCCGGGTTGGCGTTAAACTCGGTCAGCAATTGCTTCACTACATTTCTGTACTGTTGCATAGCGCCAGCCGTTAAGGCTGCCTGGTACCACTCTTCATTGATGTTCGTTTTTAAGGCGTCGATCATGAACTGGTGTTTGCCGGTGCTGTATTTACCGAAGTTGTTAAAGGCGGGCGACACGGTATTGTCTGTTCTCCAGGAGTAAAAACGCTCCAGGCGATCGGAGAAGATGATGGTCATTTCCCTTGCCATAATTTCACCTAACCCAAACGCATCGTTGGCTGCGATCTGAATACGCAGGCGGTACGTATTTTCCTTCAGGCTCGGGTCGCGCAGCAATACTACAGGTACGAAAGCCCTTGCACTGTCTGCACTCACCACCATCGGAGGGGCAGCTTTATCATTAAAGTCGAGGTAGTGAATGCCGGGCACCGCCTTAAAAGGCCGCTCCGTTTCCACGGTATCAATGATCTGGTTAGTGATCGGATCACGCACGTAGGTATAATCATACTCGGGCACTTGCACAAATTTCACGGGCCTGTCGGCTGAAGTTATACCACCGATGGTGTTTACGCGCACATACACTGTATCTTTTACCACAGTAGCGGCATCGTATACGAAGGTGAAGTTCATTGCAGCAGTATCGTGCAATTGTATACGTGCGATATCGTTGTATACCAGCTGCTCTGCTTTTTTACAACCAATGGCGGTTACCATCAGCACAGCGATATATAATACTAATTTCTTCATAGCACTTAGTTGTTATGGTAATTAATCTCCCGGTCGGGTTTTGGTACGATATACCTGGCCGATGTGGCGGTATAATAGGTGGCGGTCCAGCTTTGTGGTAGTGCCAACACATTGAAGCGTTTGTAGGCGAAGAAGGTTTGTCCTTCTGCATAAAACTCACGCACGTACTCCCTGATCAGTTTATTCTTACGGTCATTTTCCCATGGGGAGATGTTGAACCCGTTCACGAACGGAATACCTTTCTGCGCAGCGTATGTACGATAGAACCCTTCGGCCGCTTCTTTGGTAGTGGCACATTCTGTCAGTATCAGGTACATTTCGCTCAGGCGCAGCAAAGGGACCTGCAGTACGGGGAAGCTACCGCGCTGGATAAACTTCTTGTACATCACATAACTGGTGTTACCGGCTGATGTTTTGTACGACCATAACCCTGTCCAGCGAACGTCTGATGTACGCTCGGCTACGGGGAACAGGTTATTGAGATAGTAATACCCGTCCTGGATGTTGAAGTCGTTACGCACCAGGCTGCCTGTTTCTCCAAAAGCGCCGTTGGCGACCGACTCCAGGTTGTATACACTTAAGGCTGCAATATGCTCGGGCGACATAGTGAAGTCACCTGCCACACGATCGCTTTCCCTGCCCAGCCTGAACGTAGGCTGACCCAGGTGATCTTTCGCGTCGATCACCATCTGTGCATATTTCACTGCATTGTCTTTGTTCGTGGCATCGGAAGCGGATAACCACATGTACACCCTGGCTTTCAGGGCCAGCACGGCATAGTAGTTCATACGGATCTGCCTGTACATGTAGTAGTTATCAGCAATTACTGGTGGTAATCCACTGGTAGCGCTTGGGTTCAGTTCTGCAAGCGAGTACTGCGTCAGCGGATCTACATCTTTCAGTAAAGCCTCTGCGGCGTCGAGGTCGGCCAGTATTTCACGGGCAAACTCCTGGTAACTCACCGGTGTGATGATCTGGTGTGATACTTCTTTTACGTAAGGCAGGATGGCCGTTGTTCCTGGATTATCGGGCATGGGGCCGAACATGCGTAATACATCGAAGTGCATGAACGCACGCAGCGCCAGGGACTCCCCTTTTAACAGCGCGTAGTTATCGTCTGTAAAAACGCCTTTCTGTATGTCTATGTTTTCGAGGATGCTGTTTACACCGGCCACTACTTTGTATAAACCGGCGTAGGTTTTATCCAGCCACTCCCTTACGGTAGCTTCATTGTAGTTGGCGTTGGCCAGGGCGGTGAGGGCCACGTTGCTCGTATTCACCACATCCCAGTTGCGGGCCATAAATTCGATGTTGCCCCACATCAGCGACGAGCCGTACACATCCCCACTTTTCATGTTGATGTAAGCACCGGTCAACGCATCCCGGAATCCCTTCTGGGTTTTGAACAATTCGTCCTTGGTGGTCTCGGCTTCCGGTTTCACATCCAGCCATTTGTTGCAGGAGGAGAAACATAAAGCGCCAAGCAGTATAGTTGATATAGCTAATTTCTTCATGTTGATGTCGGATTAAAAGGTGGCAAACACTTGCAGCGATACCTGCCTGGTGAAAGGATAATCAAGACCGCGCTCCTGGCGAACGCTGGACACGTAAAACAGCTCGCCTGTGTTGGCGGTTACCGTCAGCGACTTCACCCCTACACGCTGTAACCATACCTTGTTGTACACATCGTACGCGAGGTTCACGTTCTGGCAGGTAAGTGTAGACTCATCCTGTACGAAACGGGAAGACGGATAAATGCGCAGTATCTCATTCAGCCCTCTGTAGAAGCTTTTATCACCCGGCTTCTGCCACCTGTCGGTAAATACACGTTGGTCTACGTTCAGGAACCTGTCGGCATTCTCGATCTTTTCGATCAGCGTCTGGTTGTATAACTGTCCACCAAAACGGAAGCCGAAGGATGCGTTAAGGGTGAAGTTAGAATACCTCACCAGGGTACTGAAGTTACCACGGTATTTAGGCTGGCTAAGACCAACAGGTACCCGGTTATTGGCATTCCAGGTATAGGTCACTTCGCCCTTACTGTTCACGAACAGCTCCCGGCCGGTGCTGGGATCAATACCCAGTGAAGGCACCGCATAAATGGTATTCTGGGAAGCACCTTCGCGGATGATCTTGTTGGGTGTATTACCTGGCATCACCAAAGCCAGTTTGGCGTTGGCTGCTTTCATGGCTTCGGATAACTGCACAATGCGGTCTTCGTTGTAAGCAATGTTACCGGTTACCGACCAGGCAATGCGCCGGGCGGGTTTGTTGATGATCAACACGCTGGCCATGGCTTCCCAACCTTTCTGGCTAAGTTTACCGATGTTCTCGATGTAATCGGTAAAGCCGTTGGAGTAAGGCAGTTCGAGTGAAGACAGCAGGTTAGATGTATTTTCTTTATAGATATCGGCCTGCAGGGTAACACGACGATTGAACAATTCTGATTCGAAGCCAGCATTGTATTTACCGGTTTTCTGCCACTGCAGGTCTTTATTGCCCAGGGCAGTTTGCACCGCGCCCAGCCAGGTTTTATAACGGTCGTTGGTGATGTAACCGTAAGTAGCCAACGGCTGGTAAGCCGAGAACTGCTGGTTACCGGTAATACCGTAGGTAGCTCTCATTTTCAGGCGGTTTACGAAAGGCACATAATCCCTAAAGAAAGATTCATTGTGTACGTTCCAGGCCACACCTGTTGCCCAGAACTTGGCAAAACGTTTATCAGAACCAAATTGAGAAGCACCATCGAGGCGGTACGACATTTCCGCAAAGTAACGTTCATCGTACCCATAGTTCAGGTTGGCCAGGGCACCTACCCTGCGGGTAGTAGCTTCCCTACCGTCGGGGGATGCCCCCTGTTTGTACTGAAGGGCCATACCAATGAAGTCGATGCTGGCATCAGGGAAACCTTCGGCACTAAACAGGTAGTTACTGACTTTATCTTCTGTGATATCGCCGGCAACACTGGCAGTAACGCCATGCTTACCTGCGAACAATTTGTTGTAGGTAAGAGCCAGCTGACTATTGTAATTCAGCAACTTGCCACTGTTATAATCATAACTACCCTTGCGGATTATATCTGCTTCGCTGTAGCTGGCAAAAGAGGAATGCGCAGCGGGTTTAAAAGCATCGGCGGTATTAGTATTGGTGGTAATACCTGCACCGGCGTGTACCAGGATGCTGCTTACCGGCCTCCAGTCTAACTGGAAGTTGTTGGTAATTTCGGTATATCCGCGTCTGTCGAATGTATTGAGCGTAGCATCGTACATCGGGTTAGGGTAAGCAGTGGTACCATGTGTACCCTGCGTCCAGTAATCCCAGTTAAATGGAGAGAAACTCTGCACGATGCGGCCATTGGCGTCGTACGGGCTCCAGTAAGGATTCAGCTTTACGTAGTCGCCGAAAGATCCCCAGGGCGATTCGTTGCTTTTCATATTACCCACTTTAAGGGTATTACGGAAGTTCAGTTTATCAAGGCGGTAAGAGATATCTACTGTACCATTGATGGTTTCGCGACGCGAGCCTTTCATCACACCATTCTGTCGCTTGTACTCTCCCTCCAGTGAGTAACGGAAAGCATTGTCGCCACCTTCGAGCCGCAGGGAATGGTTCTGGTCTGTTTGCGTACGTAAAGGTTTCGCCATCCAGTCCGTATTCACACCACTTTCCACCAATTCTTTAATCTGGTTGTAGTACTGCTGCAAACCAATATTCTGCTGGGCATTTTTGGTGGTGCTGGCGTAGTAACCCGACAAACGTTCGAGTTCCAGTTTATCTTTTGCGTTCAGCAAATGATAGCTGCTCAGGTCGGGCATGCTCAGGTTAAGACCGCCCCTGTAGGTGAGGCGTAATTTACCGCCCACAGGTTGTTTCGTCGTAATCACCACTACGCCGTTAGCGCCGCGTGAGCCATACAGGGCGGTAGCAGAACCATCTTTCAGCAGGGTGATCGACTCGATCTCGTTGGCGTTTAAATCCATCATACGCTGCAGCGTTGTCGGGAAACCATCTAGGATGATGAGGGGTGTATTGATCGCCGCCGCTGTGTTATCCTGCAATTCGTCGATATTGGGAAGGTTCCTGGTACCGCGCAGCTGTATATCTGGCAGGGCGTTCGGGTTAGAACCCATGTTGTTATTGGTAACGAGGTAGAAAGAAGGATCAATGTTACCGATGGTCACGAAGATATTACGGCCCTGGAACCTTTGCAGTTCCTTGGCAGTAATTACTTTGGCCGCACCAGTAAAACTTTCTTTCGATTTATTTAGGATACCTGTTACCACCACATTATTGATCGTGGAGATAGAAGGAGCCAGTACGATATTGATCGTACGGTTATCGTTCTTCACTGTATAGTATACAGGCCTGTACCCCACATACGTGATGGCCAGCACATCACCCGGATCTGCATCAATCTGGAAACGGCCCTGCGCGTCGGTAGATACGTTCTTGTTTTTGCCCTGCACCCTTACTGATGCACCTGGCATCGGCGCGTTTTCTGTACTGTCCAGTACCCGTCCGTTCACTACCTGGAAGGCCAATGCTTCGGTGGCGGTAGTAACCGGCGTTGCCGGTTTAGTCGAAAGCACGATCGTTTTGGTACTCTCTTTAATCTCGAAACGGAAAGGCTGATCTTTCACCACAAGTCCCAATACTTCATTCAGCGCCATATTGTTCACGTCTAGCGAAACCGATTTAGCATCTGCAAGCATCTCCTGGTTGTAGAAGGTAACATAACCGGTTTGCTGTTTAATGAGCTGGAATACTTTTTTCATGGACAGGTTTTTACCGGAGAGCGTCACGTTTTGTGCAACTACGGCGGCCTGGACCTGCATGAGCATAGCAGTTAATAGTACAATTGTCAGTTTCATTGCAAGAACAATTGATGCTGCGTTGGTACGATGGTGTTGCGGTGTAGGCCGGGCCATCGCAGGCAGCGTTTTTTTGGTTGATGCCCCCTGGGCCGGTTGCTGCCCTAAAGAAACGGCAGTAACATACGGCTTGGGATAAGCTGTAAAATCCATAACTTACGTTTGGTTTTGGGTTGATAAAATAAGCGGTAACTCCTGTCAGAGAAATTAGTTTATGGGATCGGCCCAGCCATATTACCGGGGGCGTTGCAAGCGCCTTCGGTTTTTTTGTGGGCTGTCCCAACAGTCTTTTTTAAGTGATCATCATGTTAGCATATTTAGATTTACTGGTTGAATGTTAGCATATATAAAGGCGTAGTTCCCCGTCCGGCAACGAATGCCAGTTATGGTATCACCACTAATTTGCGGCCTTGTTCCAGCCTGAAATGCACATTTGATTTTTCCAGGATCTGCAATACATCCTGTAGCGTGTTCTGTTTGTTGATCTCGCCTCCAAAAGTGGCGGCAGGTATGCCTTTGGCATAAGTAACCTCTATATCGTACCAGCGTTCGAGCTCCCGCATTACTTCTCCGAGCGTCGCATCATCGAAATTAAACAGGCCGTTTTTCCAGGCCATTACTTTGTCGAGGTCTGCATGCCCCGTTAATGATAATTGTGCTGCGGCAGGCCTAACCTCCGCTTGCTGTCCCGGTGCCAGTAACTGCGACTGCCGGTAGGCATTTAATCTCACGGCTCCATCGAGCAGTGTTGTTTTTATAACAGACTCGTTCTTGTATGCTTTTATATTGAAACTGGTACCCAGTACTTCTACTTCCGTGGCATCGCCTACGGCTACCCTGAAAGGCATGTTGGCGTTCTTCGCGATCTCGAAATAAGCTTCCCCTTCCAGTTGTACCCGCCGCTCGTTACCGCTGAAGGTAACGGGGTAACGTACGGAGCTGGCGGCGTTGAGCCATACCCTGGTGCCATCTGGCAATTGTAACCGGAACTGCCTGCCCTTAGGTGTACTAATCGTATTGTAAGCCACTTCGCCATCAGCACTGCCCGCATAGGCCAGCTGCCCGTTCTGCAACATCACCTGCGCACCGCCCTGCTGTGCTACAACACCATTCCCCAAACTGTCCAGCACGACGGTTGATCCGTCGGCCAGCGTCAGCACTGCCCCGTCTTTGCCGGGCGCTATCGGCGCTATCACAGCGGCCTGCCGTTGACTAATCGCTCCCTCTTTGCCACCCCGGTTCGTTTGCCAGAGGTAAGCGCCTGTACCTAACAGTAACAGGCCTGCCGCTGCATAACGCACCAGCGGTCTTTGCAGCAGGCGTATTTTAATAGGGGGCCTGTCACCCGCCAATTCACTGATCCGATCCATCCCCCTTTGCTTATTAAATTCACTGTTCTTTTCAATGCCGTGCCAGGTACTCAGCATTTGTTTCACCGCGGCGGGGTCGCCCAGGCTGTTATACAACGCCTTATTGGCGGCGGACCTCTCTTTCCAGTCTTCCAGTAACTGCCACTCTTTTTCCGTAAGCGCTTCGCCGCATAATAATTTTTGCAGCAGGCCCGGTAATTCATTATCAATATTGGAAAACTCGTCCATCACCATCCGGTTGTTTCAAGTAAAACAACTGAAGGAACGAAAGCGTGACAGATATTTTTAAAAAAATATGAGGGAGAGTAATACTTCGTTTAGCCCCTTACGCACCAGTTCCGTTTTCAGTTCTTTGATCGCCCGGCCTTTCCGCTGCCGGAGGTTATCCATGCTGATGCCCAGTTTTTCTGCAGCCTCCGCCGAGGGCATCCCTTCTATGTAAAGCAGTTCTACCACTTCGCGGTAAGCCTGCGGCAGCCTGGCAATTTCCTGGTAAATGATGCGCATCAGGTCTGATTCTACCACCAGCGCTTCCGCTCTTGAATCGACCAGCACCTCCGTTTCTGATATTTCCTGCTCGCTCTGCGCACGTACCTTCTGGTGTTTCAGGTAATTAAGACTGGCGTTACGGGCCAGTGTAAACAGGTAGCCCCGCAGTTTGCCAGCCGATTCGAACCGGGTAGGCAGCTGCCATAGTTTCACCAGCGTATCTACCGCTATATCTTCTGACTGTTGCTGGTTTTGTGTAATGTTAAGGGAGAAATATACGAGGGAGCTATAATAAGTATCGTGCAAATAGGGATATATGGCGGCATCTCCATCGGCTATGCGCGTGAGCAACTCATTCTCCTCATATAGTGTATTGGCTGGCAATTCTCTTTGCTATTGGACCGTAAATATTCTCAAACTATAATAATATATATATCAAACCGGCGGCGGTTATCTTCGCTATAACGGTCCTGCATTCCCGTAATTCAACATGATTTCCTGTTCAATTGCGCAGTTTTTCCTGCTTTCTGCTGCCAAAGTACAAAAAAAACCGCAATTCCTGATCCGGCTCGCGGACTTGGAATTGCGGTGGTTTATTCAGGAGCCCTGATCGCCAGGACTATCAGTATTAAATTTTAGAAATGGTACAGGAACACCACATCACCAGTATAGGCTGGTTTTGCTTTGCCCTTGATATTCAGCGTAGCGCCGATAATTACTTTGGTAGTACCCCTTAAATCGATAATGGAATTGAGTTTCGCTTTCAATTGCACCTCATCATCTACCATTACGGCCTGGCCGAACTTAAACTGTTCGATACCATAGTTGATCTCCATCTTTACATTGCGGATATCTGCAATTTGCTTCCAGAGATACGGAATTAACGATAAGGTAAGATAGCCGTGGGCAATGGTACTCTTGAACGGCCCTTCATTTTTTGCCCTTTCGGTATCGCAGTGGATCCACTGGTGATCAAGCGTCGCATCTGCGAACTTGTTGATCTGCTCCTGGTCTATTTTATGCCATTGGGAAACGCCAATTTCTTTTCCCTCAAATGCCTGGTATTCCGCGAAACTGTTAACGATGACCATATTCTTTAGGTTGTTTTTTAATTTTTTAGCGCGATCGGCTTGCAAAATACATTCTTCAAATGACAATTTAAACTTCACTGGCCTGGGGGCATCAAAAATATTTATTTTATAGCATACAAGCGTTTGCAGACGGCGTTGCCACGTTCGCCTCATCCGCCATTTCCCCCTTTCATCAAGCCCCCTCCTCCCCAAGTGACCGATTATCATTATATTTATGCGCCCCCCTTGAATGAGGGCTACATAGTGTTACAATAAATCCAAACCATTAAAATTTTTATGCGCAAACATTTCCTCGTACTGGCGTTCCTAAGCACCGCTGGTACATTTTGTTACCATCCCTCAGCGGCACAACAGGTAAAAAAGGCTCCGGTTGTTGTAATTCCTGCAGACACAGACGTTAAGATCGGCAAACTGGCCAATGGTCTTACTTATTACATCCGCAAAAATGCAGAACCCAAAAACCGTGCTGTTTTATTTATGGCGGTTAAAGCCGGTTCTCTGCAGGAAACCGACGCCCAGCAGGGCCTCGCTCACTTTGCAGAGCATATGTCGTTTAACGGCACCAAAGACTTTCCAAAAAATGAACTGATCAACTACCTGCAAAAAGCCGGTGTTAAGTTCGGGGCCGACCTGAACGCCTACACCAGCTTCGACCGCACGGTATACCAGCTGCCTATCCCTACCGACAGTGCAGCACTGTTCCATAATGGTTTCCGCATACTGGCCAACTGGGCGGGTTATGTAACCATGGAAAACAGTGAGATCGATGCTGAAAGAGGTGTTATTGTGGAAGAAGACCGCGCCCGTGGCAAGAACGCCCAATCACGTATGCAGAAGGAAGTGATTCCTGTGCTGATGAAAGGTGCCCGCCACGCAGAACGTATCCCCATCGGTAAAATCGACATCATTCAGCACTTTAAGTATGAAGAGATGCGTAATTTCTACAAGGACTGGTACCGTCCGAACCTGGAAGCGGTAATTGCCGTGGGCGATTTCGATCCGGCGGAAGTAGAAAAGATGATCAAAGAGAACTTCAGCCCACTGAAGAACCCTGCCAGCCCTAAACCGCTGCTCACCTACAACCTTCCTGAAAATAAGGAACCGTTATACAAACTGGTGACCGATGTGGAATTTCCCTACCACGTAGCCATGGTAACCATGCGCCACAAAGGCAGTCCCACCAAAACTGTGGCCGATGCCCGCGAAGGTATGATCCAGTCGATGGTGAACGCCATGCTCGGTAACCGCATCAACGAACTGAAACAGAAAGGCACTGCCCCCTTCCTCGAAGGCCAGTATAGCTACGATGCTTACCAGGGCGGACTGTTTCCCGATGTAGATGCCGCCACTATTGTAGCTGTATCTAAATCACCCGAAGAACTGCCTGCCGCGCTGAAAGGTATGATGGTGGAAGTAGAAAGGATGGCACAATTCGGCTTTACTGCCGGCGAACTGGACATTATCAAAAAGAACATAGACGCAGGTAACGAGAAAAACTACCGTGAAAAAGACAAGATCGCTTCCAACAACTATGTACAGCAATACCTGAACAACTTCCTTACCGGTTCGGCCATTCCTTCGTCCGACTACCGTTATGAGATGACCAAGAAGCTGCTTTCCTCTATCACTTTAGAAGAAGTAAACCAGTGGGCGAAGCAGTCTGCCAAACAGGAAAACATTACCATCCTGGTACAGGCGCCTGAAAAAGATAAAGCTAAAATGCCCGGTGAAGCACAACTGCTCGACATCGTTCGTAATTCCGGCAAAGGTGTTACGCCTTATGTAGATAACGTGGTAAACAAACCTTTACTGGCCAGCAAACCTGCAGGTGGTAAGGTAGTAAGTGAAGAAAAGATCGCCGGCATTGGCGTTACCAAACTGAAACTGTCGAACGGTGTACAGGTGATCCTGAAACCCACCGACTTCCGTAACGACCAGATCGCGTTTAACTCCTTCGCTACCGGCGGCACCTCCCTGGCCAACGATAAAGAGAACATAGCGATCGGTTATGCCAGCAACATTGGCAACGATGGTATAGGCGAGTTCGACAACAGCCAGTTACGCAAACTGCTGGCCGGTTCTACCGCTAACGTTTCCACTTACCTCAATGAGCTTTACCAGGGCTTCGGCGGCTCCGTTTCGCCTAAAGACCTCGAACAGGCTTTACAGCTGATCTACGCTTTAGCCACTAACCCGCGTAAAGACGAGGTAGTATTTAAGAAAAACATCGAAGACTATAAAGTATCGATCGCCAGCAAAGGTGTGCGTCCCGAATCTGTTTACGGCGATACCGTAAATGCTGTACTCACCAACTACAGCGAAAGAGAAAGACCCGCTACCCTGGCCGATGCCGATGCTATTTCGCTCGATAAATCATTCGCTTTCTATAAAGACCGTTTCTCCGATGCCAGCGGCCAGACTTTCGTATTCGTAGGCAACTTCGATATCGAGAAAATCAAACCACTGCTCGAAACTTACCTGGGCGGCCTGCCTTCTACTAACCGTCACGAGCAATATGTTGTACACAACCTTTCGCCAATGACCGGCAAGGTAGAAAAAACCGTACGTAAAGGCATTGAGGACAAAGCATCCGTACAACTTTTCTTCCACGATACCTACGAGCATACCCTGGAAAACAACATCCAGCTGACTGCCCTTAGCGAGATCATGGAATTTAAAGTACTGGAGCGCCTGCGTGAGAAAGAGAGCGGTGTATACACCCCGGGTGTGAGCGTATCGTTCAGAAAACTGCCAACCCCTTACTACACTTTTACTATCTCCTTCAACTGCGCTACTGCCAATGTAGATAAACTGGTAAACGCAGCATTGGACGAAGTAGCTAAGCTCCGTAAAGATGGTGCTACTGCAGACGATGTGGAGAAATTCAAGGCAGAGAGCAAACGTGCCTATGAAGTAGACCTCCGCGAGAACGGGTTCTGGCTGAACTACCTGGTGAGCAAATACCGCAACAACGACGATCCGTTGAGCGTATTAACCAGCAACGAACGCCTGGAAAAAGTTACGCCCGCCTCTGTTAAAGCGGCGGCCGAACAATACCTGAGCGGCAAGAATTACTTCAAGGCCGTACTGGTACCTGAAAAGTAGTCGTTATAAAATTATTTTGAAGACGGGCCATCCTTCGGGGTGGCCTTTCTTTTTATAGTACTTTACCCGGCTGGTGGTGGCGGTGCGGCCGTATCGTCGCCAAACATCGATATTTGCGCCACAACCTGCTTCTTCGGCTCCTTCGGCCGGCTTTTCTTCTCCGGTTTCGCAGGCACATTCGGCCACACGTCTGCTGCTATTTCCGTTTCGCTAAAGGTTGGCTCATTTGTTACAGCCTCCTGTTGTGCTGGTCTGTTTTCTTTTGGGGCAGATGCGATAACAGGGCTGGTGGTCGTTTCGCCGCTTACGAGCGGTTCGTCAGGCCGGGTACTCACCGAAAGCGCCGATGCCATTAGTTCATCCGCGTCCGTTTCCGCGGGCATCTCTTCCTGGGCTGCGTACGCCTCGTCTTCCTGCTTCTGGGTAGGTTGCTGAGGTGTAGTGTTTAAAGCCTATTCAATAGGCAACGCCTCCTGCGTATGCGGATGATGTCCAGGCTCCGCAGCCGCGGCAATCGTGTTTTCCACGTCAACTTCAGGCGTAACAACCAACGCTGCATCCTCTCTGCCACCCACCACCACGGCATCATTTTCCGGGATAGATGCGATCACCTGTTTTGCGGTCCCATCCGGATCCGCGGGTCCATCTGGCGCTACATCCACAGCCGCCAGCATAAAGGCACTGTAGTCGCTGTTATCCAGCTTATACTCCACCCCATGTAAATACTGAACGAAGTATACACCAACACCCAGGAACAATGGATCATTACCTGCGGGCGGGAGGATCATTTCCAGTTTAACATCAGCGGCGGTCATTTCGTTTACGTCCAGCGGTATGGATAGTGACGATACGCTTTTGTGTTTCCTTTTTGTAAAGTCGATGGCGGCTACTACCGCATGCAATCGAACATGGGTGGCACCCTGCGGTACACGGAGATGTTTTAAGGGCGAGAAGCCTGGCACTGTAACGGCAGCCTTCCCGGCAGCACGGTCGATATCCACCTGGTAATGCGCCTTCAATGTGTTAGACAGCCCGTTCCTTCCATTAAATTCGAAACCTCTCAGCCGTTGCGGGCCACTTTCCAGCAGGTTCCGCTGCCCGTGCATGCTTTTACCATGTTCGCGGGTTATTTTACGGATAGCACTGTTCAGGCGCAGGTGTTTGCGATTATCGGTTATATGTACAATACCGTCTTGTAACGCATCACGTATACTTTTACTGTCTTTACTGGCGGTCAGAAAATCGTTCAGCGTCGTGCGCGAGTTCTCAAATGCCGGCGATTCCAGCACCTGTTTCCTGTTAGGGCCTTTACTTCGGCGTACCTTTATCCCATGACCTACCCTAATGATGGTGAGTCCACCCAGCACCTCTTCAATCTTCCTGCGCATCTTTTTTTGAAGCATTGCTATCAGTTTTTGTTACGGATGAGGGCGTTGGGGCACCCTCTAATATGGTTTTACTCTCGCGGAAAATGTCCTGTACTTATCGTTTGGGCCGTGGTTCGTCGTTACGTGGTCGTTCTTGCTTTCGTTCGTGAAATCCCCCCCCTAATATCGTTATTCCTGTTGGAAATATGCGGCATTATATCGTCAGGAGTCCTCTGTATATGTTCTACTAGTGTTTTACTAGAGTTACATTCAAGTTACGTTATTCTAATATTTTCCTAATGTTAATCTAATGTTATTCTAATCTTTTCCTAATCTGAACCTAATCCGAGTGCGTGTTGAAAGCGTGTTGAGAGTACGTTGAGTGCACAGTTACAGTATGCTAAAAGCAAAGGGGCTGGTGGTGCAGATGTATACACCTGCACTACCAGCCCCTGCTGTAGTTTTAACTAATGATCGTTTTACGCCAGCTGTGCCAAGCGTTCTTCCAGTTCCTTCTTCTCTTCTTCTACCGCGGCACGTATTTCATCGTTATAAATATATTCCTCGTCCTGCAGCACAAATTCCAGTGCGCGGACGCCCAGGGCCAGGTCAGACTTTAAATCATTGATAGGCCAAACGTATACACGGCCCATCATGACCAGGCAGGAAGCGGCGGCGCGCAGGGTGCTGGCGGCATCGTACTCGTCGGGCGAGCCGGGTGCTGGTATTTGCAGCGCTTCCCTTACCTGTACGGCCAGGTTCGTATTGTCCATTAAACCGCCGAACCAGTCGGCCGCGAGGTCGTTATCCCATGGTTCATTTCCCCACATATATCGTGATGTTTTAGTGTGATGAATTTTCTTTCAGGGCCTGTACTCTGGCAAACAGGTCGTCGGCCGACTGTTTAATTTCCGGCTTATGCTTAGCCGGGAGTTTAGTACGGGCAAACCAGTTATAAAACGCATCCATCCATTCCTTTACTTCCGGCTGTTTCACCAGGTGGCTCATATGAGGCACTTTGTCCAGTATATAAAGCAGCATTTCCACGTGTACCAGCATTACATGCACCGGTTTGTCTGATGTTTTATAGAATTCAGCGATTTCCCTGATCTGGTTAATGGCGAGGTGAACGTAGCGGGCGGGTTCGAGGTCGGCGTGTTGATTGCCGGTGGGCGTTCCGTTATAAAAGGTCATATCTTAATTGGATAGTAAGGCGCTAAAAATATAAAATTTGCGTGATATGCAAGCATAAAAAAAGCTAGCTTAGCAGCGATACAAATTGTTACACATGACCGGCACCTACTTCGGCAAGATATTCCAGCTCTATGCACTGGGAAGAAATTATGGTTACACCGATGAAGAATTACAGGAGGCAGAAACGAAGTTGGGTTGTAGCCTTCCGGCAGCACTGCGGGAATATTACAGGGTACTGGGCAAAAGAGACCAGGTAAACGACGCCCACAACCGTTTACTGCCACCGGAAGACCTATACTTCAGCACAGATAAAACGCTCGTTTTTTACGAAGAAAACCAGGCAGTAGCTGTCTGGGGCTTCAGAAAAGATGATATACAGCAGGAAGATCCGCCGGTTTTCGGCGCCTACAACAATGAGTTCGACGACTGGTTCGAGGATTCCCCCTCTACCGCTGCCTTTTTACTATCCATGGCTTACTGGAATGCTGCGCTGGGCGGGCTGCCCCATAACGCCATGACAGAACGGCTATCTGCCGAAAACGTCGCTTTTATTGAGCAGCACTGGGAAGAGCAAAAGAACATCAGTTACCAGTTCCTCCGTTTCTTCACCCACGACCATAACCAGATACTGGTGCTTACTGTCGATAAGGATGGCGCGCCAAATGGACTTTACCTGGCAGCGAACAATAAAACCGAATATAAAAACATCGTTGATACACTGGCGTTACAGTGGCAATACCGCAGCGACGAAAACGACCAGGACGCGTAACAGAACACTGACAGCACGGCAGCCCTTACGCCATTACCGCTAAAATGGAGCGGCGGCATATTTATTGGTAACTTTGGTAAAGAAACCATTATATACGCAGCAGTACCATGCACACACAGAATAAAAAATACACATATACCAACAAACAGGAAGCCGTAAATGGCCTGATCCACGGTTTGGGCATTCTCATTGGCCTCAGCGGCCTGCCCGTACTAACCGGCATCGCCACTGCCCATAACAACACACCGGGCATTATCGGGGCTGGTATTTACGGCTTTTGCTTCCTGTTCCTCTTCACCAGTTCCACCGTATTTCACCTGCTGCGCGACCCTACAGTGAAGCGCACCTTCGAAATATTCGATCACATCAGTATTTATTTCCTGATAGCAGGTACTTACACGCCGTTTTTGCTGGTGTATTTTAACAATGCCTTTGGTATTACACTATTATCGGTACTATGGGGACTGGCCCTGGCAGGCACCATTGTAAAGTCGATGTTCACGGGTCGGTTTAACATACTATCCACGGCCGTGTACGTAATCATGGGCTGGATAATGGTGGTGGGTGGCAGGCGCTTCATCGATCATGTGCCTTTATCGGTGCTGATCCTGATAGCAGTAGGCGGGTTATTATATACGGCAGGTGTATACTTTTATGTGCGTGGTAAAAAGATGTATTCGCACGCCGTGTGGCATTCGTTCGTACTGGCCGGGGCGATGTGCCATTACGTGGCGGTGTTATTATCGATGTAAATCAACACTGCACGGGGCAAAACCCCGTGCAGTGCAATCATATCTACTTCCTTGTAAGATCAGTGATCAGCAGGGGATTCGTTTTCTTCATTTCCTCAATAAATGCCGCAATTGCTTCTACCGTTGGCGCTTCTTTAAGCTGCTCTACTTCTTTATCGGTAATACCCACCAGTTGCAGGAACGATACTTCGCCATGCGGTGTATCAATTTTGCCCAGTTGCGGGTCTAAGGCAATTACAAAACCGGTGATCGCTGTATCGGTATTCAGGCGGATAGGTCCGCCGGCAGGCACAAAATGATGCTCTTCGAACCAGCGGCCGCTGGATATAACGTAACGGGCCAGGTTGTTCATTACCTGCAGCATCCAGAACGGGTCGTTTGCATCACCCGCAAAAGGCACTAGCCGGCAGGTAAATTCAAATCCCCATTTAGAGAAATCACCCCCGGCCTTTTCCTCATTGTAATACAGTTCACTCATGCCGTAACTGACAATATGCCGGTGAAAATCCTGGGCATTACTGTCGTAAATACTGGCCCCGTCGATAGGGTCGGTGCCGCCGGCCATGTAATGGAGTCCGCATAACGGTGGGTAATGGCGTGGCTCCTCCGAGCCATACACCTTTTCGAGGGCAGCATCTATCGAAAACCAGCCTACTGCATCATCTTCTTCAAACTGTTCTTTGTACTCTTCCTTTGTCATCTTCATATCCGTTTCCGTTGTTTATTGATAATTTCTTACAGTCCGTGTTCCTGCTTTGTGATCCGGTACTGGTGAACGCTTTTGTAAACGCCCTTTACCCTGTATTGGTCCTTCAGCTCCCCTTCCTTTATCATGCCCACATTTTGTAACACCTTTTCAGAAGAAGGATTGTCTGTAAAGCAGGTAGCAAATATCTTGTTGAGTCTTACTTCATCAAAACCGAACCTGACCACCCGTTTCACCGCCTCCGTCATAAGTCCTTTATTACGGTAATCCTCGCCCATCCAGTAGCCAATTTCGGCGCGGTTATCGGTTGTATTGATGTGCATACCGATAGCGCCTATCAGTTCGTTGATTTCCCTTAGTACAATAGCAAATGCGTAGCGTTCGCCATTTTTGAAGCCATGCCAGCCCCCGGCGATCCAGGCCACAGCATCTTCTTCCGTATAGGGGTTGGGGATGTTCAGTACATTTTCGGAGATCGCTTTACTGTTGCCATTTTTAAGCAAGGCAGGTACATCGCTGACAGCCACTTTGCGCAATATAAGCCGGGGTGTTGTGAGTTCGGGAAATGGGTTCATTTGCATCGGTTTTCATCCTTTAAAATAATTAAATTCCACTTTACCCGAAGAATATTTTTAGGTAATATGGGGATGATAGCGTTACACAGCAACCGCATCGGCCCACCATTTTATTACCGCAAAACCCTACTTTTGCCCCCGGATGATGCAACAGGTTATTCACTACTTCCTACACTTCGGCTTCCCGCTGCTAATTGCCGCTGTTTTTTACAGGCCCGCCTGGATAAAAGCGTATGTGATACTGATGCTCACCATGCTCGTAGATGCAGATCACCTGCTGGCCATTCCCATATTTGATCCCTGCCGTTGCAGCGTAGGTTTTCATCCCCTGCACAGCTACCCTGCCATTACCGTGTACATGATACTGCTCATATGGCCTAAAACCAGGCTGGTGGGCATAGGCTTATTGCTGCACATGCTCACCGACAGCATCGACTGCCTGTTTATCATGAAAAATTGTGGGTAGATTCGTTATCTTGTTCAGGTAATTTACATCAATATGCACATCACCAGGAACATCCACGTTGCAGCACTGCTGCCCCTTTTGGCTTTTGCCGCCTGCACAACACCCGCCGCGCCCACCAACTCCTTACAAGGCACATGGCGACTGATATCAGGCACTACCATCGAGAAAAACGACACCGTTACCACCGACTACACAGCCGGCAAGTCCTTCATCAAAATCATTAACGGTTCCCACTTCGCCTTTACCGGGCACGACCTGGTAAAAGGCAAAGACTCCGCCAACGCATTTTTCACATCCGGAGCGGGTACTTATACTTTGATAGACGGCAACTATACCGAGAAGCTCGAGTACTGCACTGGCAGAGCATGGGAAGGCAACGAGTTTAAATTCAACATTACGATCGCGAACGATACGCTGGTGCAGCAGGGAGTCGAGAAGGTGGAAGCTGCAGGGGTAGACAGGATTAATATTGAACGGTATGTGCGGGTGAATTAATGTCAGTTTATAGCATCCTGCCCATACCTGTCGGCACTTACGCCCGTTTTTCGTAGCTTTAAGGAAGACGAACCAGTTAAGCGGATGGACCATCAACCCATATATCTCGATTATAATGCCACTACCCCCTGCGACCCGCGGGTGGTGGAGGCCATGTTACCATACTTTACGCAATACTTCGGTAATCCTGCCAGCGCCGACCATCAATATGGCTGGAAGGCGAAGGACGCTGCCGATGAAGCCCGCGAACAGATAGCCGCATTGATTGGCGCAGCCGCCGGCCAGGTTATTTTCACCTCCGGCGCTACCGAGTCCATTAACCTGGGGCTGAAAAGCATCGCAGCAAAAGCCGGTCATATCATCTCCTGCAAAACAGAACACAAAGCGGTGCTGGATACGCTCGCTTACCTGGAAACAAAAGGCCTCAGCGTTACTTACCTGGATACCAACGAATCGGGAGCGCTTTCGCCAGCGGCAGTGGAAGCGGCAGTTACTCCTGATACCATTGCTGTGGCCATCATGTATGCCAATAACGAAACCGGCGTTATTCATCCTGTAAAAGAAATTGGCAACATCACCCGCCAACATAACATCGCTTTCTTTTGCGATGCTACGCAGGCGGTGGGCAAAATAAACGTTGATGTAGAGCGTGATAATATAGACCTGATGGCCTTTTCATCGCACAAATTGTATGGGCCTAAAGGTGTTGGCGCATTGTACACCCGACAGCGGCGAACACTGTTTGCACAGCAACACGGGGGCAGTCACGAGTTCGGGTTGCGGAGCGGCACTTTAAACATGCCGGGCATCGTAGGGTTTGGCAAAGCGGCGGCCATTTGTGCGTTAGAAATGCAGCAGGAGGCACAAAGACTTTCGGCATTACGCGACCAACTGGAGCAGACCATGTTACAACAGTTGCCGGGCGCTTCCGTAAATGGCGGCCATAACCGGCTTCCACATGTAACCAACCTGCTGCTACCCCACCCCAATGCCGAGCAACTTTTATTGTCGTTATCGGCGCACCTGGCCCTGAGTCGCGGCAGCGCCTGTTCCGGACTGGTACAGCAACCATCTCATGTACTAAAAGCCATGGGATTAAATGATGAACAGGTGTACCGCGCCGTGCGTTTTAGCCTCGGGAGATTTACGAGCGGCAATGATATCGACAAAGCAATGATGTATATTACGCATGCTATACTGCATGGCGAACCAGCCGGATAGTGAACGAAGACCATTTACATGAAAGAGATCAGGCAAATTATACAGGCATACGTGCAGGCGCGCAGTGAGGGTAAAAGAGCAGTGCTGGCCACTGTTGTGCATATAGAAGGATCTGCCTACCGTGCCCCCGGCGCCCGCATGCTGATTACCGAAGACGGGCAACTTACAGGCGCCATCAGCGGTGGATGCCTGGAGGGCGATGTATTACGAAAGGCTTTACTTGTTATTACAGATGAAAAGCCATTACTTATTACCTACGACACCTCCGATGAAGAAAACGCCCTGATCGGCGTAAGCTTAGGCTGTAATGGCATTATACGGATACTACTGGAACCGATTCGTGAAAGGCAGTCAAATAACGTAATCGAACTTCTGCAGCTGGCTATGGACAAAGAACACCAGGCCGTGCTGATCACCTTCTTCTCCCCTTCCGACAAAAAGCAATTGCTGCAGGGAACACAGGCAGCACTTATCAACAATAACATACTAACAGCAGCAGGCGGTTTGCCGGTAGCTGCAGCAGATATACTCCCAGACCTCAACAGGGTGCTGGCAGATAAGGCATCGGCATTCGTGCAGTACCCTTCCTTCACCGCTTTCATCGAATATATCGCTCCCGTGCCCTCGCTGGTTATTGCCGGTGCAGGTAACGATGTAATTCCACTGGTGCAAATGGCTGCGTTGCTGGACTGGGACGTGACATTGTTGGACGGACGGCCTGCATATGCGAACCAGCGCCGCTTTCCCGGCTGCCAGGTCATGATCACACAGCCGGACAAAGCACTACAGCAAATACAGGTGAACGAGCATACCGCTATCGTGTTAATGTCGCACAACTACCAGTACGACAAAGCCGTGTTAGCGCAGGCCCTTGCCAGTACCGCCGCATATATAGGCATACTGGGGCCTAAAAAGAAAAAGGACAGGCTGATGGAAGAACTGGCGGCAGAAGGCGTTGTACTCCCTGCACAGGACTGTGTATACGGCCCTATAGGCCTCGACATTGGCGCAGAAACATCAGAAGAAATTGCCCTCGCGATCATAGCAGAAATTAAAGCCGTGTTTGCAGGCAGGCCCGGAGCGTCGTTACGGAGTATTAACGGTAATATTCATCAGCGCAAAACACAAATCGTGGCGCCGATGCAAACTTACGCAGTGCTGTTACTGGCCGCCGGTGCATCGAAACGTTTAGGGGCAGCGAAACAAGACCTCCTTTACCAGGGCGATACATTACTGCGGCATGCCGTACGAACTGCGAAAGAAATTGCGGCCGCTGCTACCGTAGTGGTTACAGGCGTTGATTACAACAAAGAACAATTACACGATTTGCAGCCGGATATTGTAGTGAACACGCAAGCACAGGAAGGTATGGGCAGCTCCGTACGCGAAGGTGTTCGTTACATCTGTGACAAGTACCCGCAAGTGCAACATATACTGATTATGCTTTGCGATCAGCCTTATGTAAACGCCGCTCATTTAAGGGCGCTGATCGATATGCAGCAAACAAAAGGCACAGCCGTGGCAGCCAGTTATTATGCAGGTAGAAAAGGCGTGCCTGCGCTATTCCAGGCATCGCTGTTCCCGCAACTGCTGGCGTTACAGGGAGATACGGGCGCCAAACATCTTATTGAAAACCTCGGCGACGAAGCAGTTACCGTTGCTTTTCCCGAAGGCGCCATTGACATTGACACAAAAGAAGCCTATCAACAAATACTCGAAGGAGAAAACAGAAAATGATTTTTGACAAGCACGATAGAGGACATAATTACCTTCGGATATCACTCACAGATCTCTGCAACCTGCGGTGTACGTACTGTATGCCGGACGAGGACTATCATTTTATGCCCACAGCGCACCTGATGCAACCGGCAGAGATAGAAGCCATCAGCAAGATATTTGTATCACTGGGTGTAAATAAAATACGTTTAACAGGCGGCGAACCCATGGCACGGCGCGACTTCGGGGATATCCTCCAACGTTTGTCGGCCCTGCCGGTAACACTTACGCTAACAACCAATGCCACACTGCTCCACCGTCACATAGACGCTTTGGCAACAGCAGGCGTACGCAGTCTCAATATCAGTTTAGACACCTTACACGCCGCCACCTTTTTAGCGATCACCCGCCGCGACCAGTTCGACACGACCATGCACAACATACGCCTGGCCATTTCGCGCGGCTTTCGCGTTAAAATTAATATGGTGGTGATGAAGGGCGTCAATGAACAGGAAGTGATCGATTTTGTAGAATGGACAAAGGACGAACCCGTAGATATCCGGTTCATTGAGTTCATGCCATTTGACGCGAATCACTGGGCGGCAGCACAGGTATTTACAAAACAGCAGATACTGGAACTGATCGCCGGGCGGCACGAATTTGAAGCCCTGCCGCAGGAAGCACATGCTACAAGCGAACCTTATGCCGTACCCGGTTACAAAGGCAGCTTTGCAGTGATCAGCACCATGAGCGCTCCTTTTTGCGGGGGCTGCAACCGTATGCGCCTTACGGCGGATGGCAAGATGAAGAACTGTCTCTTTTCCAAAGATGAAACCGACCTGCTGACTGCTTTAAGAACAGGCCAGCCACTTGAGCAACTGATCCGCCAGAACATATTGGGCAAGGCGGAGAAGCTGGGCGGACAGTTTGGTGATACGCCATTTGAAGAACTGCATGGCGAGCAACTTATTAACCGTAGTATGATCAGTATAGGTGGATAACATATGATATCAGTAACAACAGCCAAATCCATTTTGGGAGATCAGGAATTTGAACGAAAGGTCAGTCGCAAGCCACTGGTCGATGCGGTGGGTCTTGTACTGGCCGATAACGTATACGCACAAACGGACATTCCCTCTTTTGATCAATCGTCAATGGACGGGTACGCGTTTCGCTTCGGCGACTGGCAGCCGGGCAACACCTTAAAAGTAGTGGGCAAACTACCCGCAGGACATAGTGGAGGTTTACAATTACAGGCCGGAGAAGCCGCCCGCATTTTCACCGGTGCACCTTTACCCGGGGGTGCAGATACCGTGGTGATGCAGGAACAGACCGAAGTACAGGGCGATCTTCTAAACATATTGCAAACGGGACTACAACAGGGCGACAACAAACGCACACGCGGAGCAGAAATACGTGACGGAGAACTGGCGCTGGAGAAAGGTAACCTTATCACCGCCGGGGCCGCCGGGTTTTTAGCGGGTACGGGGTGTTACGAAGTGACCGTTTACGACATGCCTTCGGTGGCAGTGGTTATTACAGGCGACGAACTGCAGCAGCCTGGTCAGGCGCTTCCATATGGGCAGGTATACGAGGCATCTTCTACCATGTTACGCATTGCGTTGCGGCAGATGGGGATTACCGATATACAGCTTTACTTCGCGAAAGACGATCCGGAGGAAACAGTGGCAGCCTTGAATAAGGCTTTACGGTTGTGCGATGTAGTGTTGCTTACAGGCGGAGTAAGCGTGGGCGAATTTGATTTCGTGGTACCTGCGGCCGCGCGTTGCGGAGTACAACAACTGTTTCACCGCATCAAACAAAGGCCGGGCAAACCGCTCTATGCAGGCAGGAAAGGCAATCAGCCGGTGTTTGGTCTGCCAGGCAACCCCTCTTCCGTGCTTACCTGCTTCTTCGAATATGTGTGGCCGGTATTAAGGCGACTGACGGGGCATGGACACCAGTTAAAGGTATTGGCGGTACCGTTGTCCGCGCCGCACCACAAAACAAACCAGCTTACCCATTTTTTGAAAGGGTATTATGCAGACGGCCGTGTAACCATATTACCCGCCCAGGATTCGTACCGAATGCGCAGTTTCGCCACCGCCAACTGCCTCGTAGCGTTGGACGAAGCG
>NZ_CABHOU010000007.1 GCF_902168175.1 uncultured Chitinophaga sp. | reverse complement strand
TCGTGCAGACCGCCGCCAATATTCACTCCTCCTATCATGTCCAATATTTATCGCCCAATAATAACTCACTGAACCTGCTGGAGCCGCAGGTAAAAGCCCTGCTGCACGGCACCACCACCTCAAACACAGAACTGGTAATGCCAATACCGGCAGGCGCCGACATCATATTTATTTCAGGAAAAGGCACCAACTCCAGTTACGCCGACCTTAAAACCAGCGATGGTACGGAAGAAGGCTACGCTAACCTGCGCTTCACCATCGACCTGCAGGCCAATACTACGAATGGTTTCGTCACACTGGCCAACGGCGGTTCCGTGAACAGGCGGTCGACTTACGTGGTGAGTAACCTGAGTGCTGCTTACGACGGGCAGCTGATAGGTTCGGGGGCTGAAACTGGCGACTATACCGGGAAGTCGGGCGCGGCCGGGGCGGTAGGACTTTATAACCCGAACATCTATATAAGTGCTGGCCATCTTATTATCAAACGTGACGCTAACTATGCACGCGATTTCGACGATGCTTATGTGGTAGAGTTTTACAAACGTACCGGTCAGGGCATGAGCGCAGAGTTCATCAACTCCGACTTTAAAAGCGTGCCGAAGGGACAAAGTGCTGCTACAGGTGTTAGCCGCACATTTACCATTCCTCCCGGTACCAATGCTATTTATCTTTCAGAGACAGGCAATGCCGTGAATACCAATCGCGAGAGTAACGAAAACTCGCTTGAAGCTTACGCTTACATCGACCTCACCAATGAAACCGCTACCGGTTACTTTTACCAGCAGGTTGGTTTATCATTAATGGAAAGAAGGGACGACAACTTTGCCTTTAAAGGCCTGCCACTGAACAATACCAGCGCCCGTTCCCACCACAACACCGTGGGTTTTAAGGGGCCTTATAACTATGATATTTCCTTTTCATTATCGGCAGATAAAAGTCAGCTGACCGTAACCAACAAGACCGGCCTGGCCAATCCTGACTACCAGTTATTGTTATCCGCCGACTACTATGGATCTAAGCCCGACATTGCGTTCGGTGCTTCCGGTATTACGTTTACCAAAACTGGAAGCAGTAAGATCATTAAAGCCGACCTTGCTATATGTAATCCAGGATCGGGCAACAGTAATGGTGGTATGCCGGTTTCTTTTTATCATGGCGACCCGACGACTGATTCTACTGCCAGGCTTTTATACACTGGCACCTTCCCGGAGGAGATACGGGCTGGTGATTGCAGGCAATTCAGTTACGATATAGACCTCAGCGGTTACGACAACCTGGATATAGATGTGACCGTTGTAATTAACGACGATGGCCGCTACGTAGCCGGGGGCGTTGGCCATGTGATCGGGCGTACATTCCCCCTCGACTCCCTGTCCGTACAACACAGCACTTACCAGGAATGTTATTATGGCAACAACCTGCTAACGAAACCAACCAACCTTAACAATACACCCGTTATCGTACATGACGGCCTAACCGGGGCCTACACCTACCAGGACATATTTCACGCAGGCAGCACCACCGGCACCAAAATAGCCGATACCAACCTGGCCATTATCGACCCGGACACCCCCAGTTTATCGTCAGCCACCATTACTTTAACCAACGTTTTGGATAACAACAGCGAAGGAATTTACCTTGAAGGTATTTTACCCGCTGGTATCACGATTTCGGGCGATAGCACAAACGTATTACAACTTTCCGGCACCGCTTTACAATCCGATTACATTGCTGCGATCAAAATGCTGGGTTATAAGAACAGCAAAAGGACTCCGGATACGAGCGACCGCATCATCAATATTGCTGTAAATGACGGTTTGGAATCGAGCCCCGCATCGGTTACCACCATCAGGATCATTACCCGGCCGCGTATTAATGTTACCGGCAATGGCATCAACATCGCAGATAACAGCACTACAGCCAACAGTGCAGATGGAACAGATTTCGGCAAGGCAGATTCAACGATGCTGACACGTTATTTCACCATACACAATACCGGCACCGGGGTATTGAAACTGACATCAGCGATAAAGGTGGATGGTGATGGTTTCCATATCAGCACAACAGCTACTTCTACTGATGTAAACGGTAATGACAGCAGCATATTTGCAATAAGCTTCTCCCCTGCTTCACGTGCTGCTGGCACCTATACTGCCGTTGTAAATATTTTAAATAATGATGCGGATGCAGACCGTGCGGACTATTCATTTACCGTATCTGCAACGATAGATAGCATTCCGGTACCTGTAACGCCGGTTCCGGACACTACGGTCATCATCGATCCTATTCCGGATTCAACAGTTATACCTACCCCTGTACCCGACACTACGATTATACCGACTCCTATACCGGATACCACCACTGTTCCCGCGCCTGTAACACCTATACCGGATACGACCACCGTGCCTGCTCCAACGCCTATACCTGATACTACGGTGATACCTACACCTGTAACACCTATACCGGATACGACCACCGTGCCTGTACCAACGCCCATACCTGATACTACGGTGATACCTACACCTGTAATACCCATACCGGATACGACCACCGTCCCTGTACCAACGCCTATACCGGATACGACGGTGATACCTACACCTGTAATACCTATACCAGATACGACCACCTTGCCTATACCAACGCCCATCCCTGATAGTACGGTGATACCTACACCCGTAATACCTATACCAGATACGACCACCTTGCCTATACCAACGCCCATCCCTGATACTACGGTGATACCTACAACTGTAATACCGATATCAGATACGACCACCTTGCCCATACCAACGCCCATCCCTGATACGACGGTGATACCTACACCTATAATACCGTTACCGGATAACACCACCGTACCTGTGCCAACGCCTACACCGGATACGACGGTGATACCTACACCTGTAATACCGATACCGGATACCACCACCGTGCCTGTACCAACGCCTATACCGGATACGACAACCATACCTACACCTGTAATACCGATACCGGATACTACCACCGTCCCTGTACCAACGCCCATACCTGATACGACGGTGATACCTACACCTGTAATACCTATACCGGATACCACCACCGTGCCTGCGCCAACGCCTATACCTGATACGACGGTTACACCTGCAACACCTATACCTGATACTACGACCATACCTACACCCGTAACACCTATACCAGATACAACCACCGTACCTGTACCAACGCCTATACCTGATACTACGGTTATATCTACACCTATACCAGATACAACCACCCAACCGGCACCTACGCCGGACACCACGTCGAAACCAATATCGGATAGTATATCCATACCACCCCCCATCCCTACACCTGCCCCTATTAATGGTAGTATCACACTGGTAAAAACGGCGGAACTGCGTAAGGACAATATCAACATTGGTTATATGCTTACTGTCACCAACACCGGCAACGTAACCTTAAACAATGTAACCCTCACCGACCCGATGCTGAAGATGAATAAGATCATTGGGGAACTACAGGCCGGCGCTTCTGCATCGGTAGCAGTAACATACAGGCTTACGCAGGAAGATCGTGAAAGAGGTCGTGTGATCAATACGGCTGTTGTAACGGGGGTAACGCCTGCCAATACGATCGTAAGCGATACATCCGGCACCCGTAATGATAACAATGAACCTACGAGCACTATGGTAAACAGGCTGCCTGTCGCGGTAAACGACGAAGCCACCACCGCCGCCAACACGCCTGTGAACATACAGGTACTGGATAACGACGATGCGGGCTCCTCACGTTTCAATAAACAAAGCGTAACGATCATTCATGCGCCCGCACGCGGACGCTTAACGACGAACACCGATGGCACCGTGGTATATATTCCCGAAAACGAATACCATGGCGAAGATGTATTTAGCTACCGCGTGCTGGATGCGGATGGTTACATTACTAACATCGCTGCCGTAAGAGTTACCGTTATTGCCACGGATCTTAAAATACCTACCCTATTTACCCCTAACGGTGATGGCAGGAACGATGTGTTTGAAATAAGGGGATTACATCAATATGTAGAAAATGAACTGGTAATGATTAACCGCTGGGGTAATGAGGTTTACCGGCAAAAGAATTACCAGAGCAACTGGCGGGGCGATGGCATGGCTGAAGGCACTTACTATTACCTGTTACGGGTGAGAAAAACAAGTTCGTCACCCTGGGAAACGATGAAAGGTTATACCACACTTGTTAGAAAATTCAATCAATAATATTATAACACCTGACATGAGAAAAGGGATCGTATTTATAGCTATGATGTTGCTGATAAGCCGTTTTGCATTTGCACAGCAGGATGCACAGTATAGCCAGTATATGTTCAACGGTATTTACATTAACCCTGCCTATGCCGGTTACAAAGAGGTGCTGAACCTGCACAGCTACTACCGTGCACAATGGACGGGCATAGAAGGCGCACCCCGCAGCTTCTCCGTAGCGGCCGACGGCGTTGCCAACGACGGCAACGTAGGTATGGCCCTTCAGTTAGCCAGCGATAACCTCGGCGCACAAAGCACACAGTCTGCCTACGCCAGTTACGCTTACCGCCTTCGCATGAACGAGGAAGGAACTGCGCGCCTTTCGTTCGGCCTCAGCGCCGGTGTGGTACAATTGGGCATCGACGGTACCCTGCTCAAAACTTTAGACCCCGAAGCCGATGCGCCGGCCGGTAAACAAAGTGTGATCGTGCCTGATGCAAAGGCGGGTATATATTATGCAGATGAAAAGTTCTTCGCTGGTTTTTCTGTAAGCAACCTGGTGGCATCAAGGACCAATAAAACTAAATACCTGTTCATTCCACAACCAACACCTCACTTCTACTTAACCGGTGGTATGCTGATGTCTATGGGCGAAAACATTCACTTTAAACCTTCTTTTTTACTTAAAGACGACCGTGGCGGCCCTACCAGCCTTGATTTAAACGCATTTATCCTTTTTGGAGAAAAGATATGGCTGGGTGGTTCGTACCGCACTGGCGTTAAATTATACGACAAAGCCAACCTGCAAAAGAATTTACAGAACCGTAATGCAGCCGTAGCCGCCATAGAGGTGTTTCCCGTGCCGGGGATGCGCCTTGGCTATGCTTACGACTTCTCCATAGGTGCGCTGGAAGCTTATAGCAACGGTTCGCATGAATTATCTATCGCATTTTCTTTCTCTGGTGGAAAAGAAAAGGGATACAATTCCGTTTCGTGTCCGAAGTTTTTCTAGTGTAACAACGGTTTTATTGGCATTGTGAGTGTAATCTGTTCAACACTCATCATTGCCGGATACACTAACTGGTTTCATTAGAGAGTGGTGCCGGAAATTTATCAGCGTTTATTGAACAATATTTCGGTTGATTTGTATAAAATCTCCCCTACATGCCCCAATTTGGGTAATGCTAACACACCAGGCCGCTGCATTTTTGGCACCGCGCCAAAGTCTTCTACAATAAAGGTTTTCAGCAAGTTATGTACGATTATTAATTACAGGTATGCAAATTGCATTTATCCCAATCAAACACTAACCGAATACTTAATCGTTAACCAAACTGTGAATTATGAAATCAATTATCAAAGTACTTGGCGTACTATTACTTGCAGTATTTATCTTTTCGTCCTGCAGCAAAGACAAAGACCCGGCAGACACAGATCTTTTTGCCGGCACATTCAGGGGTAACATAGGTTACATCGACAACGAAAAAAACATTAGCCAGGACAATGGCAGCGTATTCGTTACCAAGGTTGGTGCAAACTACAACTTCCGGTTTTCTGATGGTATTCCTGATCTGACTGGTGTTGAGTTTACTCGTTCTGATGATAATACGTATACCAGCACAGGCTCTAACGGTACCGGTATTATTACTATCAACAAAGATCAGCTGTCTATTGCGTTTACCAGAGATGGTAGAGCATGGTCGGCAGATTGTCAGAGATAATTTATCTTGCTTATAAATGCGGGAGGATATATACTTATCCTCCCGTTTTTTATTTATCCATATTTAATTGAGGGTACACTACTTGCTTCATATAGTCCATTATCCACCCATCTGCCAGTTTCAGTTTATCCAACCTCTTGTTCAACTCGCCAACCACCCTTTTCGTGAGCATCAATCCATTAAGTGAAGCGTTCACCGTATTGTTGTACACCATTGCACAAAGTGCTTCCATCAGCACATTCCTTTTATGATCGGGGATATCAACCGTATCGATGATAATCAGAATATTGTCCAGATACTATTCGTCTGCCAACATTAAATCCTCGTCCTGCTCCATCAAACTCAAAGAAGAATCCTGTGCCCACATTGTCAACAACTCCAGGTCAAGTTCAGGAACAGTCCAGTAGCTGGTCGAGAACAGGGTAGCCGAACACTTTGTACAGGCAGGCCCCAGGCGCTGGTCAATATCCACCAGTTCAAAAGCAGCTTCTCTTTTCGACACCCAAATTTCTTCGTGATGACCACAGTTATTACAAGTCCTGCTGATTTTATATTCACTACCCGGTGATGCCATCGCTTAGCCTTTTTTCAAGTAGGAACAAATTTATAAAACAAATCTGTCCGGCTACCGGTATTCTTTTTGTTGTAAATTCCCATCATGAAACAAGAAGACGAAGCAGAAAGCTCAGCCCTTCGCCCCTGGCAGGCAAGGCTGCATGAAGTAATTTATGAGTCGCACAGCACGGCGGGCAAGGCATTCGATATTGTACTACTATCCTTCATCGTCATCAGCATTATAGTGGTAATGCTGGATAGCGTGGCGAGTCTGCATGCCCCTTACGGGCATATATTCTTTTTCCTGGAGTGGTTTTTCACCATCTCTTTTACCCTGGAGTATATCCTGCGGCTTGTTTGTATACGCAGGCCTTTCAAATATGTATTTAGTGTGCTGGGGCTTATAGATCTGCTGGCAATTATTCCCAGTTATCTCAGTTTCATTTACATTGGTTCACAATCATTGCTGGTACTCAGGGCGCTGCGTTTGTTACGCGTGTTCAGGATATTCAGGCTGGTACATTTTCTTTCAGAGATGCGCTTCCTGCATGTGGCCATTATCAACAGTGTACGAAAGATCAGCATCTTTATATTATTTGTGATCAGCACGGTGGTCATACTCGGCTCCATCATTTACCTTGTGGAGGGACAGGAAAACGGGTTTACCAGCATTCCGCAATCTGTTTACTGGGCTATTGTTACCATTACTACGGTTGGATATGGAGACATAGCTCCTGCCACCCCGCTTGGCAAACTGATCGCGAGCTTCATTATGTTATTAGGTTATGGGATCATTGCCGTACCTACGGGCATAGTGACCACCGAAATGGCGCTTGCCGCTAAAAGCCAGAAGCAGGAAAACCAGGCCTGCCCGTCCTGCGGGCGCGAGGGGCACGATCACGATGCGAAGTGCTGCAAATATTGCGGGCACAAGCTCTAATCCATTATTGCCAAAACTTCTTTAATTTCGGCCCTGATCAACATGACGAGCGCTAACAATGGGTTATAAAAGTTTACAAGCCTGCATCAACGACCTGGAGAAGAATGGTCATTTAATCCGTATTAAACAGGAGGTTGATCCCTATCTGGAGATGGCGGCCATCCACCTGCGTGTGTTTGAGCATGAAGGTCCGGCGCTGCTGTTCGAAAATGTGAAAGGCAGTAAGTTCCCGGCCGTATCTAACCTGTTCGGCACGCTGAACAGGTCGAAGTTTATGTTCCGTGATACGCTGGAGAAGATCAAAATATTAGTCGATATCAAGGGCGATCCGGCCAAGGCCCTTAAACGCCCTTTTCAATACCTGAACGTGGCGGGTACGGCGTTATCGTCCCTGCCCATGCGCACCGGCAAAAGTGCCCCTATCAATTTTGGGCGCACCAGCATTGGCGAACTGCCGCAGATCGTGAACTGGCCTATGGACGGCGGGCCGTTTGTGACCATGCCACAGGTTTACACTGAGGATCCGGACAAACCGGGCATCATGAACGCCAACCTGGGCATGTACCGCATACAACTGGGCGGCAACGATTATATCCAGGACAAGGAAGTAGGTTTGCACTACCAGCTTCACCGTGGCATAGGTGTGCATCAAACCAAAGCAAACGCCAAAGGGCAACCGTTAAAGGTGAGCATCTTCGCCGGAGGCCCCCCTTCCCACCCGCTATCGGCCGTTATGCCCCTGCCCGAAGGATTGTCGGAGATGACGTTCGCCGGCGCACTCGGCAACCGCAGGTTCCGTTATTTTTATGATGAAGAGGGATACTGCATATCCGCCGACGCCGATTTTGTGATCACCGGCACTGTGATGCCGCATGAAAACAAACCGGAAGGCCCGTTCGGCGATCACCTGGGTTATTACAGCTTAACGCATCCTTTCCCTTTAATGAAAGTGAGCAGGGTCTATCATAAAAAGGACGCCATATGGCCGTTTACCGTGGTAGGCCGCCCGCCGCAGGAAGACACCAGCTTCGGCGCGCTGATCCATGAAATTACCGGCGCGGCCATCCCCCAGGAAATACCAGGTTTGCATGAAATCAACGCCGTAGACGCTGCCGGTGTACACCCACTGTTGTTCGCCATTGGTAGCGAACGGTATACGCCTTACCTCAGTGGCCGTAAACCGCAGGAAATACTCACCATCGCCAACCACATACTGGGCAGTAACCAGCTAAGCCTGGCCAAATACCTGTTCATTTGTGCCAGGGAGGATGATCCTTCGCTGCATGTACACGACATATCACGTTTTATACAACATATGCTCGAACGGCTGGACCCGGCAAGCGACCTGCACTTCTACACCAAAACCACGATCGACACGCTGGATTACAGCGGCAGTGGTTTAAACGCAGGAAGTAAAGTAGCGATTGCCGTGGCCGGCGAAAAGAAACGGGAACTCTGGAAAGAACTGCCTGCAGGCTTCAGCTTACCACGCCCGTTCTCCAACTTCAAGATGGCCTTACCTGGCGTGCTGGCCGTAGAATCGCCTGCTTTTACAAATGAGGCAGATACGGAAGCGCAAATCAGTATACTCAACGAACACCTGAAAAACGAAAACCTGGAAGGTTTGCCATTGATGGTGTTATGCGACGATGCCGGATTTACTGCCGATACCATCAATAATTTCGTGTGGGTAACCTTTACCCGCAGTAACCCTTCGCACGACATCCACGGCATTAACAGCTTTACCCGGCATAAACACTGGGGCTGCAACGGACCGGTCATCATCGATGCCAGGAACAAGCCTTATCATGCGCCACCACTTATTAAAGATGCTGCTGTAGAGGCCCGCGTCGATCAAATGGGGGCGAAAGGCGGCGTACTGCATGGTATTATATAAAGAAAAGGCATTCCATCCGGGATGCCTTTTTTACGTAGAAAGGGCAGGCCGTTGGCCTGCCCTTTTCAAATTCCAATATAGCTGGCTAATTACTTTACAGCGATGCAATGCGTTACAATGTGCGAAACCGATTTAAAAGGTTTGTCATTAAGCGTACCGGTTACTTTCTCGTTACGGGAAGCTTCCAGTAAGTACTGACCAGCCTCGATCGGTGAAAAACTGGCCGCGCCTTTTTCGTCGGTATACAGGGTTTTGATCCATCCTAATGGAGAAATCACCTCTACTTTACCTTTTTCCAGGGGCTGTTTATCGCTGAACAGGCTTACCGGTACGGGCTGCTGTTTTTTAGCGGTTTGCAGTGCGGGCACTACCGACAGTGCTGTAACGCCAGATAAAGGCGAAACACTGGGTTTGCCTGTAACCACAGTTGCCGTGGCATAATACTCAATTTTGTTTTCACTGTAGATAGTAGCAACAGTGTGGGCGATAGACAAAGTGTAAGTACCGTCTGCAGAAGGGGTAAAACTGCCGAGCAGGTGGTTACCGTTCGCTTTCAGCGTAACAGGCTGACGATCGCCATTTGGCGCGGTTACGAACAACTGCACGTCTTTCATATTGCTGAACCATTTATCTACATTATCTCTAACACCGTCAGCATACTCGCCAAGGTACACGCGTACTTCCTGGGATTTGTTTTTGGTGCCGGTAAAAGAGGTTTCTATCCAAACGGCGTGGGCAGAGGCGAACAACGTGGACAGGATCAGGGCAAGACTGAATACGATTCTTTTCATCATTATACTGATTATGTTAGTTTGGTAATATTGCGCAATTAAGACCTTGGTCTTCAGCACGCGAAGCTACAGCAATACACATTCTCAGTTATACGCGAATCGGGAAAAAATTTACGGAATGCTGAAACGCATAACAAAAGCCGGTTACATCCTACGATATAACCGGCTCATATTCAGCACTGATAGTATTTTAACCAACTACCCCGAAGCAACCTGAAAGCTTCCTGAAAGCAACAAGAGAGCAAGGAGAAGAAGGGTTAAATAGTATCATTATTAGTACAAGAGTCTCATTTTAATCGTATCCCCACTGCCCTTTAATTCATTCAGCAACTGAGGATCATAACCTGCATTGATATCGGTAATGATGTAGCCGATCTGCGGATTGGTAACCAGGAACTGCGCTACAATACTGATATTGTGGCGCGCAAATACCTCGTTCAGTTTCGCCATGGTACCCGGCACATTACGCATGATCAGGATCAGGCGATGCGCGTCGTTGGTACGGGGAGGCTGAAAATCGGGGAAGTTGCAACTGGTGTGGGTCTTGCCCTCGTTCATGAAAGCGATCAAACGTTTGGGGATAAAATCGCTGTTACTGGCGTTGTTCTTTGGATCATCGAAGATGATAATACCTTTAGCACAGGCATATTCCGCGAAAGCGGGGCTTTGCACTTTACCCAGCACACCTATTACTTTCAATTTGCTGGTTTTGTCCAGCTGACCAACGGCGGGCTGGCGGCCAGCTTCGCAGAGCAGCACACCGGCTTCCTGTAAGTCGGCCGTTTCCAGCTGGTCTTTTACCACCATATGATAACCTTCCTTACGCAGTTGCCCTACCGCTTCTTCATCCACCTTACCCACTACCAGGCATTTAATGCGGTTTTTAGGATAAGAGATCGCCCGGGGAAGGTTGTTGATGTATAAAAACTCGTCAAGACTCGGTGTTACGTGATCGGCCTTTTCGATGACGGACTGGCGGGCGATGTTTTCTGTGAACGCGAAAAACTTCTTCACCATACCCGATTCCTTTAACTGGAAATCGGAATACCCGTCGCCTATCCCGTAAATATCGCCGGGCAGGGCCAGTTCCTTCAGCAATATTACCTTTCCCCCTTCTTTCGACAATGGATTGTTACGGTCGTAACCGATAATATTGCCTTCTTCATCAAATACGAACGTATTAGCGTAGATATTTTCTTCTTTGATATGATAACCCGTCACCACCGGTGCAATAAACTCTTTAAAGCCGCCAGATACGATGAGTACTTCATCCTGGTGGGTTTTAAAGAAGATCGTATTGCGGGAGAAAGAGCGGGATACTTTCTTTTTCAGATGATTGACCAGTTGTTTCAGGTGTTCGCGGTTCGCCTTTAACAACTTTACACGGCGCTCAAGACTGTCAGTAAACGACAATTTGCCTTCCATGGACAGGTTCGTGAGATCTTCTATCTGTTTATAGATGCTTTCGCGGTCTGGATTATCTTTCAGGGAGATGCGCGCCAGCTCGTCCAGGGCCTCAACCTGTGTGAAGGTGCTGTCGAAATCAATGATAAAAAAGCTCATCAGTTTTTCAATTGTGGCTGCAAAAGTTGCAAATTTTGGCGATTTGTTCAGAAATATTTACCCGGCGGGCGTAAAATGCGCTCAAAACTGTTCATCACAAACTTTCGTCACAAACGGTGCTTTTATCTATTTTACGCGTTGTCACATTCCAGGAATCGTATGAAACATTATTGCACGTCATTACTACTATTAGCTGCGCTGGCAACCCAGGCGCAAAGCACTCAGACTATCACTGTAAATAAAAAATGGCTGGCCCTGCCGGTGAAAAACGGCGGACCTAAACAAGACCTGGAGCTGTGGGCCGATGGAAAAAAGATCACTTATATCAATATGGAACTGGCAGGCGACAATGCCGACTGGATTTCCTATTTCGATATTAGTTCCTGGAAAGGCAAACAACTGGAAGTACGTACCAGCGGCAATTATGCCAGTACCTTTAAGCAAAGCGATGCCGATACCAACCGCCTGCCCTTATATAAAGAAGCATTACGCGGGCAGTTCCACTTTTCGCCCAAACGCGGCTGGACGAACGACCCCAACGGCATGGTATATTACAAAGGCGAATACCACCTGTTTTTTCAACATAACCCATATGGCCGCGAATGGGGCAATATGACCTGGGGCCATGCGGTGAGCAAAGACCTGTTGCACTGGAAAGAAGTAGGCGAAGCCCTTTATCCCGATGCCACCGGCACCATGTATAGCGGCAGCGCTGTAGCAGACCGCAACAACACCAGTGGTTTAGGCCAACAGCCTATGGTGATGTTTTATACCAGCGCCGGTAACTGGAGCCAGGGAATGGCCTGGAGTACAGACGGCCGCACCTTTCACAAACTGGCCCAACCAGCCGTACCAAGGATCAATAAAGATAACCGCGACCCCAAAGTTATATGGCACGCCGCTTCCAAAAGCTGGGTGATGGTAGTTTGGGTAGAGCGGGAAGAAGGATTAAACACGATCGAATTCCTGCGTTCGCCCGACCTGAAGAACTGGACACGTACAAGTGTGCTGAATGGTGGAAAAGGCGACGACCGTTACCTGTACGAATGCCCCGACCTGTTTGAGCTGCCAACCAACGGTTTTGTACCTGAGAAGAAATGGGTGCTTACGGCGGCGAACGGCCAGTATGCAATAGGCAGCTTCGACGGTTTTACTTTCAAACCCGAAGCAGAACGCCTGAACGGTCAGCTCGGCCGCGACTTTTACGCCTCCCAAACCTTCGATGCCGAGCCTAAGGGCCGCCGTATTGAAATTGGCTGGTGGCGTACCCATACCAACAAAGGCGATATGAACTTTAACCAGGCCATGAGCATTCCGCTGGAACTGCAACTTACGCTCACAAAAGATGGGCCCCGGCTTACGCGTATGCCGGTGAAAGAGCTGGAAAGCCTGCGTACCGCCACGCACACTGTTAAAGCAGGCACGCTGAAAGCTG
>NZ_CABHOU010000006.1 GCF_902168175.1 uncultured Chitinophaga sp. | reverse complement strand
CATCTTATTAACTGATACCAATGCCCGGTTTCAACGATATTATACAACAACTGGAAGCAGCCCGCGGTACGCAGGCGGCCGAACAAAAAGGTTTTGTACAAAGCCGAGAAGCACTTAATAAAATCCGTAAACAGCGTGAACAGCTGGAGCGGAAAGTGAACGCGAACAGCGAGGAGTACCAGTCGCAGCTGAAGAAACTAAAAGCGCAGGAAGAAAAGGCCATTGCTGAATTTAATCAGCGTAAAGGCACGCTTGCCGATGCAAAGAAGATCAGCTCGGGTGTGTACAGCGAGTTTTTCAAACTTTCTGATCCGCGCCAGCAACTGTCGAACTTCAGCGACCGTACGCCCGTGATGTTATTCCCCGTGCGTATAGAAACGCGTTTTAAAAAGAATGCCGTTGCAGGCGCCGCTACCGACGAACTCTGGGTCCGCATCTTTCCCGATGATGCTTTAATTGATTCGTTTGAGGAACTGTTGTCTGAAACGGAACTTAAAAATACCATCCTGTATTGGAAGCAACACTGGGCGGCTGGTGGTGATGAAAACCTGGAACGTGGCGCATGGCGTGCATTAGCGGGCAATCATGGCTCCGGCAGGGCCAGTTACCTGCTGGAACAGTACAAGCCGTTAAATGCTGCGGACGCGCCACTAAAAGCGAAAGCAGAAGATGTAATACTGGTAATTGGCGGAGCTAATGTGCCAACTGCACCGGAACAAACCATGCTGGCTACATACTGGGAAAAAATATGGAGGGTGGCAGGCGATGCTGTGCAGGAACAGGCCGCCTGGGACCAGTTAGTACTGGACGCAGGTGGTGAACCCGCTGCCACCACTTTACGCGATAGCTACACGCCCTTCAACCTGGATGTAGTGCCCGCTGCCCCCTTTACCAAACCGGATGCCGCATTCACTCTGGCGTTCCTGCAATTACCCGATCCGGAGGGAATTATCACAAAGGCACAGTCGTGGTCGCAGGCCCCGCTGGTAGATATGCTGCCGGAAAGGTTCGTGGTTACAGGATACGATCAGAACAATGCCGTAGCGTTCCAGGAGTTAGGCCGTCATATCCCTTCGCCCTTATATGTTGCGCCTGATCCGGGTTTAAGTGAGGAGGAACAGTTTAGTAAAGATGCGAATGGCGATATCGTTATGCCCGAAGAATTGCAATGGATGGTGGATTTTGATACCGCTATCCAGAACGGGCTTGGATTAAAGATAAACATCACTGCCGAACAGGCTCGTTCCGGCTTTAAACGTATAGTAGTACTGGGCGTACGCCTCAGTGCCGACGCCTTTAAGGGGCGCCATATGCTCGAAACGCTGTTTGATCATCATCGCCGCAGCCGCAAAGGTATTGCCATATTACCACAAGGCGCCGCCACTAATAATACAGAATCCGGCGAAGCCTTACACGTTAATATTGATGATACGGACGAAAGTTTTGCCTTACTGAAAAAGGGCAAACTGTTTGAACCGGAAACGGACTGGATACTGAAGAAAGATGGTCAATGGCTGGCGGAGAGCCTGGGTATAGGCATGGATGCGGTAAATAAAATATCCAATGCCGACCAGTCAGATACAGCGGAAGCACGTATGATGAACGTAGCCTTGTGGCCTGCCACCATGGGATACATGATGGAGAGCATGATGCAACCAGTGTTCAGCGATGATGATATCCGTAACACCCGCGAGTTCTTTAACCAGTTCGTATCTGGCCGCGGACGTATACCGGCGATCAAGATAGGGCGGCAGCCTTACGGTATTTTACCTGTAACCGATTTTTCTAAAATAGGATGGTTGAGAGGAAGAACAGAACCTGGTCTGGCGGCGGCGGCTGTGAACAACGGCAGTCCGTATATAAACCGCCTATACAACATTCTTAAAGAAACCGATAAGGTGTGGGATGTGCTGGTGAACAGTGTGTCGTATATCGGCAAACCAGGTGCTGATGGTCAGCAGGTATTATTGAACGCCCTCGGCCTCAATGCCGCTTCGGTCGACTACTTCCAGCGTACCGCCGAAAGTAAGCAGGATATATTTAACCGGTATAACATGCTGGGCATTGCCGGTCCGTTTGTGGCCGCACTGGTAAGTGGTTTGTACGTGAAAAGCGGTATGGACTTATTAAAGAAGTTCGGTTATGCCAACGAGGCTGTTCCCGAAATGCTGGATAAGTTTTTCCTGAAAAGCGCCAATAAACTGCATGGCCCTTTGATCGACGACCGGCCATTATCAGAAAAAGAGTTGATCAGGAAATACACTACTGATGATAAAAATTACATTGAATGGTTGATAAGCGCCGTTAATACTTCGCACGATACGCTGCGTAAACAGGCGGGCTTTAAGGATAATAAAATTCCCAATGCATTGCTTTACCTGCTTATGCACCATGCGCTGGATTTAAGTTACGTGGAGGTGAGTCTTCGCCTGTATGAAAAAGCGCAACTGTTAAACAGTAACCAGGTAAGGGCGGCGAAAATAGAACCGGCCTTTCTGCACATAGCAGAAAAAGCACCGCAGAGCGAAAGCCGCTGGAGCTATCTCTATTCCAAACAGGCATCCATTACCGGTAATGCCGCTGAATTGGTTGGTGATTACATTCCAAAGATCATTAAAACAGAAGTGGCCAGCCAGTATATGAAAGAGCAGCTGGAAGCCATGGAGCGATTAAAAGATTTACCAACTGCACGCCTCGAACGGATTTTCGCAGAACATGTAGACTGTTGTTCCTATCGCCTCGACGCCTGGAAGGGCGCCTTCCTCGAATACCAGTTGCAGCAGCTTCGCCAGCAACAGGGCCCGAACGATGAAGGTGGCAATACAGGTACTTATATCGGCGCTTTTGGATGGGTCGAAAATGTAAAATCTGAAAATAAGGTACTGACCCCTGTTCAACTCGACGATCCTGAGTTGAATAAGATGTTTATCGAAAACCAAAGCATCCCGTTGATGCGTGATAGTACCAATGGCGGTTTTATTACGGCGCCTTCGCTGGACCATGCAGTAACGGCGGCTATCCTGAGGAATGGGTACACCGGGAATAAGAACCCTGCTTCGTTGCGTGTAAACCTTTCTTCGGAAAGAGTACGTAAGGCGCTGGCAGTAGTAGAAGGTGTGCGTAACGGGCAGTCGATGGGCGCTTTGCTGGGTTATTACTTCGAACGTGGCTTGCATGAAGGGTATCCGGGTGTGGAACTCGATTTCTTCATTTACCAGTTGCGTAAGGCTTTCCCATTGGTGGTGAACCGGATTAAAGAAACCCAGGTGGGTGAGGCGGCAGGTAATGAAGTGGAAGTGATAGAGGCGCGTAACGTTGTTGACGGCCTTTCGCTGATCGATCATGTGGCGAAAAATGGTATTAATACTTATCCTTTTGGTAAGACAGGTTTGCCTGCACTGGAAAATGCCGCGCAGTCGACCGCCATCACCAAAGAACTGGAAAAGATAAAAGATATTAATGACGCGGTAGCCGACCTGGCCATCTCCGAAAGTGTATACCAGGCGGTGTTAGCGAACTACGACCGCTCTAATGCAACGCTGGAAACCTATAGCAGCGGCAACTTCCCGCCCATACCCGATGTAGTGCAAACGCCGCGTCGTGGTATAAACCTTACCCATCGAATGGGATTGCATTTCAAGCCAGGACTGGTAGCAGCGGCGGGCGCCACGGCGAGGGCCAAAGCAGAACCGGCGGTGAACGACTGGTTGGAAACAAGAGTGCCTGCTATGGCCGATATTATCTGTCACGTTAGTTATCCGGGTCAGGTTAATGAGATGGTAACGGCCGCACAACTGGGCCTGTTGCCCATCGACCTGTTATTTATGATTAACACCGAAAGCGAACAGGCGCTGAAAGAGATAGACGACCGCCTGCTGAAGTTCGTAATGGATAAAGGAGGCATGAGGCCCGATGCGAAGATTGAGATCAACTATATGCTGCAGGTGCCTGGCAAATACAGCCTGTTCGAACTGGCGCCTTTATTTAACAGTCTGCGTGCCATCCTGCTCCGCTCACGCCCGCTGAGCCCTAACGATGTTACAATTGCAATAGAGGCGAAGGATAAAGAAGATGGAGTGGTATTCGTGGACCGTAATGTTACACGTTTACAGGCTACACATGCCGGTCTTAAAACATTACTGGATAACGATCTGACTAACTTCATCAATAGCATTGCGCCACTGGTGGCCGACACAACGGCTAACCGCAATGCCATCATCGCCAGTCTTAATACGGCCTTTATACAACCTGTATTGCCGATACTTTTTAACCTGGGACAAACAGGTTTAACCGAAGCTGGTTATGGATTTGTATACACGCGGCAAAAAGAGATCTTCCTCAGCCTTATCAATAAAGTAGCCGAACTCACTGTAAAATGGGACGGCAAACTGGCCGACTTCGATGCACAGATTATAGCCTATGCTGCGCTGCCAGGCGCCACTACCGATGCGGAAAGAATACAGTTCCTGCAAACTGCCGAGCTGCACATTTCTACTCTGGTACGTGAGGTATTACCGGCACTGCCTGCCGATTATCTCAACATCCTTAACACGGTAGTGCGCCCGGCTTTTGTGGCTAAACTTGACGATCTTAAAACAGTGGCGGCAACAGCAGCTGCCAGTTTGCCTGCATTGTTAACGGAGGTGCGTGGGAAACTTCCGGTGACGGATTTTGATGCGGAGCCATTTGATATCAGTGGTATCGAAAACCAGTTCGTTGTATTCGCTACCGAAATAGATGCGACTGCAAAGGCATTAGCCTCCAGCCTGACTAAACGTTTGGATAAGGCCCTGGGATTACTGGGTCAGGTGCCTGGTGTTACAGATGGCAAGAAGCAGGCGAAACTGGTTACAGATGCTGCGGCACAGCTTTTTCACCAGGACTTTAAAATAATCCCGGAATTTGGCGTTACAGCAGATAGTGGCGCAGAGTGGGAAAATTCATTTGCTGAAAAAGCGCAGCTGTTAAGTTATTTGCAAACACCGGATGCGGGTGGGCTTATTAAATCGGAGTTCCCTGAGGATGACTGGCTGTACGGTCTTGCCAGGGTGCGTGAAAAATTGCATCATTGGGAGAACATCGTGCTGCTCGGAGAAGCGATGGGGGCTACGACACCCGAACTGCATCCCGTTCAGTTGCCGTACCAGGCCGGTGACAGTTGGCTGGCGCTGGATTATCCTGCTACTTATACGATTGACAGCGATCGCCTTCTATACACCGCGCATTACAGCACAGCCTTTTCTAAGAGCGACCGGCAATGTGGTTTATTGATCGATGAGTGGACAGAGATCGTACCGGCTACTGAAGAAACCGCAGGTCTTACATTCCACTATGATCGTCCGAATGCCGAGCCACCACAGGCTATTCTGCTGGCGCTGCCAACTTCATATACAGGATCGTGGAGTTGGGACGATCTGTTAAATACTGTAAATGTTACGCTGGAATCGGCGAAGAAACGTGCCGTAGAACCCGCGCAGGTAGATACTACCGCCTATGCAAGATTCCTGCCGGGCATTGTGTCGTCGATGACGGTACACCCGATCACCGTTTCGCTGAACCTGGCCTTCAATAACAAAATTCACGAAGTACTTTTAAACTCCGGGCAATGAACAAATACGTTGCAGTAGATAATATATCAGAAGAACTGAGTGTGCGCCGCCTCTTTGGCATTACCCTCTGGAACAGGCTTGAAGCACGACCCCGCGCCGATAACTTCGACCGTGCCCTGCGTGCAGAAGTTCGCGATGCCTTGTGGATGCTGAGCAAACAATGGCAGATGGGCGAGTTTTTAGGAGATGATGCAGGTTCGCCGGTGTTCTCCAAGATGTACATGACCAAAACCCGGCTCACAAAGTTTGCACCTGGTGGTCATGATGCAGAATTCTTCGATGATACCGTTCCGCTGGAGGCGAAAGTAGAAAAACGTGCCATTCCTTTCGAAAGCCAAACCACGATGCTTTCGCTCGATTTGCGTTTGCTGATGGGCCGTCAGTGGTTAAAGATGATAAAATCGTCGGTAAATGCCACCGTGCTGAGCGAGTACATCAACCATTATAAAATCCCGCTACCCGATGCCGCCAATAAGGACGATGCGCCGATCACCGCACACAAAGAAGCCTGGCAGCAACTAAATGCCGTAGCGGGTCGTTGCATGGATGGTGCTGCATTTTACTTTCGGGTCAAAGGTGCTATCAATCTCGCCCACGATGGCATTCCTTCATTGCCCGCGGCACAACAGCCGGATATCGAAGCTATTGCCACCCGTTTCATCACATGGTTCGAAAATCTTTATTACCAGCCAGGTGTTGATGGCAACGATGCCTGGAAACCGCAGCAGCTCGAATACCAGTTCGCCTGCTCGGCCCCGGTGCAGGGCGCGGAAAAAGTATTAACAGCAGATGAATACTACCAGGGCCATCTCGATTGGTATAACCTCGATATAGACCCTTCGCAAAAGGTGTTGGGAGAAGTAACAGGCGATGTACCTGCAGATATAGAAGATCCGCTTAAATTCAGTTTTATACCCGTGCCAGTGAACTTCGACGGCATGCCCAATACGCGCTGGTGGAGTTTTGAAGATGGTCGCACTAACTTCGGTAACATCACCCCTAAAACTACCGACGCAGGTAAGTTATTGTTTATCGAATTCTCGCTCGTATACGCAAACGACTGGTTCCTGTTACCGGTAACATTGCCTGCAGGCAGTATCGCTTCCGTAAAAGGACTCTCCGTTACCAATGTTTTTGGCGAACGTCTTTGGATTGAACCGGCAGGCAAAGGTCTTGACGATGCCTGGAATAAGTGGAGCATGTACACCCTCAGTACAAAAGGTAACAACGGGGAAGCTACCGATACCAGCCTGCTCGTACTGCCCACCGTATCGAAAATACAGGAAGGTGCGCCACTCGAAGAAATACACTTTATCCGCGATGAAACCGCGAATATGGTATGGGGCATCGAAACCGTTGTTCCGCTCGCCACCGGCTGGGATAAAAATGGCAACGAGGCTGCCCGCGAACTCCGCAACCGTTATCAGCAATTGTTTGATAAAGCAGTAGAAGATAACACCGAGGTGCCTGCAAACCCGGTATACCACGCTGATCTCCGTTACGAAGTAATGAACACCGTTCCCGAAAACTGGATCCCGTTCATTCCGGCCCGTATCGATGGCAGCAACCGCTCTATCCGCCTGCAACGCGCCGCTATGCCCCGCATAATTAAAGGTAAAGAAGGCGCTCCTGATAAAACTGAACCACGCTGCTCATTGCTGCGCGATGGCCTCGACTCCGGGGGGCACTACTTTATCAACGAAGAAGAAATTACCCGCGCAGGCACACAGGTATATTCTACGTACCAACGTGCCCGTTGGTATAATGGAAAAGTGGTAACCTGGCTGGGAGTGCGTAAAGAAACTGGTCGTGGCGAGGGTTCCAGCCGCCTTGAGTTTGATCAGGCACGGGCTGTGAAGAAGAATACGCCTTAAATAGTAGTAAACATAAATAATGTAGCCGGGACGATGTTCCGGCTATTTTGTTTGGCAATACAACTTACACCCGATGAAGCCCAATCCTGTCGTGTACCGGCGTTAGCGGTTCCGGGGTTAGCGGGCGTCACCGTACCCGTCATTGCGAAGAATGAAGCAATCTTCGTGTGTAGTCTCCGCACCAGTAATTGGTTTGTTGCATGGCCAGTTTACGTACAGTAGCATACGTTATCGAATTCATGTTCTCGTTTGCCGGTAGAGTTGTCAGTATCCTTATATCCTGCAACTACATTTTTACTTAAGCGGCACTTTCGCAATGACGTATTAAACAAACAAAATTTCTAATTAAGAATTGATATTTTGCACAGATGAAACCTGCGATCTTCTTAATACTACTTCTCACCACTACCCACAGCTTTGCCCGGCAAGCCTTACAACAACCCTTCAAAGATTATCAGCTTAAAGGAAGCACCACCATTTACAACTACCACGAAAAGAAGTGGACCTACACCGATACTGCTGATGCCCGAAAGGCAAGCCTGCCCGCTTCCACGTTTAAGATCATCAACCTGCTTATTGCGCTGGAAACCGGTGTAATTAAGGACGGGAATGTGGTGGTGAAATGGCCCGGCGCTACAGATACTACATTGTATGGCTACCGACCGGATATTTATCATGATATAAGTGTGAAAGAGGCTTTTGTTGTATCTGCTGGCTGGGCGTTCATAGAGCTGGCGAAAAAAATAGGGGTAAAGCGGTACAGGCGTTATTTAAAAGCCGCAGGTTATGGTAATGGCGATGCCTTGCAGCACTGGCCCGATTTCTGGAACTTTGGCAGCTTTGCCATTTCTCCTGAAGATCAAATTAAGTTCCTGGTGAAAGTCTATGAAAATAAAACCCCTTTCGCTAAAAGGAATACCGACATTCTTAAAAGCGTGATGCTTACAGAAGAAACTAATCAATATAAAATTTATTCGAAAACCGGCTGGACGAGAGATAGCGGCATAGACAGCGGCTGGTGGACTGGTTACATAGTATCGAAAGGAAACGTATGGTTTTTCGCGACCCGCATTACAAAACCATTGAAAGAGCAGAATAGTAATTTCAGCGCTGCCCGTAAAGAGATAACGAAAAACATCCTTCGGCAGTTGGGTGCTATGTAAGATGCTGTTTTAAATCCTTTAAGCGTTGCAAAATGGGGACCGGAGTGAAAAGGAGTATAAGAATATCACTTCCGTTTTTTTTTCAGCTGGCGTTGGAAGTGAATTAAGGACAAGATAAGCGTTAACCCTTCACCTTTTTCCATATTTCATACTTCTTACGTAACTCCATTACCGCATGATGGGTGTTATTATTGCCCGGCACTACGAAGTTAATGTAAGGGGCGGCATCGGTTGGCCTGGCAATGGTCATAAATGCACTGGAGGCTTTTCGTTCTCCACATCTGGCATCTCCGCCATGTTTGGCGCCCTCTTCCATGGCTTGCATAAGTATTTCCGGTAAGGGGAGCCCGGCTGCCTGGCCTTTTAATGCAATGTCCATTACTGCCTGCAATTCACCCGCAGTGGTAAGCGTGTTGCCCTGTACACAAATCCCACTGGCAGTTAATGCGCCTTTATGAGCAGGGGCAGAAGTGCCGGTGTAAGTAGCAGGATGAGCGATGTCGTTTGCCAGCAAAACGGCGTATTGCTGTTGTTCCGGTTTGTAGTCGGGATGTTGCATGGCTTTAATAATGTCTTGCGCGGTAGCGCCGGCGATCATCATTTCAACACCCTTTTTCCTGGCCAGCGGGTGGCTCGCAGCCTGTACGATAACAGCGCCTTTGCCGGGAATAATAACGCCAATACCATACACGCTGTAACTGCAGGAAGCACCTGCCATTCCAATAGTGTTGGTTTTGGGGTCGATAATGATAATAGACCAGGTAGCCGATGCTTTTATGGAAAAAGCAATCAGCAAAAGCGTGAATAAAATACGGTAATGGACTTGCATGGGGAAGGCAGAATTAATCAATCCCCTTTGGCGGCTTTATTCCTGCGGCTCAAGTATGCCAGGGTAACGTTTCATGATTACTGCCATAAACTCATTAAAATCCAGGTTCTCCAGCACGGGTTCGTGCATTTCGATCGCTTCTCCCGACTCGCCGGCATGGCCGAAAGTAGAAGAAGAATGGGCGGAAAAAAGTTTGTCGCTGTATTTTAAACGTACCGTGTAAGTGTCCCGGTAGGGGAAGATAATTTCCTTCCCTTGTTTTAAACTGATAAAAAGCTGCTTCAGGTTCATTCTTTTTCAAAGATAGTTTAATGTATTGATTTGTTGTGCAGGAAGATAAATGGGCTTTTGGGTGGATATCTTTTTTACCTGGTGATAATCATTTGTTTAGAGGCATTTCTGCCCATATTTAAATGTCAATCTTTTTGCTAAGCTAATATATTTAGTATAGATTTGCTAAATAATTTAGTTAGTGAAAGATAGTGCGCCGTTTTGGTACGGTAAAGGAGCGCTTTTTATAAACGAAGTGAAGAGAATTGTTGCAAAATCTGAAAGACGCCTCCATGTTAGCTGGTCGGAGAGATATAATCAATCAACTGCAAAAGGATATACTCCTTTTACAGGGCTTCAGACCTCATGTTGCTGCTACCGGCAATATGGGGCTTGGCCCAGTGGAAGCAGCCTTTCCCAATGGCGTTTTTCCAACGGGAGCAGTGCATGAATTTATAAGTAATGCTGCGGAACAAACTGCGGCAAGCAGCGGTTTTTTGGCAGGACTGCTGGCGCCATTGATGAGGCAGGGCGGCGCCTGTATATGGATCAGTGCTTCGCGAACGCTGTTCCCGCCCGCTTTAAAGTCTTTTGGTGTGCAGCCGGACCAGGTAGTATTTATAGACCTGGAACGAGAAAAAGATGTGTTATGGGCGATGGAAGAAGCGTTGAAGTGCGAAGGACTCGCAGCAGTAGTAGGGGAAATGAAGGAGATAGGATTTACTGCTTCACGGCGTTTGCAACTGGCGGTAGAACAAAGCAGGGTAACCGGTTTCCTGTTGCGTTACCAGCCGCGTAACCTGCATGCCATAGCCTCTGTGGCACGATGGAGCATAAAACCGCTGGCCAGTAAACTGGAAGCTGGAATGCCGGGTGTTGGTTTCCCGCGCTGGGAAGTAGCCTTGCAAAAGGTACGTAACGGTAAACCAGGTGTTTGGGAAATAGAGTGGACTGATAAAGGTTTCAGGCAGGTGCCAAAAGAAGTACCGCAAAGGTTGGAAGTGGAAAGACGAAAAATCGGATAACATGCCCGGTCGTTTTATTTCCATATGGTTCCGGCATTTAACCACCGACTGGCACATTATCCGCCAGCCAACACTAAAGGAACAGGCTTTTGTGCTGGCTGTTACAGCACATGGCCGTATGGTAGTAGCCGCCGCCAGTGCGAATGCCGAACAACAGGGGGCAATGTCAGGTATGGCCGTAGCTGATGTAAGAGCGCTTATTCCCGGTTTGCAGGTATTTGACGAGCAACCCGGTATGGCCCTGCGATTATTAACCGCTCTGGCTAAATGGTGCATCCGTTACACGCCGGTTGCAGCCATCGATCAACCCGATGGATTAATACTTGATATCAGTGGTTGTGCGCATCTATGGGGAGGAGAAGAGCTGTATCTGAAAGAGATCGTAACCCGCATCCGGTCGCATGGTTATCGTATAAGGGCGGCCATGGCGGATACGCCTGGTGCTGCGTGGGCAATAGCGCGGTATGGAAAAGAAGAGCCGATCATAAAGAGCGGAGAACAGGCTTCGGCTTTAATGTCTTTGCCACCTGTAGCCCTGCGACTGGAAGAAGCAACGCTGCAGCGTTTACAGAAACTGGGTTTGTACCAGGTTAAAAGCTTCATTGCTATGCCCCGGGCTTCACTCCGCCGCCGCTTCGGTCCTGGTATGTTGTTGCGCATCGATCAGGCATTGGGTTGGGAAAACGAAGTAATTATACCCGTAGAGCCCACCCTGATATACCAGGAGCGCCTGCCTTGCCTTGAGCCGATTATGACGCGCACAGGGATAGAAATAGCACTGGAGCGCCTGCTGGAAGCGTTGTGTAATAGTCTGCGCCAAAAGGGCATGGGCTTACGTACAGCCGTATTAAAAGCATGCCGGGTAGATGGAAAAACGGAGCAGGCTGAAATAGGTACGAACCGTGCTTCGCATAATGCGACACACCTGTTTAAATTGTTCGAGAACAAAATCAACTCTATTGAACCAGCATTAGGTATCGAACTATTTATACTGGAAGCGCCGAAAGTAGAAATACTTGAAGCACCCCAGGAAGCATTATGGAACAGTGGTCTTAGCCTGGAAAGCATGGCACTCGCGGAACTGATAGACAGGATCACCAATAAGCTGGGTACAAACGTCATTCACCGTTACCTGCCTGCCCAGCACTACTGGCCCGAACGTTCCATCCAAAAAGCGAACGCCCTGCAGGAAAAACCCGCTATCGAATGGAGCAACCAGGTACCACGCCCCGTACAACTCCTGCACAAACCCGATCCCATAGAAGTAAGCGCTCCCATTCCCGACTACCCGCCAATGCTGTTTCGCTACAAAGGCAAACTGCACCGCATCAAACGAGCCGACGGCCCCGAACGTATAGAATGCGAATGGTGGCTGGAACAAGGTCAGCACCGCGATTACTACATGGTAGAAGATGAGGAGGGACAGCGGTATTGGGTATTCCGGTTAGGGCATTATACCGGGGAGGCATCGGACGGGTGGTTTATACATGGTTTTTTTGCGTGAGGGGGGTGGGAAATAAAGTAGCAAACAACTGAACACACCAACAAACTAGAAACTCATCACCATGAGTTATACCGAACTACAAATCACCACCAACTTCTCCTTCCTTCGCGGTGCCTCGCACCCGGAGGAATTAGTAGAACAGGCCGCGATTCTGGGTTATCGTAAAATAGCCATCACCGATCGTAATACGTTCGCAGGTATTGTGCGTGCGCATGCTGCTGCCAGGGTGCAGGGGATTAACATTATTCCTGCCTGCAGGCTCGATTTGCTGGATGGCCCCAGTCTGCTGGCTTATCCTACTGATAAAGATGCGTATAGTTTGTTGTCTGCTTTGCTTACGGTGGGTAATTTGAGGGCGGAGAAAGGGGCGTGTCATTTGTATAAGGAAGATGTATATGCACATGCAAAAGGGATGAAGTTTATTGTGGTACCACCAGTGGCTTTAAACCAGGCATTTGATTTTGATCCGTCGTTCGGGCAGGCTGTGTCGCAATACAGGGATGCGTTTGGAGCCAATGTTTACATAGCAGCTTCCCGGTCGTACCAGGGGGACGATGGTAAGAAATTATTCCGCATTTCTCAGCTGGCTAAGGAGCTACAGGTGCCGATGGTAGCTACGAATAATGTGTATTATCATGATCTGTCGAGGCGGGAGTTGCAGGATGTGCTTACCTGTGTGCGGGAGAAATGTACGGTGTATGATGCGGGTTTCAGGCTGCATGCTAATGCGGAGCGGCACCTGAAAACAATAGCCGAAATGGAACGTTTGTTCCGCCAATATCCGGATGCTATTTTGCGTACACAGGAAATTGCGGAGGCCTGCCAGTTTTCTCTGGATTCGCTGAAATATGTATACCCGGAGGAGATTACGAGTGAAGGGCGCACACCACAGGAGGAACTTACCTTTCTTGCCTGGCAGGGGGCAAAGGAGCGGTTTGGAGAGGTGTTGCCGCAAAAGATTATCGATGCGGTGAATTACGAACTGGACTTCATTGAACGGATGAATTATGCCGCTTATTTTTTAACGGTGCACGATATTGTGCGGTATGCCCGCCAGCAGCATATTCTTTGCCAGGGACGAGGATCTGCAGCTAATTCAACGGTTTGTTACTGCCTGGGTATTACTTCGGTGGACCCTACTAAATTTGAATTGCTGTTCGAACGTTTTATTTCCTCTGCACGCAACGAACCGCCGGATATCGACGTAGACTTTGAACACGAACGCCGCGAGGAAGTGATACAATACATTTATGAAAAGTATGGCCGCGACAGGGCGGCTATCGTAGCTACTGTTACGCAGTTGCACCAGAAAGGCGCTATCCGTGATGTGGGCAAGGCGATGGGCTTATCGGTGGATACGGTGAACCGCTTATCTGACGCTATATGGGAATTTACAGAAGAGTGGTTCGAAGAAGGCCGCCTGACCGAAAATGGCTTAAACGCCAATGATCCGCATCTTCGGAAAGTATTACAACTAACAGGGCAATTAATGGGCTTTCCCAGGCAACTGGGACAACATACAGGAGGTTTTGTAATTACCCAGGGCAAACTGTCAGAACTATGTCCCATCCTCAATGCCCGTATGGAAAACCGTACCTGTATTGAATGGAATAAGGATGATATAGATGCACTCGGGTTTATGAAGATCGATGTGCTGGCGCTGGGCATGCTTACCTGCATCCGTAAAGCCTTTGATCTTGCGAAGGCGCATTACGGAAAAGAGTATACGCTCGCTAACATCCCGCAGGACGATCCGATGGTATATGAAATGATTTGCAGGGCTGATACGATAGGTGTATTCCAGATTGAAAGCCGCGCGCAGCAGTCGATGTTGCCCAGGTTAAGACCTGAAAAATTTTATGACCTGGTAATAGAAGTTGCTATTGTACGCCCCGGGCCTATCCAGGGAGATATGGTGCATCCATACCTCAGGCGCCGTAATGGTGAAGAGAAGGTTGAATATCCATCTCCTGAACTGGAGAAAATTCTCAATCGTACGCTCGGTGTACCGCTGTTCCAGGAACAGGCTATGCAGATAGCGATTGATGCTGCCGGTTTTACACCCGCAGAGGCAGATTTGCTACGGCGTAGCATGGCGACATTTAAAGCGAAGGGGCTGGTCAGCCAGTTTGAAGAGAAATTGATCAGCGGTATGACTGCAAGGGGATACACGGAAGAATTTGCCCGCAGGGTTTTTAAACAGCTGGAAGGTTTTGGCAGTTATGGTTTTCCTGAAAGTCATGCAGTGAGTTTTGCGCTGCTCGTGTACGTATCATCTTATATCAAATGCCATTTTCCCGATGTGTTTGCCACGGCGCTGTTAAACAGTATGCCCATGGGATTTTATCAACCCGCACAGATAGTAATTGACGCCAGGAACCATGGGGTGGAAGTAAGGCCGGTTGATGTAAATTATTCTGAATGGAATAACACGATAGAAGGCAAACTTACGATGCGGCTTGGTTTCAGGCAGGTATCGGGTTTAAAGGAAGATGATATGCAAAAACTGCTGACCGCCCGCCATGAAACATTTACCACGATACCGCAATTACGGGATGCCGGTGTTCCGGATGCTGCGCTCGAGAAACTGGCTGATGCGGATGCCTTTCGTTCACTGGGCCTCGACCGCCGGCAGGCACTATGGGAGGTGTCGGCGCTGCACGACAGGCCCTCGGCGCTTTTTGAAGGACAACCTACCGGCGAGGCACAGGTGAGTCTTCCATTGATGTCGGACGCGGAACATGTGGTGCAGGATTATGCGGCTACTTCTTTATCGCTCAAAGCCCATCCCGTAAGTTTTGTAAGAGAAAAGTTGGACATGCTGCACATTACGCCCGCCAGCGGATTGAAAGCGTTAAAAGACGGTATGCCCGTAAAAGTAGCCGGACTGGTACTCGTTCGCCAGCGCCCCGGTACTGCAGGCGGCATTTGTTTTATTACAATAGAAGATGAAACCGGCTGCGCTAATCTTGTGGTGTTTGAAAAGTTGTTCCATAGATACCGGAAAGAAATATTGCAATCCAGGTTATTAATGGTGGAGGGGAAATTGCAAATAGAAGGAGAAGTGATACATGTGGTGGTACAGCGCTGTCATAATCTTTCCCCTTTATTGAAGCAGCTGGCGCCAGCAACAGATAGTGAACCTCAGTTGCTTACGTTATCACGCGCTGATGAAAAGTCGCCCTTCCCAGCCGGTGAAAATAAACGTGCGCAAATACGTACAGAGCCAGATACCGATATTTTCGGTAAGGGCAGGAATTTTAAATGATAAATAAAAATCACTACTTTAGGAAGTAGTACCTGTGAATCGTTTTTTTATGATATCCATAGAAGATTTTAAGGAAAAATGGGAAGCGGAATATGGCGATAGCCTGCAAACGTTTTCCGCCAACAGCCTGGACGGTTTTAGCCTTGATGCAGCCACGCTGGAGTTTTTAATTGATTTTGGCCTGCCCAAAAGCACTGCACCGTTCCTGTCGTTCGCCGGCAACCCGGACCGGGGTAAATACAATCTTTCCTGTATCGGCTTTCTTAACTCCTGGTTCGATTTCCTGGACGAAGATTATTCCCGTTACATCGCTATCGGTACAGATGGCAGTGGCGATATTATCGCTGTAAATGCTGCCCGTAACGGTCGTATCGACTGGATAGATCATGAGGACATGGAAACAAACCGTTACATGAACGGCAGTATCTTTCAACTCGCCGCCTGCCTGCTGGCTTACAATGATTTTGTAAAGTTAACCACACAGGACAACGCCGATTTTGATTTCGACTTCTCCGATGTGCATTTTGAAACATTAAAAGATATCCTGATCGATATTGATGTACGCTGCACCGACGAAGGTTTCTGGAAAAACGAACTGGATACGCTGCTCGCTAACCGCGAGTGGGAGCGGAGCAGCAGGAGCAAATAGGGAAACAACACCGTTGTACGGCCTCATATTTGCCGGCCCCGCTTTGTCATTATTGCTTTCCATCCTGTCATTATATGATTCCAGGATAACAAAAGATGGTGTCAGCGTAACAAAAGTGATCGCCAGTATAACATAATTGCAGGGCAGAGGAGCATTAGGCATCGACAGGAGAACATTAGGCCCCGCCAGCTGCCATCTGGGCATAACCAGACGAGCTTTAGCTACCGCCAGCTGCCATCTGGGCACCGCCAGATGAACTTTAGACATCGCCAGATTCACTTTATGTATCGCCAGCTGACATCCAGGCATCGCCAGCTGCCATCTGGGCAGTGCCAGATCAACTTTAGACACCGCCAGATTCACTTTATAGACCGCCAGCGAAGCTTTAGATGTCGCCACTGCCATCCAGGCATCGCCACTGTCATCTGGACATGGGAAGATGGGTTCCGAGGTGCTTTTTACTTGCCCCTGATCGCCTCCAGCATCAGGTGAAATGCCCCGATCGGCATATCTCCATGTCCGTACCCATCTAATTCGTACAAAAAGGTTTTCTTATGCCCCGCCAGTTTCACCATCCTGGCCAGGTAGGCGTTTTCCTCATATCTTCCCAATAATTCCTTTTCACGGTCGCCGGTATAGAGGTACAGGGGTGGTGCATCGGCACGCACATGGAATAAAGGAGCGTATTTATCGATAGTGGGCTGTATATCAGCAATGCCCTGTTCCTGCCTTACAGTGAAGTGGGTGATGGCCTGTCCGCTGAAAGGAAACAGCGCTGCGATCCGGTTAGCATCGATGTTGTATTTGGCAAGGTATTGTTTGTCGAGCCCGATCATTTCCGCCAGGTAGCCACCTGCTGAATGCCCAGATACATAAATACGGTTAGTATCGCCACCATATTCGCGGGCATGGGCAAATACCCAGGCTACGGCTGCTGCTGCATCTTCAATATAAGCCGGGCAGGTCGCTTTCGGACTTAAGCGGTAGTTCGCGGCTATAACGATCATTTTCTGGTTTTTCAACTCCTGCGGTATATTCTTGTTGCCCCCTGTAATACCACCGCCATGGAACCAAACGATCACAGGTGCATTCACTGCTTTTTCAGGGTAATACACATCCAGCACGCAACGCTCTTTCATGTACGCATCCTGCGTGCCGGTACGATAAGTTATGTTGTTTTTCTGTGAGTATTGCTGAGCGAAGGCGGAAAAAGAAAGGAGCAGCAGCGCCAACAGGGCAAGTGGTTTCATACGGGAAGTTTGTTTATGGGCAAATAAACAAAAAATCTGCTTCCAGGAAGAATGAAATTGCTCAACGGAAAAGGCAGGATGTTTTATTATTGATGATGTGTTAATAGTAAAACATGGTGGATTGTTTTATCTTTCAGTACCGGCAAGAATCAGCGCCCATGATGTATAAAGACCAGATTAACTATTTTTTACTGAACAAACTGCAGGCTGCACATTGCGTTAAAGGCATACTGGATTACCAGCTGACTGCGGGTGCGATTATGGCTTTACGCGGCGAAAAGGAAGATGGAGGAAGTGTTTATTTCTGGGAGCTGGAGTTGGAGCTGAGGCGGCATCTCGCAAATTATATGGAACAGGAGGCACCGCAGGCAAAGGCATTGGAGATTGAAATTGATGTAAAAGCAGAAACATTTAAATATCGCGATTTTTCGGCCATGGCCCTGAAGCTGCTGGCAAAAGAAGACGGCAGGGCCGATCTGCTTGCCCGGCAGCAGCAACTCCGCCAGGTAGACAACGCGGCCTATGGCTACTCGCTGGCTACGCGGGTGGCCGATGCACTGGACCATGGCTCCTTAATGCACAGTCACCGCGATTACTGCGGGATGGGGCTGGAAAAATCGAAGGACGGCGACTATTTATACGGTGAGGTTTGGGACGGTTATCTTACACCTTCGCAGATTTTTAGCGATAAGATCACTTTTATCAGGTGGCTGGCCGAACAATCAGACGCTTCTATGGCTAACCTGAACAGCGAAGATTTTTACAGTAATAACCAGGTAATTAACCGTCTTCGGTTAGAAGCGTTTGTTATATAAGTGCCTGCAGGATAAGTTGCTATTTTATCAGTTTTTCGCACTAGATAAAAATATGGCGCGGTTATTGCTTCTGAGAGTCTCCGAAATAAAACCCCTGAAAATATTAACGGAAGTAACCATGTCTTAATGAAAAACCCTACAAGGACTGCTAATTAGCAGTCCTTTCTTCTTAAAAAGAATTAAAAATTATCACCCCAACACTTGAATTTCTTTTTTTTAGACGTTATCTTAGTAACGAGGTCAAGCACAAAAAGATATTATTGTTTATCAACCAGAGTGGTTACGTGTTTTATTTAAATCCCAGTATGCGGCACAATTGAATTGTAGTATCTATTTATAAAAAAAAGTTTCTGCTGATTTTTAATGGCATGTGAGTACGCATTACGTGCCTGTAGTATTTTACTAGTTTATGGATATGTGAACCTGACAACGCAATTTTTTTCGGTTATCTATTTATAAAAAAAGGGTTATCTGTTAATTACTGTAAAGGGCCATGTGATGCTTGCAGCACAATTAACCTCGTATTTTCCCAATTCAACATTTGTTTAATCAACCAGGTTTTATCACCAATTTCTTAAAACGTTTAACATGAGAAGAAAGCTCAGGTTATTAGCGATATGTTCGCTGATAATGGTGTTGTTACCCGATTTGTTACGGGCGCAGCAAAAGACGATTACAGGTACAGTGATCTCCGACGAAAAGCAAGCCCTCCCTGGCGTAACGATCAGGATCAGGGAAAACAACGTTAACACGCAATCCGATGCCAGCGGACATTATTCCATCCAGGGCATTCCGGGACAAACAATTGAATTTTCGTACATCGGTTTTCTTACCCAAAGTGTGATTATCGGAAATTCCTCTTCAGTAGACATTACCCTTGTGCCTACGCAAAAGGGGTTGAATGAAGTAGTGGTAACCGCGATGGGTATTAAAAAGGAAAAGAAAGCACTCGGCTACTCCGTGCAGGACATTAAAGCCGATGAGCTGATGAAGAACAAAGACCCTAACCTGATTAACTCTTTGAACGGCAAAATTGCCGGTTTGAACATTACCAACTCAGGTGGTGCGCCTGGTTCTTCGGCCTCCATCATTATTCGTGGCGGTACCTCGCTCGAACGTAATAACCAGCCATTGTTCGTCATCGACGGTGTACCCATGGATAACTCCACCGGCCAGGGCGATAACAGCGCCTTCGACGGATCGGTGAACTTATCGACCACCAACAGCAACCGCGCTATGGACATCAACCCCGAAGACATCGAATCGATTTCGGTGTTGAAAGGTCCTGCAGCGGCAGCGTTATATGGTTTGAGAGCAGCGGCAGGTGCAATCGTGATTACCACCAAAAGGGCGGCGGAAGGCACCGTAACCGCCACCGTAGTGCCGCGTTACACCACCAACTGGGTGAACAAATTGCCTAAACAGCAAAGTAAGTTTAAGCAGGGTTCTTCCTATAACGGTACGTTTACCGATCAAACACCGCGCTCATGGGGCCCCGAATTTGCGCCCGGCGATACCATTTATGATAACATGGCCGACTTCTTCCAGCGCGCACATGCTTATGATAACAGCTTTAACGTATCGGGCGGTACTAAAACCAGTAAATTCTTTCTATCCGGTTCTAATCTTAACCAAACCGGTATCGTGCCCACCACCTCTTATCAGCGTTCATCCGTGCGTTTTAATGGCGAGCAGCAGGTAGGTATCGTAACTGTGGGTATTAATGCCACCTATTCTGTTAGTGAAACCCAGAAAACACTTACCGGTAGCGGTTTGTGGGGAAGTAACGGATCTGGTTACATGGAAAGCATCATCGCCTGGCCAAGAAGTGATAATATGACGAACTGGCTGAATCCTGATGGTTCTAAACATCGCCTGTTGCCTAACCTGTCGCTGGATTCGGATGTAGATAACCCTTACTGGCTCATCAACCGTAATCCACAGTCAGACAGAACAAACCGTTTTGTAGGAAATGCTTACGCCAGCGTTAAAGTAACAGACTGGCTGGATGCAACGTACCGCCTCGGTTTGGATAACTTCACTACTAACTTCAGCAGCCTTACCAGACCTGGTTCTTCTGTGAAAGAAGCGTGGCAGAACGGTATGTTGTCTGAAACAAACAGAGGTTTCAATTATGTGAATGGTAACCTGATGCTCAATTTCCATAAGCAGGTGGGCGATTTCGACCTGGCTTTACTGCTGGGGCACAATACAGAAGATACTTATGGTAAATCTACTTCCGTAAGGGCAGAGAATTTTTCGCTGCCAGGTATCATCTCCATCAACAATGCTAAAAATGAGAACCGTTACGCCAGCGAGTATCGCAGTAAAAAACGACTGGTAGGCGGTTACGGTGAGTTTAGGGCAGGATACAAGAATATCTTTTACCTGAGTGTTACCGGCCGTAACGACTGGACTTCCTCCCTCGAAAAAGAGTTCCGGTCTTTCTTCTATTCTTCCTACAGCGGCAGCTTCGTGTTCTCCGAACTGATGGAGCCTAACAATGTGTTCTCCTTCGGTAAGATCCGTGCTTCATGGGCGCAGGTGGGTAAGGATACCGATCCTTACGCTACCAATACCTACCTGTTCGGCCCGGAACTTACTATCGGTGCCGGTTTCCGCAACAGCTGGCAGCAGGGCAACCCGATCCTTAAACCGGAAAGTACCTCGTCCACCGAGTTTGGCACCGAACTACGTTTCTTTAAAAACCGCTTCGGGGTTGATTTCACGTACTATACCAACAAAAGTGTTGACCAGATACTTTCTCCACGTGTAAGTAACGCTACCGGCTATATCCTGAAGTCGGTAAACGCAGGCCTTATCGAGAACAAAGGTTTCGAAGTATCTATCAATGCTAATCCGGTACGGAATAAAAACTTTAACTGGGACATGACGCTCAATCTTTCCCATAATAAAAGCCGTGTGAAAGAACTGCCAGGCGCAATTCCGATCCTTTACGTAACAGATGTACAGGTGGGTAACGCTAAAGCTGCTTCTTATGATAAAGGGGTGTTTATGGGCCTCAGTGGTTCCAAATGGCAAACCGATTCTGCCGGCAACCTGCTGCTCGACTGGACCACCGGTTATCCTATCCAGGGAACTTTAACCACTTTGCCGGTGGGTAACCGCGAGCCTAAAATGATTGGTGGCCTCAACAACAGCTTTACCTATAAGAATTTCAACTTCAATATGCTCTGGGATTTCAGGATTGGGGGTGATGTGTATAATGGCACAGAATACCTGCTCACAGCTTATGGTCTTAGCGAGCGCACACTCGACCGGGGTAGTGAGATAACGTTTACCGGCAGTTCGCTGAACCCGGCTACCAGTAAGTACGAAACCGTTACACGTAATGTAATTGCTACAGAGAAATACTACCGCGATGTGTATGCTAACCATGCACCCTTCTTTATAGAGGAAGTGAACTGGATGAGGCTTCGTTCCGTATCGTTGTCGTACTCGCTGCCGACATCCGCGTTAACACGTGTGCCGTGGCTGAAAGGAGCCTCCATTACGGCAACCGGCACCAACCTTATACTGTTTACCAACTACACAGGTATGGACCCGGAAACAAGCGCTGCGGGCGCGGGCGTTATAGGCTCCGGCTCTGTTGGTATCGATTATGCCGGCGTACCTGCAACGAAAGGTGTGGCGTTTGGTTTAAATATTAAATTCTAAATCTCCGGGACATGAAAAAAGTATTCTTGATAATAGGTTTATCCATCACTTTTGCCTCCTGCGAGAAATGGCTGGATGTAAACACGAATCCAAACAGCGGTACCTCCGACATACCCACTGCCGAAATGCGACTGCCGCCATTGATCGCGCAGTTTTGCGATGGATATGAAAGCTCCGGCACCAGGGCTGCCTTCATTACACAACAACTGGCAGTTACTTACGCCGTAAACAATAACTGGAACCTCACCCGCTGGTACTCCAACGTGTCGAGCGCCAACTGGCCATGGCAGTGCTGGTACGTAAACGCGGCCGTAAACGTGGACCCGCTGATCACTGCAGCACAAAAAGTAGAAGCCTGGCATTACATAGGCGCGGCCAAAGTGATTAAAGCATGGGGTTTTGGTACCCTGGCGGATTTCTATGGTATGTTGCCGTACGAGGAGTTTAATACGCCCAGCACCTATACTCCTAAGTTTGACGACGGCTCGCTGGTACAGGAAAAAATACTCGCCATTTTAGATGAAGCGATTGCTGACCTGCAGAAAACACAAGGTCCTGCAGCACCGGCACTCGCCAAAGGGGATATTCTTAACGGCGGTAAAGTAGATAACTGGATCAGACTGGCTTACGGTCTTAAAGCCCGTTTCCTGCTGCATACTTCCAAGAAGGCTAACTTCGACGGAGCAGCCG
>NZ_CABHOU010000005.1 GCF_902168175.1 uncultured Chitinophaga sp. | reverse complement strand
TACAGGAAGCGGCGAACACCGTAGTGGCTACGAGGCCAGCGGCAATCACACTTTTATAGTTATTCAGAATGTTCATGTAAGTAAGTTTAGAATGTTACGCTGATACCGCCAGCAATTACTTTTTGCAGCGGATATACACTACCGCCTGAGCCGCCGTCGATTGTTTCCGGATCAAACATAGTGGCAGTTTTGGTACCGGTCCACAGGTTTTCGCCGGACATGTACACACGCAGGTTCGACATGCGCAGTTTGCTGGTGATGCGGGAAGGCAGGCTGTAGCCTATCTGCAGGTTTTTCAAACGGATGTAAGAGGCATCCTGCAGGTAACGGGTTTGTGTTTCCTGGTTTCTGCCACTGTTAAACAGCGGGCGGGCATAATAAGAATTAAGGTTCTGACCCAGCGGATGGCTTTCATCGGCACGGAAGTAATCTTCATGCTCTTTGAAACCGGTTGACCACCAGATGTTGTTGGTGGCGCCCCAGAAGAAGTAGCTACCCTGCCAGTAATCACGCTTCATCACACCCTGGAAGAATGCGCGTACATCAAAGCCTTTCCAGCTGGCGTTCGCATCAAAACCAAAAGTATAACGCGGTGTGCTGTTACCGATAACGCTCAGGTCACCGGGGTTACCCTGGGTGGAGTTACCTTTATCGATCTTACCATCGCCATTCACGTCGGCATACATAATATCGCCTGCACCCCATTGATTACCAATCGCGCTCTGGCCGCCATTTACCATTTTAGCAAGATGCGCGTCCATTTCTTCCTGGCTCTTCGCAATACCCACAGTTGTCAGCCCCCAGATATCTCCAAGTTTCTGACCTTCGCGGTAAGTGCTGAGGGCACCAGTTTTATTGGGATAACGGGTAACAGTTGTCTGGTAGTCAGATAACAGGAAACGGAAGCTATAATTCAGTCCATTATCCAGAACATCGTTCCAGGTAACCTCCGCTTCAAAACCACGGGTTTTCAGGTCGGTATTGTTGGTTTGCGGAACGGCGGTACCCAAAACTACAGGTAGTTCCGGAGCGGGGCCCACCATGTCCAGCGTTTTACGCTCAAAGAATTCGAATGATCCTGTCAGCTTGCCTCGCAGGAAACCAAAATCAAGACCAACGTTGGAGCTTTTAATGGTTTCCCAGGTGAGTGAAGAACTTACCAGGCCGGGGGCGCTGGCGTAGTTAGGACGCACGCCATTGATCAGCCAGCCACCGCTCGCTGTATATACCGGCATGGTTACGTAAGTGGGATACCAGTTATTGGTATTCTGGTTACCCAGCTCACCATAAGAACCACGGAGTTTCAACAGGCTCACAACGCTTCTCAATCCTTCTGCAAATGGCTCCTGTGTGATGTTCCAGCCTGCGGATACAGACGGGAATAAACCCCAGCGGCTGTCGGTCCTGAACCTGGAAGATGCATCGTAACGAAGGTTAGCTTCCAAGAGGTAACGACCATCATAATCATAGTTCAAACGGCCGAAGAAGCCCTGGATACCCCAGTTCTGATACTGACCGGCAACACCAGGAGGCACTACGGTACCGGCATTGTTTACACCGGAAGTAGTGTTGATGGTTGGGTTACCGGGCACAATGATACCCTGGCGGGTAGCGCTCACGTCACGGTATTTAGTCAGCTCCGACTGGAAACCCAGCATGAACTTGGTATTATGTTTCTGCGCGAAAGTTTTGCTGTACTCAGAATAAATATTGGTATTGAAGTAGTTTTCTTTATAACCGTACTCGGATACTTCCGAATAAGAATCATAGATGTAAGGGTTACCGGCTACGTCGTGGTTGTAAATTTTCTGCACATCCCAGTGACGGAAATCGGTGCGGGAACGGTAGTTCAGTTCCGCGAAGGTTTTCCAGCCTTTGATCGGCTCTGCAACAATCTGCAACTGCTGGTAGTTCCAGGAGCGCTGGTTGTTATCTACACCACCATCAGCCATTTTCAATGCCGGGGAAGGTGAACTATATAAGAAACCATTCGGATCATACATCGGCAAAGTAGGCCAGCCCTGCCTGCCGAGGTCCTGGTAAAAACCATCGGTCATAGCTGATGGTCGCTCGTAACCTTCATAAATGAAACGATTGGTATAGTTGATGGTGATCTCGTCAGATACTTTACCGCTCACTTTTGCAGTAATGCCATAACGATCGTAATGGTCTGTGTTGAAACGCATCATACCACCCTGTTTCATGGCGTTGCCAGACAGGTAATAGGTAATACGATCGCTACCACCCTGGAGGCTGAGGTTATGTTCCTGTGAAAACGCTGAGTTCTTATACATTTCGCCGTACCAGTCTACGTTCGCGTTACCAAAACCGTAGCCATCGGCCCAGCGGTTCGCGTTGTTCGGATCAACAACGATGCTGTTTTTATTGGTACCAGCCTGGTAATCTTTGATACGTTGCAGGTGCTCGGGCGAGAAGAACGCGCCGCTACCGGCGTTTGTGTTACCATCGTTCCAGTATAATGCAAACGTGTAGGAATCCATCTGCTTAGGCAGCAATACCGGACGGGAAGAGCGCAAGCTATTGTTGTAATTCAGTTTGGCTTTGCCTGCCTTACCTTTTTTAGTGGTGATGAGTACCACGCCAAATGCGGCGCGGGAACCATACACCGCGGAGGCAGATGCATCTTTCAATACCGAAATGGTTTCAATATCCTGCGGGTTGATGGCGTTCAGTGAGCCTTCCATCCCATCCACCAGGATCAGCGGGCTTGAAGAAGAAGTACCGATCGTACCTGTTCCACGCACGTTGATGCTTGGGTTGCTTTCCAGCGAACCGTTATTCTGGGAGATGTTCAGACCCGTTACCAGGCCCTGTAGCGCCTGGGTGGCGTTGCGCACCGGCCTGTCGGCCAGCGCTTTGGCGCTTACGGTAGCAACGGAACCGGTGAGGTTCACCTTCTTTTGCGTACCGAAACCCACCACCACTACGTCTGTAAGATCGGTGCTAAGGCGCGTGAGTGAAACCGGACTAACGGTTTCGCCATTTACAGTTACTTCCCGGGACATGTACCCTAAAGAAGAAATGATCAACACCGCACCTTTAGCGGCGCTGATCGTGAAACGGCCGTCGGCATCGGTCGCTGTGCCGGTGGAAGTTCCTTTCACCTGCACGGTTGCGCCAAAAATCCCGGTACTGGCCGTATCCACTACCTGACCTTTGACAGTCAGCGACTGAGCGAACACCTGGCCGGATAAAAGAAGCAGGAGCGTCAGCAACGGTGCATAGCCCAGCATACGGAGAAAAAACGGAGCAGCAGCAGTAGCGCTGCCCCGGTAATACGTGCGAATTTTCATTACAAACAGATTTTAGAGCGGTTTAAGAAAAACGAATCATCCGTGGAATGACTCGCCCGAGCATACTGCCGAACGGGAGGGTGCGGCAGCGAAAATGACTGTACCGGCAACGGGGGCTGCGTAACAGTGTTCACCATGGAATGAAGCAGAAATTTGATCATACGATAACTGGCAGTTTAAATAACGGTTTTATGTTTTTGATGTACGTTCACTGAAAAAATGGGTAAGTGGGATCTGAAGCGCGAATTAGTATTCGGGTGCAGAAACTGGTCGTGTTAGACCAACAAGTGTGTAAATGACAATTATTCTCATACGCGTGGCTATTGCATTATTAATCAGTTTGTGGAATCAGATAATGGTTCTAAAGCGTTGGTAAAATAGTGCTTAATTGTTAAGCAAGAGAGGGGACAAATCATAAAAAAAGGGGGACAAATTCGACCTGTAACAAATGACGTATCATTGATTATCAGCAATTTGTCCCCTCAACCATCTTATTGACCCGCCAGCGTCACCGTTACCGGTTGCAGCAGGGGGCTCGAAAATGTAATTTTCGCCGGACCGCCCTTACGGGTGGGTTGCAGGTAGGCAAGCAGCCGTCCCATATAGGCGCGTTGTTTATTATCGGTATAGTCGCCCATGTCGGTATTGTCGCCGGCTTCCAGTCCCAGGAGTCTGGCCGGACCGTCGATCGTGCAGGTAATATTATTATCTGCCAGTAACACCGGTCGGTTTTCTTCGTCGACTACTGTTACGATGACTTGTGCCAAGTTGCTGGCATTGCCTTCTATGGTGGCGAGCAGCCGGTACGGGCGGCCAGAGGTTTGGATGCTCATATTCGCCACGGGTGATCCGTTGTTCAGCGCAACGGCTTCCAGTTTGCCTGGCTGGTAGGGAATGTCCCAGTAGATAACACCGGTGGCATCGTCGTAAGGGCGGGCGGCGCCTACTTCCTTATTATTAAGCAGCAGTTTTGCCTGTGGAGCGTTGGTGTAGGCTACTACCCTCACGGTATCGCCCACTTCGAAGTTCCAGATAGCGGGCGCGTTCGTGAGCTGCCCCCTGCCTCCCCGGCCGCGGGCAACTGCGCCCACGTAAATAACCGGCTGTTCGGCCCATAAAGCCCGGCGGTAATAACCCAGCGGTTTCACGAAACCGGCGAAATCCATCAACCCGGAGTAAAAGCCTCTTGATGGCCAGGGGCCTGATTCGCCCAGGTAGTCGATGCCTGTCCACAGGAACTGCCCGAAAATGTTTTTGCTGTCGCGTACTGCCTTCCACGCAGCCATGTCGTGACGGTTTTCGCTGCCGTAGAGAATGCGTTTAGGGTAGCTTTTATGGTCCATGGCGTAACGGTTCTCGGTATAATTGTACCCGGCAACGTCCAGCGCACCGGGGTAGCCGGTATAGTTACTCATGATCACACCTGCCAGTGCCGCGGTAACGGGGCGCGTGGTATCGTAAGTTTTCACCACTTTGGTGAGTTGCTGTGCGATCACGCCCAGCTCCATCGCGTCCGGAGCATCTTTGCGATATCCACCGTAAGCTTTCTGACCAAATGTGGCCGTGTCAAGTACGGGATGTGAGTAAGGATCGTTGGGATAATCCACCTCGTTACCAATGCTCCACATTATAATGGAGGGGTGACGCCTGTCCCGCAATACCAGATCGCCCATGTCGCGGCTCCCCCACTCTTCGAAATTCGGAGCGTAACCGTCGAAGCCTGGTTTACCTACATTCCAGCCTTCTACCCATTTACGTTTGGGATGTTTCCATTCGTCGAAACCTTCATCCATCACCAGCAAGCCCAGTTCGTCGCAGAGGTCGTACAGATCGGGATTAGCGGGGTTGTGGCTGGTACGTACGGCATTGCAGCCAAGGGTTTTTAATGTTTTCAGTCTGCGTTCCCACACGGCTCTTGGTACGGCGGCGCCCAACACGCCAGCGTCGTGGTGCAGGCAAACGCCTTTCAGCTTCATCCATTCGCCGTTAAGGGCAAATCCATTATCCGGATCGAAACGGATGGTGCGGAAACCAACGGGGGCGTGCTCTTCATCCAATACTTCTTTACCACGCATGATCGAAGTTTGCAGGGTATACAAGGTTGGGGAAGCGACGGACCAGGCTTTTGCGCCCGGTACTTTCAGGGGCACGCTTACCTCCAGCTTTTCACCGGCGGCAAGTTTTACGGTTTTCGTGGCCGTGGCCAGTACCTTTTGCGTGGTTTTATCAAGGATGCGCTGTTGTAAGGAAACGTTCGCGGGTTGGGAAGCATTGTTTTCCAACGTGCTGCTGATCGTCAGTGATGCGCCATCTTTCCCCACACTGCGGGTATAATAATTAGTACCCCACTGCTGCAAATGCACCGGGTTGGTAGCCTGTAAATACACGTTGCGGCTAATGCCCGACCCGGCGTACCAGCGCGAATCATTGTATTTTGTACGGTCAACCCGCACGGCCAGCACATTCGTTTCGCCTTCCTTCAAATACGGTGTAAGGTCGTACGAAAAGGAAATATAGCCGTTGGGGCGCCTGCCCAGACTTTTACCATTAATAAATACTTCGCTGTTATTGGAAACGCCCTCGAAATAAATGCTCACCTTCTTATCCTTATAACCGGGACCGATAACAATCGACTTTCGGTACCAGCCGATACCGCCGGGGAGGTAACCAGCCGCGCTGGCGAGTGAAGGATTGTATGGCTGGTCCACCGACCAATCGTGCGGCAGGTCCAACTTTTTCCAGTTGTCATCTTTAAAGGCAGGCTTTTCAGCGCCTTCTGCATCACCCAGAAAAAATTTCCAGTCGTCCGATATCAACTGCGACCTTTGAACGGCCTGCGAACTGACGGCCAGCGGGTAACTAAGGCACAGCGTCATCCACGTGGTGATGCCTACAATTGCTCTGATCATAACGTTTACTTTTTTGGAATCCTTAAAAGTAGGCAACAGCGCGTTGGGCGACAAGGGGGTAAATCATAAAAAACAGGGGGTAAATTCTTATAAAAGGAGCTGTAGCGGGTGGCCACAGCTCCTTCAATGTCGTATTAACTAAGGTCACGCAGTTTCCTGTTGCCGAGGGGCTGCCGGTATTTCTTTATAAAGTTAGAAGGCGTCATCCCAAACAACCGGACGAACTGCTCCCGGAAATACTTGATATCGTTGAAGCCGGTTTGCATGGCCACCTGGTTTACTGTTGAACCGGTAGTGATCAGCAAATCCGCAGACTTGCGCAACCGGAGGCTCCTGATGAACTCCACGATGGTTAAACCAGAGAGGGTCTTAATTCTTCTATACAAGGTAGGATGGCTTACGCCCAGCTCCCTGCAAAACGCCTGTATACCAAATTCCGGATTATCTATATGGAGTTCTACCACCGCAATACAGCGGTCTACGAACTCCTTATGCTCAAAATCAAAGCCCATGGTGGGCCTTGCCAGCACTGAGTCCAGGAAATATTGCTGCATCCGGCTTTTTGCGCGAAGTATGTTTTCTACACGCGCCACGATCATGTTCCGGTCGAACGGTTTGCCGATATAGTCATCGGCGCCCACGTCGAAGCCGCTCACCTTCGATTGCTCCGATACGCTGCCTGTCAGCAGGATAACCGGGATATGCGCCAGTTGCTTTTCACTCTTGATTTTCTTACAAACAGCGATGCCGTCCATTTTATCCATTGCCACATCGGAAATCACAATATCGGGCAATATGCTTCGGACCATTTCGTAGCCCGCTTCCCCATCGCTGGCCGTATATACCGTATAATTTCTTTCAAAAATCTGTTGCAGGTAGGCCCGCAGTTCCGGGTCATCGTCTATAACTACCATTGTCGGTAATCCAGACACCACTTTCTCAATATCCCTGGTTTGATAAGAGAGCTCCACATCCGGTTCTCCTATCGATGTACCCACCCCTGCTACCAGTTCATTCAACAAGCGGGATTCGGGCGGTGGTACTGCAAGGGCGATTTCGGTGCCGAAGAGGTGGGCATTTTTAGTAAGCGTTAATTTGAACAGGCTGCCCCCGCCAGGATCGGTCGTGAAGGAAATATGCCCGGAATGAGCTTTGGCCAGCTTCTGGGAAACATGCAACCCAATGCCAAATCCGGCCTGAGTTTTATTTCCACCCCTGTGAAAAGACTCAAACAAATGTGCCGCCAGCTCCGGCGCAATACCGGGCCCCGTATCTTTCACCCACACTTCGTAATGTTCGTCCAACTGGTGTATGCTGATGTTCACCTCTCCTTCCTGCGTGTATTTGAGGGCGTTAGATACCAGGTTGAACAACACGATCTCAATCTTTTCCCGATCGCCGTAAATTTGCACTTCCTGCTCCGGCGCCGCATAAGTAAGCGCCAGATTTTTAGAGGTGGCCAGTTGCAGGAAACTCAGATACACATCGTTACAGATCTCCCCGAGGTTTAACTTCTCCCAATTCAACTGCTGGTCCACAGACTCTACCTTCCTGAACAACAGCAACTGGTCTACAAGACTCAGCAATCGTTTCGCGTTACGTTGTATCAGCGTAAGCGTAGGATGTGCCGGGCGCACACCTTCGTCTGCCAGCAAATCTTTTAGCGGATTGATGATGAGCGTAAGTGGTGTGCGGAACTCATGCGATACATGCGTGAAGAACGACAGTTTATTTTCCGTCATTTGTTTTTCCTGTAATTTCTCCAGGTTGGCCAATTGCAGCCTGAACTTCATTTGCTGCTGCCGTTTACTGTAACGCAGGTACACCACACAGGCAGCCAGCACGGTGGCACCATATAGCAGGTAGGCCCACCAGGTAGCGTACCAGGGTGGTAATACCCGGATGGTGAGCAGCACCGTATCTGCGCCCCAGGTACCATCACTCTTCGTTGTACGCACGTGCAGCGTGTAGTTACCCGCATTCAGCCGGGAGTATACAGCCGCGCGGCTATTTGTACCATTCCCCCAGCTCCTGTCCCAGCCTTCCAGATACACGGCGTAACGTAATTTATCCGCATCGTTAAAGGCGATGGCTGTAAAGTCTATAGAGAGATTTGCTTCGCTCGCAGGAACAGTGATCGATCTTATTTTTCCATCTGCCACTTCCCGGATATACGTATCGTTGCTATAGGCAGGCCGGTTATTGATCCAAAGACCCGTGAGCAATACGGCGGGCTCACGCTGTGCATTCTCAATATCGTCAGGATGAAAGATGTTAAAGCCTTTCAGTCCACCGAACATGAACTCGCCGGATTGGAGCGCCAGCCCGGCATTAAAGCTAAACTGGTTACTTTGCAAACCGTCCGATTGCGTAAAGTTCTTAAAAGTGCCCGTAAACGGATTAAAGCGCGATAACCCTGCGAAAGTACTGATCCACAGTTCTCCATTTTTATCTTCGAGGATGCGAAGCACCGTATTATTGAGCAACCCGTCATTGGTCGTAAACCTTTTAAACGTACCGGCAGCCACATCAAACAGTAACAAACCGCCGCCGCCGGTACCCACCCAGAGCCTGCCGGCGCCGGCATCCCGGATGCTCCGCACCGGGTAGCCCACCGGGATCAGCTTATGTTTCTTTCCTACAGGATCTATCCGGATAATGGATGAATAATTGCCTGCCCAAAGGTTGCCCTCACCGTCTTCCGTCATCGCCTGCAGGTTAACCAACGCTGCATCGAACAGCTCAAACTGGTCTGCCGTACGGTTGTATAAATACAGACAACCATTGTTCGTGGCGCTGGCCCATAAACGCTGCTGCCCATCTTCCCGAATGAACCAGATATTATTTTCATAACGGCCGGCTACCGGGTTGTAACAACGGTACTGCCTGAACGATCGGGTACCTTTATCCAGCCGGTTGATACCGCCGAACCAGGTAGCGATCCATAAATTATCCTGATGATCTTTCGCGATATTGGTAATAAAATTGCTGCTTAATGTGCTTGTTTCCTTTACGTACCGCGTGTAGGTATCGCCGTGCCGGTCCCAATGCCATATGCCACCACCATCGGTACCTATCCAAACCTTTGCATCCGTATCCTCACAAAAAGAAAGAATAAAATTAGCCGCTAAATCAGTGGGCCCCTCCGCAGGAAAGCTGATTTTCCTGAATGGGTTTGCACTATTCTCTAAAATATTGATGCCGCCCCGGAGCGTGCCTATCCACTTCCGGTCGTCCTTATCCACATAAATGGTGGCAATCGCATTGCTATTAATACCGCCGCCTACTGCGCGAAATGGATTTATCTGCTGACTGTTATGAGGCATCATCCATACGCCCATGCCTTCGGTACTCACCCATAAATTATTTTCCGCGTCGAGTACAATGGCGGTCACCCACAAGGGCTGGCCTGCGCGGTTTTCAGAAAAAGTACGGGTACTTTTGCTAAAGCTGAAAAGGCCGTTTTCTGTGCCCACCCATATCAGATCAGTTCCACTCAAACCAATACAGTTAGCCTTTTTTACCGCTTCAGCCACAAACATCAGTTCATTTTTATTTTCATCGTATTTATACAGGTTGCCCGATGCCAATGCCCACAGTTCATTTCGTGCAGAATCATAAGCAACAGAACTTACCGAATAAACAGCTGGCCCTTTCGTGAGCCGCAACACCTCTCCTATTCCAGATCCAAGGGTAAACACGAGCAGTCCTCTGCCAGTACCCACAAACACCTTTTTCCCTATCGACACAATTCCCCTGGCGCCGCCACCTATTTCCGTCACTTCACCCGAAGGCGTTTTATAACGGCATTGATAAAACCGCCCCTTCAAAGGATTGTAAACCGTCAGGCCGTTCCTGGTCCCAATCCACATGTTATACTCACTGTCTTCACTGATAGCCGAAATCTGGCTATCACCAATCGAGTTGGTATCTTCAATCACATTCCGGTATACCGTAAATGAATAACCGTCATACTTATTGAGCCCGTCGTAAGTGCCGAACCACAAAAACCCATGATGGTCCTGGAAAATCGAGGTGATCACATTATTAGACAAACCATGGTTAATATCGAGATAACGGACGATGGGCGTCCGGTCATTTCCACTCAGTGCGAAATGCAGCATCAGCAAGCATATAAGCAAACCAGTTCTCTTCATAGTCGTCTATTGCAATCGTTTTCAACGGCGGTATCAGGTTGATAAATGCAGGCTGCCGTTGTGTCTTCACTGTATGGAAGATAGAACTTTTTTCACCAAACCTTATGCTACACGACATGCGCCGCCATACCAAACAGCGAAATACCGGATCGCGGGGCGATTTTTTCATCAAACATGGAGAAAATAACATCGTGAATTTTCGGGGCAGGCTAACATCTGCAAAGCCGGTGGTGTACTGAAGAAACACAGTACGATGGTGTGCATCTTCTGAAAAGAGTGGCTTCTAAAAACTGTGGGTGATATTTTCGCTGATACCTAAGCCGCATATTATTTTACGTTACTGCTCGCCGCCCCTCCTACCACCATTCCACCATCATACACCTTCATATTCGTTAATGCAAAGTTTGCAGGCAACCCGGTACCATACCGTTTCCATTCATTGCCATCTTTCCTGTAAAGGCCATCCCACTGCCCGGCAAACACTTCGCCTCCACTGGCAATTACATTAAAAGTATACAATGTGGGTGGCAGGCCTTTCTGACTACTAATCCAGGTAAAGCCGCCATCCTGCGAAGTAAATAATTCGTTGTAGGTCATTGCATATATCGTACTACCATCGGCACTAATGTTATGCAATGATTTATTCCTGAGTACCAGCGACCATTTGCCGTTACGCGAGCAAAACACGCCTTTATTGGTAGCGATGTAAATACTATTGTTGTAAAACGCTGCGCCATTTACCTGCATCGCACTGTCGCCGTATTCCAGGCGCCATTGCTGATGCAGCTCATCGAAAGCATACAGGCCATTGTTAGTGCAGGCGTACAACCGGTTGTTAATTTCAGCAAACCGGCGGATTGTCAAATTTGTGAGTCCTTTATTAAGTGGTATCCATGTTTTTTTATCCCTGGATGCAAATACCCCGGCATACTGTGTACCAGCGTAAATAGCATTATTGTAAAAAGCCAGGGCAGCCGGGTTAGCATTGATGATACGCGCATCGGTTGGCATACTCACCCATTTGGGGGTCGTTGTATTAAAGAGATAAATACCATACCGTTTCAGGGATACAGCCATTGTATTTTTCGATACAGCGATGGCACCGAGGCCTATCTGAACACTATCTGGCAGGCCGGCGCTGCCATTTTTCCAGGTGGCACCGTTATCGGTGGAGAAAAACAGGATGGGGTGATGTAGCGCATTCATTTGAGCGCTGTTCAGTTGAAAAAGGGCTACAATTGTTGCAAAAATGAAATTGATCATGATGATTTAGAGGTTAGTTAAATTTACCGAAAAGGAAGTGCATAATCAAGAACAAGCTGTTTACTTCACGACTGACAAGATCCACCAATAAAGTCCACCAGCCATATTGGAAAATTATATCCGGGAAAATAAAGAAAGATGCAGTCAATATCACCACAAACCCGTACGTGAATCTCCTTATTTACAGGTATACCCTCCTTCCTTATTTAGCGATAACTTCGTTATCAACATGAAACGCCTCCCCTTCCTTTCACTCACTCAGGCCTTAGTGCTATTACGGGCATCCCTCGCCCTCATCTTTCTGCTGCACGCCATCGTACGCATTGCCAACGGCACTATTGAGCGTTTCGGCGGGTTCCTGAACACCAAAGGATTTATATATGGCTCCGTTGTGGTTTGGGGCATTACGGTATACGAAATAGCCGGCGGCCTGCTACTGGCGCTGGGGTATTTTACACGGTGGCTAAGCGCCGGTTTTATTGTACTGCTGATTACAGGCATCATACTCATCCATGCTTCCCTCGGCTGGTTCGTAGGCGAACATGGTACCGGAGGGGTGGAATATAGTTTTATCCTCATTATCGCCCTGCTCGTTACTGCGGCTGCCGACAGGCGCTGAATGTACAACAGCAGCCGTTATATCGCCTCCTGAAACCCTCATCTGTACACCTCAACCCGCTTTACTGGCACAACCTTTGCATCCTGGATGGTTCCTGACTATCACCATCTATGTACTTATTTTAAACAAATATTATATGAGAATAACGATTTTATCTTCTGCTGTACTTGCCCTATCTATACTTGCTACGGGTTGTGTAAGCAATAAGAAGTTCGGCGCACTGCAAACCAGCTATAACGACCTGCAGAGCCAAAACAGAGAATTAGACGGAAAATACCAGACTTCCCAGCGGAACCTTACCGGGGCCACCACCCGTGTACAGAGCCTGGAAGAACAAATAGCGGCACAACGTACCAGCATAGCGGCCTTACAGGCTTCACTGGAAAAATGTCTGAACTCCACCAGCCAGGGCAATACCAACATCGCTAAACTGGTAGATGAGATCAACTCTTCTAACCAATATATCCAGCACCTGGTTAACACCAAGAACAAAAGCGACTCACTTAACATGGTGCTGACCAATAACCTCACCCGCTCGCTGAGCCGCGAAGAGATGAGGGATGTGGACGTACAGGTACTGAAAGGGGTAGTGTACATCTCCCTTTCCGATAATATGCTGTATAAATCCGGCAGCTACGAAATATCTACCGCTGCTAACGAAACGCTGAGTAAGATCGCGAAAATTATCAAAGACTACCGCGAGTATGATGTACTCATTGAAGGTAATACCGACAATGTGGCCATTTCTCAAACCAACATCCGTAACAACTGGGACCTGAGTGCCCTTAGGGCATCATCTGTAGTGCAGGCATTACAGAACAACTACCAGGTGGATCCTAAACGTTTAACTGCCGGTGGCCGTGGTGAGTACAACCCGATTGCCTCCAATGCCGATGCGGCTGGCAAAGCTAAAAACAGGCGTACACAGATCATTATCACACCTAAGCTCGACCAGTTCATGGACCTGATCGACAAAGCGCCCGATGGATCGGACAGCACAAGCGTGAAATAATATCACTTTATTATATTTTAAGAGGATGCTGAGCAGGCATCCTCTTTTTTATGCCCTGAAGTTTAGCAGATTGACGCAATTGCCCCCAAAGCTGACGTATTTACCATCTCGAACTATAAACCTTTCGCCGTAAGTTTGCTCCCGAAACTTACAAACCTCCAAACTTATACGAGTCAACGTAAACTTATGAGTACAACAAAAAAGTCGGCTATCACCTTCATTTTCATTACACTTTTAATCGATGTAATGGGCTTTGGGTTAATCATACCAGTGATGGCCGACCTGATAGCTGAGTTAAAGGGCATACCCATAAACGAGGCCAGCACTTACGGCGCCTGGTTGTTATTCGCTTTTGCCATTACGCAATTTGTGTTTTCACCGGTTATAGGCAACCTGAGCGACCGGTTCGGGCGCAGGCCAGTATTGCTTTTATCATTATTTGGTTTCGGCGTCGATTATATTATACTAGCTCTGGCCCCCACTTTTGAATGGCTGTTCGTAGGCCGTATCATAGCCGGTATCACAGGTGCCAGTTTTACCACCGCCTCCGCATACATTGCCGATGTAAGTAAAGATGAAACCGAGAGAGCAAAGAATTTCGGACTTATCGGAGCCGCATTCGGACTTGGTTTTGTATTAGGCCCCGCCTTAGGGGGATTGCTGGCTAAGTTTGGACTAAGGGCACCGTTTTATGCGGCGGCAGCACTCTGCCTGCTTAACTGCATTTATGGTTATTTCTTTTTACCCGAATCGCTGGACAAACAAAACCGCCGGCCTTTTGAATGGGTGCGTGCCAATCCGTTCGGCTCACTTGCTTTTTTGGCCAAACATAAAGAGATAGGCGGCCTCGCCATCGGGTTCTTCCTCATTTACCTGGGCGGCCAGGCAGTACAATCTAACTGGAACTTCTTTACCCAATACCGGTTTGGCTGGAGCCATGAGATGATAGGTATATCACTCACCGTGGTAGGCGTGCTGGTGGGTGGTGTACAGGCCGGACTTACCAGGGTGGTCAATCCAAGGATCGGGAATGAAAAAAGTATTTATATAGGCTTGCTGCTTTACACACTTGGTATGGCACTTTTTGCATTTGCCACCGAAAGCTGGATGATGTTTGCTTTCCTGGTGCCTTACTGCCTGGGCGGTATTTGCGGACCCTCGCTGCAGTCTGTTATTGCGGGTCATATACAGCCCAACCAGCAGGGCGAGCTGCAAGGAGCACTTACCGGTTTAATGAGTTTAAGCACCATTTTCGGCCCGCTGATCATGAACAATACATTTGCCTACTTCACCTCGCCAAAGGCACCATTCCATTTGCCCGGTGTACATTTCCTTATTGGGGCAGCATGTATGCTGGCGAGCGTAGTGATCATATACAAGGTATTAACACGCGAAAAAAAGGAGCATCCCGAACTGCGCAATGTTATCGCAGGCGATGTTACCAGCGCCCAGTCTTTGCATTAACACAAACAGCAAAGCCTGCGCGGATGCAGGCTTTGCTGTTTAATAATGTTCCTTTACAAATGTTCTCCAGCCTTCCTCAAACTCCGCTTCGGTTACACCCAGTACCTCCCGGAAGTTACCATAGGTACGGATAAACAATGCAGGTTTATCGCGTCCCCATTTTTTAACCATATACTCCACCGCAGTATAACCTACCTTGTAAATCATATTCCCCTGGTTCAGCGATTGAAGGCTTGGCTTACTCCTCATGCCGTACCGCACACTCCACTTATTAACCATGCCGGCTTCGTAGTCAGACAGTGCTTCCCAAAACCACCGCGGGTACTGTTCGGCAAAACGTTTTTCGAACCGTTGCTCGAAGTCCGCCGCAGCCCTGTCGGGCGCTTCGTTTAGCAGGATGTTCAGCTGCGCGCAATGCGTAAACTCGTGTACCGCCACTTTGCGCATATCATCCGGAAAAAAAGTATTGAACCAGGTTTGGTACATGAGATGAATAGTATAGGGGCCGCGACTGGTGCCGTTAGCCTTACTTCCTCCCAAACCGGTGGCCTCATTAAAAGCACCCTGGTTAGGATGAATATGCACCGTAATAAGAGGGTGATAGAGGTTACGAAGTGATTTATTGACGGGTTCATAATTAGCCTCGAGTTGCCTGGCTATCGCCGATGCCTCGGCAGGTAAAATGCCGCTATACAATATCCTAAAATGATCAGTTTGAAGTTGAGATGCATCTGCCACGCGCATATGCCTGATTCCCTGGGCCGACAGATACACGAGCAGCAACGCTGCCATAACGACTAAACCAGTCTTTAAAACACGCTTAAATACATTCATAACGGGAACTTGATGGCCTAAAATAGTAAAATTAACGGAGGGCTTAACCGCTTTTCCACCGATTGCATCATCTTATCATGATAAATACATCCACAATTACAGCATAAACTTTATAAAAACTTTAAGAAGTATATTGTAGATCTTAAAAATGTTATTATCTTGTTAAGGAATTCCCGCCCATGAAAAAAGACGAGCAATATAAACGCCTGATCCTACGGGAGTTTTATTACTCTAACGTGTTATCGGCAAGCGAGTTAAGTGAACGAATCGGGAAGAGCTTGCCACTCATCATAAGAACGGTGAACGACCTGGTGAAGGAGAACATTTTGCAGGAGTCGGGTTACGCACCATCGAGCGGAGGCAGGCGCCCCGCCACTTATACGATTAACAAAGAAGCACTTTATATATTGTCTGTTTCGATGGACCAACTGGTAACGAGGATGTCGCTGATGAGTATAGAGAACCGGCATGTGATGGGGATAGAGAAGTTCGAATTACCGTTAAAAGATAATCCGGATATCATTAAACAACTATCGGAACGGCTGTTGGCATTGGTGAAGAAGTCGGGCATTTGTGAATCGAAAATTATTGGTGTTGGTATAGGCATGCCGGGATTTATAGATGTAACGAAGGGTGTAAATTATTCTTTCCCGCAACTTCACAGCGACGGGCGCACTATAGTAGATCATATTTCCGAAGCAACGGGTTTACCGGTTTATATTGATAATGATTCGAGCCTTATTGCGCTGGCGGAGTACCGTTTTGGCACCGCGCAAAAACAGCGTAACAGTATGGTCATTAATATTGGCTGGGGCGTGGGGTTGGGAATGGTACTGGACGAAAAATTATTCAGGGGGAATAACGGCTTTGCCGGCGAGTTTAGCCACATCCCTCTTTTTAACAACAATAAACTTTGTAGTTGCGGAAAAAGTGGCTGCCTTGAAACAGAAACATCGTTATTGGTGTTGTTAGAGAAGGCGGTACAGGGAATTAAAGCGGGGAGAATATCATCTCTCCCCCCGACCTTTCCCACAGGGCACAGCGAAAAAGACGTAGAAAGCATAATGGAAGCAGCATACAAAGGCGATAATTTTTGCGTAGAGCTGCTGGCACAAATAGGATACAATATTGGAAGAGGGGTAGCTATCCTGATCCACATTTTAAATCCCCGGTCTGTTATACTAAGCGGAAGAGGATCACTGGCGGGAAAGTTATGGATAGCCCCGGTACAACAGGCAATGAACGAACACTGTATCCCAAGACTGGCCGACCATACAGCCATTGAAGTATCCACATTAGGATATGAAGCGGAATTATTAGGATCAGCAGCATTAGTGATGGAAAATTTCATCCACCAGAAATAAAGACAGGTAGCATTAAGATAAACATGTTATAGTACTAAACCCTTTTATTAACCACAAACAGCAAACACACAATTAATTATACTATTACAGGATAAGTGAGAAGAAAAAGAGGATAATCGTCGACGCACTGCAGCACAACGCAATAAAAAGAAACAGAAACAACTGAACGAGTTATTTATTCCACCGCTAAAATTATTGCATATGACCAAACGCAACCCGCCATTTTTCAAGCACAACCGCCGTATGCCATAGATACGGCTTATTAAACATCGAACAACAGGTTGAAACAACGCACAACCTGTCTGGATTTATCAACTAAAATCTTTTTTCACATGAACAGATTCAAAATGCTCTTGTGGGTAGTATCCCTATTGCTCATAAGTAACGCTCCCCTCCATGCCCAAACCAAACGGACGATTACCGGCATAATAAGGGATACCGAGGGCAATCCGGTGCCTTACGCCACCGTGCAGATCAAAGGCACACAAACAGGTACGGTAGCCGACGAAACAGGTAAATACACGATTGTTATTGACAGGGCAAATGCCGTACTGGTAGCCAGTTATGTTGGCTACTCCGCCCGCGAAACCACTGTGGGAACAGACAATACACTGAACCTCGTATTAAACCCGCCGGTAGCCATGAATGAGATCGTGGTAACCGCGATGGGTATTAAACGCGAAGCTAAATCGATCGGCTACTCCGCCCAAAAAGTGAGCAATGTAGACATCACCAGGGCCGCCGCGCCTGACATTTCCTCGGGCCTGATGGGTAAATCGGCCGGTCTTAATATTACACCAAACAACGGTGTACAGGGTGGTTCCAGCCGTATCGTAATACGCGGTAACAACAGCATACTGGGTAACAACCAGCCGCTGATCGTGATGGACGGTATACAGGTACAGAACGATCCTGTGGGTGGTACTACTTCCACCGCCAACTCCAGTCTTGAAAACCCGAAAGACTGGGGCTCATTCATGAACTTTATCAACCCCGACGAGGTAGAGGATATTACGGTACTTAAAGGTGCTTCCGCAGCCGCTCTTTACGGCGCAAGAGGTGCTAACGGCGTTATCCTCATCACCAGCAAAAAAGGCTCAAAAAGGCCTGGTTTGGGCGTAGACTATAACTACTCATCACTGTTTACCGATGCTTACCGCTTCCAGGACGTGCAGAACGAATATGGTTATGGTGGCTCCAATGCTATGTGGTCGGCCGTACCGGAGTTTCCAACTACCGGCACCGGCGAAAAACGTTTCCCCGGTAACTACCCATGGGATGGTCAGCCCGCGGGTGACAAATACCAGGCAGCGGGTGCCATTCCAGGCGGTTATTCTACCTGGGACATATTCAGCTGGTACGGTCCTGCCGCCTCATGGGGGCATAAACTGGACGGTACAGAAATCGTTTGGTGGGATGGTGTAAAACGGAATTGGTCGCCGCAGCCAGATAACCGCAAAACGTTTTTCCGCACCGGTAATACACAAACACATAACCTGTCGTTTAGCGGCGGTGGCGACTTTGGTACCATCCGCGTGGGCATGACGCATATCGATAACAAGTCGGTGCAGCTGAACAGCCACTACGATCAGAACAATGTAAACCTGGGGTCGAGCCTTAACATCTCCAGGAAACTGAAAGCGGAGATCAATGGCAGTTACACTAACTACAACCGGTTGAATACGCCGGACGTGGGTTCTGAAAATGCAGTGAGCAAATTTATGATCCATGGTATGTCAAGAGAGTGGAGACCTATAGAAATGGATATCTACAAAAATGCTGATGGCAGCAAAAACGTATTCCCGACTTCTTCTCCCCTCGGTTTTTATCCTTACAACAACAACTCTTTCCAGGACCTGTTCTGGAACCTGTTCGAGCATAACCAACGCCTGAAACGTAACCAGTTATTGGGTTCTGTAAAATTATCAGCAGATATTACCCCATGGTTAAATGTTTCGGGAAGAACTTCTATTAACTATGCTACCACGGAAGTAGAAAGTAAGTACACACCGATAGACGCATTTGGCGTAAGAGGTCAGTATGGCATAGAAAGCGTACGTAACCAGGATGTTAACTTCGAACTGTTTACCAACCTGCATAAAGAGAATATTGTGAAAGGGTTGAACGTAAACTTCCTGGTGGGCAACAGTGCCTTACGCAGCCGCATGTACAATTATAACGCCTGGAACAATGGTGAAAAGGCCAATTTCGCCGTACCTAACAAATACTTCCTCTCTAACACCACCGGTACATTAGACCTGCCGAAAGAGGCCTGGGCAAATTACAACCTGAACTCCCTGTTCGGCGTACTTGATCTCTCCTACAACGACTACCTGTTCCTCCAGGTTACGGGTCGTAACGACTGGTCGTCTACCCTGCCGGTAGCCACATCGTCTTACTTCTTCCCATCTGCGAACCTGAGCTTCGTATTTACAGAGGCGTTTAAGGGCCTGAAGAATGCCAGCTGGCTTAGTTATGGTAAATTGAAAGTATCGGCCGCAGAAAGTGCGAATGGTGCCAATCCTTATCAAACTACCTACACCTATAACTCACAGGTTATTTCCAACTTCATTGACGGTACAGCGCCATCGACCTTTGGCGGTTTGACCGTAAGAAGACTGCAACCTATCCTGCCTCCCGGTGCCGACCTGGTACCACAGCGTAATAAATCTTACGAAATAGGACTGGAAATGGGCTTCCTGGAAAACAGGCTGAATGCAGAAGTAACTTTCTACAAAGCCAAAGCTACCAGCCAGATCATGAGCGGCTCCCTCGCATGGTCGGCCGGCGCAAGTGCAATTACCTTTAACAGTGGCGAACTGTCGAACCAGGGCGTAGAATTCATACTGCGCGCTACTCCGGTAGCTGCTAAAAACTTCCGCTGGAACGTAGTACTGAACGCCGCGCATAACACCAATAAAGTGGTAGCACTGGCCGATGGTATCGACAAATACCTGCTGCAGGACCTTTGGGGTAATAATGGCGTACAGATGTATGTAAAAGTGGGCGAAAACTACGGCACCATTTACGGTTACGACTACACTTACCTGAACGGTAAAAAAGTAGTACAACAGGTACTGGATAAAAGCGATCCTACTAAGGTGGTGGGTACACAATACGTAACTACAGCCGATCCGGTGGCAATTGGTAACGCTACGCCTAAATTAACCGGTGGTTTGAGCAACACCTTTAACTACAAAAACTTCAGCCTCTACTTCCTTACCGACTTTAAACTGGGTGGTGATATTTACTCTGCCGACTATGCAGCTGCTATGGGCATGGGCCTTTCACCTGCCACTCTTAAAGAACGTAATGGTGGCGGCTTGCCATACACTTACCCAGATGGCACCACTGCCAACCATGGCGTAACACTGGACGGTGTATTTGCAGATGGCAAACCAAATACCGACGTGGTGCATTACATGTACAAATACGCTGGTGTATCACAAGGCTGGTCTAACATTAAAATGCCGCGCAGCGAAGGCATCTTCACAAACTCATGGGTTAAAATGAGAGAAGTAACCTTCACCTACAGTCTACCTTCTGCCATCGTAAAACGCACCGGCGTTTTGCAGGGACTGGATATTTCTTTGATCGGGCGTAACCTGTTTTACATCTACTCGTCCTTACCAGACAACCTGAACCCGGAAGCCATTAACGGCATCG
>NZ_CABHOU010000004.1 GCF_902168175.1 uncultured Chitinophaga sp. | reverse complement strand
GCGAAATTGTCGACCTTTTGGGTTTGTTTGTCGAGGCGATAAATGCCTTTGTTGGAGTTCGAGGTCCAGATGTTCCCTTTGCTGTCTTCGAACACGTACAGGTACCAGTCGCGCAAGGGCAAACCTTCGATAGGTTCAAAGATATCTTTGCTTTTATTGTACCGGTACACGCCGATAGTGGTGCCAACCAGTATGTCACCGGATGGTGTTTTGTGCAGGCGGCTGGTGGTCGATGATTTAAGCCCGGTTTTGGGGCTGCCGATGTAACGCCGTTTGTTTTTACCCGTGCGGATGTCGATAATATCAATGCCATTTTCCAGCGTGCCTGCCCATAATTCATCGCCATCGATCAGCAGGTTGTTAATGCAGATGTTGGATACACTGCTGCCGGGTACATCGGGCAGGAAGTGGATGAAACTGCCGGTGTGTGCGTCGATTTTGTTCAGGCCGGCATCTTCGGTACCTATCCAGTAATTACCCAGATGATCTTCCGTAATCTCCTTGATAATATTGCCGCTCAGCGAATTTCTTCCCGGTTGGTGAAACATCCGCTGGAACGGCCATAAAGGACGTGGCAGATAGTTGATTCCCTGGTGCAGCGTGCCCAGCCATATACCGCCTTCTTTATCTCTGTAAAAGCCATAAATACTATTGTCTGATATGCCCGACAGATCGCTGCTGTTTCGTTGCAATACTCTCGACTGACCCGTTTGCGGGTTGTAAATGAATACGCCTACACGGGTGCCGATCCATATTTCACTGGGCGATACCTGCAGGAAGCAGCGGATGAACAGGTTTTCAGGCTTTTCGCAACAAAGCGGTATGTCGGTATAATCGCCTTTTGCCACATCGAATATCTTAAAACCGCCCTTCTGACTACCGATCAATATTTTTCCATCGGGGGTACATTGAATGCGGTCGACCCAGGCCGGGTTTTTAAACGTTGAATGGGCGAAGAGGTCGTAGGCCTTAAATGTATCTGTGTTTTCGTTGTACTGCATTAGTACGCCTTCTGTAGTAACCGCCCAGAAGGTGCCGTTTTTATCCACCTGTATGCTGCTGGCATAAAAGTTTTTCACCGGATCAAATACCTTTAGGTTTTTGCCCTGCTTGTCGCAGCGCGATATCACGAAGCCTGCCAGCATCCATATGCGGCCTTGTTTATCGGTGGCCAGTTCGTCGAAGGAGTAGTAAGTAGAGGTGAATACGAAGGAGAAAGCGTCCTGTATAGGGTCGTACCTGTACACTTCTTTTTCGGTAGCCGTCAGCAGCGTGCCCGATTCGTCGAGGTGCAGTACGTGTACCCAGTTGTTGCCACTGCTCTCCGTGGGCGAATTGGCGAAGCGGTAAACTTTGAACTGGCTGCCATCGAACCGGTTCACGCCATCGCGGGTGCCAAACCACATAAATCCCAGGCTGTCCTGCACAATATCCTGCACGGTATTATGCGACAACCCCGAAGCAACGTCGTAATGCCTGAAGTTATAAGTTTGCCCGTGTACAATAGGCACAGTGCAAAAAAGATATATAAAAAAGAAGAGAAGCTTTCTGACGCGCACGCTGTACTAGTTTTTCTTTTATAACGTTTTTCGGGGTTTAAAGTAACGATTTTCCCCGAAGGCAAACGCTGCAAATAATTACGGCGACCAGTACAGCAAAAAACTTAGCCGGAACATTTTCGGTTTCGGGTGAATTGAAAAGAATATCTTATTATTGCGCCCCGCCCGAATTAGTACCGCCTGCAGGAATAATGTCTTAAAGACATTTAACAGGCCCCTGCGGTGCTTGATACGGTTGGGATTGGTACTTTTTATCGATTTTTTGGTACGAATTGTCGAAGAAGATTGAGATTTTTTGTCCAGTTTCACATAATAAGTCAACGCATCGGAATTACTCGTTATGAACATACTGCAAACCGCCATTTATCGCAACGGCATTTTTTCCTGTTTTTCAGCATTTTTCGGCTTTCAACCAACGAAGAAGTCTGCTGTATTTATTACATACTGCTATTTATATCAACAATAATAAATTTCACCAATTGATGCAATGGAATGCTTAGGCTTCCCTCACTAAACTAATTGACAAATTAAATTCCCTGTATGGAAAATTTTACACGTAACAGGCATGGCCAGGTAAGGCCAGCTGTGAAAAGTATCAACCGTAAGGTATCCTTACTAACATTTTTCCTCACCTTACTATTGTCGGGTTCGTTGTTTGCGCAGGAGCTTACCGTAAAAGGTAAAGTAACTGATGCTTCCGCTGCCGGTTTGCCAGGTGTTACCATTTCTGTAAAAGGAGGAAACGTTGGTACAGCTTCCGACCCGAACGGTAATTTCAGCATTAAAGCGGCCAGTGGCAGTACGCTGTTGTTCTCTTACATTGGCTTCGCTTCTAAGGAAGTGGTAGTTAACGGCGAAAATCTTGGTACGGTTACACTGGCTGCTGCCAGCCAGGACCTGATGGACGTAGTGGTAATCGGTTACGGTTCTGCCCGCAAGAAAGACCTTACCGGTTCGATCGCGCAGATCCGCCCCGACAAGATCGCCGATCAAAACCCGAATACGGTACAGGACATCCTGCGCGGTACACCGGGTTTGAGCATTGGTATGGACCCTTCTGCTAAAGGCGGTGGTTCTATCCAGATCCGTGGTCAGCGTTCGGTTTATACCGCTGCTGGTCACAATGATCCGTTGATTATCCTCGACGGTATGATCTTCTACGGTGAATTCTCCGAGATCAACCCTGACGATATCGCACAGATTGACGTGCTGAAAGATGCCTCGGCCTCTGCTATCTACGGAGCTAAATCAGCGAACGGCGTACTGATCGTGACTACTAAAAAAGGTCAGAAAGGTAAACCTAAGATCAACTTCACTTCTAACTTCGGTTTGTCTACCATGGGCGCTAACCGCCCGGTGTTTGACGGCAACGGTTATATGCAATACCGTGAAGACTGGTATAAAGCGCCTACTTACGGCCTTAATACTACCAGCGGTAATTACGAAGCTTACAGGTCGGGGCAGACGAATGTTGGTTTTTATGATGAGCCGACCAGCGAGAACCTCGCTAAGTATGGCATCACCATTGAGCAATGGAGAGCTTATACTGCCGGTACCAACGGTTCCGCGTCTGATGATGAAATATGGGGAAAACGCCTGCTGCTGCAAAGTGTAGTACTGAACAACTTCCTCAAAGGAAAGACGTTCGATTGGTATGACCAGTCGTTCCGTAATGGTTTTAACCAGGATTACAACATCAGTGCTTCCGGCGCAAGCGATAACATCAATTACTATATGTCGCTCGGCTACCTTTCTAACCAGGGTGTAGTTAAGGGTGACGATTATAAGGCGATCCGTGCTAACCTGAAAGTGGAAGGTAAAATCACCAAATGGCTGGAAATTGGCGGTAACATCAACTTCCAGAACCGTACAGATGGTAACCTGGCTACTGACTGGGGCACACAGATCATCCGTAACGCACCTTTCGCGAACTACCAGGATTCTACCGGCAAACTCATGGTTCACCCCATGGGCGATAACATGGTGAACAACTTCGGTTATAACTACGATTTTAACCGCCAGTACATGGACCTGAATAAAGGTTACACCGTGTTCAATGCCATCCTGACCACTAAAGTGAAATTGCCGTTTAATATTACATACTCCTTTAACGCTTCTCCGCGTTTCCAACACTTCCGCGACAGGTATTGGGAGTCAGCTTCTCATCCTGACTGGGGTGGTACCAATGGCCTCGTAAACCGTGAACAAACACAGCGTTTCGACTGGTCACTGAACAACACCCTTTACTGGGAACAGTCATTTGCCAAACACAGGCTGAATGTTACTTTGGTACAGGAAGCGGAAAACCGTCAGGTATGGACCGACAGGATTGAAGCCCGCGACATCCGTCCGAGCGACGCGTTGGGTTACCATGAAGTATTTTATGGCGACAAGCAGAAAAGCCGTTTTGATGCGAATGATATGAAAGAAACAGCCGATGGTTTACTGGGACGTTTATTCTACTCCTACGACGACCGTTACATGTTAACAGCTTCTGTACGTCGTGATGGTTACTCTGCATTCGGTACTTCTAATCCAAGGGCCACGTTCTTCTCTACTTCCGTAGCGTGGACGTTCACCAGCGAATCGTTCTTCAACTGGGAGCCACTGAGCCACGGTAAACTGCGTGCTTCATGGGGCCAGAACGGTAACCGCTCTTTGTCCGACCCTTACCTGGCACTCGCTGACCTGGGGGGGGGCGTTGGTGCAACTATGGGTTATCTTGACGGAAGTGGTAACCTCATTCAGTATCGTTACCTGTCAATGGGTCGCCTTGCTAATCCAAACCTTAGCTGGGAGAAAACAGAGTCGCTTAACTTTGGTCTGGACTTCGGCTTCCTGAAGGGGCGTATCAACGGATCACTGGATTACTACATCACACCAACGGTAGATATGATTATGAGCCGCTCTCTCCCGGATTTTACTGGGTTCAGCAACATTACTACCAACCTGGGTAAAGTAGAGAACAGAGGTTTCGAGATCAGCATTAACTCTCAGAACATCGTTAGCAAAAACTTTAACTGGAATACCACCTTCGGTTTCTCTAAATACAAAAATGAGATCCAGCACCTGTACTATGTGTACGATCAGATCAAAGATGCTGATGGTAACGTGATTGGTACTAAAGAAAGAGACGATATCGGTAATGGCTGGTTTATTGGTCAGCCGGTAAGCGCTATCTGGAACTACCGTGTAACTGGTATCTGGCAGGCGGATGAGGCTGTTGAAGCAGCCCGTTATGGTCAACGTCCCGGCGATCCTAAAGTAGCTAACAACTACACTGCTGATGATGTTAAGAACACGAACGGTACTACCACGCCGGTTTACAACGACAACGACAAAGAGTTCCTGGGACAAACAGCACCTCCGGTAATGTGGTCACTGCGTAACGATTTCTCTTATAAGAATTTCAACTTCTCGTTCAATATCTATTCGTACATGGGGCACAAGAGCCTGGATGGCGCTTACCTGAACCAGGATAACGGTACCTCGCTGGTAACCAACCTGGCGAATGCGTACGACAAAAAGTACTGGACTTTAGAGAACCCTACCAGCTGGGAAGCCCGTCTGGATGCAAAAGGTCCTGCAGGTGTGAACGCTCCCGGCCGACTCTACAACCGTTCTTTCGCCCGTCTGGAGAATATCACCCTGGGTTACACCCTGCCAACAAGCCTGATCAGCAGAGCTAACATCGAAAAATTAAAAGTATTTGCTTCAATCCGCAACGTAGCTGTTTGGAAAAAGGATAAAAACTGGGACTACTGGGATATGGAAACAGGTGGTATAGCACCAAGGATGTTCACGTTCGGATTAAATGTAAACTTCTAAATCGTTGAGTAATGAAAAGTATCTTCTCTAATATATTGAATCGTAAATCAGCTTTCCTGTTGCTGACGGCCGGAGCGCTTGCGCTGGCGCCGTCCTGCAAAAAAAGCTACCTGCAACCAGATCCGTTATCGTTCTACGAACCAGGTCAAACCTTTACCACCCGTAGTGGTCTGGATGC
>NZ_CABHOU010000003.1 GCF_902168175.1 uncultured Chitinophaga sp. | reverse complement strand
CTGTAAAAAATAAACTCACGAAATTCAGGGCTTCCAAAGCGGGCGGATACGCGCTGCTGGCCAGAACGTACCTGTTCATGGGCGATTATGAGAACGCACGTAAAAACGCGGAGCTGGCCCTTTCGCTACAGGGTGAACTGAAGAACATGAATGATTACAGCATCATCATTCCTGGCCCGTTCCCGAACGTACCAGGCGCACCGCTGGGCTGGACCAACATCCCCGACGCGCAACTGAATGCAGAAACCATCGTGGCGCGCCACTTCCTGCGGCCTTTCGGGCTGGGTATGGATGTTTGCGCCTCGCCTGAACTAAGCGCCCTGTTCACCAACGACGATAAACGCTGGACGCTTTACTACGCCGATGGCTGGCCGCCTGCACCTCCTTTCAATTATATGTCGAGGTACCAGGTAAAGATTTTCCTCCGCGGCGATTTCTATTCCAACTACCTCAACGTGCCCGAAATGTACCTCGTACGCGCCGAAACTTTTGCCCGCGAAGGCAAACAGCAGGAAGCCCTGAGCGATATCAACAAATTACGTTTGAACCGCATTACCCCTGCTGCCTATAAAGTATTTACGCCCGCCGATTTCGGCAACGACGACGAGCGCGTACTCCGCTTTGTGCTAGAGGAAAGGCGCCGTGAACTGGCATTTACCGGCATGCGCGTGATCGATCTGAAACGACTCAACAAGGAAACCCGTTTCCGCAAAACGATTAAACATACGGCCGAAGGAAAGGAATATGAATTGCAGCCCGGCAGCGATAAATACCTGCGGCAGCTGTGGCCAAACGCCACCATATTTAATCCAGACTGGCCACTAAATCCGTAAACCATCGCACCAACCATATACCAATCCGGCGCCGGAAACTTCCGGCGCCATTCATCTCTTATTGCGTAATAAATTGAATATGCAGGATAATATCGTAAAGATCGAAGGACTGTATCACCGCTACAGTAAAGACTGGGCGGTGCAGGACATCAACTTCCAGATCAACAGGAACGGTATTGTAGGTCTGCTCGGTTCCAATGGCGCCGGTAAATCTACAACCATGAACATCCTTTGCGGCGTGTTGAGTCAAACCCGCGGCCAGGTGCTGATTGAAGGCATCGACATGCGTACCGACCCGGAAGAGGCAAAAAAACGTATCGGCTTCTTACCGCAAAACGCACCACTGTACCTGGAACAAACCGTAGACGAATACCTCACCTATTGCGCACACCTGCGACTGATCGAAAAAAGCAAGATCCGTGAATCAATAGACAGGGTGAAGGAAAGATGCGGCGTGGCACATTTTTCCAAAAGGCTGATCGGTAATTTATCCGGCGGTTACCGCCAACGTGTAGGCATTGCCCAGGCCATCATTCACCGCCCCCTGCTCGTGGTGCTGGACGAGCCCACCAACGGCCTCGATCCTAACCAGATCCTGGAAGTGCGGCAACTGATCAAAGAAATTGCGACCGACCGGGCAGTGATCTTTTCTTCCCATATCCTTTCGGAGATACAGGCCACCTGCCAGGATATCATCATGATAGAAGGTGGTAAGATCGTGTTTAAAGACACGATGGATACTTTCAACAATTACATTGAACCCGATAGCTTAGTGGCCACCATGGAAAACCCGCCGGCAGCCGAAGAACTGCGCGCCATCGAAGGTGTGAAAGAAGTGGTGTTCCTCACCGACAAAACCGTTCGCATGCGGTTCGATCCTACCGCCGACATTGCGGAAGGACTGGTGGAAACTAGCGTTCACCGCAAATGGCGCCTGAAAGAAATTACACTGGAGAAAAGTTCGCTCGACGCCATTTTCGCACAGTTATCCAACAAAACATTTAAACCGACCGTTCAATCATGAAAGTAATTACCAGAATAGCCCGCCAGGAACTGAGCCTCCTGTTTCACTCGCCGGTAGCCTGGCTCATCCTGATCGTGTTTCCCGTGCAGATAGGCGTTAATTTTCTCTATTACATACAGATGATCGGCCGCGCACAGCGCATGGGCAATCACTTTAGCGATGTGACATCGATGGTGTTCGCAGGTTTACAGGAAGGATTTTATCCCGGTGTGAAGGGCACCCTGTACTTCTACATCCCATTGCTCACCATGGGCCTGATCAGCCGCGAAATGCACAGCGGCTCCATCAAACTGCTGTTATCATCTCCCATTAAAGTAAGAGATATCGTACTCGGCAAATTCGTGGCCATGATGGGCTACGGCGCGCTGCTGCTCGTGATCATTTGTTTATACGGCGTGGCAGGTTCATTTTTCATCACCAACATTGACTGGCAGTTTTTAGCGTCCGGCGCTATCGGCCTGTACCTGTTGATCTGCGCCTATGCAGCCATCGGCCTGTTTATGTCGTCGCTCACCACCTACCAGGTAGTAGCCGCCATCAGCACGCTGGCAGTTTTAGCAGGACTTAACTTCGTAGGCGGATTGTTCCAGGGCAACGATACCGTACGCCATATCACCTACTTTATGTCCATTGCCGGCAGGACCGAACAATTCATTTTCGGCCTGATCAGCACCCAGGACATTATTTACTTCCTGATCGTGATCGGCTTCTTTTTAGCCATTACAGGCATGCGCCTGCAAGACCAGCGCGAAGCCCGCTCCGGGACAGCGCGCACGGCCCGCTACCTTGGCTTGATCGGAGTGTGCTTCCTGGCAGGCTACCTAAGCACCATCCCGGCCTTAACCGGTTATGTTGATATGACGGCCACGCAAACGCATACACTGGGCAAACAAAGCCGCGAGCTGATCTCCAAAATGGAACATCCGCTGAAAGTGACCACGTACGTAAACATCCTCGATAATAACTACTACCTCGGCGCACCGGAAAAGAAAAGTGAGGACGAACGCATCCTCACCCCCTACCGCCGGTTTATGCCCGATATGAAGATGGAATACGTATACTACTACGACTTCTCCAACAACGAGGGTCTCTACAAAAACTACCCCGGCGAAACCGATGCCGCCATCGCCAAAAAGGTAGCCGACATCCAGGACCTCGATTATCGCAAAGTATTGAAACCGGATGCAGTAAAGAAACTCGTAGACCTGAACCCCGAAGAGAACCGCCTGGTGCGCCTGTTGGAGTATGGTGATAAGAAAACCTTTTTACGCTATTACAACGACATCCGCATATACCCCGGCGAACAGGAATTCACCGCAGCCCTGAAAAGGCTGATCACCCCGGCGGATATCCCCGTTATCACGTTCCTGCGCGGTAACGGCGAGCGCAGTATCACCAAAGCCGGCGATGCCGAATTCAAGACCTTCGTAAATGAATTGACGTTCAGGGGCGCGCTGATCAACCAGGGCTTCAACGTAGACACCGTAAACCTTGCCCGGCAAGACATACCCGCTACTACTTCGGTGCTGGTGATAGCCGATCCCAAAACCGCGTTCTCCCCCGAAGTGCAGCAGAAACTGGCCCAATACGTAGCCAGCGGCCGAAACCTGTTCGTGATCACCGAACCCGGTTCGCAAGACGTGGTAACACCGCTATTGCAGCCGCTCGGCATACATCCCGGCGCCACGCCCATCCAGGAAGAAAGCCGCGATTACGCCCCCGACTTTATCCTCGCCCGCTTTGCGGACAGTGCAGGCACCATAGCGCCCAGATTGGCCGGTTACAGGGCTGATAAGGGCGTGGTGTCGATGGTGGGTACCGCGGGCATCGGTTATGCAGACACGGCCGGCTTCCACACTGTTCCGTTGCTGATCGCGAAAAACAACGAAGCGCTGGCCGTAGCGGCGCAACGCCACGTAAACGGCAAAGAACAGCGGATCGTAGTAACCGGGGACGCCGATTTCATGAGTTCCGGTGAACTGGGCCGCCGCAAACCTTACAACTGGAACCAGCCGTTGATTACGGAGATGTTCCGGTGGTTTACGTATGGCGCGTTCCCGGTTAATACTGGCGCTATCCGCTCGCAGGATGCGATCGATAGTGACGATCAGGGGATTTTGATGATGCGGGTTATTTTCTTTGGAGTGATACCTGGTGGGTTGTTGATATTTGCGGCGGGGCTGTTGTTGTACAGGCGCAGAAGATAGGATTACGGAGCAGCTGCACAGTGCAGCTGCTTTTTTGTTTTGCGTTTGTACGGACACCACATGGATAATATAAACACCGTGATAATCCCCATGTGCACGACGACGCAAGAAAGCAATCGCCGGAAAACAAATTGGACCTCCGGGGCGTGACATAAGCTAGCGAGAGAGATACAATTGTATAGGCGACGAAGCATTAGTTAAAATTTCACGGTATTTATTGTTTTGGAGTTACTTAGTTATCAAAAATTCCCACACGATATGAAAACACTGACAAATTGCGATGTTGTATGAAGATTACTTATGAATTTAGGGAACAATTTAGTATGTTTTTCGGATTGAATTACAAGAAATGGTATAAAGTGGATTAGGTATGGTTTAGTACACATATTGACAATTTCCAAGAACTGGAAACCGGAAGCATCTTCGCCGCTTGCATGATACTATATAACGGAATTTCTCTTAGATCGAAACAACAATGAATACACGTTTCAAAATGCCATTCTTCTCTATTGCTTTAACCCTCAACTTCAACTCTTGCGCGCCCTCTTTATGAAAGACCCTACAATGAATTTGCTTAATATACCCAATAAACCTTTCGGCTTTAAATATGCGCACCGCATGTTGGTCGAAATTGTTACCTGCATCCAACTCCGCTCTCAACTCGTCTCCTACCATAAGAGTATCTGCTGGAAGATTCCTTATTGAAAGTCCGGCAAGTTCTGTTATAAATGACAACCCTTTTATTGGATTATAATCAGCGAGAAACTCAAAATTGTCCGCTGGAGACAACCCCTGTGTATGTCCCAGCAAATAAAATTTATCATGAATGAATTCAGGCTTTACTTCCCAAAAGTCGTAAAATTTTTTAACGTCCGGTCTTTCCGATTTTGTCAGGCGCTGGCCAAACACCTCTAATACATTCGTTTTATACTTTTGACTAACGTCGGGAAACTCTGCATACGGGGCAAAACCTAATTCCAATGCTTTCTCCACTTCATTTGGAAAATATTCAAACTGGAAGACGCCATCAACTTCAGACAGTTGACCTACAATATGGCGACTAGATCCTTGACCAGACCTCCAACTTAAAAATATTTGATCGAATTCATGCATCGATTAGTTGCTTTAAAATCTCTATTCTTGATACAATTAATTTACAAATAAAATCCTTTCTAGACTCCGGAATTTTATATTCCGAGAAACTATCCGGGACTTTACTATCTATATCAATAAGCGTTCCCCTGATAAAATCAGAGTACTCACAATTAAATATACTGCTCAACCTATTAGTAATGATAGCTTTATAGTCAGAATTTAACAACTCTCGAACTAATTCAAAATGGGAAAGCTTTTTCTCATTCCAATGAATTTCGGCCTGGCCCCTTTTTAAGTAGGTCTCCATCATTAATGGACTTTCAATTAAAGCACCTATTCGCTCTTCGGTCAACTCTCTACCTAAACTACTTCCTGAGTCATATATGGGCGCAAATGCTACTCCTGTGTCATACAAGGATTCCATATCAAGGCTATTTAACTGAGTTGCAGAAAGAGTCCTAAGCCTATCTAAAGCCTTTCTTATCCCTGAATGATCCATTATTATTCCCCAGTTTTCCTGATGTCTATCACCGTTACCAATTATAGCATCGAACACTATTGTTTCTACAAGGTTCCTGCAAAAACCAGACAAGCGAAACTTGCTCAATGCGCCTTCGATAGCCTGGAAGGTATACAGCTTCCTATGTTCTTTGTTATCTGGCTCATACTCAGGATATGCGCCTTGAATGAAGCGAATACCTTCCATAAAATGTTGTTTTTCTGCATCGAACATAGACTCACTAATACAACCAATATTAGTTCCATCGTGCCCAATATCATAGCACAAAACATTAAATCCAAGAAATCGCCCAACATTGTAAGCGATTATTTCGCTCCAGAATTCATACCTGAAGTCCTTTCCAGGCTTTATTGCCGTTGGTTCCTTATATTGAGAGCGTTTGAAGTAGAAAAGTTGGCCTTCTGGGGATTGAACAAGTTTTTTTGCCCGCGTACCTCCGGTACTGAACCAAGCCAATTCATTCCACTGCGAGATATCATAAATTTTCGCCACTAGTTGCGATGGAGTTAAAATCTTAAATTAATGTCAATTTGAAAATCCAAATATAAAACATTGGTGCTTTCACCATTGAATTCATTTTTTAGAACCAAAGGTAATTTACAAAATCACTACGCAAAGAATCAGCGGTGCGATATAATTCAGCTGAACAGGTAAATTTTCAGGAAAATACAGCACAATCATCTTGCGAAAAAAAATTGCAACTACCGGACGGGACATCTAAGAGTCTAAATTAAGAAAGCCTTACAAATCTTTCGACCTGTAAGGCTTTCCTATCTTCTGTGATCCCGCTGGGACTCGAACCCAGGGCCCATACATTAAAAGTGTATTGCTCTACCAACTGAGCTACGGAATCATCCCCGTTTGTTTTGGGATTGCAAAGATAGGATTTAAATTATTTCTGC
>NZ_CABHOU010000002.1 GCF_902168175.1 uncultured Chitinophaga sp. | reverse complement strand
TAACAACACGCGTTCAGCTTCGGCTATTTCACCCTTTCTGAAATGTGCCTGGGCAACCTGGTACTTTTCCCATGGCGTGTGCCCCCCGCTATCACCTCCCAATACAATTATTGAATCAAGCAGGTCGCTGCAGGTAGGAAAAGAAGTATCGGAAGGGGGTAAATAACTAATCAGGCCGGCAATTGTTTCAAACACCCGCTGGGGATCATTTTTTTCATGCGCGTACCTGGTCATCGACAGCCAGTACTGCTTTCCGGTTACAAAATCTTCCTGGGAGAAATAACACATGGCTATGTACACGTTCATGCCGTTCGCATCGTCAAAAAGTCCGTTATCGAGGGCTGTTTTTTGAGCCAGAAAGGCATAGTGCAAGGCGCTGTCCTGCGCACTCCGACTGCTGCTCTGCCGGTAGGCGTAAGATAATCCACGCATGAAATAAAGCCGGTCGGACAGGGACAATTTGGGTAAGAAGACCTTCATCTGCGCTATGTCCCCGGATTCTATCGCTACCCTGGAACTAAGGTATTCGGCTGTCTCCAAACCCCGCTGATATTTTAATTGCCGGCAAATAAGCGTTGCGTTGCGAATCAGTTGCCTGGCACTGTCGAGATCTGCTACCCTTTCTTCGGGCTTGGAAATACAGTACTTCGCCAGCTCCAGCATTTGGTTTGCCAATGTTGTATCCCGTGGTGAGACGGTATTTATGCCCTGCATGAGGCGCGCGCGGTGCATTTGCGCTTTGGCAGGCATTGTAAACAGGAATAATAATAAACATATCAGGCACCACCTCATTACAGGCTATTTAAATTGACAAGGTATTTCACACTGCGGCTTTTTTATCTTCAGGTTTAAATAGCACAGTGATCGTTGTACCCCGTCCCTCCGCGCTATTAATCATCAATGTGCCATCCATATCCGAGGCGAGACCTTTCATCAGGCTCATTCCCAGCGAATCGCCCTCGCGTACCCGGTCGTTATCAACGATCCCTATACCGTCGTCGGCAATTAACAGTGTAATGCTGCCGTTGTAGTCCTCGTGCATCCGGACACTGATCAATCCCTCTTGCCTGCCATTAAAGGCGTATTTGAAACAGTTAGTGATCGATTCATTCAGGATAAGTCCGATTGGCAAAGCTTTGCCAATGTCTAATACTATATCATCTATGTTAAGATCAAACCGTACCAGCCGGCTTTGGTCAGCATATTCGCTTAAATGCTCCGTAAGCTCTTTGATGTAATGCGGCATATCCACCATCGCAGGATTGTCTGACTGGTACAGCTTTTTATGTATCAGTGAAATGGCGTTTACGCGGTGTTGACTATCCCTTATGGCCGAAATAGCGGTATCGTCCTGCAGGTAGTACGATTGGATATTCAGCAGGCTCATGACCACCTGCAGGTTATTCTTTACGCGGTGATGTACCTCTTTCAACAACCACTCTTTTTCGCCCAGTAACTTTTGCAGGGAAGCGTTTTTGTCAGAAATCAGTTCCCGCTGCTTCTCCAGTTGCCGGTTACTGCGTTGCTTAAGACGGTAGCGGCTGAAAATAAGTACCAGCAGTAATACCAGCAGCACCCCGCCTCCGAAAATAAGATTTCGCGTATTCCGGGCCTGTTTCAGCAAGTTCTTTTGTAAGCCCCATTCGCGGTTAAGCAAACTGTATGTTTCTTCGGCGTGCTTCAGCGAATCACCACGTTGCCTGGCCTGGCTTTGCGCACTGGCAATATACCCGCGTTGCAACTGGTCGCGCCTGCGGGCGTTTGTCCGGGTTTCGTTCAGCAGCGTTTCCCGCAGTCGTCCTGTTTCTGTGAGCCATACAATTTCATTCGCCTTCTGATCCAGCTCCTGTTGTCTTTTCGCCATTTGGTAGCGAACATTCAATGCCTCCAACTGTCCCATTTTTTCGCTGTTAAACAAACTATCGCTCAAACGTTTATGTTCGGAGAAATGCCGGATAGCATTCAGATATTGGTGTAAAGAGTTATTCACTTTATACCACATGAATTCGGCATGAATTTGCCGTGTTAGCTGCAGGCGGGCACGCGGGACTTTAGATTCACCTTTTTGCAGGTAAAGGAGCGCCTGCTGGTAATGCCCCATTTCGTAACTTACGTTAGCGAGTAAATAGTAGATATCCGAAGTAAGGTTATCCAGTTGATAATCCATCGCGGGCAATTTTTTTTCGGCATCATTCAGATAATAGATCGCTTTATGATAATCACCGGCCGCCAGGTAAAACTGCCCCATATGTTTGTCAAACTCAATGGCGTAACGTTCCGTTTGAACAGGTATTTTGTCCCTTCTTTCCAAAAGGTATTTAATGGCTGTTACCGCTCCCTTACTTTCACTAAGCGCCGTAGCATAGGCCAGGATCGTGAACCAGTTCTTCAACTGATCGGGGGGCATACCGTTTGTGATCTTACTGAGTTGCTCCTGAAATTTATCCGGCTTTTGAAAAGAGGCCTCAACTTCAGCCAGCCGGCCTTCGTATATCCCGTTGAGTTGAGGGCTGTTTTCTGTGATTTGCGCATTTGTCAATGCTTCCTTTGCATAAAACAGCGCCTTCGCCTCATTGCGTTTCGCCTCGTATAGTTTGCTAAGTATCTCAAAAGTTTTATACCGCTTAGTTTCTCCGATAGTTGCCTGCAGGGTGTCCAATTCCAGCATAAAGACTTCTGCTGCATCGAGCTCGCCTTTCCAGATCAGCAATTCACCCATATCCGACAATCCGATAACCAGACGCCTGTTGTTCTTTGATGCCCTCGACAGTTCTATCACCCTGAAAAGGCATTCCTTTTTTGTGGGATGGGTGGTATCATCGCCGGTGAGCGTAGCTGCCAGGGCCTGCCAAACAAATATCTCATTATCCCTATCATTGTTTCCACGGTGGTAGTCGGCCATTTTCAGGAAATGCCGCTTCCCTTCTTTTAGTTGATTTTTCCGCAAGTACCCCAGCGCAATATAATATTGCGCTTCATTTGCCGTGCTGTGATCCCTGAATTTGGTGGCATACTCTTTCATCAGGAACGCGTAGTGCAGTATACTGTCAGACGCATGTTGATCTTTGGACTGTTGGGCATAATATCCTGTCAGGATTCTTACCAAGCCTAAACGGTGTTGCGGGGCGACCCACTGCAGTTCCTTCGTTAACTCCGCCCAGTTTTGGGACCAATAGGCCCAATCTGCCCTCAGTTTGTGAACTGTCAGTTTTGCTTTTTCATCTTTTAACTGGGTGCAAAGATCGATCGCTGCATCCAGCAACTGCCTGGCGTTTTCCAGGTCTGCAGTATTTTCACCCGGCTTCTCGATCAGAAGACTCGCCGCCTCTGCTAACCGGCGGACCAGCAGCGTATCGCCCGGCGAGGCAGTATATCCCTTTGGGGGTATGCGTAATGGAATCCCTGCGTCAGACTGCGCATGGACTTCCAACCTGAAAACAAATAGTAAACAAATGCTCAGTAACAGCCTCATGAAGTAATCGTTTTGGATAAAAGACCAGCTATGAGCGTTCCATACTGGCGGCAGCTCTTTATACAACATTCAAAACAAGTAAACAGGAACAGTCCGATCATGAAAGCCTGGCATCTGGCTAAACCCGGATAAAGATACTGATATTCGGCAATCGCAGGGAGGTTTTAGCGCTGGTACAGGAACGAAGACTATCGGAAAAGATGACAATTTCATCGAAATGGTTGGGCGTGGCGTTTAAGCATGCAAAATATACGGTAGGTGACTGAGGACGGCAGGGCTCTTTCGCACCAATCTACGACTCATACGAAAGGCCGGAGTACTAAAACCCCGGCCTGTACGCTATGATAAAAAGCACCTGATTATGCCAGGTATTTCTTCAATTCGGCTGCTGCATGTAATATCAACGATTTGGTGGCATCCAGTTCGGCCATGCCGTTCAGCATGCCCCAATCGTGAATAACCCCTACATAACGGACCGTCGTTACTTTTACGCCTGCCTCGTCCAGCTTACGTCCGTAAGCTTCGCCTTCGTCGCGCAGGATATCATTTTCTGCTACCTGGATCAATGTTGGAGGCAGGCCTTTCAGTTGTTCTGTGGTAGCTTTCAGGGGTGATACATAGATGTTTTCCCTGTCGGCTTTATTGGGGGTATACTGATCAAACATCCATTCCATTACCGGCGCGGTAAGAAAACGTTGTGCGCCAAATTGTTTATAGGAAGCCGTCTGGAAATCGGAATTGGTTACCGGCCAAAACAGCACCTGTAATTTGATCGCCGGGCCGTTTTCCGCTTTAGCTCTCAACACCGTGGCGGCACTCAGGTTACCGCCGGCGCTGTTACCCACAATCGCCAGTTTATTACCATCCACATTGATTTCGCTGCCATGTTCGGCCACCCATTTGGTAGCGGCATACACTTCGTTTAATGGAACAGGGAATGTTGCTTCCGGGGAACGGCTATATTCCACGAATACAGAGGCATAACCGGTTGCCACCACCAGGTCGCGCACCAGCCGTTTGTGCGTGGGAAAATCGCCCAGTACCCAGCCGCCGCCATGTACAAATATGAAAACGGGCAGGGTTTCTTTAATGCCTTCCGGACGTACAATAAAGAGTTGAATATCCATACCATCTGTGTTGATGGTTTTTTCTGTTACTTCGATACCCGACAGGTCTACTTTGACTGCCTGCTGCGCGCCTTCCAGCACCTTACGGGCTTCCACCGGCGGTAAGGTTTCCAAACCAGGACCGCCACCATTCAGGGGTTTCAGAAAAGCTTTTGTTTCGGCAGTCAGGTGTGGGTCCACAGAATAGTCAACCGGCTGGCCGCTCGCAACGAGGGCCTCAATACTTAGCGTTGCTGTGCTCATGAGGAATTAGTTTGTTTTTTCAATATGAAGTGTACCGGGGCGCCGCGGGCGCCCCAACAGTGCATGCCTGTTTTAACGAAACAAAACTACGGCCTGCAACACCTCTCATCAATAACAAATACCCGGCTTCTTTTGCCAATATCATCGTAATAAAAAAGGCGGCCGATTACAGCCGCCTTCCTCATATTATAGCTTTACTATCTAAACGTCCATCGTTCCCTGCCCAGCTCCGCTCCCGCTGGCAGTTCGCCGTTATTACGTGCGGGGGGCTCCACGCCCATCAGATGTTTCACAAAGAAATCACGCTTCTTCATTCTGCCGTAAGGGCCGCCATCGCTATGTCCCATACCCGGCACGGCGAGAAAATCGAAATCCTTATTGGCTTTGATCAGTGCATCTGCCACACGGTACGTGGATTCGGGCGGCACGTTGGTATCGTATTCGCCTACGATGAGCAGCAGGTTGCCTTGTAATTTCGAAGCATTGGTTACGTTCGATTGTTCGTCGTAGTGTTTGCCTACAGGATATCCCATCCACTGTTCGTTCCACCATTGTTTATCTACGCGATTGTCGTGGCAGCCACAGGCCGATACGCCGGCTTTGTAGAATTCCGGATGGAACAGTAAAGCCGACACGGTGTTTTGTCCACCGGCCGAGGTGCCGTAGATACCCACGCGTTCATCATCTACGTACGCATATTTTTTGGCCAGTGCTTTTATCCAGAGGATACGGTCGGGCAAACCTGCATCGGCCAGGTTTTGCCAGCATACATCGTGAAAGGCTTTTGAGCGGTTGGCCGTGCCCATTCCATCGATCATTACCACGATGAAGCCCAGTTCTGCCAGGCTTTGCATTTCGCTGTAGGGCGTAAAGGTTTTAGGTACGAAGGAGCTGTGCGGGCCTGCGTAAATATTCTCCAGCACCGGGTATTTTTTAGTGGGATCATAATCGGAAGGACGGCTAACAATACCATAAATATCCGTTACGCCATCACGGGCCTTCGCTACAAAAACTTCCGGCGCACGGGCACCTGATAGTTGATACTGAGAGATATCGGCCTGTTCCAGTATAGATATTTCTTTGCCATCGGCCGATCTTTTCAGTTTTGTAACCGGGGGCACGTTTACCTGCGAGTAATTATCCGTGTAATAAGTTCTGTCTGGCGAGAACACGATTTCATGATTACCTGTTTCTGGTGTGAGCGGGGTAAGCCCTTTACCATCAAAACCAATACGGTAGTAATGCAGGTTGTATGGATCTTCACCCGGCTGCATACCGCTTGCCTGGAACCAGATCTGTTTCTTCACCGCATCAATGCTGTCAACACTTCTCACCACCCAGCTGCCTTTGGTGACCCGTTGTTCTTTGCCTGTTACCAGGTCTACCAGGTATATATGTTTCCAGCCGTCTTTCTCGGAGGTGCGCAGTAGTACGTTGCTTCCTTCCGGGTAGGCGGTAAACAGGGTGGATGCATAGATGAAGGTGTTCGTTTTTTCGTCTACCACTGCTTTGGCTTCCGCGGTTTGTGCATCCACCTCCATTACCCGGAAGCGCTGGTGACCGCGGTCTGCTTTTTCGTAGGTAAAGTAACGGGCATTGCCTTTTCGCCAATGCAGTTCGGGCGCCTGCAGGAAGTTGATGGGTTCGGCATTTACTTTCACGGCTTTCTGTTGTTCGAGGTTAAACAGGAACAACGTGTAAGTAGTAAAAGGATCGCCGGGTTGTTTGTAGGGTTGCGAGCGAAGTTGCCCGCGCATAGTGCCGGGTACGGATGTAAGAATGTAATAGATCGCCGAATCTTTTACCGGTTGTATGGCGTAACCTGCGAGGTATTTGCTGTCGGGACTCCAGGTAAGCCTTCCGTACGGTTGTTCATTACTGCCGTTGGTCGTAAACTGAACAGGCGCACCACCGGCAACAGGTTTAACAAATACATTCCCCTTTTCCAGGTAAGCTTCCCATTTTTTATCAGGCGATATCAATTGCTGCGGTCTGAAATTACGCTCGCGGCTGGCAACTGGCGGTGTTTGCAGCGTATCAGCAGCGGTAGCCGGCCGCCTGGTGCCTTTTACTGCATCTATATAAATATATTCTTTCCTATCCTTCAGCACATTACAATACCAGAAAGCCTTACCGCCGGGCAGCCATTTCGCATCTACGGTATATTTAAACACCGCGTCTTTGGTCAGGCTATCCATCCCCGCTGCCCTTTTATACCTCGCCACCAGTTCGTCGTGCGAAGGCTGGAAGCGGGTTACCGTTTGCGCGGTGGCTGGTCCCGCAACGGCCAGCATTACTGCTATGGCATTTAATAATTTCCCCATCTGCTCTACATTGTTTGAAGCGTTAAATATATTGGTTTATCGCATGCGGGGGTTCGTGGGGATTAACTGATTATTGACATTCTTTAGCAGTAAGGCTGGTGGTTGAGGGTAAATATATGGTTACAGGGGCACAGGAACGCCTTCAGCGATTACCGCGTGTTATCCTTTAACTACCCCCGCTGCTGCATGTCCGGATCGGCCCCTCCCATCCCCTTATTCACGATCTCCCCTCTTACCCAGGCCGCCATGGTATCGGTGAGCTTTTTATCTACCTTACCCCATACGCACTGGAAGCCCCATTTTTTACCGGCATGGGTATAATATGGCTGGTCGTCGTTTACTTTCCATACTACCAGGGGCATGGTGCAGAGGACGAACAGGCAATCCCAGGTGAGGTAGAATTGCCGGGGTTTAAGGCTGGATAGCGACGGTCTGCCATAGCTGCTGGCGCGTTGCCGGTCGCCGGGGGGCATGAGCAGGTATTCGGGGCGGAGTTTTTTTACCGGTGTTTCGATTTGCACGTCGCCGGCCCGGCGTTGCAGCGGTTCATCGAACAAACCCCGCCAGATGTCCTGCAACTCATGAACGTACTGAGCATAGCGCAGTTTCCCGATTTTGTCCAGTTCCACGATCCAGCGGTCGGTGTTGGTAGCTTTTAACTGTACGGTAACACCGTTAAAAGTCTTTTGCCAGAGGGTATTATTAGAGCCGAAAACGGGTGTAAACTGCAGGGAAAACAAACGTGACCCTGTGATGCGCAGGGGCATTAGTTCGCCCGACAACTCGGGCATCAAACGCAGGTCTGACGGCTGTATCCTGACGACCGTATTCTCCAGGGCGAAGTAATAATTCACCCGTACATCTTCATGCTCTACCATGCCTGCAATTTACTAATATTTTTAGCAAAACAATCCATCTTCAATAACTACTTTTTTATTAAATTTTCTGGCACCTAATTCGCACAGCCCTTCTTATGTTATATGAACAACAAGCAAAGCTGGAAATGGAATTCTGGCAATATAATATGCAGAAACGCCCCTCCTGGTTCGGCAAGGCCACTAAAGGCCTGCAAGACAAAGTGAACCAATGGATACCGCAAAAGGTACATGACGGTATTACCGCTGCTATTAAACAAATGGTGAAGGGGGTACTGTTTGGCTCCACGTACACATCTCCGGGCAAACAGGACTTTACCTCGCTGTTCGATGTGGAAGATGCGGTACGCAAACGAATTGTATGGTACCGCAACACGGCGGCGGCTGAAGGCGGTATTACGGGAGCGGGCGGTTTCTTACTCGGGCTGGCCGACTTCCCCATCCTGCTGACCATGAAGTTGAAACTGTTGTTCGATATTGCTACCTACTACGGGTTTGACGTGAAGGATTATAAAGAACGGCTGTACATCCTGCATATTTTTCAGCTGGCTTTTAGCAGTCAGCAGCACCGGCAGCGGGTGTATGAGCAGATAGAAGACTGGAACAATAAAGTGAAACAGTTGCCTGAAGACAGTGAATCATTCGACTGGCTTAAGTTTCAACAGGAATACCGCGACCATATAGACCTGGCTAAAATGGCGCAGTTGGTGCCGGTAATCGGGGCAGCGGTGGGCGTAGTAGTAAACTACCGGCTGGTGAACAAACTGGGCGACACTGCCATCAATGCGTACCGCATGCGGCTGGCACAAAAGGGCGACCTTTAATCCAACACCGTCCGCGTAAACATAGACGAATCTTTCATCGTAAACACGAACTTTCCTGTAATACGCATCTCCATCGCATTAGGCCCTGCGTTTTGGGTGAAGCCGGGTATCCTTATAAAATCTACTTCCATCGAGTCGAGGTACAGGTAACTGATACGCATGGTGGTATAACCCACCTCCTTCATATCACGGAAGGCCCGGGCGGTTTTTTCGTTGTAATGTTCTAAAATGGTCAGTTCTTGCGGAAATCCACCATGCGACAGCCGGTAATCCTTCATAGCGGCGGTAAAGCTGATGGTCGGGAAGGTTAATTTCCGTTCCTTTTTGCGGCCCAGCGGTACGTATACCCTGTCGTCGCCATAACGCGGTGGGGGATGATTACGGGTATAAAATCCGCAGGATGAAAAAACGGATGCCATTAAAAGCAGTAGTGTGCTAACTTTTTTCATGGGTAGATAAGGAGTCATTTGGTAACAAATTTAACTGCGGAAAAGCTGAGACGGTAGTATGCCTGTTTAAAACAACGATCTGGTAATTTGAAGCGGCACATTTATGTGTTTATTTGAATATCCCCTACCTTCGTACTATGACGACGGAAAAATTTATCAGGGAAACATATAACCAATTAAGGGAGGCAGTGCTGAACTTTCCGGAAGAAGATACGGACGATATTTACGCCATTTCTTTCTACAAAAGCAATGTGGACGACGATTTGAGACTGCCCGTGCTCACAGTGGGCTATAACACGGTAAGCAACTGGAAACTAAGCGCACCCGGAGAGATCCCTTCTCACCACGAAGAAGCTAAATGGAACTATGCCTTTTGGCTGCAGAACGAAGAAATGCTCATTGGCGGCGACGAAGATGCAGTATTCGACGCCTGGGTAAAAGGGCTGCCTTTCTATTATTCGGATGAGGAAGAAGAGGCTGAATACGAAGAGGTGTTTGAAAAGGGAATGAAGATACAGGAAGCGTTTATGGCCATTACTACGGCCCTGTCGCTGCGCCTGCACGAAGAAGGCGTAATCAGGGAAAAGTTCGGCCGCGATATACCCGTAATTATCCATGAACTGGAATACTACGATGAGCCCATTACCTGGACGCGCAAAGGCAATCCTCCCGGACTGCCAAACGAGTTTGAAGCCTGGGTTTTGTCGCTTCAGTAAGCGTATTTTACCTTAACATGATAAAAAGTCCGGGATTTCCCGGATTTTTTGCTTAATATGTAGGTAGAAACCTACAACATGAGATTTGGCTTTTTGGTGCTGCTGTTATGCCACGCGACCCTGAGCTATGCGCAGCCTACTCCCGACACTGTGAATCCGGCTAGGCCTGCATTACACTATATCCCGGCGGATACTTTCCGCCTCCCTCCTCCCATTCGTTATTCGCACAAACAACTGATCGTTCCTGCGGGACTTATTATTTCCGGCATCCTGGTAAACGGGAATGGGGATGAGAGTATCAAAAATGAGGTGAAGGAGATGCGGAATACGCACATGACGAGCTTTAAGACCAAGATGGACAACTACCTCCAGTACTCCCCCGTGTTGATCGCCTACGGGCTGGACGCTATTGGCATTAAATCGCGGAACACGGTTGTAGAACGCAGCCTCATACTGGCAAAGGGGGCCGTGCTGAACTACGCCACGGTGAACATCCTGAAACGGGTGACCCGGCAGTTACGGCCCGACGGAACTACTTACAATTCATGGCCGTCCGGGCATACGGCCAATGCCTTTGCGGCCGCTACCTTCCTGAGCGAAGAATATAAACACCGTTTTAAATGGATGCCTTATGCCGCCTACGGTTTGGCAGGCACCGTAGGTGCCCTGCGCATCTGCAACAACCGCCACTACATCAGCGATGTGCTGGCCGGCGCGGGCTTCGGTTATCTCTCCATGAAAATGGCTTATTGGACGCACCAGTACAAATGGAGCAAAAAACGCAAGAAGGACTACCCTACATTTTAGCGGTGTATACACCAACAGCATATACAAACTAACGTTACCCCCTGTTCCTGGAAACGAACAGGGATTTCTCCTATTTTTTGATATTTTAGCGCAGCTGAGGACAAAACATCCGATCAACAGATTCCTGACCTAAAACAAAGATTACCTCATGACGAGCTTAAAGAATGGCATTATTATTTTGTCCGCACTGCTTTCTCTTTCTTCCTGTTCAGAACCAAATAAAATTAAGCTCACCCTGGGGCATGGTATTAAGATCAGCCGCTTCCGTATAGAAGTGCAAACGATCGATTCTACCGTTAAAAAAGTGCAGTTCCGCCGCGATTCGGTGTTCTACATTCCCGACTCACACGGCGAAAACGACTGGCGTTTCATCTACAACGACAGTATTGAACTGGCTTTCCGGCATATCAAAACCAACCGGAACGATCATCACACTTACACTTTTATGGTGTATGAAAAAGACAGCACGATGATGGCCGACATCTCTATCAGGGGCGTGTCGAAGTTCGACACCATCATGCCGTTCAAACCTGTTAAGCGATAAATCCTCTCTTAATTTTTATTCACCAGGTCCTGGAAACGTACATCTGTAAAGGTTTCGGAGTACAGGATCAGCAGTTCATTGCCTAAACGTTTGGGGGCAAAACGGTTGGGGGTGGGTAAACGAAAACTGGTGCGGGCACTGCTGGCAATAGCGGCCAGGGCATATTCTGTGTCCTGCTGGTTCTTAAATTCCATGCTGATCATACCCAGGTGAAAGCGGCGGTCTTCACATTCGAAATACCTTACGGACGTAGCCGCGGCAAAGTATTGGGTACGGAACTCCCGGTTGAGGAAGGTTATACGGCCTTTCGTACGTTTATCATTCTCATAAATCCTGGTATCCTCACAAAGATTACCTGGCAAACGTTGCTGCAACTGGTCGAACAACAGATGTCTGTCGGCTGGTTTAAAAGAGAGGCAGATCAGGAAAAGCCATATATACTTCATATTCGGTATCATTTAGTAGTAAACGGATAACGCCCCAACGCCTTCCAGGGACCTTTAAGATACTGCCAGCTCAGCAGGCCGGTGGCAGTAATGGAAAAAGGCGTAAAATCTTTCAGCAGTTCCTCGTGCAGGCAGCTGGCCTTAAAAGCCGTCACCTTGTTTTGGATGGTGATGTGCGGCCAGCGCCTGAGCCTGTCCTGCCGGATAAGCCAGGGCCAGAAAGCCTGTTGCATGTCAACGTGTAAGGTATCCAGCTCTGGCGAATTGATGTTATAGGCCACCCCTTTGCCAAAGTTTTTAACACCACTTACCTCCAGCAACATAGGGCCGCGAACAGCAAAACGTTCGAGGTGTTCATGCACAGCCGGCTCATCACCCGGTAACTTATGAAAAAGTGTAATGTGCGCGTCCAGGTAATTAGCATGTCCGGGGAAGTGTTTTTCGCGAAGTGCATTAAAAAAGGACTGTGCCCCCGGCTCCAGTTCCAGTGTTATGATCAGCGACATCTAGTTCACACTGATCTTAATCACCACCTTTTTAACAGCCGCCGGCGCTGCGATCCTGATATTAGGCATATGCAGATCGGTAGGAAAAAAGATGGCGAAGTAACCCTTCTCCAGTTTTGAAAAGAACGCCGGTGTTTCGCCCCAGAGCATAAAGTCCTTTTCGGCATCATAAGCCTGCGAAGGAGCCTGCTGCAGCAGGAAGTCGTGCCCGATCAGTTCTGCACCGCTTACGATGTATTGCACATCGATGTACTTTTTGTGCGATTCCATCTGTTCTGTGGTGGCATCTACTGTATCGTACTCGTTCACGATCGCGAAAATATCCTGCCCTTCTATCTCGTATTTCCCCTTTTGCACCGTGGCAAAATCGGTTTGTGCCAGGTATTGAAAAGCCTTTTCGAATTTAGCGCCAAGGCCAAAATATAAGTGAGCGTTCTGTAACGTATCAATAATCATAATCCGGGTGCGTGTTTAGGCTGGCAAGATAGGGGGAAATTGGGAAATAAGCGACAGCAGGCGGCTTAACGTTTTCTTAATAATTCCTTAACCGATATATATAGTTAAAAAGTACCGTTTTTGCGACCTATGTATAAACGTCATGTCATGGAGAACGGGAAACCGATATATGAAGAGATCATAGCCCGCTTTCAGCAGTTGCTGAAGCAGGTGCAGCCACAGGTAAAAGAACTGAAAAGAGGCGATGTACACTTATTTAAAGCCCGCGGCCGGCATATGGGCCTGGTCAATACTTACGCCGATTACATACAACTGGTGGTGTTCCCTCCCACCCGCAAATTTGCCCGCAATATGGTGTATGACTACCGGGCAGATGAGCAGATCAACTGGCACCAGATTGAGATGATCGTGAAAGCTAATTACCAGCAGGCATAACAAAGCCCCGTCGTATGACGGGGCTTTGCTTTTTTATGTAGAATTATCTTATTGCACTTCTATCTCCAGCGCAGCTTCCCCTTCATACCCTTCAAGATCGTTATCTCCATCGGCCTGTTTCACCTCGTAAAAATGGACGCGGGAAGAGGCGAACTGCGCCATATGCTCGCTCTCAAAGTTGGTTTCATTGAAAAAGGCGAGCACCTTAAAAGTTTTACCGGGAAACTCTTCATGGACTTTATTGGCCAGCCGGTGGGCAAATTCGAGGGTCCATTTCAGGTATTCCAGCTCATCGTCTTCCTCTGGCAGGTCCGTATCGAACCTGTTCCTCGAGTATTCAAAATCCATCCTTTCCTGGTCGTCGGCAAATGAAGGCACATTTCTACCCTTATTGATGGCCGCAAGCAGGATGGTGTTATCCTGCTGGATTAACCCGTCATTGAGCACATTTTCTAACGCTTCCGGCAGCACGTAAGCTGCAGTGCGGAAGTCGTAATTCAGTTGCTGGAGGTAGGCCTCCATGTTTTTGTTGCTACGAATGATCATAGTCGTAAATGTAGGTAAAAAAAGAGAAAACTAAAGGTTTGGAAGGAAGATGGGGGAATAAACCGTTGGGAATCATGGGGATTAAAGTTAAAAGAGGACGAGTTGTATATCCCCGCTATATCGTTTCTATATCGTTTGTATATCCTCGCTATATCGTTTCTATATCCAGGTTAGTTCCAGGTACCTTTCATCCTCCTTCCAGGTAATATCGACCTCCAAAAAATCCTCCGTTCGGGAACAGTTTTTACTCCGTTCAGGAACAGATTCCGCCTGTACCCCAACCTATCTTTGTGGGGTAATCATTATTTCTTAATCATTTAAATTTTACACAATGTCAAATTCAAGAACAAACGCCATCACGTATGGCATGAGCGGAAAATTCGGTAATCAATTCGTACTCCGCGACGGCGTCCTTTGCCAGATGCCGAAGAAAAAGAAAGGCAAAAAATCGGAAAAGCAGCAAAAGGCGAACGACAACTTCCTGCTCGCCGCCAGGTATGCAAAAGCCGCTATTGACGATCCGTTACAAAAGGAAGTTTACCAGGCAAAGGCAAGCGCCAAAAAGAACGCTTACAACTTAGCCATGAGCGATGCATTTCATGCCCCGAGAATCCTCGCGGTAAAGACTATGGATTACTCAGGTGAAGCAGGCAGCAGGCTGCTGTTCAGTATTGTGGACGACTTCAGGGTACAGTCGGTAAAAGTGAGCATTTACAATGCTGCCGGCGACCTGTTAGAAGAAGGTGTCGCTACACAGGAAAACGGCCAGGCTGACTGGCAGTACCTCGTCAAACAGGGCGGGCATAGCCCGACAGGCGGGAAGGTACTGGTGAAAGCCACGGACCTTCCGGGCAATGAAACGGAAAGAGAATTCCTACTCTAACCCGTCGGTGAAGGCGGGTGCCTCTTTAGGGGCGCCCGACCTTTATCTTTTCAGCTATTTCCTGAACTTACCCGGGGATTTGCCTGTTATCTTTCTAAATATTTTACCAAAAGAAGGCAGGCTTTTATACCCAAGCATATATGCTATTTTACAGACCTTGAAGGTAGTTTCGCGCAACATCCGGCAGGCTTCTTTTATCTTCTTTTCAACATTCAATTCGCGCCTGCCTTTCTTGTTCCGTAGCTTAAATCCATCGCGCAGTTTGCGCTTGTTCATGGCAAACAACCGGGATAGTTGCTCTTCGTTTGGCTGTTCGTCATGCTCCATTTCCGCCAACGCATCCAGGTTTTTGATATCTTCTTCCGTATAAGATTTGGGTAAAGCAGCCCGTTCGACTGTAAATAACCGCATATATATCAGCAACAGGTCATTTAGCCGGCTCGTAAAATAAGTACTCCATTCCGGCTCGTGAAAGTCACATTGTATCATCTTTTTAAGCACGGCCTTTACATCGGTGGTCATGCGTCCCCTGATCTGCTGTATACCCAATTCAGATCCCGCGGCTACCCTCTCGCACACCTCGCGTAATTCGGCATATTTCAACGCCGCGCGTTTCAGGAAATCGACATGCAGCTCAATCATCAGGATCGTACAGTTGCCCTTATGAATAGACAAACTGTACTCCCCGCGTGGCAGGTAATAAAGATGATAATAACCTTCCCGGAACACGGTATCACCGACCCCATTCAGCTGCCAGGTAGCGTGACCTTTCATCACATAACAAAATGCAATGGTGGGATGCTCCGTATGCAACGGTACTGTGCCCGGCATCTTCATTTGGGAGTTCTTAAGCCGGATAGCATGCGAGTCGCCCTGCCTCTCCTGGAGGCTTGTACGACCGGAATTACTGGCTAAAACAAACACCTCTGCATGTGGGATAGCGGGCTCGCCCCCCGATAATTGACTGGAGGTGTAAAAGTCATCTTGCGCGCCGTTAGGCAAGCGGAATTTCATAAGCGTTTTACTGGTTTTGGGTATGGTGTTTTAAACGCTTAGACGATTTAAATAGACGGGCTGGGGAAATAAATTTAGGGGATTTGGATTGTTTGGCAAAAAAATACAGGCACAATGCACCTCCTTCGTTAACAAATGTTTAACCAAATTAGTTTATTAACAACTTTAAATTGTTGATTAGTAATTCCACGAATAATTATAATCAATAATCCCTAATTAACTTCCTCCATGAGCAAAGAAAAATTTGGTTTTCAGGCGCTCGCCAAAAAGAGCCTGGCCATTATAGCAGCAGCCCTGAGTACCCTGGCTAGCAGCAAAGGCGAAGCAAAGCCGCTGCCGACACTTTTAGAACCTCATCCAGACAATTCAGCAGACTACCACAGAAATGTTTTAAAACCGAAACTTGTTCTCAAGCTAAACACATCGAACCCAGAAAACAGCCTGGTTATAATGCACAGGTCACACAGCTCTCATCGGTCGCATTCGTCCCACAGTTCCCATAGTTCTCACTATTCATCATCTTATAGTCCCAGCAAGTCGAGCTATACCCCTCCGGCGCCGGCATATACACCATCTACCAGTTCTTCATCAAGCGGCTCGTCAACAAGCGGTTCTTCATCAGGCAGCTCTTCAAAAAAGACCTCGACAAGTCCTGCGAGATCTTCAAGAAGTGGTATTTCTCCACTATATACACCGGCTAAATCTTCTGCGGGTAAATCTACCTCCAATTATTCCCAAACTGATTCATCAACTTTGAGTTTAGGTGAACGAGTATTAAAAAGTGGATGCGAAGGCACGGACGTAGAAGAGTTGCAACGGTTACTACAGATTTTAAATAAGGACATTGTAATAACTGGCTACTATGGGCCTCAAACTCAAAAAGCCATAACAAAATTTCAAAATGAAAATGAACTTAACCCCAATGGAATAACCGACCAAAAGACGCTTACCGCGATAAAAAACAAAGCTAAATGAATTATATAATTGATAACCATATACTGAGTTTCCAAATTGACGCGCAAATTTACAATGAAGAAACAGTTTTGAAGACGCTCTACTGGCTCAGTGGGTCTTACCAAATAGACCTAAGAAAACCAAGCGAATTATGTTTTACTGTCCAGATAAAGCCAACTCACAATGAAATTACCGACTGGAACAATGTGATGACGAAAATAAACAAAGATTTGATTGACAATCAGCTAAGGTATATAATCAAAATTGAAACCTGTAATATCCGCGACCTGATAGTAGCCAAGGCATTTTTACATTACGACCTCTTAAACGAACCGGAAAACCCGGTTTCGGATCCTGTCGGCTTTGATCCTAAAGCAATTTAACATGACAAACACCCCAGCTGCCATCAAAGGGAAAAGAAAATTCACGAGCAAAGATACTTTCAGCAATAGTGATCCATCAGCCTACTTTCTTCTTCCGTTCAGATTCCTACAGTTAACCAGCGATTCGGAGATAATTGTCAATGACATTGGTGACTTTCTGATCATTCCATCGGGAACTGTTCAAAAAATAGTTACAAAGGCCATTTGCAAGGATCGACAGTCAGAATTATATGCAGACTTAATAGCTAACTTTTTCATCTCTGAAAAAGCTATTCCAGAATTAGTAGATGTAATTTCAACCCGGTACAGAACAAAAAAATCCTTTCTTGACAACTTTACTTCGCTTCACATCTTTGTCATTAGTTTACGCTGCGAACACACTTGCCACTATTGCCAGGTATCCCGCGTCACTTCAGACAAAGAGATGTTTGACATGAGCCGGGAAAATATAGATTTAGGGATAGAAATAATGATGCGATCACCATCTCCTAACCTCACAATGGAGTTCCAGGGAGGAGAAGCACTACTGGCTTTTGATAACATAAAATATGGGGTAGAAAAGGCTACGACTGAAGCTGGCAGAAAAAACAAATCAATCAGCTTCGTCATCTGCACAAATCTTGCGCCGCTAACAGATGATATTCTATCATACTGCAAAGAACACAACATACTAATATCTTCTTCTTTAGATGGACCTGAATTTATACATAATAAAAACAGGCATAAACCGCGTGCTAACAGCTATCAATTGGCTGTAGAGGGAATTTTTAAATGTAGAGAGGTTTTAGGAGAAGAAAATGTTTCAGCGCTGCTAACAACAACAAATCTATCCCTTCAACACCCGGAAGAAATCGTAAATGAATATGTAAAGCTGGAATTCCGGAACATCTTCTTAAGACCTATCAGTCCGTACGGATTCGCCACAAAAGCTGCTGAGAAAAATCACTACAACACGACCCTCTTTATAGAATTTTACAAGAAAGCTTTAGATGTCATAATCAATCATAATCTTAATGGATACTTCATAAGAGAAGACTACGCCTGCATCATACTAAAAAAAATACTAACCCCATTCCCTACGGGCTATGTTGATTTACAGTCACCGGCAGGACTTATAAACAGTGTGATTGTCTTTAATTATGATGGAAAAATATACGCCTCCGACGAAGCAAGAATGCTTGCTGAGATGAAGGACCACACCTTTCAACTTGGAACATTAGGAGTTGAAACTTATGAAGAAATATTTTACGGAGATAAATCGCAAAGCATCGCTGAATGTTTCCTCAATGAGTCTCTTCCTGGATGCTCCGATTGCGCATTTCAACCATACTGTGGAGCTGATCCGGTATTTAACTACACAACTCAAGGTGACATGAATGGCCATCGGCCAAGCAGCTCTTTTTGTCATAAGAACATGGAAATAATACGACACCTTTTCGTGCTTATGAATGAGGATAAAAGAATTCAAAAGATATTTAGAAACTGGTTAACTGGTAAGAGTTAAATTATGGAACTTAAAACCAAAGGAATCCCATTTGGCATAAATCGCCCGATTGTAGGGGTCGTAAATAAAAGCACGCTTGATCCTGGCTCAATAATGATCAATACCTTTCCAGGCGAGCAATTAATCGAAGACTGTTTTACCCTTTCCACTACTGGCGTGCCCCCTTATGGCCCCAACGGCATTTATGCCATTCCTGACCTAAATTATCTAAATGATGGCGACGTAATTGTTTTGAATACGGATGGAGTAATTAATACAATTTACAGATGCGAATCCAGACACAATTTTCTACTATTTACGGAACGTTGTAACAGCAACTGCCTTATGTGTTCTCAACCGCCGAAAGACAGGGATGACACCACTTATTTCTATAATTTGTACAAAGAAGCAATTCCCTTAATCCCTAAAAGCTGCTCAGAATTAGGAATAACGGGCGGCGAGCCTACTTTGCTAGGGGAACGTTTCTTTGCATTATTAGAATTATTGCAAGTTAACCTACCCGACACAGAAATACACTGCCTGACAAATGGAAGGTCATTCGCATGGAAAAACCTGTCGGACAGGTTGGGTGACTTATCTTACAACAAATTAATGCTGGGCATCCCTATCTACGCAGACTATGCAGATTTGCATGATTATGTCGTTCAAGCTAAAGGTGCGTTTCAACAGACGGTTTTAGGCTTACATCACCTCGCGGCAAACAATGTACGAATAGAACTACGGATCGTCCTCCACCAACAGACAATACCCAGACTGAAAAAACTATCCCGTTTTATATATAAAAACTTACCATTTGCCGAACATGTAACGTTTATGGCACTTGAAAACCAAGGATATACGCCGCACAACATTGATAAACTGTGGATAGACCCAATAGACTACGCTGATGAGCTGGAAGATGCAATTCATTATTTATCAGACTTTGGCATGAACGTATCGTTGTACAACGCGCAATTGTGCACAACACCTAAGAGTCTCTGGCAGTTTTCCAGAAAATCAATTTCCGACTGGAAGAATATTTATCTCAGGGAATGTGAAAAATGTGAGAAGTTAGACGCATGTGGAGGATTTTTCGCTTCCAACAAACTATTATTCAGCAGAGGTATAAAAGCGTTTGAATAAATATAAGCACCCCGCCCCCCTTAATTAAGATAATTACTATCTTCCCGCCATGGCACTACTCAAAGACCTATACAACACCACCTTCTACAAACAACTCTCCACCTGCCTCGCAGAAGCCATCCCTGGCTTTGATAAAAAGAAATTCTTAAAACAGGTAGATGTACCTGCGCTGGAGGCTATGGAGTTGAAAGCCCGGATGCGGCATACCACGGTAGTGCTGCACGATTTTCTATCGCAGGATTACCCGGAAGCATTGACGCAAATATCCTCGCTTATAAAAGTTCTAAGGGCACATGATTTCGCCGAACATGGTTTGGTATTCATGTTCCTGCCAGACTATATCGAATGTTATGGACTTGACGACTACAGCAAATCGGTGAAAGCACTGGAGGAAGTAACGCAGTTCATTAGCTGCGAATTTGCGGTGAGGCCCTTTCTGATAAAATATGGGGAGAAGATGGTAAAACAGATGGAGAAGTGGTCGAAACATAAGAGCTTCCACGTACGGCGTTTCGCCTCTGAAGGCGCGCGACCGGCACTCCCCTGGGCCATGGCGGTACCGGCATTAAAACAACACCCTGAACAGGTGTTGCCCATCCTCGAAAATCTTAAGAATGATCCGCACCCCTGGGTACGCAAAAGTGTGGCGAACAACCTCAACGATATATCAAAGTACAACGCAGACATCGTACTGGATGTAGCCAGCCGCTGGAAGGGCATTAGCGCCGAAACGGACGCTATTATCAAACATGGCTGCCGTACGCTCCTGAAGCGGGGAAATGCATCGATCCTCAGTCATTACCAGCTCGACAGCAGCACGCTGAGCGTGAAGGACTTTGCCATCGTTACGCCTGAGGTGATAGTGGGGAACAGCCTGGAGTTCAGCTTCTCGGTAAAAAATGAACATACGGCCAAACAAAAGGTGCGGTTGGAGTACGCGGTGTATTATCGCATGGGCAAAAACCAGTACTCTAAAAAGGTGTTTAAGATCAGCGAACGGGAATTTGGCGCAGGTGAAACTGCTGTTATCAAACGAAAACAACCTTTTAAAATCATCACGACACGGCGATTTTACCCTGGCATACATCAGTTGGCCATCATCGTGAATGGCGCGGAGGGACAAAAAACAGAGTTCATATTGGGAATGTGAGCCAAACACATCTATTCGCCTCCCCCATGCTCTTCTTCTGGCTTTTTTCGCTATATTCATTGCCGGAACCAGATCTATACGAACCAGGAAAAACCGGATAACTGCATGGCCCAACACTTTACTTGTCTACTTATTGATGATGACACTGACGACCAGGAAATATTCATACTTGCCCTTAAGCAAATCGACGATAATATCGGTTGCCAGGTGTTCGACAATGGCAGAACTGCCATCGAAACGCTGAAGCAGGCGCCGGAGTTACCCAACTACATCTTCCTCGACCTCAATATGCCCCTTATGGACGGCAGGCAGTGTTTGCAGGCCATCAGGCAAATCAGCCGGCTGGACGATGTACCTGTTATCATTTATTCTACCTCATCTGACCCAAAGGATAAACAGGAAACGTTGAAGTTGGGTGCCGGACATTATATAGAGAAGCAGGCCAGTTTGCCTCAACTGGTTAAAAAGCTGGAATATTTCTTTTAGGCACAGTCAGATGGGCGCTGATATTTAAGTGCCTGAAACAGCAAAGACCAGTACGCCGGTACGGGCGTTGGACTGGCCTTATGTAAAAAAATAGTGGAAATCACTGGGGGTAAAAGCGGCAGGCCGCAATATTTACGGTATGCCTGCCCTGCAAAGAATTAACTTCTCATAATACTCCACAACTTATGCTCCCAATCGGCAATCGCCAGCTTCGGCGTTTTTCCGAAACCTAATATCCCATTTTCTGCGTCTGCGCCCAGCAGGCAATAATAAAGGCTGCCCTGGCGGTATAATACGGGTTCAAAACTTCTAACGGCAGGTACTATATCTTCTGGTTTGAAATCGAACGGTATCTTCTGGTTATGGTCACCTATCATCTGCTCCATTTTTAAAACTTATTTTATGCATTTTACGCATTAATACGCAAGAAATATGCCGTTTGATATTTATTAATCATAAGTTCATTTTAGGGGCAATTATGGCAGGGTTTTCTACGAAATGTTATAAAGATCAGCCCCGGCACTCACCGGGGCTGACATGCACTATTTATTGATCACTATTTTCTTTGTAAACACTACTCCCTGGTTATCGCTCACCACAAACACATATACACCTGTACTGAACCCCGCAATATTAAGCGGTGCATTGCTGCCCGAAGCTCGTGTAGTTAACACCCTCACTCCCGCCATTGAAAATGCCTCCACGGTATACAACTTTGCCGGATCGGGGCCATTCAGGTAAATGACACCTGCAGCCGGATTGGGCCATAGTGCATTCAGGGGCGATTTAACAACCGGGTTTACGGCCAGCTGCTGGCTCAACAACAGTTGATCAGGATAGGTGAACGGGAAGTCGAGTTTAGCCTGCTGAAACTCCAGCTCATATTGCTCATTCCAGCCAAAAGCCGTGTCGGCCTGGTTGCGCAGGCTGTACTGCGCTGCCCCGCTCCAGAAGTGTACCATCTCTCCCATATTCAACCCACGCGCATACCCGCCGTTGTACTGCGGAAAGTATTGCGATAACAACGTAAAATAGCGGTTAAGGGCCGCGCTGGAATCGGCACGTGTGTAAATGGGATAAAACCAGTTTTTGAACCATTGCGTATTGGCGCGCGGAAAGTTATCGTACTGGGTTTGCATTTCCGTATACAAATCGTTGGCATCCTGCGTCCAGCCCATTCTTTTGTAGATATCATAGTTAAATATCTCACACCACTTGCTATCGCCCCAAAGACCGAATGTAGGCGAGTGATTTACGTTTTTGGAAGCCCCCTCCACGATATGACCTATTTCATGCGTGGTAGCACCAACATTCCAGGTGCTGCGTGTAGCCCAGCCACCGCTAAGGTCTACGGCATTCCTGTAATCATGGTCGGCATTATAGGGCGATACTGCATGCCCTCCGCTTAAATGTGGTTTGTTTACACTATGGAAAATCATGTACAGCCGCGGGTCGGAAAAGCTACCATAGTTTTGCTTCACATACTGCCAGGCCGCCGTGAAATTGCTGAACATCCAGTTGATGGAGGTACTTACTGCCGGATCGTAATAAACGGCTATATGCTGATCGTAATACACGCGGCTCAGGTTTTCGTTATGATCACCCCAATGTTCGGTCCAGGTGAGCGGTGCCTCGCCGGTGGTGGTGGTGCGGGTGGTAAATACCCAGGCCGAGTTACCTGCAGCATTGGTGGCCCTTACACGGTAGTAATACTTTGTAAACGGGGTAAGGCCACGGGAATAGAAGGTATTGTCGTTGGCGGGCAGGTCTTTCTGATAAGCCCAGGTTACACTATCTGTCGACATCTCTATCCGGTAACCTGTTTCGTTTTTCGCAGCATCCGTCCAGCTAATGATGTTTTGATACCCGGATGTAGCAAAAGATGATATGCCTGTGGGCGCAACGGGCGCACCGTTGTTTGAAGTACCGGTACCGGTGCCAAATAATTCCCATTCAGCGATCTGGAACCCGGAATTATCCAGGGTGGCTGTTACTTCTATGCGATAGTAGGTATAGGTAGTGGTATTGTACGGCATCGCATACAACCTCCGCTCCTTCCTGTTGGCGAACGCCTGGTTTGTTTTGGTGTCTAACACCGTCCAGTTGGTGCCGTTGTTGGAACCCTGTATCTGCCAGTTTTTAGGATCGCGGCCTGGTTCGTCATTAGCGGAGGTGAGGGCATAGGCTTTAACGATGGCGCCACCGGAGAGGTAGTATCTCAACCAGCAATAGGCTGCACCGTTATAGTACTTGGTATGCGGATTATTATCTACCACCATGGCACGGCCTTCGTTATCGTTTTTGTTGTAATAATCGCTCATCACTCCATTGGTAAAATCGGTGATGTCGGTTTGTGTAGTGATAGCGGCTGTCCTGATAATAGCCGGTGTGGATGGATTTGACACACCGCTTGCATTCTCGGCCCTTATGCGATAAACATATTGCTTGTTTGCGGCCAGTCCCGAATCGGGGAAACTCTGGGTATTGGCGGCCAGACTTTTAATAAGCAGGTACTTCGATCCGTCCACACTTCGTTCCACTAACATCGCAGTTTCATTATTGGCATTGTCGGTCCAGGTAAGGTTTACCTTGTTATTGGTTTGCAATGCCGTGGCCAGGTTCGTGGGCGTACCTGCGGGATGGTTGTCGGAAATCAGCTCCAGTTCGGCGAACTGAAGATCGCCGGCACCATGGTTCTGGGTAATACGCAGGCGAAAGTTCTTATACTTTGCCGCACCCGTCACGGTAAATTCCCTGCGCTGAAAACGCGTGGCAAAATCCTGGTTAGACCGGCTGTTAAGCGCTACCCATGTACTGCCATCCGCAGAGCCTTCCAGCGTCCATGCACGAGGGTCGCGGGTGGATGCGTCGTTAGCGGAGGTAAGGGCGTAACGGGTAATAGCAAAGGCATACTGGGCGTAAAAATATACGTTGATAGTAGCCGCATCAACATAATACTTAGTATTAGGATTATTGTCAAACAACTTCGGATAATTTTCACCGTCACCATAATCATAGGAACTGTCTGCCCAATAAGTGCCGCCGGGCAGGTCGGTAATATCTGTTTGTGCAGAAACGTTGGCCCATGCGAGTAATAAGCATGCGGCCATGCAAGACACCTGTAGTCGTCTTTTCATGTGAGTGTTGATTTTGGTTAAAACAAATGGTTCTATATTTCGCTCCCGGGGTGGAAATTCAAATTAATGCAGCTTCGCTCACATTGTCATATAGGCATTGCCTGAAAATAACGTTCCTTTTTACACCAACCTGTCAACAGAAATTAAACAGATTGTTAACGAAATTTAAATAACATCAAAAAGCCCCGGCAAAACTGCCAGGGCCTGTTGTTAACTTAAGAATTAAAGTGACTAGTACTTGATAACAGATGATTGTTTCGTTACTAGTATCTTTCTCGTAAACACCACACTGCCTTTATCACTTACGGCGAACAGGTATATCCCTGTGTTGAGCGCCGAAATGTTGAGCGGTGCGTTTTTACCTGAAGCTTTTGTGGTAAGTACCTTCACGCCAGCTAAGGTGTATACATCTACGGTATATAATTTACTTTCATCCGGACCATTAAAATAAATGGTACCCGATGCAGGGTTAGGCCATAATGCGGTCAGGTATTCCTTCACATCGTCCCAGTTTTTAGGCGGCTGTGGTTTGGGACGGCATTGTTCAGGGTAAGTGAACGGGAAGTCGATACGTGCCTGGTTAAACTGCAACTGGTATTCTTCGTTCCAGCCAAAGGCGGTATCTGCCTGGGCTTTCAGGTTGTAGCCGGCTGCTCCGCTCCAGAAGTGGATGAATTCACCCATGTTCATTTCGCGGGTATAATGACCATTATGTTGCGGGAAGTAATCGCGCAGCAGTTCGAAATAACGGTTCAGCGTTACACTGCTGTCGCCATTGGTGTACAGCGGGTAAAACCAGTCGCGGAACCAGTAAGTGCCTGGCCTTGGATAAACATCTGCGTTGGTTTGCATTTGCTGGTACACGTCGTCTGCATCCTTTTTCCATCCCACTCTTTTGTACACATCATAGTTAAATATCTCGCACCATTTGCTATCGCCCCAAATACCGAATGCAGGCGATTCTTTGACGTCTTTTGCGCTACCTTCCACAATGTGGCCTATCTCGTGAACAGGCGCACCAATGTTCCAGTCGTTACGGTTGGTCCAGCCGCCGCCTAAGTCGATCATATTGCGGTAATGGTGGCCGTAGTCGAATACAGTAGCAGGGTGACCGCCGCCGTATTTATCCTCGTGCAACACCACGTATAACTTAGGGTCGGCGAATGTACCGTAGTTCTTTTTGATGTATTTCCAGGCGGTGGTAAACTCGCTGAACATCCAGTTGGTGCCGTACGGTACATCCTTATCAAAATAGATCGCCACATCTTTATTGTCGTGTACGCGGGTGATGGCCTGTGTATGTACGTCCCAGTCTTCCTGTATATGCAGTTCCGCGCCCGCAGCAGGTGTGCTGGCCGTTGCATAGAGGTAGGGCGAGCGACCATAATTATTATAGCTGCTCAACCTGTAAAAGTAGGTTGTGTTAGGCTCCAGGTTGCGGGAGTAAAACTGCGTACTGCCCGGGTTCAGATCATTCACCGTATTCCAGCGCAAACTGTCTTTCGAGCGCTCCAGGCGATAACCGGTTTCATTGTCGGCTACGTCTGTCCAGTTTAAAATTACCTGGTAAGGTGATGCGTTGTTTACGTAGAAGCCTTGTGGCGCTACCGGCTTATCTTTCGCTATAGTCCCCCTGCCCTTACCCAGCAGTTCGAATTCGGCAATGTAAGTACCCCACCATCCGGCGTTTTCGGTAATGCTCAGGCGGTGATACTTGTAACTGGTGCTATTTGTAAATGCGTACACCCTGCGCTGGCCGCGCGAAAACAACTGGTCGGTCTGCCTGTTTAACTCCGTCCAGTTGCTGCCGTCGTTCGAACCTTCGAAGGTCCAGCTTTTAGGATCGTTGCCTGCACTGTGCGTCATGGCCGTAATCGCATACTGTTTCAGTACAGCGCCGCCGGGCAGGTAATGCTGCAGGAAACCGGTATAGCCGTAGATGTTTAGGAAAGTGTTGGGCGAGTTATCAATGGCTTTTGGCAAACCATTTTCACCGGCATAATCCCATTGCGAGGTTAACTGCCCTTCTTTGTACTCCGTAATATCAGTGTAAGAAGGCCCGTTGTCCGTACGGATCAGCACTGTAGCTGTAGCTTTGGAAGCACCTATCGGGCTGAGCGCCCTTATGCGGTAAGTGTATTGCTGGTTGGCGGCCAGGTTACTATCTATCCATAATTTAGTATTGGGCGGTACAATGGCTGCCACGCTGTAGTTTTGTCCGTCGGAACTGCGATCTATCGCGAAGCCCATTTCATCGCTGCTTTTATCGGCCCAGCCAACTTTTACACGCTGACCGGCTAGCATAGTTGCTACAGGACTGGCAGGCGCGGCCACCGTTACAGGTGCCAGCAATTCCCATTCGGCCAACTGAATATAACGGCCTACAATGGTAGCGAAAGCAATCAGCTGGTAGTGGGAAAACGTATCCGGCGTAGCAATGGTAAACACTTTACGCTCGGTGCGGGATGAAAAAAACTGTTGGTATTTGCCATCCAGCATCACCCAGTTCACGCCGTCTTTACTGCCCTGCAGCACCCAGTTCATAGGGTCGCGGTTAGGCTCATCATAAGCACTGGTTACCGCGTATTGCGTTACCAGCGAAGGGTGCGCAGTTTTGTAAGTAACGGTGAAAGAGCCCGACTCAAACAGATATTTAGACGTGGGATAATTATCTATCAGTTTGGGAAAGTTCTCGTACTTGTAACCGTTAACGTTAGGCGATGAAATAACTCCTCCGTCGTTGGTTACATTTACCTGGGAAAATACGGGTACATAAAGGCATAACAATCCCGCACACAAGGATAACCTGTGTAAAATTTTGATCATAATGGTTGATTTAATTACTAGGAAATAAGATCAGATATTATTGGGTAAAAGATTTCGGTCATTAGCTTTTGGTTTTTCTTTTCTCTCCTTCAAGTTCAAGAGTATAAAGCAAGATCAATAGAAATTCTTAGCGCCTTTCTTCATTTTATTTGACAGTTGACAAAATGTTAGCTGTGGTATTAAAAAAGTATTAGCTATTTTAAAGTTCCAAATCACGTTATGCTAAAAAAATTGCTCCCCGGCCTGCTACTGGCCCAGTTACTGGTAAACAACGCTTATGCCCAGGGCTTCCTGAAAACATCGGGCACTAAGATCGTGAACGAAAAGAATGAAAACATCCTATTACGCGGTATGGGCCTCGGTGGCTGGATGCTGCAGGAAGGGTACATGTTACGCGTGAACGGCGAAGGGCAACAGTATAAGGTCCGCGAACGGCTTACCACACTGGCGGGCGCTGAAAAAACACAGGCCTTCTACGATGCCTGGCTGGCCAACCATACCCGCCGGACGGATGTAGATTCGCTGAAGGCATGGGGCTTTAACTCCATCAGGCTGCCCATACATTACAATCTATACACCTTACCCATTGAGCAGGAACCAGTGGCGGGGCAGCATACCTGGCTGAACAAAGGTTTCGATATGACCGACAGCCTGCTGGCATGGTGTAAGGCCAATGAAATGTACCTGATACTCGATTTGCATGCGGCACCCGGTGGGCAGGGAAACGATCTCAATATATCCGACCGCAATCCCGCGCACCCTTCCCTGTGGGACAGCCGCGCGCAACAGGAAAAAACAATCGCGCTTTGGCGCAAACTGGCCGACCGTTACAAAAACGAACCTTGGATAGGCGCTTACGACATTCTCAACGAACCTAACTGGGGCTTTGAAGATCCGGCCGATAAAAATGGTTTAAAGGAAAAGAAGAACGCGCCGCTCAAAGCCCTGATGCAGGAAATTACCGCCGCCATCCGCGAAGTAGACCAGCGGCACATCATCATTATCGAAGGCAACGGCTGGGGCAACAATTATAATGGCATCCTGCCACCATGGGATAAAAACATGGTACTCAGCTACCATAAATACTGGAACTATAACGACCAGGCATCTATCGCCCACATCATCAAAACCCGCGACGAATACAACGTTCCGGTATGGCTTGGTGAAACCGGCGAGAATTCGAACGTATGGTTCACTGAATGCATTCGTTTGCTGGAGCGCAACAACATTGGCTGGTCGTGGTGGCCGTTGAAAAAACTGGGCAACAACAATCCGCTCGAAATTCCGATGAACAAAAACTATCAGCAGATACTCGATTTCTGGGCAGGTAAAGGCCCACAACCTTCTGCCGAAGATGCTTACCAGGGTATGATGCAGTTGGCCGCCGACAGCAGACTCGAAAACAACATCCTGCACCGCGACGTGGTGGATGCGATGATCCGCCAGCCCTTTCAGCCCAACGCAATTCCTTATCAACCCAACATCATCAAAGGTAAAACAATCATTGCCGCCGTCAACTACGACCTCGGCCCTAACGGTGCCGCGTACTACGACAAAGACACCGCCAACTACCGCATCTCCAACCCGCAACTGCAGGGCGGTAACCGCGGGCGCACTTACCGCAACGACGGCGTCGACATCCGCAAAGAGGGCGACACGTACATGGTTACCAACTTCGAAGCCGGCGAGTGGCTGCAATACACGTTACAGATCGATCAGAAAGGCAAATACACCTTCACCCCTTCTGCCGCTGAAGGCATTAGTGTGTGGGTAGATGGCAAGCCTGTTGCGGGGGCGGTGCAGTTAAGTAAAGGCCGTCATGTTTTACGCGTGCAGGCCGATGCGGGCGACCATACGATTAAAGAGATAGTGGTGGAGAGGAAATAGAGAGGGGATTAGCTCCTCCTGTATGTGTAAAAATATTCGGGCGACGCTTAACACCGATCGTCATTGCGAGAAACGAAGCAATGACGATAAGGGAGATGCCGGCTCTATCAGCAGTAGCGCGTACCTAGCTGACTAACGCGAACACGGCGCAACAGGATGTCTTTAGGAACACTTACCTTTCAAATAGCACAACTACGCCGTCCTGAACGCCAACGGTGTTACCGCCACCTGTTTCTTAAAGAAGTTATTAAAATGCGAAGGCTCCTCAAACCCCAGCGCATAACCGATTTCCGACACGTTCCAGTTCGTATGTTTCAATAAAGCTTTCGCTTCGTTGGCGATACGTTCGGCAATGTGTTCCGTAGTAGTTTTACCGGTGGTGAGTTTAATGGCGCGGTTGAGGTGGTTTACGTGTACGGCCATCTTATCTGCATAATCCTTGGCAGAACGCATCGTGAATTGCTGGTCGGGCGATTCGATGGGAAACTGCCGGTCGAGCAGTTCGGTGAATACGGCGGTAATACGCGAGTTCGCATCGGGGTGCTGGTACAACATGCCGGAAGGTTCCATTTTCAGCGCGTTGTGTACCATCTCCGTAATATAGTTGCGGATAAGGTCGAACTTATAGGTGTAGTCCGACTGCATTTCCGTGAGCATCTTTTCGAATATCGCTTCCACATTTTTTTCCTGTTCGGCGTTCAGCATATAAAATGGTTTTCCGCCAGGCGCGAACATCGGGAGGTCGCGGATGTTGCTTCTCATATTTTCAACGAAGAAACCTTCTTTAAATACGCAGAAGTAACCTGTAGGGTCGCCCGCCACGTTTTCCCAGGTGTAGGGAACGTGAGAGCTGAAAAAGGCGAGCGCGGTGCCAGCTACTTCCAGGGTTTTATCGGCGTAGTGGTAGCGGTTGGTGCCCCTGATCAGGGTTATTTTGTAATAGTCACGGCGACTGTAAGGCGAGGGTTCACTGGTGCATTTAAGCACATCTTCCAGGCGGAACACGTTAAAATGGTTGCCGTCCTGCGCCAGGTTAGCCGGCAGCTCGTAAAACTTGTGCTGGTAAAACTGCTCCAGGGTTTCCGGGGCCGACAATTGTTTACGTTTCTCCATACTATACAAATTTACTAAAAATCAGGTGTTTAAGCCCGAATGCAGTACAAAGGTAGGGATCTGTTACCCTATGCCGCTTATGTAAGCCAAAGCAAAAATTGCAAAATTCAAACAATTGGGGCACACTTTAACATTCCGTTGCAGGATATTTCCTTAAGTTCGTTTCACCCTAAGCCGTGTGTCGCTTGCCTTAATACAAATAAAACCCATTAAGATGCTGTGGTACGAGAAAATCCCTGAGTTCCTGTTCATTGTAGCCTCCCGCTATTATTTGCTGGCTGGAATTGCCTTTATTATCTGTTACCTGCTGCTGCGCAAACGCATCAGTAAATGGAAAATACAGTTGCGCTTCCCCGCTACGAAAGACTACCTCCGCGAGGCGGCCTACTCCACCCTTACCATTTGCATATTTGCCACGGTGGCGCTCATCTGCCTCTCATCCCCCTTAAAAGTATACACCTTAAGGTATAAAGAGATAGGCGAATACGGCCTTACCTGGTTCATACTGGCCTTTCCAGTCATGTTTTTGGTACATGACGCCTATTTCTACTGGATGCACAGGCTAATGCATCATCCGAAACTATTCAAGTCTTTTCACGTCGTACACCATAAATCCACCAATCCATCGCCCTGGGCGGCATTTGCGTTTCAGCCAATGGAAGCACTGGTAGAAATAGCCATACTACCCATTTTGCTGGTAATCATGCCGTTAAGTCTTCCCCATCTTACTGCTTTTTTCCTGGTACAGATGGTGTATAATGTTTACGGGCATTTAGGCTGGGAGTTATATCCAAAATGGTTCAGCCGTCACTGGTTTGGCAAATGGATCAATACATCTACCAACCACAATCAACACCACCAGTATTTTAAAGGCAATTATGGGCTTTACTTCCTTTGGTGGGACAGATGGTTCGGCACCATCCGTGAGGACTATGAGAATAAGTTTGAAGAAATAAGAAGCAGATAAATTGAAGAGGCCCGGTAAACACCGGGCCTCGTGCTATCTCACTAATGAGGTAGTATATCGAAAAAACGATTACTTGTTCAATATGGATTCCAGCTTCTTATAAAGCGCGGCTCCTCTTAGTCCTCTTGCAATTACCTTGCCGTCTTCATCTACCAGGAAGTTATCCGGCACCCCTTCGATACCGTACAATTTGGCGGCAGGCTCGTTCCACTTCTGCAAACCGCTCACATGGTACCAGGGCATACCGTCCTTTATGATCGCGTTCTTCCAGGGAGCCAGTTTATCGTCGAGGGATACGCTGAGGATGTTGAAACCTTTGTCGTGGAAGGCATTGAATGCCTTTACCACGTTCGGGTTCTCCGCCCGGCAAGGCCCGCACCAACTGGCCCAGAAGTCGATCAGCGTTATCTTTCCAGTTTTCACTACATCGTACAGCTTCAGGTCATTGCGGGACGTATCCTGCGAGGTAAAATCAGCCAGTTGCACGCCCACACCAGTTACCTTAGCAATGGCCAGTTTCTTCGCCATTTCTTTGCCCAGCGGCGTTAACTTCAGCGAAGCATCCAGGCTTTCGTACAACGGGTTCAGCTCCGCATAATTAATGACCATGCCACCCAGGTTCTCCACCGTTTCCAGCGATATAAACGATTTCGGATGCTGCTTCACGAAATCCCTTTTAAGTCCCCGGATGGTATCTATCAGCGCGTAATAGTGCTTTTCGAGCGCTTTGAATGCCGGCAGTTCCCTTTCTTCGACCGTGGTTTTAACAGCCGCCATCTTCAATGCTACGAACCGCTCCGTGGCCGGCTTGGTAAGCCCGCTAAGCAACTCATTATCGGTATGCGATGCAGACCCTTTCAGTACCGCGTGACGGATAGAATCTTTCGCCTCCAAAGTCATATTGCCCGGTTCCAGGTAAAACTGCCGGGCGTCGTTACGTTCCTTACGTGATTTGGCGCGGTACATCAGCACCACCTGCGTAGGTTGTTGCAGGGTGCCTTTGAATACGAAGCGGCCATTAACCGAGGGTACTGAATCGTTGATCTGTTCGCCGCTGGCGTAGTAGAACATGTATACCGTGTCTGCCTGCTGGTGTTCTTTTATATAACCTTTGAGCGTGTATTTGCCTGATTGTGCGGAGGCTGCGATTGAGCTAACACCGAATATGATTGTCAATATGCTTTTCATGAATATCTGTTTTATTCGTAACCTGGATTTTGTCCCAAATAAGGATTGTTTTGCCTGTCGTAAAATGGAATGGGAAAGAGAGCTGCTTCTTTTCTCCATTTAGGTTTGCGGGCACCGAAGATCACATCTGCCAGTCCCCTCCTTTTCACGTCCAGCCAACGGTGTCCCAGTTCTCCGAACAACTCCGTCTGGCGTTCCTTTTCGATAGCCAGTAACAGGTTTTCTTTAGAGATACCGGGGTTGGTATTGCTGATCAGCGGCAATCCCGCGCGGGCGCGGATACTGTCTACATCAGCGATGGCACCTGTCAGGTTATCCTGCATGGCACGGGCTTCGGCGCGGATGAGGTATTGTTCGCCGAGGCGGAGGATGTTGGTGGCTTCGGCGGTGAGTAATGGATTTGTATTTGAAAATACCTTGTATTTGCCATGGCCGGCAAAACCGTCGGTGCCGATCTTTACCCATTTCGTCCAACGCAGATCGTTGGGTTCGAATGCATCTTTAGTGTAAGAGCTTAACCGGTAAGTCGCAACGGCTCCACCACCAGTTGTTTTCCCAGCTTCGAGGGCATAGAGGTTAGTACCAGCATTTGCCAGTTGCAAAATCGCCTCGCGCGAGCGGATGTTGAAGGTGCTGTCAAGGTTTTCAAGCCTGTAAGGACCGGCATTGATAACGTTGCTGGCATTTTCTTCGGCCTTAATCCAGTTTTGCTGATATAGCTGCGTTCTCGCCATCAGTGCATAAGCTGCATACCTGTTGGCACGATAACGATATCCTCTTTCTGTGTAAGCTGTATTCATCTTTTCGATCGCGAAGGTGAGGTCACTGTTGATCAGCTCCCATGCCTTTTCCGGTGCAGTGCGTGGCAACAGTGCGTTCACCTGATAGTTGGACGATACTGCAAGGGGCAGGGAATCGTACAGGTTCACCAGGTAAAAGTTATGCAATGCGCGCAGGAATTTTGCCTCGCCCATCAATTCATCCTTAATTTTTGCACTTACGCCCTTAGACTTCTCTACATTCTCATACAGGTTGTTGATCATATAAAGCGAAGCATACATCGGCGCCCATATTGCGCTACTTACTGGCCCAGTACTCGCAGACAGGTTGTTATCGAAAAACAGCTGCTCGTCCGCAGAGTAAGTAGCCTTGGTAAACTCGTCGGAACTCAGTCCCAGCAAAGTAGTAAGGCCTCCGCTAAATGGCCCGTTGCCAAAGCCGTTTTGTGTGGCGGCGTAAATACCACGCATAGACGACTGGGCTTTGCCGTCATCAGCAAATGCAGCGGCATTGGGAATCTGGTTGATCGGCAACGGCACGTCTACAAACTTGGTGCAGGCTGCTGCTGCAAGCAGCAGGGCAATCGCCCCTATATATTTCAGTGAATTATTACTCAATATCATAAAATCCTTTTTACCCGTTATTAAAGTCCGATTTGAATACCTAATACTGTAGTACGTAATGGCGGAAGCCTGTACATGTAAACAGTTTCAGGATCTACACCTTTGTAACTGGTGAACGTAAACATGTTTTGGGCCTGGGCATAAACTCTGAGGTTGGAGAAATGAATACGCTTGAGCAGGCTGGCGGGGAGCGTGTAAGAAAGGGCAATATTCTTCACCCTTAAGTAAGATGCATTCGTATAACTATAATCAGACAATGACGCCACGTAGTTACCGCTAAGCGCGTTAGACGCAGGCTGGTTTGTAGTATACTTTTGCACCGGGGCAATATCGCCCGGTTGCTGCCACCTATCCTTAATAGCACCCGCAGCCACGTTCTGAATACCACCTACTGGCATTGGGTAAAAGCCGGAATTAGCTACAGATGATAGCCAGTTTTTGCCCTGCTGCCTGTTAAATTGCAACAGCACATCGAAGCTGAAATTTTTATAGCGGAGGCTGTTGGTCAAACCACCATAGAAATCAGGATCGGTATCCAGTAAAGGCGCAAGGTCTCCCGGGAAGCCAAACACGCCGTTTTTGTCCCTGTCCTCAATCATATACAGGCCAGTCAGGGGGTCTACACCAATTGCCTTCGCTGCCATTACAATGTTAAGTGGCCGGCCGATAATATAGCTGGTAGCATAGCTGCTCGATGCCAAACCAGGGAATCGTACCAGTTCGTTTTTCGGCACACTGATGTTAAAACCGGTAGTCCAGTCGAAATCAGATCGCTTAAAGTTGGTGGTCGTGAAACTCATTTCCCAACCGGTATTATCCACCAACACGCCATTAAGGTTCGCAGTAATAGTATTGAAACCTGTGGTGTTGGGTAGCGGATAGTTCACCAGCGGATCAGAAGATCGGTTACGGTACCAGGCTACGTTAAACAGTACGCGGTCGTTCAGGAAACCCAGCTCCAATGCAAACTCGAGCTTCTTATTACGCTCCCAGTGCAAATCTGGTTTAAACAGGGAGGTAGGTACAAATGCTGCGGAATCTTTGTAAGTGGGATAAAAAACATAGGAAGTATAGGAGTCCAGGTATTTGTAGTCACCAATACGGTCGTTGCCTGTTACACCGTAACTCGCACGCAACTTACCAAAGCTGAGCGCCTTCACGTCTTTCATAAACTCCTCGCTGGTAAACAACCAGGCGCCACCTACAGCACCAAAGTTGGAGAAACGGAAGTTAGGGCCAAAGCGGCTGGAACCATCTCTCCGGCCTGATAAATTCACTATGTATTTGCTTTCATAGTTGTAGTTGATACGACCGAAGAACGCATTATACTTGTATTCATTAAGGTTGCTGCTGGGACTCCCGAAATTCGCTGCGGTAATACCCGTAAGCGAACCTAAAAACTCATCGCTGGTGTAACCGTTCACGGTAAAGCTGTAACCTTCGTTGCGCTGCGACTGGAAAGTACCACCGGCCAGCACATTGAGGCGGTGTGCTTTAAACGACTTTGTATATTCGAGTTGCGGTTCTGCTATCCAACTGCGGAATGAGCTGTTGCCGAACTGGTTAGAACCAGTGGTCACATTGGCCGGGTTTTGCGCTGCTTTAGGCATAATCCTGAGTTCACTCGTTGCCAGGCTGTTGTACCCGATACTGGCGCGCACCTGCAATTCCGGCAAAATACGGTATCCCAGCATTGCGTTCGCATATACGTTGTCTGTTTTCACCGAGTACTTTTGCTTCAGGTAGGCCAGCGGATTATCTGTGATAATTCCTTTTTCGTTCCATGCCACATTGCCGGCAGCGTCATATAACAGATAGTTGGGAGGAAGCGTTAATTTACCTGCCAGGTCGTTCGCTACGGTATTGTTTTCATTAGACACGTAGTTACCGCTTAACTGCGTGGTAAACTTACCGTCCTCGGAAACCGTATTGATGCTAAAATTAGCTCCCGCTTTGGTAACAGGTACTTTATCCGGATAAACGTTCGTTTGTTTATCGTAGTTGCCCCCGACCATGAACTGGATGTTTTTTGTACCGCCCGACATAGAAACATTTGCGGTGGTAAATTCTGCATTTCCGCCGATAAGTTGTTTAGCCAGGTTGTTATCACGGGTGGTATCCCAAAGCAGCAAATCGTAGGCGTTGGTGTTGTTCATCGCTTTGCCATCGTTAAAAAATGCTTCTTTACGCATGGCCACATATTCCTTCGTCGATAACAGATCGGGAAGTCTTACATTACTGATGCCCGAACGTATGTCGGCAGCAATGCGGTTTTTACCTGCCTTACCTTTACGCGTAGTGATCAATATAACACCATTAGCGCCGCGGCTTCCATAGATGGCCGTAGCATCCGCATCTTTCAGTACTTCTACGCTTTCAATATCGGCCATGTTCATGGTAGATAAGGGACTCATGCCTAACAAACCACTTCCGGTAATAGCCGAATTAAGACGTGTAATACCACTGGTAGGCGCTGCCAGCGGCACGCCGTTAATGATATACAGGGGTTCATTATCGGCACCCACGTTTTTATCTACTCTGGTACGGCCGCGTATTTCAACCGTAATGGGCGATCCCGGCACCCCACTTGTTTGCGTGATGATCATTCCGGGCACCCTGCCCTGTAAAGCCAGTATAGGATCGCCTACAGGTGTATTGGCAATTTCTTTGGCTGACACTTTTTCGATGTTACCGGTATTCAAACGTTTGGAGGTAAAACCATAAGCCTGTACCACCGCTTCGTCGAGTTTCGTGGAAGCAGGCGATAAAAGGATGTTACCTAAATCGCCACGGGTAACTTTTACCTCCCGCTGCTGAAAACCAATAAAACGGATCAACAACACATCCCCCACTTTCGCCCTGATCTTAAAGTCACCCTGCTCGTTCGCCGCTACAAACTGTTTTGTGCCTACCACATTCACCGTAGCACCGATCAGCGCCTCCCCTGTTGCTCCATGCACCAGCCTGCCCGACACCACGATCTGCGGGTCCTGTGCGGTTACATAAGGGATGGCCGCTTTCTTTTTAATAAAGATGGTTTTGTTCTCAATCGTGTAATCCAGCGGCTGGTCTTTCAGCACTTCGTCGAGGAAAGCCTGGAGTTTAAGGTTGTTTACATCAATGCTTACCGGACGGGCAACACGCATACTCCCTCCCTCATAAAAAAATACGTATCCCGTTTGTTCTTTCACAACGGAAAACACATCTTCCAGTGCTACACGCTCGCCCTTAAAGGTTACCGACTGGGCATAGGTGCCGGCGGTTACTTTTAAACAGGCTGCTATGATCAGCATAACCGTTAATCTCATAATTAGCGCAATTTTTCTTCGCCGGTAATTTTCTTTGTTGGTTGATTGGCGCCCAGGCATAAAAAGGGCCTTACCATTACAATTCCATTGCATAGATTTGCAGTGTTTGGATTGAAGTGATTCAATAATAGTTAAGAGGATTGTTGTTTGCTGCTGATCCGGACGTTATAAACCGGTGCGGGTCCAATCGCCCCGGTTTTTTATTTGGACCAGAATGATGTTCCTTCGCTTACTGACTACCCATTTTGGTTGATTAATAGCTGGTTATTAATAAAAATCGTTTCCCCCGACTGTTTATGGCGTTACAATAAGTCTGCGCCCTTCTTCTATTCTAAAGTTTACGCCCATATTACCCAGGCCTTTTAATACCTGGTGCAGCGAAAGGTCGCGGCCTATTTCGCCCCGGAATACCCGGTATGGGATATTACCCTCGTAAATAACTGTTACATCGTACCAGCGCGATAATTGGCGCATGACGGCTTTAAGATCGGCGTCTTTAAAAGAGAATACACCGTTTTTCCAGGCTGTGGCTTCGCCCACATCTGCCTTGCTGTTTAAGGTGATGTTCCCGTTCAGTATGTTGGCCTGCTGGCGGGGTTGCAGTATTTGCGACTGTCCGCCGGCGTTGATTTTTATACTTCCATTTACCAGTGTGGTGTTAATGCCTGGCTCATCTTCGTAGGCATTGATATTAAAAGCGGTACCCAGTACGACCACTTCCATACCCGCTGTGGTTACCTTAAACGGCATCTGTGCATTTTGCACAACGTCCATATATACTTCGCCCTTCACTTCCACCTTACGTTCGTTGCCCGTAAAGGCAGTGGGGTAAGTAATGGACGATCCTGCATTCAGCCAAACCTGGCTGCCGTCGGGCAGCGTGGCGCGAAACTGGCTGCCGTGCGAGGTGGAGAGGGTATTGTAGGCTACTTCCTGCGGAGCGGTGCTGTTCTCATAAATCAATTGTCCTCCCTGCTGCTTAACGGCTGTGGCGCCTTGCCTGATGGTACGGCTGCTATCTTTATCCAGTGTTACCATGGAGCCATCGGCCAGGGTGAGTGTGGCCTTATTCCGCGCAGGCATTAAGTCCAGCAAGGGTGTTACCACCACTACCTTTTGTGAAGATGGGTTTTCCTTTACCAGCATCCAGGTACCGGCGGCCAGTAATAACAGGGCGGCAGCCGCGGCCCAGCGGTAACGGCGGAAAATACTGATTCGGCGGCTGCCGGATTTATCAATTCCAAGCACACTGGCGATGTTGGCTTCCATTAACGGGCCGCTTACTTCGGCCGGGGTGGCGGCTTCCAGCTCCATCATTTCCGCTATGTTCTCTACGAGCCAGGCGTCGTCGTCGGTATTGACCGTACGGAGCAGCTCCCCGCCTTCTTCCGGGGAAAGGCGATTATTAAGGTATTGTTCCAGCAGGTAGTTAAATCGTTGTTTTTCCATGAATGTCGGTACGCAGGCAAAGCATTATTTGTCTTTCCTGCCTGTAAGAAGGCCGAAAAAGCAATTGGTACTATCCGTTGAGGAATTTTTTTAAAGGATTTTTAACAATAGATAAAGCAGCAGGTATGGATGTCCTGCCGAGGCGAGGTGTTCACGTATTTGTTTCAGCGAAGTGCTGAGCATATTTTTCACTGTTTGCGGCGATATAGACAGCTGTTCGGCTATTTCGTTCACCTTTAGCCCCTGTTCGCGGCTCATTTTAAACACGCGGCGGCGCTGTTCCGGCAGTTGTTCCACGGCTTCCTTTACCAGGGCCTTAATTTCCCTTACATGCAACTGTTCAAATGGCGAAATGGGACCAGCGGCCGGTGTATGCTGCAGCGTGCCTACCTTTTCCTCATAATTCACCTGTTTGCGCAGCGCCGTTAAAAATTCGCGGGATGCTACCTTAAACAGCCAGGCATTAAAGTTTGCTATCTCAGGCAGCTTTTCCCGGTTCAGCCACAGGCGAATAAACGTTTCCTGGATAATTTCCTCGGCCTGTACTTCAGAGGCGGCGTTGCGGGAAATATATGGCTTTAACCGTGGATAATAATGACGGTACAGCTCCCCAAAACTGGTTTCATCGCCCTCGGCTACCAGCCGCAGCAATGCTTGTTCATTATGTATAGTAGTGTTCGCCAATAGCGGGAAATAGCTGTATTCTGCGCATAAACATACTCAAAAGTGGCTATAATGCTAAATCGGTTCGGGAAAATGGTAATTTGGCGGGAAGAACGGGTCAATTACTACCGACCATAAAACGCCCTCTCCCGGTAATGCACCGTTTTGGGGTATTTGGGGATGTGGCCACGTGGGAAGTCCTTCTTACGGTAGCTCGTCACAGGCGTTCGTTTTATCTCCCTTCCTCTTTTTCGTCTATGGCTTCCTGGTCTTCCTCCGCATCTGGCATATCTACCAGGTTGGCGCCCTCGCGCATGTATTTCTCCGCTTTTTTGTCCAGCATACCTTTTCCCGGCCTGTTTTCACTGCTGAATGGAGCCGGATTGCTGGCATTGCCTGCGGCGGGAACTGATTTGGGAGCTTCTTCCTGTGCCATGAGATTATTTTTCCCTATGGACTAACAAAAATGATTCCATGCAAGAAAACGGGTAGTTGAGGTCGCCGGACTTTGCCCCATAAAAAAAGTACTGCTGTGTTGCGGCGGAAGATTGGTTTTCAAGTGCCGGGACTGGTAAGTATCCCGGTTTTATAAAAAAGTCCCCTGCTTTAAAGCAAGGGACTACAACCAAAATCTATAGGCCAGGACTAAACAGTACCCCGCGTTATTTACTTTTTTTATGAGAATAACCTATTTTATTTCGTAGGGCTGCATCACTCTTTTCTCGAAGATGCCGCCGATCTTGTCATCCATATCGTTCAGGTGAATACGGGTAGCCGCATCCAGCCCTCCGTTTTGCACGGCCTTCCTCATCACCTGGCGCAACTGGCGCAGGTTATCTTTTAAAGTACCGGGAACATCAGAAATATAAATCTGGAATGCATAATCACCCATCATCAAACCCGGGTTATCTGCCAGGTTGGCCAGGAACAATAAACGGGTAACATACAACTGTTGCAGGGTGCGCCTGTAAACGTCTACGTTTTTACCACTGTATACCTCTGTAAAAATGCCTTTGTTCAGGTCAGCAAAGAACTCGTGCAGAGTGTACGTTTTCACTTTTCCGTTCGCCTGCACCTCCGCATTAATCAGCTTACTCATACGCTGCTGCGTAATCAACCCGTCAACCACTTCGCGCTGCAGACCAGCCAGTTCTATGGCGAAGTTCATGGGCAGCTTGTCTGTAATCGTTGGCTCGTTTAACCACATCGGCGTTTTAAACACCTCGTCGTTCATGAATTTCATGGCCGATTTCTGTTTCGCATAAGGCACAGTTACGTACACCGGGCCAGGTTGGGAATATAGTTTTTCGGTAGTATAAATGCCCCCGATATTCTTTGCCACGTGTCCTATGTAGCGGTAATATTGCTGGTATAATTGCACGTAGGTATTCTTCAGTTCCATATAATCCTTATCAGGATTGGCGGTCCATTTCACCAGTTGCGGTACGATCCTTTTCAGGTTTTTGATACCATAAGTACTGGCTAACATCGCATCGTCGCCCAGGTCTTCGCTCTGCGCGCGGGGATCGTGCTGGTCCATTTCATAACCGAACCACAGGCGCGGGTTAGCAGCACTGTCTGATGCCCACTTAGCAACGGTATGACGTTCTTCATCCGCCGATTTAAACTCGGGGAACAGGCGGTAGCCCCATTCAATAGCCCATTTATCATAGTCGTTAATACGCGGCATAATACCTGCATCACCAATATTATCTTCAGGCTGGGCTACATAATTAAAGCGTGCATAGTCCATGATAGATGGCGTATGACCGTATTTCTCCACCCAGGCTTTATCGCGCAGTTTCTCTACCGGCACGGTGGAGCTGGCGCCATAGTTATGCAGCAACCCAAGTGTGTGACCTACTTCATGTGAGGAAACAAAACGGATAAGATTACCCATCAGCGCATCGTCGAATACCGCTTTACGGGCACGGGGATCTACCGCACCGGCCTGCAGCATGTACCACTTTTGCAGCAGTTGCATTACATTATGGTACCAGAAAATGTGGCTTTCTAGTATCTCACCGCTGCGGGGATCGGCCACGTTGGGCCCCATAGCATTGGCCACTACAGAAGGCCTGTAAACGATGGCCGAGTGGCGCGCATCGTCAATACTCCAGGTGCTGTCTTCTTCTTTAGTAGGCGCTCTGCGGGCGTAGATGGCATTTTTAAAACCAGCACGCTCGAAGGCTACTTTCCAGTCGTTTACACCGTCGATCAGGTACGGTATCCATTTTTCCGGTGTAGTAGGATCGATATAAAACACGATGGGTTTTACCGGTTCTACGAGTTCGCCGCGTTTGTATTTCTCCATGTCCTCCGGCTTAGGCTCCAGCCTCCAGCGACGGATATACACAGCATCTTCCACGCCTTGCGGATGAATTTCGAAGTCGCGGTGCCCAACGGCAAAGTATCCGACACGCGGGTCGGCATAACGCGCCTGCATAGGTTTTTCGGGCAGGAGCATCATCGAGGCATTTAGCTCCACGGTGTAACTGGGGCCCGATGGATTTAAGCCAGGCGTGTAGCTTTTTACGGCATTTACTTCGATGTTAGTGGGAAAGGTACGCACATAGTTAAGATAGCTGGCCTCGTTTATTTGCGACCCCATGCCGGCACGTTCTTTAAACGCTTTCCGCTGGAACCAGATAATCTCGTTATCGCTGTTCAGCAGTTCAGTGGCCTCAAATACCGAGGAAGAGCTGTCTTTCGAATAAGCCAGTACCGGGTATACCGCTGCAATAGCCTGCACGCCGTTTTTCTGTACGCTGTTGTACATAGAACGGGTGCTGTCGGCCGCGTATTCGATAAAAGAAATACGGCGCAGGAACACCTTATCCTTCGGGCCTTTTTCAAAACGATAGACCGTTTCACCGATCTGGTCGCCGGCGTAACCAGCGGCGCCGTTACGCATTTCAACCGAAGCTTTGGATATACGGCTTACCACAAGAATATCGCGGCCCAGCAGGGTGTTTGGAACTTCAAAGTAGTATTTATCATCCTTTGTATGCACGGTTAAAAAACCTTTACTGGCCTTCGCGTCTTTCAACACTTCCTCATAAGGTTTCAATTTCGGCGCATCTTTCTTTTTGGTCGTATCCGCTGCCGCAACTGGCGGTGGCGTAACCTTCTTCTTCTTCCAGAACTGCGCCTGGGCATTACCTGCGGTCATAATTAGGGCGCAGGAAGCCACAGAAGCGAAGATCTGCATCTTACGTTTCAACATAAAAAATTGGATTATTTAAGCCTGGTTTAGTTTATCGCGGGTTTTGTTCTATTTCCGGGTTTAATAAAATGTACTTGCTGCCAATTGGAAACACGTAGCGATTACTGTTAGGCGCAAGTGTGTATGTTTCGCCAAGCAATTGCCTGGTCACTGTTTTCGCGAAGTGCGGTTCTTTGTTCAACCTTTTCTGATCGAACCAGCGTATGCCACCGCCGAGCAGCTCTCTCCTCCTCTCTTCGATTACCAGGTCTAGCGCCTCATCAGCCGTTGTGGCACTAAGGGCAACATAATCTGCGGCCCGGAAACGTTTCTGGCGAAGGGTGTTGAGTATGTCTACTGCATCGCCGCCATTGTTTGCCCTGGCCAGGCTTTCTGCTTTGATCAGCATCATTTCGGGCACGTTCAGTCCGATCTGCAACACATAACCCGTGGTACCAAACGTACGCAGATAGCGGAAATAAGTGCGACCATTAAAGGGCCTGAAAAATACTTCCTGTCCATCTGCCGTAAACAGCTCGTAACGCAGGTCATTCGCGTCGAACAGGTCGATCGTTTCCTGGCTCAATGCCAACACACCAACACCGTTAAGGCTTTTGGAGAAAATCAGCTCCGGGTCATTAAACCTTGCTGGCAAGGTAAACGGATCGGAAATGTGATCATTGAGATCGAGCAGGCCATTTTTGCGCAGCAACGCACTGTCAGCGAAACGGCCGGCATCGGCATACGCGCCCATTTGCAGGCAAGTGCGCGCCAGTACGGCAAAGGCAGCGGCCTGTGAAGGGAAAGTATTGAACTGCGAAGTGGCCGGTAAATCGGCTATTGCTTCTGTCAGGTCTTTTTTAATCTGGGTATATACCTGTTCTACTGTAGCGCGCTTCAGGTTGACAAAAAACACGGGTTGTAACAACATTGGCACACCGGGATCAGTAGCTGCAGTGGTGGCGTCGTACTGTTTGGCGTACGTATTCACCAGCACCCAGTAAGCGTATGCACGATGTACCTGTGCTGCTGCACGGATGCTGCGCTTCTGTTTGTCTGTTCCCCCATCACTGTCCATTACTTCGTCGGCCACCTGGTTAAACATAAAAATGCTCTTGTACAAAGCGTCCCAGTCGGTATCATTAGTGTCACCGAACAAATCGGCAGCCCAGCGGTAAACACTTTTCTCCTGGTCGCTCATAGCATTAGCGTACATATCGTCGTACACGCTCATTTCATCGCTGGCCAGGGTGGAATAGTAATAAGACTGTTCCACCGCATCTATATTATTGAGTATGTTCTGGTAATCGCTGGTATAATGCAAAGTACGTTTGCCCACCTGGTCTATCTCCACATACTTACGGCAACCGGTGCTGCCGAATAAGGCGGCACCTGCCAAAGCTATATATATGAGTTTCTTCATGATCAATGTTTAATTAAAATGAAACATTTACGTTGAACGTGTAAGTTGTTGCAGGGCGTAAGCTGCTGTAAGCACCGGCGAACATGTAATCAGGATCAACCCCTTCCCTGTTCTTTTTCCAGATGAGCCCCAGGTTACCCACGGTGGCACCCATTGTGAGCGACTTCACTATGCGCAGACTGCGAATTGCCGCAGCATTCAGCGTATAGTTCAGTGTTAACTGCTGTAACCTGATGTTATCGCCTTCTATTACGTTCAGGTCCGAATTGATGTAGCGTTCAATGCTTTCGAAATTGATGCCGCTAAGACCGGGAACATTCGTAGTGGCTTCATCGCCCGGCTGACGCCAACGGTCGGCCAAAGCTTTATTGCTCGTTAAAAAGCCCTGGTAGAAACCGCCGTTCGGATAAGAGCTCGTGGTAATCGGGTTCATAGCCACCACATGCCCAAGGTAAATAACGGCCCTGGCGGAGAGGCTCAGGTTTTTATAACGGATAGTGGGACTGTAACCACCCGTAAACGGAGGTGTTCTGCGGCCTACTGATTTCAGGTCATCTGCACTTAACTCATAAGAAGGAATATCAGAGGTAATGATCTTACCGTCAGCAGTATATATCTGCGACTGGCCCTGGTTATCAAGGCCCGCCCAACGGTACACCCACATATTATCAGCGGCATAGCCTTTCACGAAAGCGCCCCTGTTTTCTACCAGCATACTTTTCGGGAAACGGCTGTCGGTAACTTTATTGGTGTTGTAAGCAAGGTTAAAGTTGTTGCTCCATGTCCAGTTGCGCGTACGCACTGCTTCGCCGCCAATAGATACTTCCACGCCATGCGATTTCATATTAGCCGTATTGTAGGCCAGGTCCTGCCATCCATACACCGGATTGATGGGGAATGCGTACAGGATGCCTTCAGACTTCTTCCTGTACACATCGAGTGTAAGGGTAAGCCTGCTTGCAAAGAAAGCCGCATCTACCCCCAGGTTTTGTGTTTTGGACGTTTCCCATCTCAAACCGCGGTTGCCCGGCAGGCCCACGGTACCGTAAGGCAGTTGCGTGATGGGATCGATAGCGATGGTGCTGTATAAAGTATAGTTGGAGCCGCTGGCGGGGATGCTTCCTGCGATGCCATAACTGCCGCGCAGGGCCAGCACATCCAGCCAGCTCACATTGCTCATGAAATCTTCTTTGTTGATATCCCACTTTGCACCGGCCGACCATAACGGCAATGCGCGGTTGCTGCGGTCCATGCCGAGCATGCTGTAATCGTCGTAACGGATACTGGCGGTGGCGTGGTACTTGCCTTTGTAGTCGTAGCTGCCATTTCCGTAATAGGATAAATAACGTTTCCGGTCTACCATTACGGCTTCGTTGGGCGAAGGCAGCGTGCGGGAGTAGCCGTATATAGTACGGTAAGGCACCATCGGGTTTACGGGTATGCCGGAAGAGGCGTCTTTATCAAACCCATAACGTATCCTGGCCTCGCCTGTAACATTCGTTTCCCTGATCTCACTGCCCGCTATAAACGTTACCTGGTGTTGACCAAATGTTTTGTTGATATTCACCTGGAACCGCAGTGATTTGTCTTCGCTGGTAGAGTTGGTGGTTTTAAGTATCCCTCCCATAGGCACACCATAAGTTGGCAGTTGGGTGAGAAAAACGGTACCGGTATTGACCATATCGCGGGTTTCATAGCTTTCCACATCCGCCAGGTTTTTCATATTGGCGCTGTTACGCTGGTACATGCCGGATACGGCTACATCCAGCCAGTCTGTGGCCTTCACCGTTACCTGCGAAGTGATCCTGGTTTCGTTCCTGGTGTACAAAGTATTGTTCAAATCAAGTTCGTTAATGCCATTGTACGACCAGGGCAGGTAACCCAGGTTAGCCAGACTGTCGGACGTACTTTTTTTGAAAGCGATATAACGGTCTACTGAATTGCCCGAAGCATCAACCAGCTGATCATAAGGCCTGAGGCCATAATTACCCTGGCTTAACGAGCGGATAGCCGCGTTGTTTACCTTGCTGTTGGAAAAGCCCTGCGTTAATGCGGTAGACAATTTCACACGCTTGTTAAACAGATCGTTGGTGATGTTTGCGTTCAGGAAGTACTTTTCAGCGCTGTTGTTCTTAAACACCGGGCGGTCTTTGGAATAGTTGCCGGAAATATAATAGGTGCTGTTTTCACCGGCACCTGAAACAGACAGGTTATATTGTTGTGTGATGGCTTTCTGCAGCATGTATTGCTCCAGTTGCCCCCTGTTATTGCGGAGCGACAATTCCGCCAGCTTCGCATCTCTTTCGGCTGCACTGATCTTACCGCTCTGCGCGTTGAACATCAGGTTCACTGCGTCGCTCACTTCAGGATAACGCCAGTGATCGTTGGGGTTTGGAAAGAAGTTCTTATCGAACATTTCCTGCTCCAGGTCGATATATTGCGCACTGTTCATCACGTCCAGGCGGGAAAGGTCGGCAGGAGAAGAAACACTGAGCGCAGAACCGAATACCAGTGAGCTGGCGCCCTTTTTTCCTTTCTTCGTTTCAATAACAATTACACCGTTAGCTGCCCTGGAACCCCAGATAGCAGCAGCAGCCGCATCTTTCAAAAAAGAAATACTCTCGATATCGGCTGGGTTAAAAGAATTCAGAATGGTATTGTTGGTAGCCCCCGTGGTACCAGACTGGCCAGTGCCAGGATTGCTCATCAGGTTCTGGTCTATGGCCGGAAAACCATCTATAACGATAAGCGGCGGCGTACCTTCAAGATTTAAGTTATTTACGCCTCGTACCTGTATCCTGTTGTTACGCACATCGAAGTATACACCGGCCACTTTACCTTCCAGGCGCTCCATGATATTGATAGCAGGGCTGGCGGCAATGTCCCGGGCGGTGATCAGTGCTACAGCACCCGTTACTTTAGTAGGATCGATCTTTTGGTAACCCGTGCTGATAGTCACCCCTTCCAGGTCTACCCCACCCTTGATGGTAAACGTAGCATTGTAAGCCTCTTCGCCCAGCGTGATCTTCTGCGACATCTTCTGGTAGCTGATATGCGAGAACTGCAGGGTGTATTCACCCGGGTTCACCACATCAAAAATGAAATATCCTTCTTTATTGGTAACGGCATACCGGTTTTGCGGTAACATCACCACCACCACTTCTGCCACGGGGTAACCCTTTTCATCTTTCACAAACCCCGATACCTGCTGAGGTGCGGGCGGCACCTCGTCCAGCAGTTGTGCCAGGGTAGTTTTTTTACTGATGATGATGGTTTTGTTCTCGAAGGCATAAGTTAAAGGCATCCCCTTAATTACTTCGCGTACAAAACCTTCCAGCGGCTGCGCTTTGGCTTCCACGCTCACTTTTCTCATACCGCTTACCACCGCCTGGTCATAAAATACCAGGTAGCCCGTTTGCTGTTTAATGGCTTTAAAAACATTCTCGAGCGATTCGTTCTTGCAGCTGTAAGTAATGGTTTGCGAATAACTGCTGGCGCTGGCCTGCATAAAAAATGCAAACAATAAAATGGTTGATAATCGCATAACACGTTGTGTTTGGACACTAAACCGCGGACAGTTGTTGATAAGGACCCGTAACAACTGGCTAAGCTGCCTTTTGGGCAAAACATTAGCACCCCGGTTACAAAAAGTTTCAAAAT
>NZ_CABHOU010000001.1 GCF_902168175.1 uncultured Chitinophaga sp. | reverse complement strand
GTGGAGCTACCCTGTACCAATACCTGCACTACCCGTGGGGAAGTGCTTACTATTTCGGGCTTGGAACAGGCGGCCCATAGCAACGATGCGCTTAAAATAAGAAGAGTATAGATGCGATGTTTCATGACTTCAAATGTTTGCATTGATTAAAATGTGTAAGTAAGTGTGGTGCTGTACGTGCGGCCGAACTTCTGACGGAACCTGATCTGGTCGCCGTTTTCGTAGTTGTTGCTAAACCCATCCTTAAGTCTGTAAGCATCACTGGGATCGTTACTATTGCCCCGATCAGGGTTAATTTCATAGCTGCCTGTGTTGGCAAAGAACATAGAAACGCTGTTCAACAGGTTGCCTGCATTGAGTTTTACTTCCAGTTTTTTCCTGAACATTTTATAGCTTACCTGGGCATCAACCTGTTCACGTGGCGCCTCGTATTCTATCTGGTGCAGCAGCGAACTTACGATGTAGGTCTTCAGTCCCGACTTGTTGTATACTACGTTAAGGCTTAAACGTTCGCCCAGGTACTGAATACCTGCATTCACCAGGTAGGGCGATTGACCATACATGGTGCGCGATTGTTTTACCGCCACGTCGATATCGTTGGTAGCCCCCGGAGCTGGATTTTTGATCCGGTAAGTAGCCAGTACGCTCGACTTTTGTAACGTCAGGTTACCGTAGGCAGTAATGTTGTTTAACAGCTGACTATTAGCCGAAATAAATCCCATGTTTTTTCGCAGCTCGAATTCAAGGCCATGTACTTTGGCATTGCTTGCATTTCGCTGGTAGTAATTGATGTTCCCGTTTACCTGTATAAAATCGAGTTCTATGGGCTTGTCGAATTCTTTGTAGAAGGCGCCTGCAGAAAGTAACTCTCCGGCACCCGGAAACCATTCTGCTTTAACATCATAGCTGTTAATGCGCGTGCTGGCCAGGCCCTGGTTACCAAAGGGCGCGCCCAGGAAAGGGTTGTATTTAAAGAACTGGCTGTTATCCATGAGTTCGGGCCGTATTACGCTGCTGGAAAAAGCAGCCCGTATATTCAACTGGCTAAGGGGGCTGTAGGTAAGATTAGCGGAGGGTAACCACTGCCAGTCTTTATCCCGGGGAATGTGGAAGTCTTTTGGATCGCCGGGTTGGTTACGGCCGTTTTTGATTTCCGTATATTTATAGTATTCGGCCCTCACGCCCCATACCAGGCGCAATTGCTGTAACAGCCTACTGTCGAACATCAGGTACGCTGCCTCCGTGGTGCTTTTCCCCTCGTAGCTGTCAACGAAAAAGGCGGCTACATTATAATTGTAGCCGTTAGGGCCGAAATTAGCAGGATTAGCCATTTCACTCACCTGAACGTACCGTAAACTGTCCGGAAGCCAGTTAGATCCGCTAAGTGCAGCTATCTGCCAGTCGAACGAAGCATTTCTGCGGGTGCCGAAGTAACCCATCTTCATTGTATTATGCATGCTTCCTACTGAAAATGGCAGGTTGCCATCCAGGCCCCAGGAATAATGGTTTTCTTTATTTTGGTAGTTATGGCGGGAGGAAGGATTAATACGAGGTTCGCCTTCCCGCGAGGTGATGTAAAAATATTCGTACGTTTTACCGATCAGATAAATGCCCTGGGTGGCTATCGAAAGATCTTTTTCTTTCCTGTCTACACCAGTGCGTGCAATGTTCCATTCCAGCCCCAGTTTGCCAAGCTGGTGTTGCCCGCTCAGCTTATTTTGCAGCAGGGTGGTATAGGTTGGGTCGTCTGTTTCCTGTATACGGCCGGGAGGTAAACCTTGCGCAAACTGGTCGGGACCATTATCAGCATCATAACCGATCGTTCTTACCAGTGTATTATCGTATAAATGCGTAAAGGTATTCCGGAAGCTAAAGCGGTTTTTACCTACCTGTAAACCAACATTGATTAAGGAGCCGATGGTGGTGTTAAACCGGTAACTGGCACCGTGGTTATTCGATGCGTACAGCCAGTCGCCCCGTCTTTGCTGGTCAAACACGTTTGTCTCCTGGCTGTTACGGTAACTTAACGAACCTGTAAATCCCAGCTTATTACCAGTTGTGTCCAACTTCCATAAGCGTCCCATCGTAAACTGGTAGTTTTGTGAGGGGGCTGCTTTATATTTATACACGGTAAAATTGTCGTTAGTAAACCGTTTACTCTGTGCGAGTACTTTTTGTTGGTATTCCTCATTGCTCAAAGCAGTGTTAGGCGCTACAGTGCGGTCTGTAACGTACACATTGTCGGGAAATTTCCGCTGTTTATCGCTGATGCCCAGGTAATCATACTGGCCCCGTTTATGGCTTAAAAAGTCTTTCCCGGTGCTTTGGTCGTTATAGGAAGTGCCGGCGGCAATGGTCGTGAAATTCTGTAAAGGAATATCCTTGGTGTTGATTTGTACCAGTCCACCGCCGAAACTGGCGTTCATATCAGGCGTTACCGTTTTACTAACGATCACATTATCTACAAGGCTCGAAGGGATAAGATCAAAGGAAAAGCTCCTGGTTTGCGCTTCTGTACTGGGTAACACCACACCATCGAGTACCGCGGCGTTATAACGCTCGCCGATACCGCGCACGATTACAAATTTGTTTTCTACCGTGCTAACCCCGCTGATCCTTTTTAAACTTTCACCTATATTCTTATCTGGTGTGCGGCCCATTTCTTCGGCACTAATGCCATTACTTACTTCCGCTGCATTCTTCTGGCGGGCGAGCAAGGCATTGACGCTTTCTTTTTTGGCGGAGGACCTTACTACTATACCTGCCAATTGTCCTTTCCCTCTTTTCAGCGTAACATTGAGTGTTGAAATTTCATCATTCTGCACGGTAATCTCACTCACTTCCTTTGTACTATAGCCCACGGAACTAATTATCGCAGTATAACTTCCCTGCGGTAAAGGAAGGCTGAAACTACCGTCTATACCGGAGGTGATACCCCGGTTAGCAATTCGTATAGTGGCGCCAATAATTATCTGCCCGTTTTCTTCATCGATAATTTTGCCGGTTATTTTGCCGGGCGCCCTCTTCGGAGCTGCCTGGTTATTTGCCTGCTTAACGGCAATTGTTTTGTTGTTCATCGAAAAAGCCAGTCCGGCTTCTTTGTTCAGGTACACCAGTGCATTACCCAGGGTGGTGTTGCTAAATGGGAGCCCGGCCAGGGGTATCTTTTTAAATACTTCTTCCTGGTAAATAAAATCATAGCTCGTTTGATGATCCAGGTCTTTGAGCAGGCGGGCGGCCGTGGCTGATTTGTAAGTGATGGCGATTTTCTCTGTAATAGCCGCGTAAGGCGGATTTTGAGCCCGTACGGTCGTGATCAGTCCGGGCCCGAAGAGGCAGATCATCAGAAAGTTTACTACGCTGCTGTAACTCCAATTTTGGTTTTTTTGCCAAATGCGCATAATTTTAAGTTTGATTTAAGGTGATACTTTTAAAAGTGTGCCTGTAAGGCGTTGTGGTCAAGACAGCGCCTTACCTTTTTACTTTTGTTGTTGAGATATATAATAAATGCCGTCTTTCTTGGTATAGGTCATATCGGCGGCGAATAGCAGGTTTTGCAGTACTATATCAAATCCTTCGCGGTTAAACTTACCGGTTAGCTTACGGTTATCGGTTTGCCTGTTATCGTATCGGATGGTAACCCCATACAGTTGCTCTAATTGTTCCAGGGCTTCGGTCATGCGGGTATTAGATAATACGATCTTTCCTTCCGTCCATTTGTACCTGTCTTCCCCGACCCCGTTAGCTATTTTAGCCATCGTTTGTTCAGTTTTGGTAAAGGTCAGCAGGTCGCCTGGGACCAGCGTTTCTTTCAAAGTGCCATTGTAGCCCGTCACCCTCACACTACCTTTAACCAGTGCAACCTGTATATAAGGAGTATGCGGCCATGCCCTTATCGCGAAGGATGTTCCCAG